>NZ_JBIVBR010000001.1:0-864388 GCF_044746165.1 Pseudomonas sp. NPDC086581 | reverse complement strand
TCCCATCCCGAACTCAGTAGTGAAACGACGCATCGCCGATGGTAGTGTGGAGTTTCTCCATGTGAGAGTAGGTCATCGTCAAGCTCCTATCCCAAGACCCCTGGTCAGCTTCGCTGGCCGGGGGTTTTGCTTTTGCGCGCGCTATTTTTGCAGCCGCGGTTCTCCATGAAATTCGAGGCAGTGTTCGGGCACCGGATGGGCGGTTGCGTCGTCTACAATAGCTTTCTAATTTCCCCTGAGTTCCTACATGCCCCACATCGAAGGACACGCCTTGCAGGACCTGCCTCTGGAAGAGCTGACGGCTTGCCACGAGTGCGACCTGCTGATGCGCCGCGAGCCCGTTTCCCTCGGGCACCGCTCCGTTTGCCCGCGCTGCGGATATGAACTGGAAATCCACCGCCCCCATATGGTCCGCCGTGCGCTGGCGTTGGTGTTGACGGCGTTGATCCTGTATATCCCGGCGAACTTCCTGCCGATCATGCACATCACCATCCTGGGGCAGACCAGCATGGATACGGTCTGGAGTGGTGTCGTCGGCCTGTATCATTCGAATATGGCGGGCGTCGCCTTCCTGGTCTTCCTCTGCAGCATGGTGATCCCGCTGGCCAAGCTGCTCTGCCAGCTGTTCGTGCTGGTCTCCATCCGCTACCCGGCGTTGCGCGACCAGGGCATGTTGCTGCTGCGCGGCTACCAGCACCTGCGTGAGTGGGGAATGCTCGAGGTGTACCTGATGGGCATCCTCGTTTCCATCGTCAAACTGATCGGCATGGCAGAGCTGCATGTGAGCGTCGGCCTGGCGTGCTTCGTTGGCCTGCTGTTCACGCAGGTCTGGCTGGAAGTCACCATGTCCCACCACCAGGTCTGGAGCGAACTGTCGGGGGAGTTCCACGATGCGAGCCATTGATGCGGGCATCCTGGTCTGTGGCGAATGTCACCAGCTCAACCGCCGGGCAGAGGACGGCGAGACCCATTGCAGCCGTTGCGGGGCGGTGGTGCATGAACGTCGGCCCAACAGCATCGTCCGCACCTGGGCCTTGCTGATCACTGCTGCGATCCTCTACATCCCTGCCAACCTGTTGCCGATCATGACGGTGAACTTCCTCGGCAATGGCATGCCGGCGACGATCATGGAAGGCGTGGTCGAGCTGATCAATGCGGACATGGTGCCTATCGCCGCCGTGGTGTTCATCGCCAGTATTCTGGTGCCCACCTTCAAGCTGGTGGGCATTGCCCTGCTGCTCTATTCAGTGCAGCGGCGTCAGCCGCTTTCCGCGCTGCAGCGCAATGTGATGTATCGCTTCATCGAGTGGATCGGCCGCTGGTCGATGCTCGACATCTTCGTCATCGCGATCCTGGTGACGCTGGTGAGCTTCGGAAACCTAGCCAGCATCGAGGCAAATCTCGGTGCGGCCGCCTTTGCCAGCGTGGTGGTCCTCACCATGCTGGCCGCAGTGACTTTCGATCCCCGGCTGATCTGGGATAACACGGACGCGGAAGACGACGATGAGTGACCTCCCCACACCGAAGATGCGCAAGACCACGAACTGGTCGGCTATCTGGATTCTCCCGCTGATCGCGCTGGCGATCGGAGCCTGGCTTGCGTGGCGTGCCTACGACCAGGCGGGAATCATGATCCAGATCCAGTTCGAAAGCGGCGAGGGCATCCAGGCCAACAAGACCGAAGTAATCTTCAAGGGCATCGGCGTCGGCAAGGTCGTGGACATGCACGTCAACAAGCCGACCCTGGGCGTGATCGCCGTCGTGGAAATGCGCAAGGAGGCCGGAGAATACCTGAGCAAGAGTACGCGCTTCTGGCTGGTCAAGCCGAGGGTTTCCATCGCGGGTGTCACCGGTCTGGAGACGCTGGTTTCCGGTAACTACATCGCCATCGACCCGGTGAAGGGCGAACAGCAGAAGGATTTCGTCGCGCTGAAGGAGCCGCCACCGCTTTCCGACAGCTTGCCTGGCCTGCACCTGACACTGAAGGCTGATCGGCTGGGTTCCCTGGAGCAGGGCAGCCCGATCTATTACCGGCAGATCCAGGTCGGCCAGGTGAAGAGCTACCAGTTGGCCGAGGACCAGAAGACCATCGAGGTGAAGATCCACATCGAGCCGGCCTACGCGAACCTGGTGCGCAAGCACACGCGCTTCTGGAACGCCAGCGGTATCACCCTGTCCGGCAGCCTGAGTGGTCTCAAGCTGCGCACCGAATCCCTGGCGAGCATCGCCGCCGGCGGTATCGCCTTTGCGACGCCGGAGAACTATGCGGACAGCCCGCCCACCGATCCCACCAAGCCCTTCCGCCTTTATGAGGACTTCGATGCCGCCCAGGCAGGGCTCGCGGTGAAGGTGAAGGTCAGTGACGTCAGCGGCCTGACTCCCGGCAGTACGCCGGTGATGTACAACGGCGTCGAGGTCGGCACCGTGAAGAGCATCGACATGGACAAGGACTTCAACGGCGCCACTGCCACCCTGTCCATGGACCCACGCACCGAGGAGTTCCTCAACAGCAAGACCGAGTTCTGGATGGTCAAGCCGAGCATCTCGCTGGCTGGTATCACCGGTCTTGAGGCCCTGGTGAAGGGCAACTACCTCAACGTGCGCTTCGCCAGCGATGGTGAGCCGACTCGTGACTTCGTCATCCGCCCGAAAGCCCCGCCGCTCAACCTCGATTCTCCCGGTCTGCATCTGGTGCTGACCACGGACCAGCTGGGCTCGCTGGAAGTCGGCACGCCGATTCTCTATCGCCAGATGAAAGTGGGCAGCGTGCAGAGCTACCAGCTGTCCCGGCGCGATCCGACGCGGCTGGTCATCGGTGTCCACATCGAGCCGGAATACGCCAAGCTGGTGAACACCTCCTCGCGCTTCTGGAATATCAGCGGCGTCACCATCAGCGGCGGGCTGGACGGGATCAAGCTGAAGAGTGAGTCGCTGCAGACCCTGCTGGCCGGCGGCATCGCCTTCGATACACCCGACCCGAAGGCGCCGCCGATCACCAAGGTGCGTCGCTTCGCCCTCTTCGACAGCGAGGACGATGCCCACCTGAAGGGCCAGATGATCGAGCTGCGTGCCGACACCGCCGACGGCCTCAAAGAGGGCACCGTCCTGCGCTACAAGGGCCTGGAAGTTGGCCGCGTGGAGCAGGTGGAGCTGAGCAAGGATCTGCAGAGCGTGCAACTGAAGGCGCGCCTTACCCGTGGGGCAGACCGCATCGCTCGCCAGGGAAGCCGGTTCTGGGTGGTGGGACCGCAGGTTGGGCTGTCCGGCGTCAGCAACCTCGGCACCATTGTCAGCGGCCAATACATCGAGGTGCTGCCGGCGCCCAAGCCCAGCCAGGAGCAAACCAGCTTCAGCCTGCTGGGGGGCGAGCCGAACCGCCTGCTGGATGCCGATGGCCTGCGTCTGACCCTGAGTGCAGCCCGTCGCGGCTCGCTCAAGACTGGTGTGCCGGTGACCTACCGCGAGGTACAGGTAGGCAAGGTGACGTCCTTCGAGCTGGGCGAAACGGCCGACCGCGTGTTGATCCACATCCTTATCGAGCCGCGCTACGCCGCGTTGGTGCGCACCGGTAGCCGGTTCTGGAATACCAGCGGGTTCGGGGTGGACGCCGGCCTGTTCAAGGGGGTGAAGGTGCGGACCGAGTCGATGGAGACCATCCTTGCCGGGGGCGTAGCCTTCGCCACGCCGAACAATGCCGAGATGGGCTCGCCGGCCAAGTCAGGACAGACCTTCGCGCTGTTCGACGAGGCCAACGACGAGTGGCTGGACTGGGCGCCGAAGATTCCGCTGGGCAAGGCGCAATGAGTTAGCGTCGACGAGGAAAAGGGCCGCGAAAGATGCGGCCTTTTTTCATTTCAGAGACCCGAGCGGATTCCCCTGTAGGAGCGAGCTTGCTCGCGAACCGCATGACACCGAAGGCCAGCAGGAATCCGTTCGCGAGCAAGCTCGCTCCTACGAAGAGCCCACAGGAAAAAGCCCCGCATCGCGGGCCATTTTCTTCATCGCTGCAGGAGCATCACGCCGGCTCGGCGCTGGCTTCCACATCGTTGTGCGCAGCCTTTTCGGTGTCACGACGGCGGATGTACTTCCAGTCCGCTTCGTCGATGTAGATGCCGTTGGGGCCGCTGCCGCCTTCCAGGTCGATGGCCACCTGGGCCGAGACCTGCGGCTTCACGCTCGCCAGGATCGGCACGAAGCCCAGCTGCAGGCTGGTCTCCAGCAGCGCCGACTGGTTGCGTTCGTCGATGTCCGCCGCCTCGTCGAGGTAGTAGGGCAGGCGAATGCGGCCGGCCTGCTCGCGGTCCATCAGGTGCAGCAACAGGTACATGTTGGTCAGCGCCTTGATGGTCATGGTGGTGCCGTTGGATGCCGCACCGTCGATGTCGGTGTGCATGATCGGCTGGCCACCCATCTTGGTGATCTCGAACGCCAGCTCGAACAGATCCTTCAGGCCCAGCTGGTTGTTGTTCGCCGCCACCAGGCGCGACAGGTAGTCCTTGGCTTCCTCGTTCTTCGCATCCTGCTCGGCGCTCTGGGTCAGGTCGAAGACCGAAAGGTTCTCGCCTTCTTCGTACTGGCCGGCGCTGTGGATGATCTGGTCGATGTGCTTGAGCGCGTCCTTGTTCGGCGCCAGCACGATGCGGAAGCTCTGCAGGTTCGACACCTGGCGCTTGTTGATCTCGCGGTTGAACAGCGCCAGCTGGTGTTCCAGGTTGTCGTAGTCGCTGCGGATGTTGCGCAGGGTACGGGCGATATCGGTAACTGCCGCACGGCGCGCCTTGGCCAGGGTCATGGCCTCGTCGGTGCGGTGCGCATAGGCGTTGATCAGCAGTTGCAGGCGGCGCTCCGGATCGTCCTCGCTGTCGAACTTGGCCACGCCCTTCAGGCGCACCTGGGCGTACAGCGCCTCGATCTGGCCGTCCACGCGCTGTAGCGATTGCCAGGTGTCCTGGTAGTCGTTGAGCAGCGGCAGCAGGTTATCCATGGAGTCGTCGACCGGGTCCATGAACGGGATGCCGAAGGGCAGGTTGGCCGGCAGCAACTGGCGGCGGCGCAGGGCATCGTCGAGGGTGCGCTGCTTGGCTTCCATGTCGGCCAGCTGGCGGCCGATCAGTTGCAGCTTGGCGGAGAGCTGCTGGACGCGTTCGGTGAAGGCGTCGGCGGAGCGCTTGAGTTCGTCCTGGGTGGCTTCCAGCTGGGCGAGCTGTTCCAGCTTGCCCGGCTCTTCGGCGCTCAGGGTCTGGCTGCGGCGGAAGTCTTCCAGCGCCTTCTGCGCGTCGAGTACGTCCTGATACAGCTTGTCTGCCTGCGCCTTGCTGGCGTTGCGGTCGGCGGCCACGGCCTGCTGGGTCTTGAGCTGCTTGAGCTCCTTCTCCAGGCGCTCCTTCTGGTCGCGCAGGGCGGCGCGGTCGGCGAGTGCCTGCAGGGCCGGCGGCTCGATGGTGGAGAGGTCGATGGTCAGGCCGGGCACTTCGAAGCGCTCGCCCTTGAAGGCATCGAGGATCTTCTCGACGCTGCCGACCCACTGGCCGGCCTCGTCCAGGTCCACGCCTTTTTCGCCCAGCGGCAGGCTGAACAGTGCTCCGTTGAACAGGCGCATCAGGCGCTCGACGTCCTGTTGGGAGAACTCCTCGCGCAGGCGGGCATAGCTGTTGTTGTCGGCATGCTCGAGCTGCTGGCGGACGCCTTTGAGGCGCTTCTCCAGGTCGCGCATGCGCTCTTCCAGGTCTTCGCTGGAGAACTGCCGGGAGTGCGCCAGGGCGCCGGCCAGTTCGTCGTGGGCGTCCTTGGCGGCGAGCAGCTGCTGCTCCAGCACCTTGACGTCGTCGACCAGGGCGAAGCGGTTCTTCAGCACGGCCAGCTCGCCCATCCAGCGCTGGATTTCGCTGATCTCGCGTTCCAGGCGCATCAGCTCGGCGGTGCTGCCGCGCTGTTCGTTCTGCAGGCCGTCCTGCTCGCGCTTGTAGTGTTCGGCCTGGATCACCAGCTCTTCCTTGCGCGCGCCGGAATAGTCTTCCCAGGTGCCCAGCAGGTTATCCAGCAACGGCGAAAGGCGATGCATTTTCCCGCGCAGCAGTTCGCGCTGTTGCACTCCGTTGGCCAGGGCCTCGACCAGCGGGCCGGCGGCGACCAGTGCCTGGTAGTCACCCTCCATGCGGCGCACGTCGCGGAAGGCTTCTTCGCAGGCGGCGATGTAGTCGACGCTGCCCGAGCGCAGACTGTGCTCGAAGGCATCGAGGAACAGCTGCTTGAGCTTGGCGGCGGTGATCTCGCGCATGTGCAGCAGGTTGATGAACAGCGAGCGGAAGGTCTTCAGGCTCTGTTCACTGGTGGAACGCAGCGGGATTAGGGTCAGGTCCAGCGGGATCGAGGTGTGGCCGCCAACCAGCAGGCGGCGCAGCTCGTCGGGCTTGAGCTCGTAGGACTTGATGCCCTCGCGCTCGAGGTTAGCGTACAGCTCGCGCAGACGAAGGCAGGTGCCGTTCTTCTGGTAGTGCTCCAGGTCCAGTTCGCCCTGGTAGGCGAAGAACTGGTGGCCGAAGCCGCCGCCGGGACCGCGACCGCCCACGCCGATCACATGGCGGCCGTTGGGCAGGTCCAGTTCGACCAGGATGTAGCTGGTGTCAGTGGCGAAGTAGAACTTGCGCGAGGCTTCCAAGCTGTACTTGCCGAAGCTCATGTCAGACATGCGCGCGAGGATCGGGAACTGCAGCGCGTTGATCGATGCCGACTTGCCGAGGTTGTTCGCGCCGTAGACCGACAGCGGCTGTTCCAGCGGGAAGATGCCGAGGCTGTATCCGGCGGTGTTGAGCAGCGCGAAGCGGCGGATGCCGTAGCGTTCCTGGGTCATGCCTGGGCCTCCTGTTCTTCGGCGATGGCGCGGGCGAGGGCGTCTTCTTCGCTTTCTTCTTCAATAGCGGCTTCGACGGCAGCTTCAACAGCCTCGACGGGGGCGCTGATGGCAACGATCTCTTCGTCGGCATCGGCGGTATAGCTTTCGAGGATCACCACCGGCTCGTCGTCTTCTTCCATCAGCGCGGGGGCGGTGAACTGCATTTCGCTGGCGTGCAGGTTGGCGGCCAGGTCGCGGTCCTGCTGGACCGACAGGCAGACGTCGAGGAAGCGGTGGATCGGCGGCAGGAAGCGGTACACGCCGTTGTCCTCGGCGGCGAAGCCGAGCTGGGTGAGGCGGCGCATGACCTTCTCTTCCAGTTCTTCCTGGGTGGTCACCTCGGCCTGCAGGAACAGGTCGCGGTACTTCTCCAGCAGCGGTGGCAGCTCGTCGCGGCCGATGCTGCCGCCATCGAGGACGGCCAGCGGGTCGCGGCCCTGGTCGGCGAGGTGCTCGACGAGGATGAAGGTGAACAGCGCCAGGCGCTGGGCGGTCTTGTTCACCTGGGCGCCGACCTGCTCGGGCACGAAGTAGTAGAAGCCACGGGTATCGCAGACCAGCTCGTAGCCCAGGCTGCGGAACAGCGCGCGGTAGGCGTCCTGCTGATTGGACAGCTGGCTGTACAGCTCCGGGTCGCGGCGGCTGATGTGGAAGCCCTTGAACAGCTCGCGGAAGATCGGCGCGAGCTGGGTCATTTCGGTGAGATTAATCTGCATGCGATTCGCTCTTGGTGTCCTTGCCAGCGGTCGGGCCGGCGATCAGGGCGAAGGAGCACAGGCTGACGCTGTGCTGGAGAGTGTCGTATTGGCGGCGATCGAGGCGGTCGCGCTGGAAGCGGGCATCGCGCGACAGGCGCGAGAACCAGTAGAGCAGCTCGTCGGTGGCGCCTTCGGGCTCCTGTTCCAGCAGCCACTGCATGAGGTCCGGCAGCGGCAGCGCGGCCTGGCAGCGGTCGAGCATTTCCCGGGCGGTGCGCGGCGAGCGCTGCGGGCCATCGCTCTTGCGATTACCGCTGGCCTTGGGGAAGTGCGCCGGTTTTGGCTGGAAGCTGGCGAGGGCGAAGACGTAGCTCTCGACCTGGGAAGCGGTGCCGAGGAAGTTGCTCTGCGGGCGGGTGAACATTGGCAGCGCGGCCTGCGGCACGGCGTCGATGCCCTTGCGGCGGATGACCGACAGCGCCAGGGCGGCGCCGCGGGTGATCGCGTTGTGCCGGCGGGCTTCCTCGCGCAGCGGCAGCAGCAGTTCGCGGGCGCGGCGCAGGGTGAGCTGGGCGGTGGTCTGCATTTCCAGGATGCGCGCGTGGGTGCGCAGCAATTGGTCGTCGTCCACCAACTGGCCAAGGCGTGCCTGTTCGCTGAGCAGGCGCAGCAGGACCTGCTCCACGCGGTGTACGCCCTGCTCGAAGGCGCCGTCGGCGGAGACCAGCTGGATCATCGGCTCGACGTACTCGTCCCAGGTCGCCAGGACTTCCGCGTAGCGCTGGCGCAGCGGAATCTGGCGGTCCTGGGTTTTGGCGCGTTCGGCCACGGCGACCAGCGCCTGTTCGTCGTTGGCGAGCTTCTTCAGCACGTCGCGCACGCGCATGTCGAGCAGGCGCAGCTGGCGGGCCAAGTCGTTGCCGTCGCGTGCCTCGAAAGCTTCGCGGATGTAGCCGGCGAGACGCTCGAGGTGGCGCAGGTAGGCTTCGATCTCCA
Source organism: Pseudomonas sp. NPDC086581 (assembly GCF_044746165.1). NCBI lineage: Bacteria > Pseudomonadati > Pseudomonadota > Gammaproteobacteria > Pseudomonadales > Pseudomonadaceae > Pseudomonas > Pseudomonas sp. NPDC086581. Next base: position 855,802 of record NZ_JBIVBR010000001.1, on the reverse strand, counting down.
GGCACAGGCCAAGGCGGTGTTCCTGGCGCAGATAGGCGAGAAAGTCGTGGATCTGCGCGTTCAGCTCGAAGCGGTTGGGGCTCTTGGCCACCGGAACGAGGATGTCCAGGCGGACCCACTGGTCGAGCAGGGCGGTGATGTCCACCGGGGTGCTGTCGGGCAACTGGCTGGTGAGCTGGATGCGCAGCTCCACCAGGCTCAGGGTGCCGGCGTCGAAGCGCTCGCACAGCGGTTCGAGCAGCACCCAGTGTTCGGCGAGGGCGCGTAGTACGCGTCGTGGGTCGATCATCGGCTTGGTTGGGCCCGGAATGAACAAAGGGAGCGATTGTACTGCAAAGGCCTACCCCTGGCCGACAGGGTGACGAAACGCGTCAGTTTGCGACTGCGTGAGCGGCGGCCGTGTGACGTGTCTCACGGAAAATGGGGCCTAAATGGCTGAATTTTCTGGCAAGTTTTTTGCCAAAGTCCTTACCAGAGACCTAGATATCAGAGTCTGATTTACGCAGATGACCTACGACGCCGCACTTGCCAAAGCCCGTTGGGCCGAACTGGAACGCCAGAACGACCTCGACTGGGACCTGGATGCGATCACTGATCGCAACGAAGCTATTGCCTTCCTGCAGCGCTTCGAGAATCGCTTGTGCATCTACTCGTCGTATGTCGAGAAGCTCTACAGCAACTACAGCTTCGTGATCCCGGAGAGCCAGGAAGGCGGCATTACCATTCTCCCGGACGAGCAGGCCTGGTTCGACACCTTCCACGACATCCCCGGCGACGCGGTGGAGCCCACCGGCATCCACATCCTGCCCGGCGAGACCATGGGTTATAGCGGCCTGTACCTGAAGATCCCCGGCGAGCACCGGCTGGTGGCCTCGCGGGAGTTGCCGTTCCAGGACGGCCTGAAGCTGCTGATCAACCGTTACCGCATGCGTGGGGACATCTTCCTGCCGGTACTGGTGAAGGGCGACCTGCGCGAGTACGAGGCGCGCATGCCTTCGCTGCACCTGCACCGCCTGAACATCAACAAGCTGCAGGCCCATTCGCGGCTGAACCTGGACGCCATCAAGGGCGCCATCGCCGAGCACCTGATCGGCCTTTTCCGCCACCAGTGAGCCGTCGCCGGCGCGACGCTGTCACCCGGGTGTGACGATGGGTAACAACCCGGCCCGGACTTTCCTTTCCTCGTCTATCGTTCGGAGCGATTTACTCGACTATGGGTCGGCCCGCGGTGGCGGGTGAATTCCTATAGTGGCATCACGGCGCCGAGTCTCGACCTGTTTGCTGACTCGATACGCCCGACGAATAACAACAGGCGCCCTGCACGACAGGGCTCCGGGAAAGGAGAGTGCCATGCGTCAGTCCTCCGGTCCGCTCATGCGTGCCCTTGCCTTGCTCTGCGGCGGCCTGCTGGCTTTTTCCGCCCAGGCACGCATGCAGTCGATGGACGATGAAGAGCTGTCCACGATCTCCGGACAGGGCGCGATGCTCACCGTCGACGCGTCCACCTACCAGAACTACCAGTACACCCGGCTCAACTTCGGCGCCGATGTCAGCCTGCTGACCAACATCGACCAACTGAGCCTGGGCAACTACAGCCGCACCGGGTCTACCACCGTTTCCGGCCAGCCGGCGGACATCTTGATCAACAACTTCGCGCTGGGGCGGATTGACAACGCCAACTCCCCCGATGCCAAGGTGGTGCCGTTCCAAATCCGCGACCCTTACGTCGAGTTCGCCTTCCAGACCAACAACGGCGTGCGTCAACTGGTGGGCGCGCGGGTCGGCTTCGGCAAGGCGCAGGGCGATCTCTCCGGCGACATCCTGTCGATCACCGGCAACCTCCAGGGGCAGATCTACGGCCCGGCCTCCATCGCCTACGACTACTACACCCGCAACGGCTGCCCGAACATCATCAACTGCCTGGCGCTGGCTGTGGCCGGCGATACCCCGGTCTATGCCGACGTGGTGCTGCTCAAGGCCGGCACCGGCGAGGCCACCATCAACGGCCAGCCGATCAACCGCGCCGAGCAGATCGGTATCGCCAAGGGCGACTCGCTGCATTCGGATGCCGGTGGCCTGATCGCCGCGCTGATCCCGACCCTGTCGACCACCAACAACTGCCAGGCGCTGGGCCTGACCACCTGTTTCGACCTCACCAACTACAAGACCATCTACATCGGCAAGCCGGGCTCCACCGATATCAACACCGGCGCCCAGGGCATCTTCTTCTCCCTGCAGAACCAGAACGTGCCCTGGCAGGACCTGGCCAACGCCGGCAACTTCGTCAACACCCAGTCCGGTGCCTTCGCCAACTTCCCGAAGGTGGGCAGCGGCGCGGATGCGGTCTACCCGATCCTGATCAACCTCTACGACGCCCTGCGCGGCCTGCCCCGGCAGCCGACCTGCATGGGCGCGCAAGCGGCGGGCTGCTGACATGAGCTGGCGCGCAACGGTATTCGCCTGCCTCGCTGGTTGCCTGGTCAGCCTGCCGGCGCTGGGCATGAAGGCGCTGGATGACGATCAGCTGGAAGAGGTCAGCGGCGCGGGCCTGGGCTTCTTCATCGATGGCTTCAGCTACGACCAGGCGACGGCCACCTCGAAGATCACCGGGGTGAAGAACAGCGCCAACCAGGACGTGCAGGTGGATATCACCGGTGCCTACATCAAGGGCGCCGGCAGCCAGCGCGGCACGCTGGACACCAAGGCCTACCTCGGCACGCCCATGCACCCCTTCACCCTCGGCCCGGTGAAGTACAAGGCGGGGCTGAACATCCCGGCCAACCAGGAGGCGCTGCAACTGATGACGCCAACCTGGACCGACCCGATCAACGACACCCACAAGTTCGGCCTCTGGTCCTACTACCAGGGCTGCCTGTATGGCGACGCCGGTTGCACCAACCCGGCCCAGGCAACCAACAAGATCAACGCCGAGCTGGGCGCCCTGAAGACCCAGCGCGACACGCTGCTGACCACCTATTCGAACAACATGGTGACGCTCAAGAGCGGCATCGACGCCGACATGGCTACCGTCACCCAGCGCGAGGCGCAGGTCGATACGGCTCAGGCCACGGTGAAGACCAACTACAACAGCATGAGCGCGCGATATAACGAAGCGCCTGCGCAGATCTGCGGCCTCTTCTGCGCCAATCGTCCTGAGCTTGGTCAGAAGTACGATTGCGGCGTCGTCATTTCCTGCAATAACAGTACGGCAGTGAAGAACTACAACAACTCGGTCGATGCCTATAACAGCAGCGCCACCGACCTGACGACTGCGCAGCAGAACCTCAGTGCCGCCTGGAACGTCACCCGCAACGGCGTCACCCTGAGCCAGCGCGCCAGCGACTACGACAAGTTCGTTCAGCTCTGCGGGACACAAGGCGGTAGTGCCACCACCTGCGTCAGCGGCACCATCACCCGTACCGAAAAGAACGTCGCCACGGTGCAACTGGTGGCCGGCGCCATGCAGAACTCCTCCGGCACCCGCATCCAGGGCCTGGATATCGGCATCGCCACCAAGTTCACCCTGCCCAGCACCGCCTACAACAGCAACGGCAGCGCTGGCGCTACCACCACTCGCACCGACTTCTTCTCCATCGCCCTGGAGAACTTCACCCTCAACGGCTCCTACCTCAACCTGTGGGGCGACGCCGCTGGCCTGAAGGCCTCCATGAGCCTGCAGATGTACGCCGACAAGCTGATCATCGCCGGCTGCGAGAACTGCGCCGACAGCAACAAGGTGGTGGCCAAGAACGTCTACTTCGACCTCAACCTGGGCGACGCCAACTACCAGCCGGCGACGCTCTCGGTGGCCAGCAACGGCGACCTGGTGCTCAGCGCGCCGGGCGTCACCTGGGCCAATCACGACGCCTTCTACCAGAACGTGCAGAAGAGCAATATCAGCATCGGCAACCTGAACATCAGCGGCACCGACGTCGGTTCCCAGGCCATTCGCGGCCTGCGCATCGACTACCTGAACGTTCGTACCGTGAACCTGCCGCGCTAGCGCATGAGGAGACTCGCCGTGAAAACCGCACGCCTTTCGAGCCGACTCCTGGCCCCCCTGTTGCTGCTGGCCGCCGTGACCGTCCACGGCGAGATGCGCGGCCTGGACGACAGCGAAATGGCCGACGTCAGTGGCCAGGACGGTGTCAGCCTGAGCGTCAACTTCAACCTCGCCGCCAACACTGCCGATACCCGCTGCGCCGGCGGCTGCGGTGCGCGCCTGGCGATCCAGCCGCTCAACAGCACCGGCTACATCGTGCTGGACAACATCAAGGGCACCTTCAGCTTCGACGGCATGTCCATCGACATGGTGACCATCAACAACGGCTTCAACGGCGACGGCGCGCTGTTCAACCGTCAGGCCATGAAGATCGGCCTGACCAACGCCAGCGCCAGCAACCTGCAGTTCACCCTGGGCGGCGCCAATCAGGGCAAGGTGTCCGGCAGCGGCCTGCAGCAGACCAACCTGCTGACCTACCAGGCCACCGGCGCGGTCAAGCTCACCGGCAACGTCTACGTCTTCGGCACTCCGTAAGCAAAACGCACAGGCTCTCCGCCCGCCGGCCTTTCCCCCCGGCGCGTTTCACGCGACAATCCCGCCTCGTCGTGTCGGCCTGCCCATGCAGGCACCACCCACAGGTAAACGCCCCTTGATCGAAGAAGCCCGTCGCCGCGCCTACCTTGGCGCCATGCAGGTCGCCAGCTGGCTGCCGCGCGTGGTGCTGCCGTTCGCTGCACCGTCGCGCCCGGAGCTGCTGGAAACCCCCGCGCCCATCGTCGCCGAGCCCATGGCTGCTGCGCCCGCCGGGGCTGCACGCGAGGCCGCTGCTCAGGTTGCTGCCCCCGCGCCCGCGCCAGTCATGGCCGGCGAACCTGGCTCGATTGCCGCGCGCCTGCTGCCCAAGGTCGGTGTCCAGGCCAAGGCGGCCGCGCCGGTCAAGGCCGAAGAGTCGACCGAGGCGGAAGCCGAACCGGCCGTCCGCGCGCCAGTCGCCCCGCCACCGCGCTTCGCCCTGCAACTCCTACGCGCCGGCGAATGCATCCTGCTGGTCGAATTGCCTACCGGGGAGCCGCTGGCCAGCCGCGACCCGGCCTACCTGCTGCTGAAGGACCTGCTGCGCGCCGCCGGCCTGCCGGACAGCCCGCAACTGATGGGCGAGCCTGTACGCTGGCCGCTGTTCTCCCGCGGCAACATGGACCAGGGCCCGCAAGCCGCCCGCGAGTTCGTCCAGGGTTTCGTCGCCGCGCGGCTGGAGGAGGGCGCCCCGTGCTCCTGCCTGTGGCTGGTCGGTATGCCTGCCGTGCGCTTCGCCGGCGAAGGCGATGAGGAGTCCCTGCTGCGCGAGTTGCAGGTCGAAGGCCTGGGCGTTGCCTGGGCGCTGCCGGGCCTCGAGCGCCTGGCCGAAGAACCCACTTTGAAAGCCGACCTGTGGCGCTCCATGCGCCGAGTGCGGCAACGCTGGATGAGTCAGACCCCTGCATGAGCGACGCTGTTTCCTTCCGCCCGATGACCGAGGCGGACCTCGATGCCGTACTCAAGATCGAATACGCCGCCTTCAGTCACCCCTGGACGCGCGGCACCTTCGCCGACGGCCTGAAGAGCTACGAATGCTGGGTGATGTTCGAAGGCAGCCAGCAGGTTGGCCACGGTGTGATCCAGCTGATCCTCGATGAAGCGCACCTGCTCAACATTACGGTGAAGCCGGAAAGCCAGGGACGTGGCCTTGGGCTGGCGTTGCTGGAACACCTGATGAAGCGCGCCCAGGAGAGGGGCGGCGTGGAATGCTTCCTCGAAGTCCGCGCCTCCAACGGCCCCGCCTACCGCCTCTATGAGCGCTATGGCTTCAACGAAATCGGCCGCCGCCGCGATTACTACCCGGCTGTCGGTGGCCGCGAGGACGCGCTGGTGATGGCCTGCACGCTGGTCGATTGAGCGCCGCTACAAGTCTCGCCCTGACCTCTCCGTAGGATGGCGTGGAGCGAAGCGATACCCATCGTTCGTGCCCGTTCATCCAGGCCAGATCGCACGCTCGGCGATGCGCTCTTCGTAGGAGCGAGCTTGCTCGCGAACCCGCACCCGCTCAGCGCTCAGCGCTCAGCGCTCACCGGCCACTCGGCGCGCCCCGCAGCGGGATCTCCCAGGCTAGAGCCTCCGCACGATAATCCCCTGCAAAAGCTGCGAAATTTCCGGCTGATCGGGTTTTTCCGAGGGCAATTCCTGGCTTACCCTTAAGCCAATAACAACAAGAAAATAAGGTCGCAAACATGAATCGCAGCGATGTGATCGTGGTGGGCGCCGGTATTTCGGGGCTGACCGCGGCCTGGCGTCTGGCGCAAGCCGGGCAACGGGTCAAAGTGATCGAAGCCAACAAGCGCGTCGGTGGACGTACCCTCAACCATCGCTTCGCCACTGGCGAGGTGGTCGAGGTGGGCGGCCAGTGGGTCGGCCCTACCCAGGAGCGCATCCTTTCCCTGCTGACCGAACTCGGTCTGTCGACCTACCCGCAATGGAACCAGGGCGACAACCTCACTCTTTTTGGCGGCCGGCTCAGGCCGTATCGCGGAACCATTCCGAAGTTTCCCCCACACGTCCTGCTTGATGTCCTTCAGGCTCATGTGCGCCTGGACCGCATGGCACGGGAGATCCCGCTGGGCGACCCCAGCCTGCATCCCAAGGCGCCCCAGTGGGACAGCCTCACCTTCGCCGAGTGGCTGCGGCGCAACGTGCGCACCTCCACCGGGCGCAAGGTCTTCGAGCTGATGTGCGGCGCCGTGTTTGCAGCGAGTCCCCATGACCTCTCGTTTCTCCATGTCCTCTTTTATATCCACGGCGGCACCAACCTCGACACCGTGCTCGGCGTCGAAGGCGGCGCCCAGCAGGACCGCATCCTGGGCGGCTCCCAGCGGATCAGTGAGACCCTGGCCGAGCGCATCGGCGACGTCCATACCGGCGATCCCGTGCGCGCCGTGCGCCAGGACGGCAGCCGCGTCGAGCTGGTGACTGACCGCGGCACGCACCAGGCCAGCCACGTCATCTTCGCCATCCCGCCAACGCAACTGCTGCGCATCACCCAGGAGCCGCTGCTGCCCAGCTGGCGCGACCAGCTCCTGCAACGCCTGCCGCAAGGCGCGGTGATCAAGTGCATGGCGCTTTACGACAACCCCTTCTGGCGCGAGCGCAACCTGTCAGGCCAGGCCACCAGCGAAACCGGCCCGGTACGCCTGACCTTCGATAACAGCGTCCCCGACTCCGGGCGCGGCGTGCTGTTGGGCTTCATCGAAGGCGATGAGGCGCGGCAGTGGAACGCCAGGCCCGCCGGCGACCGCCGTGGTCAGGTGCTGGACTGCTTCGCCCGCTACTTCGGCGAACAGGCGCTGCGGCCGGTGGATTACGTGGATAAATCCTGGGCCGAGGAACCCTTCGCCCGGGGCTGCTATGCCGCCCTGTTCCCGCCCGGACTGTGGAGCAGCGGCGCGGCGCGCCTACGCGAACCATACGGGCGCTTGCACTTCGCCGGCACCGAAACGGCGACGCGCTGGATGGGCTATTTCGACGGGGCCGTGGAGGCCGGGGAACGCGCCGCGCGGGAAGTGCTCGGCGCGCGGGAAGATCACGGGGAGGAAGATTATGTGCGACACCTTGGTATTGCGTAGCGGCGGGGCCACCTGGTTCGCCAAGAACAGCGACCGCGAGCCCGCCGAAGCGCAACGCCTGATCCGCCTGGAGGCCGTGCACGGCGACAGCGCGGCCACGGTGCGTACCAGCTACCTGGAGATCCCCCAGACCGCCAATCGCCACGGCGTCATCCTCAGCCAGCCGGCCTGGCTGTGGGGCGCGGAAATGGGCGTCAACGACAAGGGCGTGGCCATCGGCAACGAAGCCGTGTTCACCAAACTGACCGAGCGCGACGGCGAAGCCCTGCTGGGCATGGACCTGCTGCGCCTGGGCCTGGAGCGCGGCGGCAGCGCCCGCGAAGCCCTGGCGGTGATCACCGAATTGCTGGAACGCCACGGCCAGGGCGGCCCGGCCGGCTACCGCAATAAACGCCTGCGCTACGACAACAGCTACCTGATCGCCGACCGCGACGAAGCCTGGGTGCTGGAGACCGCCGGGCGCCTGTGGGCGGCGAAGAAGGTCGAACGCTGGGCCATCTCCAACGCCCTGAGCCTTGGCCACGACTACGACCTCGCCAGCTCCAACCTGGAAACCCAGGCGCGCCGCTTCGGCTGCTGGAACGGCCGCGGCGACTTCCACTTCGCCCGCGCGTTCGATGGCCGCGTGCTGCCGTGGATCGCGGGTGCGCACCAGCGCCGCCAGCTCAACGAAGACTTTCTCGCCCACTGCCCAGCCCAGGTCGACTGGCTGGCACTGGTGGTCGCGCTGCGCAGCCATGGCCACCGCGGGCACCGCTTCCACCTGCACGACAACCGGCAGATCTGCCTGCACGCCGGCAGCTTCTGGCGCCCCTCGCAGACCACCGCCAGCCTCATCGCCCGGCTCGATGCCGATGCCCCGCGCCTGGCCGCCACCGGCACCTCCGCGCCGTGCCTGTCGATCTTCCAGCCGCTGGGCTTCGAGGAGCGCGCCGGCGAAGGGCTGCTCAGCCGCGAAAGCGACGCTGTGGAAGATTCCCTGTGGTGGCGCTTCGAGACGGTGCACCAGCGCGCCCTGGTCGACCCCGGTTTCGCCGACGCCTTGCGCGCCGGTCACGGCTGGCTGGAAACCGAGTTGCTCAGCGCCCTGGATCGGCGCACGCTGGATTGGCCGCGCCTGGCCGCCGAAGGCCAGGCCTGGCACGACGCCTGGCACCAGCTGGCGCTGCAGCAGGCGCCGCGCCCGTCGCGCTGGTGGCGGCTGAACGCTGTGCGCTGATGCGGCTTGTCAGTCACGCCCTTGCTGCGTAAGGTGCCGCCAGCCAAATGATGAGGAGCCGGACATGAGCGAGCTGCAGGAACTGTTCGACAACAACGCCCGCTGGGCCGAAGCGATCAAGCAGGAAGACCCCGACTTCTTCGCCAAACTGGCTCGCCAGCAAACGCCCGAATACCTGTGGATCGGCTGCTCCGATGCGCGCGTGCCGTCCAACCAGATCGTCGGCCTACTGCCCGGCGAGCTGTTCGTCCACCGCAACGTCGCCAACGTCGTGCTGCATACCGATCTCAACTGCCTGTCGGTCATTCAGTTCGCCGTCGACGTGCTCAAGGTCAAGCACATCCTGGTCACCGGCCACTATGGCTGCGGTGGCGTGCGCGCCGCGTTGCACCACACCCAGCTCGGTCTGATCGACGGCTGGCTGCGCACCATCCGCGACCTCGCCTACGAATATCGCGACCACCTCGGCCAGTTCGAGAAGGAAGAGGAGCGCGTCGACCGTCTTTGCGAGCTCAACGTCATCCAGCAGGTCGCCAACGTCAGCCATACCAGCATCGTCCAGAACGCCTGGCACCGCGGCCAGAAGATCTCCGTGCACGGCTGCATCTACGGCATCAAGGACGGCATCTGGAAGGACCTCAACGTCACCGTCAGCGGCCTCGAGCAACTGCCGCCGCAATACCGCCTGCGCCCGCTCGGCCAGTCTTGAGCCGACGCCTTTGCGTCATCCCCGGTGACGGCATCGGCCGCGAGGTCGTGCCCGTCGCCGTGGCGGTGCTGCAACGTCTGCTGCCCGACCTGCAGGTAGAAGAAGCCGAAGCCGGCTGGGACTGCTTCCAGCGCCACGGCACCTCCGTTCCCGACGCCACTTACGAATGCCTGCGCGCCTGCGGCGCGGGGTTGTTCGGTGCCGTTTCCTCTCCCAGCCACAAGGTCGAGGGCTACCGCAGCGCCATCCTTAGCCTGCGCCAGATGCTGGCGCTGAACCTCAATCTGCGGCCCGTGCGTTCCCGCCCGGTTGTATCGCCTCGCGCCGGCATCGACCTGCTGGTCCTGCGGGAAAACAGCGAAGGCCTCTACAGCGGCCGCGAACACTGGGAATCCGAAGGCGTCGCCATTGCCGAACGGGTCATCAGCCGCGGTGCCTGCGAGCGCCTCGCCGCTGGCGCCGCCGAGCTCGCCCGCTTTCGCCAGGCAAGGCGCATCACCCTGGTGCACAAGGCCAACATCCTGCCGCTCACCTGCGGCCTGTTCCGTGACACCTGCCGCGCCGTGCTGGCCGAAGACGGTTGGAGCGACGTGCTCGACGAACGCCTCGTCGACGTCGCCGCCCTGCAACTGGTCGAACGCCCGGAAGCCTTCGACCTGATCGTCACCACCAACCTTTTCGGCGACATCCTCTCCGACCTCGCCAGCCACTGGGGCGGCGGCCTCGGTCTCGCACCCTCGCTCAACCTCGGTGCAGGCATCGCCCTGGCCGAACCTGTCCATGGCAGCGCTCCAGACATCGCCGGCTCCGGCCGCGCCAATCCTCTGGCCGCGATTCTCAGCGCCGGCATGTTGCTGCGGCACTACTGGCAACTGCCGGAGCTGGCGCAGCGGATCGATGGGGCAGTGGCTGCCTTTCTGACGGAGGAGCGGAGTATGGATTTTGGTGGGGAGACCACCAGGGTGATCGGGCAGGGCGTGTTGCAGCGGTTGGGGTGATCGGCCGCTCTCGCTGGTCGCCATGCTGTCTGTTGGCCACCGTCGCGAACTACGCTCAAAGCACCCCCTCTCCCCAAGGTGCCCGGCATGTGCGGACGCTACGTCAGCCCCGAAGAGGCCGCCATCGAACGCTACTGGCACATCGGCGCCCGCACGCCGCCGCGCTGGCTGGAAGCCTGCTACAACGTAGCCCCGACCATGACCGTGCCCATCCTGCGCCTCGACGAAAGCGGCCAACTCGAACTATTGCCCGCCCGCTGGGGCCTGATCCCCACTTGGTGGAAGCAGTCCACCCCGCCACGCTTTTCCTTCAACGCCCGCAGCGAAGAGACCTCCGGCAAACCCCTCTGGCGCCAGGCCCTGCGCAGTACCCGCTGTCTGATGCCCGCGCTGGGCTGGTACGAATGGAACGAGAAGGAAACCGTACGCAACCCTGCCGGCCGTCAGGTGCACCAGCCGTATTTCATCCACAGTCCCACCGCCCCCATCATCGCCATCGCCGGCCTCTGGTCCCTGTGGATAAATCCCAACGGCGAGCCCGTCCTTTCCTGCGCCCTGCTGACTCGATCCGCTGCGCCCAGCATCGAACACATCCACCACCGCATGCCCGTGGTTCTGGCCCCGGAGAGCTTCGAGGAGTGGTTATCTGCTGCTACGCATAGCGAAGCGCTGGGGGACTTGATTCATCATGCTTGGAAAGACTTCGTGGGCTATCGCGTATCGCTGCGGGTGAACGATGTGAGGAATGACTTGGCGGCGTTGATCGCGGAAGCCGAGTAAGGCGAGATAACTGGTTTTTCGCAGGATAAAGAAAAAGGGGATTAGCTTTCGCTAAACCCCTTTCGAGATATGGTGGCTACACCGGGACTTGAACCTGGGACATCAGCATTATGAATCGCATGAGAGCCTCCCCACGCTACCCCGAAGTCTTGTAAATCGGGCCTTTCAAAGGCGACAAAACCTCACTTCAACAGGCTTTTTCTGACAATTGGCCTTATGTAGTCACCCTAGACTCTTTACGGGTACTAGTGCCGCGCGCTAGCTTCCGTGTATGGCCTCTGGCCATGAATGGATGCGTGTTTAGGAGACTGGGATGGCTCGTCGCCGCAGAACCTCGCTCATCGAGGACCTCATAGAGATTGCCAGCCGCTTGCCTTGGTGGGTAAGCCTGCTCATTGCTCTGGGCAGTTGGTTCATTCTTCACCCTATTGCGGATAAGTCGCCGGACACCCTGAGGGGCGCGCATCAGGTGGGGCCGTTCATGGCTGACCAGATATTCCGTACTTTTGCCTTTTTCGGCCAGTTTGTGCTGCCTGCGGTATTCCTAATCGGCGCCATCGGCTCTGTGCTTGCCAAGGCTGAACGTAAGCGGTTGCGCGCAAACGTGGCGAATGCGAGAGAGTCTGGGCAAACCATAGAAGGCATCAGCTGGCGCGAGTTTGAGCAGCTGGTGGGCGAGACCTTCCGCCGCAAGGGCTTCACCGTTATCGAAAAGGGCGGCAACGGGCCGGATGGCGGCGTTGACCTCGTATTGCACTTGGGAACGGACAAGTACCTGGTTCAGTGCAAACAGTGGAAAGCCATCAAAGTTGGCGTCACGGTAATCCGCGAGTTTTTTGGTGTTATGGCTGCAGAAGGCGCGGCGGGAGGTTTCGTTGTCTCCTCGGGAAAATATACTGCAGAGGCCAAGGCGTTTGCAGAGGGGCGCAATATCCAACTGGTAGACGGATCCCTACTGAAACGATGGATTTCAACATCTTCAGAAGCTTTATCAAGTGCTTCAGAGCCCAATAAGTCAATTGATCAAATAGAGCCTCTCTGCCCCCTTTGTAGGCTGCCGATGATTATTCGAACGGCAAAGCGAGGAGGGAATGCTGGTAAGAACTTTTGGGGTTGCTCTGGATTTCCTAATTGTCGCGGAATAAGAGAGTTTTCTCGAAGCTCATAGTGAGGCTTCTATTAAGAATCTAAATGGAAAGGCTAAGATGGTTAGGCTGTTTCTTCTTACTGGCCTTTGACGATGTTGGAGGGAAGGTTGGATATCTTTCAAGATGCACTTAATGGATTGGTCAGAGGCGATGCATCTAGTCTTGAAGCATTCTTTCATGTTGTAAACGCTGAGGTTGATGTGGATGGAACATCAGCCGTATGTCACTTCCATTGTATTAATTTTGACGGAAATGGAAGGCCTAGGGTAGATGGGCTAGTAAAGCATCTAATTGGACACATGATAGATTATGCAGTTCCGCGTCGAAAGATAATAGAAGCTTTTCGGTATCAACAAGAAACAGGGTCTGCATATAAGCATAGTATGTTGCTTATAGAGGCTGTTAATCTTTTTTCTAAGTTGTCCAAGAGCGGAGAAGGCGGAGAGCTTATACTTTTTTTGCTAGCGGAGAGATTCTTAAATCTACCACAGCTAATATGTAAAATGAATCTTAAAACTAGTACAGAGATGCATTATCACGGTGCTGATGGGTTGCATGTAGGAGTTGACCCTGAGAAAAACAAGCTTTGCCTGTACTGGGGGGAGTCAAAACTTTATGAGGACGCTACTCAGGCAGTATATAGTTGTATGAAAAGCCTTGCGCCGCTTTTGCTAGGTACTGGTGGCATCGGAAGTCCGGAAGAAAGGGATCTACAGCTATTAAGCCAATACATGAATGTCGAGGATGAGAATCTCGAGTCTGCGTTAAAACGATTTTTAGATCCAGATAGTCCGGATTTTAATAAGGTTGAGTTTCGAGGTTTGTGTTTAGTAGGTTTTGACTCCAAAGATTACCCGGATGGACCCAATATTAAGTCTGTAGAGCAAATAAAAGAGTTGCTACAGGCCCAAGTTGCTGGCTGGAAGAAGTCTGTTGGGAAACGCATCACGGCTGAAAATATCGGTGGATTTGCTGTTCATGTCTTCATGCTGCCGTTTCCTTCTGTCGAGAAGTTTAGAATCTCATTGAAATCTGCTTTGGGGATTACAGATGGCGATGCGTGAACTGCCGGGTTGGCTGATTAAGAATGAAGGGTTCAGGCGACAGTTAAAAAACCTTACTGCTCAGTCCGTAGCAAGACAGTTCCCTTCTCTAGTAACTGATAGTGGATCATGGACAGAGAAGGTTGATACATCCTATATGCTGACCTGCGCTAGCGTCTTGTCTCATTCTGATGATGGCGTATGCCAGGACGCCGCGTTGCGCATAGCTCAATATTGTTTGGAAAGTAGTGATGTATCGCCTGAGCGGAAGGATGGCGCACTTTTGGTCTTGGATTCGTTAGTTAACAAGGCTGCAATTGATCTGGCTGTAAAACGTGGGATGGTTGACAATGAATATCAGGATAGATTTCCGATTGTGGCGCAGGTCGACGCTAATCGTCGAAAACTTCAATATACTTTGGGCCTTTCTGATCAGCGGGAAATTTTAGTAAATAAATTCCAGTTTGATTTTTGGGGGCTGGCTGAGCAGAAGTCATGGCTTAGTGTGTCTGCGCCAACCTCCGTAGGGAAATCATTCATTCTAGAAGCTTGGATAGAAGAGTTTGTCTCTCTGCGTGGGAATACTGCTGTAATATATTTGGTTCCAACTAGGGCACTTATTACCCAAGTGGAGCGCGACTTAAAAACAGCCTTTGCTGGCAAGATCGGCGTGAATATATCTTCTATTCCGCTTGCAAGGTCTTTGGTTGAAGATAAGCATAATATATTTGTTTTTACGCCTGAGCGATTCCATATTTTTAATAATTCCCTGTCTCGCCCTTTGCGTGTGGATCTCCTTTTGGTAGATGAAGCGCATAAAATTGGTGATGGGTATAGAGGTGTTTCACTGCAGAAGTCGATAGAGATGGCTAGTATTTCTAGTCCAAGTATTCAGGTCGTGTTTGCTAGCCCGTTTACATCTAATCCGGAGGTATTAGTTGAAGATGCTCCGCATGGTAAATCTGGTGTTTTGATTAGCAACTCTGTGACGGTGAATCAGAACTTAATTTGGGTCTCTCAGAAACCTAGATTTCCCAAGCAGTGGGGGTTGTCTTTATGTTTGCCTGAAGAAGTTGTTTTTCTGGGGGGCTTCTCTCTTGAGAATACGCCTGCTCCTGATAGTAAAAGGCTACCTTTTGTAGCACTAGCTCTCTCACAGGGTAAGCCTGGGAATATAGTTTATGTGAATGGCGCAGCAGATGCAGAAAAGGCCGCGCTTCAGTTATACGATGCTATTGGAGTTGATCAGGCTCAGGATTCAGAGGTTGAAGCACTTATTGAGCTTTGCGAGAAGACAATACATAAAAGGTTTTTGCTTAATCGCGTTTTAAGAAGAGGTATAGCTTTTCATTATGGGAATATACCGCTATTGGTTAAGACGGAGATTGAGCGGTTATTTAGTTTGAATAAGATTAGTTTTCTTGTTTGTACATCAACCCTTGTTGAAGGGGTAAATATGTCGTGCAAGAATATATTTATGCGTGGGCCGAAAAAAGGTAGTCGAAAGCTCATGGGGGCTGAAGACTTTTGGAACCTGGCCGGGAGAGCTGGTCGGTGGGGGCGGGAGTTTCAGGGGAACATATTTTGCGTCGATGCTGACAATTCGGCACTTTGGATGGATGGGGCTCCGCCTCGTAATAAGAGGAATGTTTATATCTCCAGAACTACCGATAAAGTAGTTGCGGATGTAACCGCTCTTGTTGATTTTATTCTTGCTCCTGATCATCGGGAAAAATGCTCGACCAATCCAGAGTTCGAGCATGTGTATAATTATTTGTCGGCAACATACGTCCAGTTTGGTTCTCTTAGAGAGAGCCCATTTATGAAACGATTCCCTTTGGATTCAGTGAATCTACTTGAGGCGACTGTAGGCTTGTCTTTGGAGTCTGTGGAAGTTCCTGGGGATATAATAGTTAGAAATCCAGGAATCAGTCCGCTGTTGATGCAGGAACTTCTTCTAAGATTCTCTAGGCCATCAGAAAAGGCGCCAGATCGTTTTTTGCTTTCTGATCCAAGTAGTGATGATGCGCTTGACTCTTACGTTTCGGCTTTCTCGAGGATCGCCAGCCATCTAAGTCCTAAACTGGGTTTTAGCCCACGGCACTGCTATGTTCTTGCGTTGCTAGTGGTTAGATGGATGCGCGGATATCCGCTATCGCGATTGATAGCGGAGAGGATTAGTCATTTCTCACGTAAATCAATTAAATTTCAAGATGCTAATGTTATCCGGGATGTGATGGCTGATGTTGAGGAAGTCGCCAGGTATCACGCGCCGCGCTTGTTATCTTGTTATAATGATGTTTTAAAGTATTTTTTAATTAGAGAGGGCCTACTTGAACTCTCCGAGCAAGTTAACGATGTTGGGGTTTTTCTTGAGTTGGGGTTGAGTCAGCAAACCCAGATTTCGCTAGTTAGTTTAGGACTTTCTAGAACCGCCGCCGTTATGTTGTCGGAGTTTGTAGCCGGTGACAGTTTAAGTGAGGCCGAATGTTTGGCTTGGCTAAGAGAGTATGAGTGGAGGCGTGAGAGCTTTCCAGAGTTGGTTAAGTCTGAGATTCAGAGGGTTATAGATTTTGCTATTTTTACAGGATAATTGCGATTATTTGGTACGGTATTTTAAAGGGCGATGCGCCGTCATTTTAGGAATTGTATGAAAATAACTCTAGATACTAATGCTCTGCACCAGGAAGGCTATTCTTCTCAGAATATGCAGGTGTTGTCTAGGCTGTCTGCATCGGGTGAAGTGGAGGTGCTAGTTTCTGAGTTGGTACTGCGAGAGTATGATTCCAAACGGTGTCTTGAAACAGATTCTAAGTTTAGAAGTGTTCTCGATACTTTTTCTGATATTAAAAAGCTGTTGTTGAAGTCAGGCGTTGACGAAGGGGTTTTGAAGAGGTTTGAAGAGGTTGAGGGAAAGATAGAAGGAGCTAGGTCTGAGGTTTTGAGTTCTATTGCAAAATCTACTTCTATTTGGAGAGAGAATAGCCGGATCAAAGTCCTTGAGCTTTCTGCCGAGGGAATGGGTAAGGTTTGGATGCACTACTTTAGTGGTGAGGGTGCATTTAGAAAACCTAAGCATCGCGAAGATATTCCTGATGCTGCGATAAGTCAGTGCATTTTAGAGGCATTTAATCCTGAAATTGGGCTGACGGTTATTTGTAGAGATGGTCAGTTGAAGCGGTATTTAGGCGGTGCTAACGGCTTAGTTCTCTGCGATGAGCTTTCAGAGTTTATTGCAAAGGATGAGGTGCAGAACATTCTGCGTCGATTGGACTCGCAAGATGCTAACATAGAGTCTATTAAAAGATCTCTCAAAGCCGATAGCTTCCAGGAAGCGGTTATGCGCTATATCTCTCAAGGTGAGTCTGATCTTTACTATGTATGCTGGAAGAATGATGAGGTAGAGGGGTACCATAGGCTTCCTTTGCCATTAGCTGGTGGTATAAGAGTTGACGGGCCAGATGTTGAGTCTGTCGATAATATTGTTTTTGGCGCAGTTACCTGTATCGCTCCTAAACATTTTGTAATTCCCTTGGAGTTTACTGCGGATGTTCCAGTTAGCTTTGCTGCAATGTATTTTGAATGGCTTCAACTGCCACAGCATCAAAGAGATGAATATGACTTTGACTCGATGAACGGCGACGGGGTATGCGAAGTCTCTGTTGTAATGCCTGCGCGGGTGTTGGGGCAGGTCGTAGTGTGCTTATTGCAGGATATGACACCTGAAGTGGTTGAGACGCAGGCAGGTTTTATGGGGCATGAAAACTGTCTTCTAGATATCGAGTACGTCGGAAGTAAGATTGTTTTAATGTAGTCCAGTACTTGAGACTTTCTCTTCTTATCTGGTTCTGGACTATTTTGGATGTCGCATGAAGGGTGTGGCTCTAAGTTTGCAGGGCGCGTTAGGGCATTTTCTAACTTAGATCTTCACGTTTAATTACATCCGTGTTGTCTAAGATGGCTTGATAATTGATGTGTCGAATCAGCTAGACGTCAAGCTGATTGCATCCAGTGCCAATAAGAAAATACTGAAAAGTGAAGCCCTGCGCCTATTCTGTGATCATGCTCATCGCCTGTTCTAATCTATGTAAGCCTTTGCCTCACCTCTTCCTAACGGATTTCTCTCGGGCAAACCAACGCTTAGCGACCTTTTCGGTTATCTCTATCCCGCGTCTCGTCCGGCCAAGTTTCGGTGGGCCTCATCGTATTCAGGGCTAGTTTGGCCGCTTTCGGGCGCGATCTCTCCAGTCACAAGCCATAGAGCGTACCGGGGAAAAAGGGCTATCACGGCCTCGATCTCGGCATCTGTAATGCGTGCCTTTCCATTGCGCACGTTTCCCCACCGGTAACGATCAATACCCGTTTCCTTCTCGAACCAGACGCTTGTCCGCTCCTTGTTGAACAAGGTTATAAGGCGGTCTTTTATCATGCCTAAATATTCTACTTAGTAGATTGTACTTAGTAACAATCTAGATGTATGGTTTGCCTTACTTAGTAGATACTACTCAGTAAGTGCGATTTTTATTATAGGGCAAAACCATGGAAGAGTCTGGAATAGTGGGGTTCACCGTCACGGGGGCGATGGAAAAGGTCACGGACTTCCGTACCGCTCCGTTCTGCTCCCAGGCGGTATTCGCTCAGATGCTGGGCCTGGAGGACATCACAGAAGACGTGGTACGCGGCTGGGTCGAAACCAAGACCATCCCGACCGCCAAAATCGGCCGCCGCCGCGTCATCAATCTTCACAAAATCCGCCGCGACCTCGACCGGGGTAAGTCGATCTTCTGCCAAGGGGATTACGACGATGAGTAACCGGGGAGGGCTGCTCCGTGATTCCGCTCAACCGCTATCGGCACCAACCGCACGCCCCGGACTGCGACTGCTCTGTCTGCTGGTCCCGTCGCGAACTGGCGAAGCCCGATCCCTCCCAGTCCATACGCTGCATCGAGTGCCGCCCTACACGAGTCTTCACGGTCGTTACTACGATGGCGCTGGTCGCGGGAGTGTGGCGCTCGATCCACTCGACGTACCGGGTGGAACCGGGTTTTACCTGCGCGAAACACATGCCCGCGCTCCGTCCGCCGAAGTACTGGCACGTTGTGTACGACAGCGGCAAACCGACACCCTTCGTGCCGATCCGCGAACCCTTCGAGTTGGAGGCCTGAGCCATGCAAACTGACGCCGCCTTCAGCCTTACCTTGCTGTTCGCTCTTCTTACCTGTGTTGGCTTTCCGCTGATGTGCGTGGCCCACGAAATTTCGAAGTGGGCCGACCGCCACAGCCGCACCCAGGCCAATCAGGTCCAGGGCCGCCGCACCGGCTTGTCCGAACGCGCTTTCCCGTTCGGACAAACGGAGCGCCGGGCGAAGCGCACCCTTGACCGTCCCCCGCCCTGAATAGCCTCCGCTCGGGAGTGAGGGGCAGCTTCACCGCCCCGCGCTCCTGAGCCCTCGGCGGCGAGAGCGGGATGACAAGGGCAGAGCCCTTTGTGTTGACCCCACTCACCGCCAGCACCACCGCAAAACCCAGGCACCACCACACCCGCTGAATGACGGCCACCAACGCGCCTAATTTGCAGCAGCGGGCCAACTCATGCCCGAAAAAGGCAAAGGAGCTTCAGATGAATATGTTTGCAACCACTGGCGGCGTAGTCGAACTCTGGGTCACCAAGACCGACACCTACACCTCCACCAAGTCCGGCGAGATTTTCGCCAGTGTCCAGGCCATTTCCCCGATCCCGGAAACCGCTCGTGGCAACGCCAAGGGCTTCGAGATCAGCGAATACAACGTTGAACCGACCTTACTGGACTCCATCGTCTTCGAAGGCGCTCCGGTGCTCTGCAAGTTCGCCAGCGTCGTCCGCCCGACCCAGGACCGTTTCGGTCGCACCACCAATACCCAGGTGCTGACCGAGCTGCTGGCCGTGGGCAAAGAAGCCAGCGCGCCGACTCCGGCAGCCCGTCCCGCTGCTCAGCCGCAAGCCCAACGCCCGACTCAACAGCCCGCCGCCGAGAAATCCGGCGACTCGGCCAAGAGCTAATTCGGGAGCGCTGCCATGACTAAGTACCTCTCCCTGTTCGTCGTGGGCCTTGCCACTGGCTACCTGTGGGGCTGGGTCGATGGCGTGGCGCGCTTCCTATGAATTTCCTCGCCTGTGACGGCAACTGGGCGGTCAGCGCCGATGGCTCTGCCATTTGCACCGGAGTCCTGCACGTCGTCACCAGCGAGGAAATGCAGAGCGAGTTCGGCTCTGCACTCACCTGGGATCAGGTCGCGGAACTGCGTGGCGAAGTCCTCGCGCTGTTCTGCATCGCCTTCGGCTTCCTGGTCCTGAAACGACTGCTCAAGTAGCGAGGTAATCCCCATGAAACAGCTCAAGACCCACCTGCAAAACAGTGCTTCGGCATTCGGTCGCAAGGCCGCTGCTGTCGGCGCCCTGACCCTCGGCGCCGCTGGTGCCGCCATGGCCGCTGTACCGGCTGACGCCACTGCCGCGCTGACCACGGCCGGCGACGACACCAACACCATCGGTTGGGCCGTCTTCGCCGTGCTGGTCGCCGCCGCGGCGTTCAAGTACATGCGCCGCGCCCTGTAAGCCCACCCGGCCTAACAGCCGAAGCACCGAACCCCGCTCCGGCGGGGTTCTTTCTTCTGGAGTCCGAACAATGTCCGTTCAATGGTTCGTCCTCATCGTCACCACCGTGGCCTTCGCCGTGGTCCTGTTCGGGCGGGTGTGACCATGGTCCGTTATCTCGCACTGCTGCTGGCTCTGATCACCGGTCCCGCCCTCGCCACCGAACGAGTAAAGGTCGATCCCTTCATCAAGGCCGGCCCCGGCTACAGCGCCGCCAATGGCTCGATCACCGGCTACGTGCCGTCCAAGTCCAACGCCGACCTTCTGCTCGAAGCCGAGCGCAAGGGATGGATGGGCACCTCTGCTGCTAAGACCCCGGTCACCGTCAAACCCAAGGTCACCGTGCCGGTCAGTGGCATCGGCTCGAAGCTCAAGGCCGGCCTCAAGACCAATGCCGGGCAATTGGCGATGAGTGCCGCCATTTCCGGTGCTATCGCGGCGGTGGGCTGGGTGATGTCGGACGACAACACCAAGCTGCAAAAGAAACAGGAGTCGGTCGACGGCATCCCGGTGTCAGGCAGTGGCACCGGCTCCGTCGATGCTTGTTCGTACCCCGCTGCCGAAGTCCTCAACAAGATCAAGGTCGTGACCAGTGGCGGCGTGACCTACGCCATCGGCGCATGGCCGTCCGGAGCCACGCCCGGCGATGGGATTCCATCGGGCTACACGCTCGTCAACAACTGCACCAACACCAAGTTGGGCTACGACTGGAACAAGACCACCGGCTACTGGCCGTCCTCCGCCACGCGGACTATCTCCATCGATGAAGTTCAGTCCGTGAAGATGGACCTCACCGACTCCGACCTGAACCAGCTGGACCCGTGGGTGAGCGCGCAAACGGCTCCATTCCTGCGCGACCTGCTGAAAGCCACCTGCGAGGGGTCGCTGGCTCCGCAGGCTTGCTACGACGACCTGCAGAAGCAATCGAAAGCGATCATCACCGGCCCGGCCTCCGTCCAGGGGCCGAAGCAAACCACAACCGGCACCTACAACCGCCCGGACGGCACCCTCGGCAATACCTCCACCACGACCAACACCACCTACAACATCCGCTACGGCGATTCGTACTTCGACTACGACACCGTCACCACCACCACGACCTATCAGGACGGCCAGAAGACCGGCGAGCAAACCACCTCGGATGAAGGTGAGCCGCAGGAAAAGCCCGACGAAGAGAAGGACAAGGAGGAAGAGGAAAAGCCCGAACGCCTTGCCTCCGGCGAGCCTTGCGACGTGCCGCTGTCCTGCTCCGGCGACGCCATCGATTGCGCAGTCCTGACCCAGGAAAAAGCCCTGCGCTGCGCCTACGAAAAGCAGAGCGACTACGAGAAGCATGAGGCCGACATCAAGGCCGCCGTCACCGGTGCCAAGTTCGAAATGGACGACAGCACCGAGATTCAGATTCCTTCCTTCATCAACCAGGGCACGCGCTTTCTCCCCGCCTCCTGCCCGGCTGACAAGACCTTCTCCCTCAGAACCAACGGCGGCCGCACCTTCGCCGTGACCTACGAGCCGCTCTGCGCGGCTGCCACTGACCTTGGCTACCTGATCGTCATTGCGGTCGGGGCTTTCTGCGTCCTCTACGTCGGGCGCTCTTTAGGAGGTGAATGATGCAATACGCCTTTATCGTCCAGATGCTCCTGATCATCGCCGTGCCCATCGTGAAGATGGTCCTGCGCGCCATCGGCTTTGCGGTCGTCAGCTACGTCGGCTTCAACCTGCTGATCGACATGGCGCGCAGTTACCTGATGTCGCAGATGGGCAGCGTCGCCGTACCGATCCAGCAGATCCTTGGCCTCGCGAAGATCGATGTGGCGATCAACATGTACCTCGCCGCCGTCACCACCCGCGCGCTCATGGCGGGCTGGCTCAAGGCTCAGGACCGGTTGCGTCGGCAGGTGTGGAACCCGCCGGGCCGCGACTACATCGACGCCTAAGGGAGACCGGTCATGCTCTATATCCGCACCGGTAAGCCCGGCCACGGCAAAACCCTCAACACCATCCGCGAAGTCGACGCCAAGGCCAAAGCCGAAGGCCGCATCGTCTACTTCCACAACGTCGCCGGCCTCAAGCCCGAAAAACTCGAAGCGGCCTGGTTCGAGTTCGAAGACCCGTTCAAATGGTACGAGTTGCCCCAGGACGCGATCATCGTGGTGGATGAGGCCCAGGGCTGGTTTGGTGCCCGCGACCCGCGCAATCGCCCGCCGGAGCACATTACCCGCTTCGAAACCATGCGCCACCAAGGCCACGAAGTGCATCTGGTGACCCAGGATCCGCGCTATATCGACGTGCACCTGCGCCGCTTGTGCAACGGACATATTCACTACTGGCGGGTCTTCAAGAGCCAGCAATTGCTGCGCTTCGAATCTGAGGCGGTCATCGAGGCGGTCGAGAAAAAGACCAGCTTCAAGGACGCCGACAAGACCGTCATCAAGCTCGATAAGAAGTACTTCGGGGTCTACACCAGCACCCAGGCGCAGCACCACTTCAAGTTCAAGCCGCCGAAGAAAATGATTCTCGCGCTGGCGGTGATCATCGGCGCCGGCTTCATGGTGTATCGCGCCTTCGAGCGCTACCAGCAGGGCAGCAAGCCGGCAGAAGCGGCGGCGACCACCACCGCACCGAAGGACCAGCCCGGCATGGTCGATCAGGCGAAGTCGATGGTGGGCTCGCTGATCAGCCCCAGCGGCGGCGACGCCCCGAAGGCCGTCACTCCTGAGCAGTACATCGAGCAGCGAAAACCCCGCATCGCGGATCTACCTGCGTCGGCCCCGGTGTACGACCAGCTCAACACCCCGGTCAGCAAACCGCGCATCTACTGCCTGTCCACCAGTGATCCCAGGCTGGTGGAGCGCCGGCCGCCGGAGACGGTGAAGGACGGCCAGTCGTGCCAGTGCTACACGCAGCAGGCGACCAAGTTCGCCACCAGCTTCGAGTTCTGCATCAGCGTGGCGCGTAATGGCTATTTCGATCCCACCTTGCCCGACCGAGGCACCGGCCCTGACGCGCGCATGGCGCAGCCGTCACCTCCGCCCCCGATCTACCCGAGCGCTCAGCCAGCGGCCAGCAATGAGCCCAGCGGGCCTACGGTGACGGTCATCCCCTATGAGAAGGGCAGATTCCTGTGGTGAGCCCGCCAGGGCCGTTTTGCGGTTTGAGCCGACGCAGGAGGCCACCCGCAAACGGCCCGGCGGGGCGGGCCGACGACCCTGTAACACGTCGTATAGCTAACGAGTAAGCACCTCAATAAACCTCATTGAAGGTACGAAAGAATGAAAAAGGCAGTTCACCCCCTCCGCCTGATCCTCAAGGAGACCGGGGATTTTTATGAGTCGTCCGAAGGACGGATTTTCATGGACCCGAGCAACGGCAGATTCGCCGACCTGTCGGGTGTGCGCCTGCTTCGCTGTGGCGTCGATACGGTCCGACAGCTGTACAACGGCATGATCCGCCCGGAAGTGATGGCGCTGTTCGATGAGCCCGAGGATCTCGTCAACTTCGCCGGATACAAGTGGGCCAAAGGCCGCATCGGTCGCGACTCGGGCTACCAGTACCGGCTACAGAACGCCGACATGGGTCTGATCCTGCTGATCAAGAACCACAACGTGAAGCTCGAAAACATCGGCCCGCACCTCAAGATCGAAGTATCCCCGCACGCCCTGGATGGTGCCGATCCGAAGATCCTGCAGGGCGTAATGGATGACCTGGCCGCCGGCGTTCTCTCGGCCTGTGAGGTGAACCAGTGCGCCGTCCATATCGCCCTCGACGTACAGGGCTGGAGCCCGCCAGCCGATTTCGTGGATCGCATGCATTGCCGGTCCCGGCGTGTACGCCAGATCAGCGGCATCGACCGCATCGAGTACGACGGCAACGCCTCGGTCTATGGGCGTGGTGAGACCTTCATGTTCGGTTCGGCCAACGGCCTGCAGATGTGCCTCTACAACAAGACGCTGCAGGCGAGAGCGACCGACAAACTCGACTATTGGGAGTCGGTGTGGGCATCCCTGAACGGTGATCCCTTCGGCGATGGTGAACCCGCCTTCAACCCGCTGGAAACGGTGTGGCGTATCGAATTCCGCTTCCACCATTCCATCGTCCAGCAGTTCTCCGAAGGCTCCACCATGTCCTCTGGCGAGGTGATCGGCTGCCGTACCTATGAGGGGCTCTGCCCGCACCTGCAAGGCCTCTGGCAGTACGCCTGCGACAACTACAAGCTTATTTCCCGGGAAGGGATCTTCGATGCCTTCTGGTCGCTGATCAGCCTCGACACCAAGGTCCAGGTGGAAGCGGATCCACTCATTGAACGCACCGAGTACCGCCGCTACTACAAGACCGCTCAGGGCTTCTCCGGCAAGAACTGCGAGATGTTCCTGGGTCAGTTCGCCAGCCTGATCGCACGGGAGCGCATCCCGCCAAAAAAAGCCTTAGAGGTCGGGCGTACTTTGCCCTTTTGGCACGTGATCGAAGATCACTACACCGCCAAGGGCTACAGCACTCGCGACCTCGAAAAGCACGTCATTGGACTCATAAATGATCGCTACATCCGGCGTGGCTACGCGATATGACCGCGCGCAAGGATGGGAAGACGTGGACGGCTGACTTCTACGAGAACGGTCGCTCCGGTCGCCGGATCCGCAAGAAGGGCTTCGCCACCAAGTCCGCAGCCATTCGCTACGAGCAGGACTTCTTCACCGTCCTGGGCGAGACTGGCCGCCCACTGGATGATCGTCTCTCGGATCTGGTGAAGGTCTGGTACGACCTCCACGGATGCACCCTGAAAGACGGCAAACAGCGCCTCGCTCGTTGCCAAGCATTGGCCGAACGCCTCGGCGATCCACAGGCCTTCGAGTTCGATTCGCTCGCGTGGGCACGCTACCGGCAACGCCGTCTGACCGAAGTGAAGCCGGAGACGGTCAACCATGAACAGCGCTACCTGTCGGCCATCTTCTCCGAGCTGATCCGCCTCGGTTCATGGCACAAGGCGAACCCGCTTGCCAACGTCCGGCAGATCAAGACCGATCAGGTCGAGCTGACCTTCCTCACCCTGGATCAGGTCGCCCAGCTCCTCGAGGAGTGCAAGGCCAGCACGAACAACCACACGTACCCGGTCGCTCTCCTGTGCCTCGCTACAGGTGCCCGCTGGGAAGAGGCTGAAAGCATCGCCCGTGGGGCTGTGCATGGGGGAAAGGTCCACTATCACCGGACCAAGAACCGCCAGAGTCGCTCAGTGCCGATCCCGGCCGAGCTGGAGCAGCTGATGTTCAAGGTGGGCATGCCGGGCACCGGCCGCCTGTTCATGTCCTGCCGCGCCGCCTTCCGTTGCGCCTATGAGCGCTGTGGATTCCAGACGCCGGGGCAGCTCACCCACATCCTCCGCCACACCTTCGCGAGCCATTACATGATGGGAGGAGGGGACATCCTCACGCTGCAGCGGATCCTAGGGCACTCGTCGATCACGATGACGATGCGGTACGCGCACCTGTCGCCGGAGCATCTGGAATCAGCCATGCGTCTATCACCGCTCGCACAGCTCGGGCAATCTCCCGTATGCTGTCAATGATTTCATTGATTGCGTTGGGGGATTTCATGGCCAGCATCACGATTAGAAACCTAGACGAAGACCTCAAGGCCAAGCTTCGCGTGGCCGCTGCAAACCATGGCCGCTCCATGGAAGAAGAAGTTCGCGTGATCCTTGCGCAGGCTCTCTCTCGGGATGAGAAGAAGGGGGGCTTGGGGAGCCGGATTCACGCCCGCTTTGCGTCGGTTGGCGGGGCTGATATTGAGCTGCCCGCTCGCAACACTAAGGCTCGGGCTGCGGACTTCGACGAATGATCCTGCTCGACACCAATGTCCTGTCAGAGTTAATGCGGGCCAAACCGGATCCGGCTGTGGTTGCTTGGATCGATGCTCAACCCGCCCAGGATTTGCTGACCAGCTCGATCACTGTGGCAGAGATCCTCTATGGCATAGCCAGGATGCCGAAGGGGAAGCGCAGACAAGCTCTGCAGGATCTGGCCATTGCAATGTTCGAAGAGGACTTCGGCGGCAGGATCCTGCCCTTCGATGCGGATGCCGCTGTTCATTACGCTGAACTGGCCGCAGAGAGCGAGGCAAAAGGAAAAATTGCTGATATGGCTGATGGACAGATTGCTGCAATTGCCAAGTTACACGGAGTCAAGATCGCTACACGGAATGTCCGTCACTTTGAAAGCTTTGGTGTTCCCTTGGTTAATCCTTGGTTAGGTTGAGCTGATATCCGGCGGTGTCGCTCGTTTATCTGCGGTGATTAGTGGCCCCACCTGATTTGGAATATCATCCTGCCATTATTCGCTTGAAGGGATACGGGCGTGGATTTTCTGGGAGGCCTATTTGGCGCTGTAAAGCTGCTGCGAGAGGGAGTGGCATATGTACTTGAACGCCGCGACTCATTTCATCAACAGGCTGCGCGAGTAATCGCTGCTTTCAAAGCTCATGGCCTTGCGCCTAACGTGGCTGCAGACCTAATGGAGGAGGGGCTGATTGAGGACCCATCGGTTTTCGAACGTCCGAAGGATCTCAAGCCTCATCTCAGAAGGATTACCCCTTGGGCCGCTGAACTACTCCAACTAGATCCTGCGTGGTTCAAAGGAAGGACATCCAGGGCGCATAAGGATATCGACGACTTACAAGAGTTCCTTCTGTCGAAGACCTTCAAGGAGTCTACGACTGAGCGATTCGATATCTATGTGTTCAAGACAGATGACTCCCCGATCCATCAGAGCAAGGGCGATTTTTGCGTCATTCTGGAAGAGTGCTTTACCCATCTGGATGATGAGGAGTTCGACGGTGTTTACCGCTACTACTACCTCACCCACGGTGCTCACTTTGAGCATTACAAGTGCTTCCTGCAGCTGATGAGCATTGCTGCAGTTGCGCATCTACACTCGATCCCGATTTGGGGGCGAGTAATGTCCTCAGAGCGACTTTCAAAGCTTGATCAGGGGGCTGGTCTGATTCCCGATCTGTGGCGGGATAAGGTGGGTAAGAGCTGGTACGTAGAGGACGCGATCTGGACTAGCCTTGGAGCGCCGGCAGAATGGGTTCTAAAACGGCGGCCGGATCTGGATGATTACTTGCGAAGGATCGGCCGGAATGACGTGCTCGAAAAACTCGTCGAAAGCAGACCTCGGCTCGAGGGAGGCTGACCGTAGGCAGGGTGTAGTCACTTCGTAGTCACTACCCCAGAAAGCACAAAGGGCTAGCTTTCGCTAACCCTTTGTTTTGTATGGTGGCTACACCGGGACTTGAACCTGGGACATCAGCATTATGAATGCTGCGCTCTAACCGACTGAGCTATGTAGCCGAGTGGCGCGCATTTTCCGCAGATCGAGGGGGGGTGTCAACCCCTTTTCTTGAATATTATTCTGATCTATCAATCGTTTAGCCGGTCGCGCGAGGTTTTCGCGATGAGCGGCGGGTTAGGGCGCCCATGAAAAAAGCCCCGGCGGGTGGCCGGGGCTTTTTCGGGTCTAGCGGGGGTTAGACATTGAAGCGGAAGTGCATCACGTCGCCATCCTTGACGATGTATTCCTTGCCTTCCAAGCGCCATTTGCCGGCTTCTTTCGCTCCCTGTTCGCCCTTGAACTGGATGAAGTCGTCGTAGGCGACGACTTCGGCGCGGATGAAGCCTTTTTCGAAGTCGGTGTGGATCACGGCGGCAGCCTGCGGGGCGGTGGCGCCGACGCGGACGGTCCAGGCGCGGACTTCCTTCACACCGGCGGTGAAGTAGGTCTGCAGGTGCAGCAGCTCGTAGCCGGCGCGGATCACACGGTTCAGGCCGGGCTCTTCGAGGCCGAGGGACTCGAGGAACATGTCCTTCTCTTCGCCATCATCAAGTTCAGCGATCTCGGCTTCGATCTTGTTGCACACCGGTACGACCATGGCGCCTTCTTCTTCGGCGATGGCGCGCACGACATCCAGGTGCGGGTTGTTCTCGAAGCCGTCTTCGGCGACGTTGGCGATGTACATCACCGGCTTGCTGGTGAGCAGGTGGAAGCTGCGTACGAGGCGCTTCTCGTCATCGCCCATGTTCTTCATCAGCGAGCGGGCGGGTTTGCCTTCGCTGAAGTGGGGGATGAGCTTTTCCAGCAGGGCTTTCTGCACCAGGGCGTCCTTGTCGCCGCCCTTGGCGTTGCGCGCAACCTTCTGCAGTTGCTTCTCGCAGCTGTCGAGGTCGGCGAAGATCAGTTCGAGGTCGATGATCTCGATGTCGCGCTTGGGGTCGACGCTGTTGGAGACGTGGATGACGTTCTCGTCTTCGAAGCAGCGCACGACGTGGGCGATGGCGTCGGTCTCGCGGATGTTGGCGAGGAACTTGTTGCCCAGGCCTTCACCCTTGGAGGCGCCCGCTACCAGGCCGGCGATGTCGACGAATTCCATGGTGGTCGGGATCACGCGCTCGGGTTTGACGATCTCGGCCAGCGCATCGAGGCGGGCGTCGGGCATCGGTACGATGCCGCTGTTCGGCTCGATGGTGCAGAAGGGGAAGTTTTCCGCCGCGATGCCGGATTTGGTCAGGGCGTTGAACAGGGTGGACTTGCCGACGTTGGGCAGGCCGACGATGCCGCAATTGAATCCCATGCTAGGTCCCTCGCGCCAGGTGGCGGAAATAGAGGTGTGATCAGGCCTTCTGGCTGTGCAGCTTCTGCATCGCGCGGGTCCAGTCCCCGTCGAGCATTTCTGGCAGCACGCCGAGGGCGGAGTCGATGCTGGTGTCGAGCAGTTCCTGCTCAGAGCGCGGGGCGCGGCCGAGGACGAAACCGGAGACCAGGCTACTGTGCCCCGGATGGCCGATGCCAAGCCGCAGGCGGTGGAAACCGTTCTGGTTGCCGAGTTGGGCGATGATGTCGCGCAGCCCGTTGTGCCCGCCGTGTCCGCCGCCCTTCTTGAGCTTGGCGACGCCGGGAGGCATGTCGAGTTCGTCGTGGGCCACCAGGATGGCTTCGACCGGAATACGGAAGAATCCGGCGAGCGCCGCCACGGCCTGGCCGCTACGGTTCATGTAGGTGGTGGGGATGAGCAGACGAACGTCGCGGCCCTTGTGGCTGAATTTGCCGACCAGGCCGAAGTACTTCTTGTCCAGCGACAGGTTCGCGCGTTGCGCGTCCGCCAGCCGCTCAACGAAAAGGGCCCCCGCGTTATGCCGGGTCTGGTCGTATTCGGGGCCTGGATTTCCCAGGCCAACGATCAGTTGTACGGCAGTCACGACGGGGGCCCCTTCCTTAAAGGCAATGGTGCGCGCGATTACTCGGCAGCAGCTTCGCCTTCACCTTCTTCTTTCACTACGCGGGAAGCGTGGATGTTGGCGACGGCCAGGTCGTTACCGTGGGCCAGTTGCACCAGCTCTACGCCTTTCGGCAGTTTCAGGTCGGACAGGTGAACGATCTGACCCAGTTCTACTTTGGCCAGGTCGACTTCGATGAACTCCGGCAGGTTGGCCGGCAGGCACGAAACTTCGACTTCGGAGATCACGTGGGAGATCTCGCCGCCACCAACCTTGACGCCAACAGCAGTGGCTTCGTTGATGAAGTGCAGCGGTACGTGGGCGGTCAGTTTCTGGCCGGCAACGACGCGCTGGAAGTCAGCGTGCATGACAAAACCCTTGGACGGGTGACGCTGCAGGGCCTTGATCAGTACGGTTTCCTTGGCGGAACCGACGTTCAGGGTGATCACGTGGCTGAAGGCAGCCTCGTTTTCGAGCAGCTTGGAAACTTCACGCAGTTCCAGGGTCAGGGATTGCGGGGCTTTCTCGCCACCGTAGACCACAGCCGGGATCAGGCCTTCGTTACGACGCAGGCGGCGGCTCGCACCTTTCCCCAGGTCGGAACGCTCTTGTGCATTCAGTACAAAATCAACCATTTCACACTCTCCAAAATGACAAGATCGCCCGGACGCTTGCGACCAGCGTTCGGGCGATTTTGCTAATGCCCCATCGACGTGACGGGGCGCTTTACGTCAGCGCTGTTCCGCCTTAGCGGAACATGGCGCTGATCGATTCTTCATTGCTGATGCGGCGCATGGCTTCAGCGACAACCGGCGCGATGTCCAGTTGGCGGATACGGCCACAGGCTTGTGCGGCAGCGGACAGCGGGATGGTGTTGGTCACCACCAGCTCGTCCAGTACGGAATTCTCGATGTTCTCGATGGCGCGGCCGGACAGCACCGGGTGGGTGCAGTAGGCGATGACCTTGGCGGCGCCGTGCTCTTTCAGAGCCTTGGCGGCGTGGCCGAGGGTGCCAGCGGTATCGACCATGTCGTCGACCAGTACGCAGGTACGGCCTTCGACATCACCGATGATGTGCATGACTTCGGACTGGTTGGCCTTCGGACGACGCTTGTCGATGATGGCCAGGTCGACGCCCAGGGACTTGGCGACGGCGCGAGCACGCACCACACCACCGATGTCCGGGGAGACGATCATCAGGTTCTCGAAGCGCTGGTCTTCGATGTCGTCGACCAGCACGGGCGAGCCGTAGATGTTGTCGACGGGGATATCGAAGAAGCCCTGGATCTGGTCGGCGTGCAGGTCAACGGTGAGAACGCGGTTGACGCCTACGACGGTCAGCATGTCGGCAACGACTTTGGCGCTGATGGCCACACGGGCGGAACGCGGACGGCGATCCTGGCGGGCGTAACCGAAGTAGGGGATGACTGCCGTGATACGAGTCGCTGAGGAGCGGCGGAAGGCATCGGCCATCACTACCAGTTCCATCAGGTTGTCGTTGGTCGGTGCGCAGGTCGGTTGAATCAGGAAGACGTCCTTACCACGAACGTTTTCATTGATTTCAACGCTGATCTCGCCGTCGGAGAATTTACCGACAGAAACGTCACCGAGGGGGATGTGCAGCTGCCGTACGACACGGCGTGCCAGATCGGGGTTGGCGTTCCCCGTGAAAACCATCATTTTGGACACGCTGCGGTACCTGTGTCGGCTTGAGGGTAGGCCCGGTTGAGCCAGAAGAAAATGGCAGGGGCGGCTGGATTCGAACCAACGCATGGCAGGATCAAAACCTGCTGCCTTACCGCTTGGCGACGCCCCTGTAGCTTACAACTTGCGGAGCAATGTGTTCGTTGACGCTGTACGTGTAACCCTGTGGGTTAATGGCAGGGGCGGCTGGATTCGAACCAACGCATGGCAGGATCAAAACCTGCTGCCTTACCGCTTGGCGACGCCCCTGTATCGTACAACCGATTACATTGCTTTCTTCTCAGGCCAGGCTTTGCAGCTTTCGGTGCAACATCGAGATGTTACGGCCCTGGGCAACAAAACTCGGCAGAGTGGCCGGAAGTTGGCGGCGAACTTTATCAGCATCGCCCTTGTTTGGGAAGCTCCCAAACACACAAGCTCCGGTGCCGGTCAATCTCGCTTGGGTAAATTTACCTAGCTGGATCAGTGCGTTACGTACATCCGGGTAACGCTTCTCGACGACCGGCTGGCAGTCATTATGACCGTCCACCCCGAGAAGGCTGCGAACTTTAATGGGCGGAGTATCCCGTGTCAACTCGGGATCGGAGAAAACTTCTGCTGTGGAGACAAAGACTTGCGGCACGACGACGAGGAACCAGGGTTCGTCGAGTTCCACCGGAGTGAGCTGCTCGCCGACGCCCTCGGCGAACGCCGCGCGGCCGCGCACGAACACCGGGACGTCTGCGCCCAGGCTCAGACCTAGCGAGGCGAGGCGATCTTCGTCCCAATCCAGCTGCCACAGATAATTAAGTGCGAGTAGGGTGGTTGCTGCATCGGAGCTGCCGCCCCCGATGCCGCCGCCCATGGGCAGGCGCTTGTCCAGCCAGATGTCGGCGCCCAGTTGGCAGCCCGATTGTTCTTGCAGCCTGCGAGCGGCCTTGACGATCAGGTTGCTGTCGTGGGGAACGCCCTTGATCTCGGTGTTCAGGTGGATTTCGCCGTCCTCGCGCACGGCGAATTGCAGTTCGTCGCCGTGGTCAAGAAACTGAAACAGGGTCTGCAGTTCGTGGTAGCCATCGGCGCGGCGGCCGGTGATGTGCAGGAACAGGTTGAGCTTGGCCGGTGCCGGCAGGGTCAGGCGGTCCTGCATGTTACTGCGGGTCCGCCGGGTTCGACTGGCCTGCGCCCAATTGACGCGGCTGCCAGGTCTTTACCACCAGGGTGACGTCGAGATCCTGGCCGTGCAGCTTCAGGCGTTCGGGCAGCCAGTAGCCGTTCTGCTCGCTGTAGCGGGTGTATTCCACGTCCCAGCCATCCTGCTGCATTTTGGCCAGGCGGCTGTTGCCGTCCAGGGTCAGACGGCTCTTGCTGTCCGGCGCGGGCAGGCCGCGAATCCACCAGAGCAAGTGGGAAACCGGCAGGCGCCAACCCATCTGCTGTTCCAGCAGTTCTTCGGGGGAGGCGGCCTCATAGCGGCCTTGTCCTGCGACTTCGAGG
This sequence comes from Pseudomonas sp. NPDC086581, assembly GCF_044746165.1. Taxonomy (NCBI): domain Bacteria; kingdom Pseudomonadati; phylum Pseudomonadota; class Gammaproteobacteria; order Pseudomonadales; family Pseudomonadaceae; genus Pseudomonas; species Pseudomonas sp. NPDC086581. The sequence continues at coordinate 823,173 of NZ_JBIVBR010000001.1, read as the reverse complement.
GTCACCGCGCCTTCACGTCCGGTCAGGCGCGCGGCGCCGCGGCCGAGTGGGCCGGACAGGCGGATGTCGTAGTAGTCCTGGCGTTGCAGCCAGAACAGGGTGCCGCTGCCGGAGTCCTTGGGCGCGCGAATGCCGACCTTGCCATCGATCTGCCAGCCGTCGAGGGTGGCGATGCGGGCTTTGTGAGCGTTCCAGGCGGTGGCGTTGCCCTGGCCTTCCAGGGCTTCGTGGGTGCCGAAGCTGGAGCAGCCGGCGAGCAAGGCAAGTGCGGCGGCGCCGATCAGGTGACGTAAACGCATGAATCAGTGGGTTCCGGAGCCGGTCAGGCGCAACATGGTGTCGCGCAGGACGGCGCTGTCAGGCTGGCTTTGCAGGGCGGTGGCCCATACCTTGCGGGCTTCGCTCTGCTTGCCCTGGGCCCAGAGCACTTCGCCCAGGTGCGCGGCCACTTCGTGGTCGGGGAAGCGTTCCAGCGCTTTGCGCAGGTAAGTTTCCGCTTCGCTGAGGTTGCCGAGGCGGTAATTCACCCAGCCCAGGCTGTCGAGGATCGCGGGGTCGTCCGGGTTCAGCGAGTGGGCCTTCTGGATCAGGTCGCGGGCTTCGCTGTAGCGGGTGGTGCGGTCGGCCAGGGTGTAGCCCAGCGCGTTGAGCGCCATGGCGTTGTCCGGCTCGCGCTGGATGATCAGCCGCAGGTCCTGCTCCATCTGCGCCAGGTCGTTGCGTTTCTCGGCGAGCATGGAGCGGGTATAGAGCAGGTTGAGGTCGTCTGGGAACTGCTTGAGGCCTTGCTGGATAACACTCCAGGCGCGGTCCACCTGGTCGCGGTTGGACAGGCCTTCGGCTTCGATCAGGTACAGCTGGATGGCGTAGTCCGGCTGGCGATCGCGGGTTTCGGCGAGGCGGCGCGAGGCATCGTCATAGCGCTTCTGGTCCAGCAGGATCTCGGTGGCGCGCAGCTGGGCCGGGAGGAAGTCGTTGCCCGGGCCGACCAGCGCGTATTCCTTGAGTGCGGTTTCCGGGTCCTTCTGCTCCTCGGCCAGGCGGCCCAGGTTGAAGTGGGCGGAGTCGACGTGGCTGTCGCGCTCGACCAGCTCCTGCAGGTAGACCTTGGCCTCGTCCCATGCCTGGGCTTCGAGGCAGACCAGCGCGAGGGAGAAGCGCAGGTCGTCGTCATCGGGAAATTGCTCGACCAGCGCGGAGAACTCGGCCTTGGCGTCTTCCAGACGGTTCTGTTCCACCAGCAGGCGGGCGTAGGCGAGGTGGACGCGCTTGTCGTCCGGATGTTCCTTGATGCCAGCCTTGAGCAGCGGCAGCGCTTCGTCGCTGCGCTTCATGCTTTGCAGCAGGCGGGCGCGCAGCAGCAGCGGGGCGACGTCGTGCTTGCTGGCGGAGTTGTCTTCGAGCAGGTGCAGGGCTTCCTGCGGACGACCGTCCTGCTGTAGTAGCAGGGCCTTGCCGAACAGCAGCTGGCCGTTGTCGGGGTACTTCTTCAGCAGGCGGTCGAAACTCTGCAGCAGGCCGGCGCGGGTATCCGGGTCGGTCTCGGCGGCGGACAGTGCGAGGAAGTCGAAGTGGGTGTCGCCCTGGCCGTTGAGGACTTTTTCCATGTAGACCATGGATTCGTCGTATTGGCCGGTGCGCGCCAGTTGGATGGCGGCGGCGCGCTGGGCGTCGAGATTGTCCGGCGCGGCTTTGGCCCAGATCAGCGAGGTGTCCAGGGCTTCCTGGTCGGCGCCCAGATATTCGGCGATGCGGAAGGCGCGTTCGGCGACTCCCGGATCACGGGTTTCCTTGGCCTGCTCGACATAGTTGGCGAGGGCGATATCGAAACGGTTGCGCTGGCCGGCGAGCTCGGCGGTGAGCAGCGAGAACATCGTGTCTTCGCTGAAGGAGCCGTATTTCTGGTCCTTCTGCGCAGCCGCAGCCTTGTCCTTCTCGGTGGAAGCACTGTCGGTGTTTTTCTGTGTAAGAGACTGGCAGCCGCCGAGCAGCAGCAGAGCAGTCAGCAGCGCAAGAGACTTGTTCATAGAGGAAGGACGAGGGCCTGACCTGCGAAATGGGACCATCATGACATAAGGAAAGTGCCAATCCCATGGGGAAGCGCCGCTGACGGGCCTGTATACGATTTGCAGTGTGCGATACGTCGCGGGTGGTTGTCCTTCACAAGGCTAAGTAGGACAATTGCGGGCTTTCCGATCAGCTCAGCGATTCTGCATGGCCTTCATTGCTCTCGGCATCAACCACAAGACCGCGTCCGTGGCCGTCCGCGAGCGCGTGGCTTTTACTCCCGAGCAGATGGTCGAGGCCCTGCAACTGCTCTGCAGGCTGACTTCCAGCCGTGAAGCCGCGATCCTCTCCACCTGCAATCGCAGCGAACTCTATCTGGAAATCGAGCATCCGGACGCCGGCGACGTGCTGGCCTGGCTTGCCGATTACCACAATCTGGGAATCGACGACCTGCGCGCCTGCGCCTACGTCCATCAGGACGAGGAGGCCGTGCGCCACATGATGCGCGTCGCCGCGGGCCTGGATTCCATGGTTCTGGGCGAGCCGCAGATCCTCGGCCAGATGAAATCCGCCTACGCCGTGGCCCGCGAGGCCGGCACCGTCGGGCCGATGCTCGGGCGTCTGTTCCAGGCTACCTTCAGCACCGCCAAGACTGTGCGCACCGATACCGCCATCGGCGAGAACCCGGTGTCCGTGGCGTTCGCCGCGGTCAGTCTGGCCCGGCAGATCTTCAGCGACCTGAGCCGTAGCCAGGCGTTACTGATCGGCGCCGGCGAGACCATCACCCTGGTCGCCCGCCACCTGCACGAGCAGGGCGTGAAGCGCATCGTGGTCGCCAACCGCACCCTGGAGCGCGCCAGCCTGCTGGCCGAACAGTTCGGCGCCCGCGCCATCCTGCTGGCGGACATGCCGGACGAACTGGTCAACAGCGACATCGTCATCAGTTCCACCGCCAGCCAGTTGCCGATCCTGGGCAAGGGCGCGGTCGAGCGCGCGCTGAAGCAGCGCCGGCACAAGCCGATGTTCATGGTCGACATTGCGGTGCCGCGCGACATCGAGCCGGAAGTCGGCGAGCTGGAAGACGTCTACCTCTATAGCGTCGACGACCTCCACGAAGTGGTCGCCGAGAACCTCAAAAGCCGCCAGGGCGCCGCCCAGGCCGCCGAGGAGCTGGTGGGCGACGGCGTGCACGAGTTCATGCTGCGCCTGCGCGAGCTGGCCGCGGTCGACGTGCTGCGTGCCTACCGCCAGCAGGCCGAGCGCCTGCGTGACGAAGAAACCCAGAAGGCCCAGCGCCTGCTGGCCAATGGGGCCGACCCAATGGAAGTCATCGCCCAGCTCAGCCGTGGCCTGACCAATAAATTGCTGCACGCCCCCAGCGTGCAGATGAAGAAACTCTCCGCCGAGGGCCGCATCGATGCGTTGGCTGTCGCGCAGGAACTGTTCGCCCTCGAGGAGGGCACTGACAAGCGATGAAAGCGTCCCTCCTGAAAAAGCTGGATATCCTCAGCGACCGCTACGAAGAGCTCACCGCTCTGCTGGGTGACGCCGAGGTGATCAGCGACCAGACCAAGTTCCGCGCCTACTCCCGTGAATACGCGGAAGTGGAGCCGGTCATTCTCGCCTTCCGCGAGTTCCGCAAGGTGCAGTCCGACCTCGAAGGCGCCCAGGCGCTGCTCAAGGATAGCGACCCGGACCTGCGTGAGATGGCCGAGGAGGAAGTCGCCGAGGCCAAGATCGCGCTCCTCAGCCTGGAAGATCGCCTGCAGCGCATGCTGCTGCCCAAGGACCCCAACGACGGCCGCAACGTCTTCCTGGAAATCCGTGCCGGCACCGGTGGCGACGAAGCGGCGATCTTCTCCGGCGACCTGTTCCGCATGTACTCGCGCTACGCCGAGAAGCAGGGCTGGCGTGTGGAGATCATGTCCGAGAACGAGGGCGAGCACGGCGGCTATAAAGAAGTCATCGCCCGTGTGGAAGGCGAGAGCGTCTACGCCAAGCTCAAGTTCGAATCCGGCGCCCACCGCGTGCAGCGTGTGCCAGCCACTGAATCCCAGGGCCGCATCCACACCTCGGCGTGCACCGTGGCGGTGCTGCCAGAGCCGGACGAGCAAGCAGCCATCGAGATCAATCCGGCCGACCTGCGCGTGGACACCTACCGCTCCTCCGGCGCTGGCGGCCAGCACGTGAACAAGACCGACTCGGCGGTGCGTATCACGCACATCCCGTCGGGCATCGTGGTCGAGTGCCAGGAAGAGCGCTCGCAGCACAAGAACCGCGCCAAGGCCATGGCCTGGCTGGCGGCCAAGCTCAACGACCAGCAGCAGTCTGCCGCCCAGCAGGCGATTGCCAGCACGCGCAAGCTGCTGGTCGGATCAGGGGATCGCTCCGAGCGCATCCGCACCTACAATTTCCCCCAGGGCCGGGTGACCGACCACCGCATCAACCTCACCCTGTATTCCCTGGGTGAAGTCATGGAAGGCGCGGTGGAGCAGGTCATCGAGCCGCTGCTGCAAGAGTTCCAGGCCGACCAGTTGGCCGCGCTCGGCGACTGAGTGAGCGACAGACCATGGCAACCATCATGACCCTGCTCAACGAGGCGCAACTGCCGGACTCGCCCAGCGCGCGCCTGGATGCCGAGCTGCTGCTCGCCGCCGCGCTGGGCAAACCGCGCAGCTTCCTGCGAACCTGGCCCGAGCGCGTGGTCAGCCGCGAGGCCCACGACCTCTATGGCCGCTACCTGGCCCGCCGCGTGGCAGGCGAGCCGGTGGCCTACATTCTCGGTCGCCAGGGCTTCTGGAGCCTGGACCTGGAAGTCGCCCCGCACACCCTGATTCCGCGCCCGGACACCGAGCTACTGGTGGAGACCGCGCTGGCGCTGCTGCCGGCCTCGCCGTCGCGCGTGCTCGACCTGGGCACCGGCACTGGCGCCATCGCCCTTGCGCTGGCCTGCGAACGCCTGAGCTGGCAGGTGCTGGGCGTCGACCGTATTCCCGAGGCCGTGGCCCTGGCCGAGCGCAACCGCGAACGCCTGCGCCTGGCTAACGTCGCCTTCCGCGCCAGCCACTGGTTCTCCGCGGTAGAGGGCGAGCGCTTCTCTCTGATCGTCAGCAACCCGCCCTACATCCCCAGTACCGACCCTCACCTCCGGCAGGGCGATGTGCGTTTTGAACCTTCGAGCGCGCTGGTCTCGGGGCAAGACGGTCTGGACGACATCCGCCTGATCATCGACCAGGCGCCGAACCACCTGGAAAATGGCGGTTGGCTGATGCTCGAACATGGCTTCGACCAGCCCGATGCGGTGCGCGACCTGCTGCTCAGCCGTGGCTTCAGCGCGGTGGAAAGCCGTCGCGACCTCGGCGGCCACGAGCGCATCAGTCTGGGACGCTGGACATGCTGACCGATAACGAACTGCTGCGTTACAGCCGGCAGATCCTCCTGCCGCAGATCGACGTGGACGGCCAGCTGCGCCTGAAGGACAGCCGCGTGCTGATCGTCGGCCTCGGCGGCCTCGGCGCCCCTGTGGCTCTGTACCTGGCTGCGGCCGGTGTCGGCGAGCTGCACCTGGCGGACTTCGACACCGTCGACCTGACCAACCTGCAGCGGCAGATCATCCACGGCGCCGACAGCGTCGGCGTGAGCAAGGTGGACTCTGCCATCGCCCGCCTGACTGCGCTGAATCCGGACGTGAAGCTGATCGCCCATCGCCAGGCGCTGGACGCCGACTCCCTCGACGCCGCCGTGGCGGGCGTCGACCTGGTTCTGGATTGCTGCGACAACTTCGGCACCCGCGAAGCGGTGAACGCCGCCTGCGTCGCGGCGAAGAAACCGCTGGTGAGTGGCGCGGCCATTCGCCTGGAAGGGCAGCTCTCGGTGTTCGACCCTCGCCGCGACGAAAGCCCGTGCTACCACTGCCTCTATGGCCATGGCAGCGAAGCCGAACTGACCTGCAGCGAGGCCGGCGTGGTCGGCCCGCTGGTGGGGCTGGTGGGCAGCCTGCAGGCGCTTGAAGCATTGAAGCTGCTGGCCGGCTTCGGCGAGCCGCTGGTAGGTCGCCTGCTGCTGATTGATGCCCTCGGCACGCGCTTCCGCGAACTGCGGGTCAAGCGCGATCCGCTGTGTGCCGTGTGCGGAGCCGCGCATGGCTGATGCCGCGCCGATCGGCGTGTTCGATTCCGGTGTGGGCGGCCTCAGCGTCCTGCACGAAATCCGGGCGCGGCTTCCCCACGAATCCCTGATCTACCTCGCTGACTGCGGCCACGTGCCCTACGGCGAGAAGACTCCCGAGTACATCCGCGCGCGCTGCCGCGCCATCGCCGAATTCCTCTTGTCCCGTGGCGCCAAGGCGCTGGTGCTGGCCTGTAACACGGCCACGGCCGCAGCCGCGGCGGACCTGCGCGAGCTGTATCCGCAGTTGCCCATCGTCGCCATGGAGCCGGCCGTGAAGCCGGCGGCCGAAGCGACCCGCAGCGGCGTGGTCGGTGTGCTCGCCACCACCGGCACCCTGAAGAGCGCCCGCTTCGCTGCACTACTGGATCGCTTCGCCAGCGACGTGCGCGTCATCACCCAGCCCTGCCCAGGCCTGGTGGAGCGCATCGAACTGGGCGACCTTGGCGGCCCGCAGACCCGTGAATTGCTGAAAGGTTACGTCGCGCCATTGTTGGCCGAGGGCTGCGACACGCTGATTCTCGGCTGCACGCATTACCCTTTCCTGCGTCCGCTTCTGCGAGAACTTCTGCCGGCGGACGTCTCTCTGATCGACACCGGGGCCGCCGTGGCCCGCCAGCTTGAGCGACTGTTGCAATCGCGTGAGTTGCTGGCCGAGGCCTCGGGAAAAAAAATTGAGCTCTGGACCAGTGGCGCAGTCGAAGCCCTTGAACGCGTACTTCCAGCGCTTTGGGGATCTGACGAGATCGTCGGTCATTTCCCTGGCTGATCGAAAAAATAGCTAGCTATGGACTTTGGTCTGTCAGCGAATGCTGACAAATGGCCTTATAATTGCCAGCTATTCGCGGGGATTTTTCATTCAGCTTTCTAATAAAGGACGTTTCGATGAAGAAACTGCTCTCGCTTGCCGCTGTGGCAGCCTTGTCCCTTGGACACATGTTCACCGCTCAGGCTGCCAGCCTGACCGGCGCCGTGGGCTTCACAGGGCAGAACGACATGACCTATCGCCTGGGCCTGAGCTTCGATTGGGACAAGAGCTGGTGGCAGACCTCGACCGGTCGCCTGACCGGCTACTGGGACGCCGGCTACACCTACTGGGAAGGCGGCGATGAAGCCAGCGGCCGCCACTCACTGTCCTTCAGCCCGGTCTTTGTGTACGAGTTCTCCGGCGAGACGGTCAAACCCTTCGTCGAGGCCGGCATTGGTGTGGCCGTATTCAGCGGCTCCCGCGTGGGTGACCAGAACCTGGGCGGCGCATTCAACTTCGAAGATCGCATCGGTGCTGGCCTGCGCTTCGGTGAAGGCCAGGCACTGGGTGTCCGCGCGACGCACTATTCCAACGCCGGCATCAGCCAGCCGAACGACGGCATCGAATCCTACAGCCTCTATTACACGCATCCGCTGTAAACAGAGCGCTGACAAAGAAAGCCGGGCCTTGCGCCCGGCTTTTTTGTGTCTGCCAGCCGGGTGGTCCAAGAGCGCAGTATGACTGCGATCGCGCGCATGCTGCGCTTCTTCATGGGGCTTCGGTGTTCCTGGCTGCGTCGGCGTTTTCGCACATGTCAGTGCGCGGCTGAGAGGTTCTTGAATGCTTCCAGCGCCCGCTCCCGTGTGGCCGACAGGTCGCACATCGGCTGTGGATAACCCTTTACGCCAAACAGCCCGAGCTTCGACGGATCGTGCACCGCCCGGCCCTCCAGCCCGGCCAGCTCCGGCACCCAGCGGCGGATGAAGCGGCCGTCCGGGTCGAAGCGTTCGGACTGCGAGATCGGGTTGAAGATGCGGAAGTAGGGGGCGGCGTCTGTCCCGGTGGACGCGCTCCATTGCCAGCCGCCGTTATTCGCCGCCAGGTCGCCGTCGATCAGGTGGCGCATGAACCAGCGCTCGCCTTCGCGCCAGTCGATCAGCAGGTTCTTGGTGAGGAACATCGCCACCACCATGCGCAGGCGATTATGCATCCAGCCGGTGGCGAGCAGTTGGCGCATGGCGGCGTCGATGATCGGGAAGCCGGTGCGGCCCTGCTGCCACTCCTCCAGGCCCTTCGGGTCATGGCGCCATTTCAGCTTTTCGGTGTCCTCGCGGAAGGCGCGGTGCCGGCTCACGCGCGGGAAACCGACCAGGATGTGCTTGTAGAACTCGCGCCAGAGCAGCTCGTTGATCCAACTGACCGCGCCGCTGTTGCCGGTCTCGAACTCGCCGTGGTTGTTCGCCAGCGCCGCGTGCAGGCACTGCCGGGGTGATAGCACGCCAGCGGCCAGGTACGGCGAGAGGCGACTGGTTCCGTCGCGTGCGGGGAGGTCGCGGGTGTCCTGGTAGGTCTTGAGGATTTCGTCGGTGAACAGCTCTACGCGCTCGTGGGCGGCTTCCTCGCCGGCGGGCCATTCCTTGCGTAGCGAATTCGGCGGCGTATCGAAGCCCTCGACCTGTTCGGGGATCTCGTCGCTGGCGATATGCAGCTCCTGCTGCGCGCGGGGGGCCGGCATCAGGCTGGGTACACCGAGATTCAGCCGTTCGTAACAGACCTTGCGGAACTGACTGTAGACCTGGAAGTAGGTGCCGCCCTTGGTGAGGATGGTCCCCGGTGTGAAGAAGAGTTGATCGAGATGGCTGCGCAGACGGATGCCGTCGTCCGCCAGTGCTTTCTCCACGGAGGCATCACGCGCGGCTTCGTTGATCCCGTATTCCTCGTTGACGTGGACCGTCTCGATGTCCAGCTCCTGGCACAGCTGGCTGATGAGGTTCGGCGCTTCGTCCCAGTGATCTGCCGTGCGGATCAGCTGCGGAATGCGCAGCTTGTCGAGGCCGGCGCGCAGCTCGCGCAAGTTGCGCAGCCAGAAGTCGACCTTGCACGGCGCGTCATCGTGGCGCTGCCACTGCCCGGGGCTGAGGAGGTAGAGGGCGATCACCGGGCCGCGCTCGGCGGCGGCGTGCAGGGCGCTGTTGTCGCGCAGGCGCAGGTCGGTGCGCAGCCAGACGAGTTGGCGTTTCATGCGGTTTCCCCGTTGAGCAGAAGCAGTTCGCGCAGCAGTTCGAACGCGGCGATCGGATCGCTGGCCAGGTACAGCGGCGGCTCGGCGATGGCCAGTTCCTGCAGTGCATCGGGGTGGATGGCGGTGGCGGGTCCGGCCAGCAGGCGCGGACAGTCAATGCCGGCCAGCAGCCGGGGCAACTGCAACAAGTTCAGCGTGCGGCTGGAATAGAGCAGCACAGCGCGGGGTTGCAGGCGTTCGACCGCCAGCGCCAGCTCTCCAGGCGGCAGGGGCCAGTCGAAGATTTCCAGCGGGCAACCGGCGCTGCTGGCCAGCCAGGCGGTGAGCCACAGGCCCGGCTCCAGCGGCAGGCCGGACTGGTTCACCAGCAGTAGCGGGGCGCCGCGTTGCTGGCGGTTGTGGTGGTAGAGGCGGGTGCCGAACTTAGTGCGCAGCCAGGTGTGGAAGAACACCCGTTCCAGCTGCGCGCCGAACTGGCCCTGCCAGCGCCGCTCAAGCTCTTCCAGCAGCGGCAGCATCAACTGCTCACAAAGGGTTTGCGCGGGGTAGATCGCCAGCGCGCCGTTGAACAGCTCGTCCAGCTGGCGCTCATTGATCCGGCCGATGGCGGCGATGCACTGCTGGCGCAGGTCGTCCCAGGGGGAGGCGGTGGCTTCCGGCGGTGGCGGCGCGTCCTCGTCGAGCAGCGCACGGATCTTGCTCACCGCCACACCCCGGCCGAGCCAGGTGAGGATGGCCTGGATGCGTGCGATCTGCGCCTCGGAGTAAAGGCGATGGCCCTTGGGCGTGCGCTGCGGCACGACCAGGCCGTAGCGGCGCTCCCAGGCGCGCAGGGTGACCGGGTTGACGCCGGTGCGGCGGGAGACTTCACGGATCGGCAGCCAGCCTTCTGCCAGGGCCTGACGGTAGTCGTCGTCTGATTCGCGGTGAGGGTGGTCGGGGTTCATGGGCATCCTTTCTATACGTCTGAGGGCTACGTCAGATGGCATTGCGCAGGCTCAGGTCTTCGGGGTGCGGTTGCAGGTAGGCCTGGGCATCGATGTAGGGGTGCGGGTGCAGGCGGAAGTGGTGCTTGAGCAGCGTCAGCGGCACCACCAGCGGGATAACGCCTTCGCGGTACTGCTCGATCAACCGCTGCATCTCGGCCTTGTCGGTGGAGAGCAGGTCATGCTTGAGGTAACCGGCCAGGTGCTGCAGCACGTTGCTGTGGGTGCCGCGTGTGGCGCAGGTGCCCAGCGCCTGCATGAAGTCGTGGAAGTAGTCCCGGGCGAAGTCTTCCAGCGGTTGCTCGGCGATCTTCGCCAGGCGCTGGCCGAGGGAACTGTACTGGCGCGGGTTGTGGGCCATCAGCTGGTACTTGTAGCGGGAGTGGAAGCCGATTACCGCGTGGCGTGTCAGCCCATCCGCGCAGAGCTTCTGCCAGGCGGCGTAGGCGAACACGCGGGTGAGGAAGTTCTCGCGGATTACCGGGTCGTTGAGCCGGCCTTCTTCTTCCACCGGCAGCTCCGGGCGCGCGGCGCAGAAGGCTTGTGCGTAGAGACCGCGCACGCCCGGCGGGCGCAGCTGGCCGTCGAAGCGATAGAGCTTCACCCGCTGCAGGCCGCAGGAGGGCGACTGCTGCATGAAGATGTAGCCGCAGATGTCCTGCAGCAGCCCGGCCTGTTTGTGGCCGAAATCGCGCAGGGCTTCGCTGACGTCGCGGCCGCCTTCGCGCTGGATCAGCGCTCTTGGGTCATCGTGGTCGCCGACCAGGCGCAGGGTCGGCCGCGGCACGCCCAGGCCGATGGCGACTTCCGGGCACACCGGGCGGAAGTCGAAGTGGCGGCTCAGGACGTCCAGGCACAGGCGCGAGGCCTTGTGTCCGCCGTTATAGCGCACCGACTCGCCCAGCAGACAGGCGCTGATGGCGAGCTTGGGGCGTGAGGGGTTGGTGGGTTTGGCGATGGACATTGCGGCGACCGATTTCTTGTACAGGTTGGTTTCTTTGTACAACTATCGGCAAGGATAGGCGCAGGCTTGTACAAGTGCAAAGACTTGTACAAGGAAGGGGACGGGTGCGGGGATTCGACGGCCATCTCCGCAGGGAGATGGCCGTGGTCGGTCAGAGGTGTTCGAGCAGGCGGCGGGCGGCTTCCAGGCCGCTCAGCCAGGCGCCTTCGACCCGGCCGGAGAGGCACCAGTCGCCGCAGGCGTATATCCCCAGGTCGGCGTCGGCGAGGGCGCCGAACTGGTGTGCTTCCATGGGGCGGGCATAGAGCCAGCGGTGGGCGAGGGCAAAGTCGGGGGCGTGGACGGCACAGCCGATCAGCTCGGCGAAGGCGCCGCGCAGGTGCTCGATCACGCTTTCCTTGGGTAGGTCGATGTGCTGCTTGCTCCATCCGCTGGCGGCGTGCAGCACCCAGGTGTCGAGCTGCTCGTCACGACCGGGTTTTGAGTGGTTGCTGGCCAGCCAGGACAGCGGGCCCTCGTGCACGAAACAGCCCTGCACGGGCGTGTCCAGGGGCTCGCGGAAGGCCAGGGCAACGGCCCAGGTCGGCTCCATGGGGATGCTCGCGGCGGCGGCGGCCAGCTTCGGCGCACTGGCCAGCAGCGCCGCAGCCTGTGGCGCCGGCGTGGCGACCAGCACGCGGCTGAAGGGGCCGTGGGTCTGGCCTTCGGAGTCCTGCAGGTGCCAGTGCTCCTCGCCGCGGTAGACCTCGGTGATACGGCAGGTGAAGGTGACGACCTGGTCCTGCAGCAGCGCACGGGTGATCGCGCTCATGCGTGGGCTGCCGACCCAGCGTGGCTGCTCGTCGGGCGAGGGGCTCAGTTCACCGTCGCGGTACTGGTAGAGAGCCGGGTCCCATTCGGCGACCCAGCCGTGCTCGCGCCACTTCTGTATGGCATCGAGGAAACGCCGGTCTCGGGCGGTGAAGTACTGCGCGCCGAGGTCCAGGGCGCCGGCTTCGCTGCGCTTGCTCGCCATCCGGCCGCCGCTGCCGTGGCCCTTGTCGAACAGATGGACGTCCTGCCCGGCATCGCGCAGGGCGTGGGCGGCCGAGAGTCCGGCGATACCGGTGCCAATGATGGCAATGGGGGCGCTCATGACATGCCTCGTAGTCTGTTTCTTTCAGCGTAACGAGCGGAGTGTTCTTGTACAAACGAAACTATATGTACAATTACGTTTCAGCTGTCCGCGCTCGTCAACGATAGGATTTCGATCATCGGAACCTTCGGCGCCGCATCGGTTCATTCAGGAATGAGCCCGGCACCGGTTCCGGCACTTACAGCGTAGACCTCGCCGTAGAGGGAGTGTCAATGCAATCGCCTCCCTCTCGTCCAGACTGATGGAAGGTGGAACAGCCCAACAAGGAGTTCGCCATGCATATTCTCTTGACCGGCGGCACCGGCTTGATTGGCCGCCGCCTCTGCCGCCAGTGGAGCGCCGATGGGCACCAGCTCACCGTGCTGAGCCGTCAGCCCCAGCGCGTCGCCTCGCTGTGCGGTGAGACGGTGCGCGGTATCGCCGACTTCGAGGCTTACGGAGACGTGCCGCTGGATGCGGTGGTCAACCTGGCCGGCGAGCCCATCGCCGACAAGCCCTGGAGCGCCCGGCGCAAGGCCCTGCTGTGGGACAGCCGGGTGCGCCTGACCGAGCGCCTGGTGAGCTGGCTGGAGGGGCGCAGCCAGCGCCCGGCGGTGCTGATCAACGGCTCGGCGGTCGGTTGGTACGGCGACGCCGGCGAGCGACCGCTGGAAGAGAACAGCGCGGCCGCCGGCGAGGACTTCGCCAGCGAACTGTGCCTGGCCTGGGAGCAGATCGCCCGCGAGGCCGAGGCGCTGGGCATACGTGTGGTCCTGGTGCGCACCGGTCTGGTCCTGGCGCCCGAAGGTGGTTTCCTCAAGCGCCTGTTGCCGCCATTTCGCATGGGCGCCGGCGGACGGCTCGGGGATGGCCGGCAGTGGATGTCCTGGATTCATATCGACGACCAGATAGCCCTGATCGATTTTCTTTTGCGCAAGGCGGACGCGGCCGGTCCTTATAATGCGTGCGCGCCGCAGCCGGTGCGCAACCGCGATTTCACCCAGGAACTGGGCCAGGCGCTGCACCGGCCGACACTGATGCCGGTTCCGGGCTTTGCCCTGCGCCTGCTGCTGGGCGAGATGTCGACCCTGCTGCTGGGCGGCCAGCGCATCGTGCCGCGCCGCCTGCTGGACGCCGGCTTCGTGTTCCGCTTCCCGGAATTCAAGGAAGCGCTGGCGGATGTGCTGCGCGAACAGCGCTGAAGGCCTGCGGCATCGGCGACAGAACTTGATATGAATCGCTGCGTGTAAACTGCGCAGCCTGCACGACGACCTCCTACCGTACCGGTTTAAGGAAACTGCATGACCCAAAACGCCCTCCTGCTGGTCAACCTGGGATCACCGGCCTCCACCCAGGTCGAGGACGTGCGCCGCTACCTCGATCAGTTCCTCATGGACCCTTACGTGATCGATCTGCCTTGGCCGATCCGCCGGCTGCTGGTGTCCCTGGTGCTGCGCAAGCGCCCGGAGGAGTCCGCCCACGCCTACGCGTCGATCTGGTGGGACGAGGGCTCGCCGCTGGTCGTGCTGAGCCGCCGCCTGCAGGAGGCCGTCCGGCCATTCTGGCCACACGGCCCGGTCGAGCTGGGCATGCGCTATGGCGAACCGTCGATCGAGAAGGCGCTGCTGCGCCTGAGCCAGCAGGGCATCACCCAGGTGACCTTCGCGCCGCTGTACCCGCAGTTCGCCGACAGCACCACCACCACCGCCATCGAGGAAGCCCGTCGGGTGATGCGCGAGCACAACCTCAAGCTGGAGCTGAAGGTGCTGCCGCCGTTCTATGCCGAGCCGGAGTACCGACAGGCGTTGGTGGACAGCGTGAAACCGTATCTGGAGCAACCCTACGATCACCTGCTGCTGAGCTTCCACGGCCTGCCCGAGTCGCACATTCGCAAGTTGGTGAAGGACAAGAGTCACGATCTCACTGCCAGTTCCAGCCGGGGCGTGCACGAGGACGTTATGGCCGTCTGTTATCGCAGCCAGTGCCTGCGCACGGCGGAGGATTTCGCCGCGGGTGCCGGTCTGCAGCACGGGCGCTGGTCGGTGTCCTTCCAGTCACGCCTGGGCCGCAACAAGTGGATCGAACCCTACACCGAGGCGCAGCTGGACAAACTCGGCAAGCAGGGCGTGAAGCGCCTGCTGGTGATGTGCCCGGCCTTCGTCGCCGACTGCATCGAAACGCTGGAAGAGATCGGCCAGCGCGGCCAGGAGCAGTTCCGCGCGGCGGGCGGCGAGGAGCTGGTGCTGGTGCCTTGCCTGAACGATCAGGAACTCTGGGCACGGGCGCTGGCGAAGCTTTGCGAGCGGTTGCCGGTGGCGATCTGATGCTGCATCGCCGCGGGACATTGCTCTCTCCCTGACCCTGGCTGCGCGCCACGCTCGGAAGGGAAAGGGCGGGGGAGAGGGGCTCCGCATTCACGTGGACTCTAGTCAGGTAGGGCGAATAACGCCTCAAGCGTTATGCGCCCTACATGGAAGCCCTGTTCTTCGCCGGATGCCGCGGCTCTCGGGTAACGGGTTCGCGAGCAAGCTTGCTCCTACATGGGCTGGGCTAGAACCCTCCGTCCAATCCCTGACCACCCATTCATCAGCCAACGGCCAACGCGCGCATTCAGAGATCTGATAGTGCGCGCGCGACGCGTTCGCAATGCCTACTCTGCGGCTTCTCCCCTTCGCCTTCGCCGCGATTGGCGGCGTTTCAGGAGCCCGGCATGAACAACAACAATAACGGCTACCCCTCCAGTGCCGTGGCCTGGTCCACGGTTGCGATCCTCATGGTCGCCTACGTGCTTTCCTTCATCGACCGACAGATTCTCAACCTGCTGGTCGGCCCCATCCGCCGCGATCTGGAGATCAGCGATACGCAGATGAGCCTGCTGATGGGCCTGTCCTTTGCGCTGTTCTACACGCTGTGCGGCATCCCCCTCGGGCGCATGGCCGACAGCCGCAGCCGTCGCGGGCTGATCACTGTCGGCGTGCTGATCTGGAGCGCCATGACCGCCGCCTGCGGCCTGGCCCGCCAGTACTGGCACTTCCTGCTGTTCCGCGTCGGTGTCGGCGTGGGCGAGGCGGCCTTATCCCCGGCGGCCTACTCGCTGATCGCCGACAGCTTCCCGGCCCAGCGTCGGGCCACCGCCATCAGCGTGTATTCCATGGGCATCTACCTTGGCTCGGGGCTGGCCTTCCTGCTCGGCGGGCTGGTGATCAAGTTCGCTTCCGCCCAGGGCGATGTACACCTGCCAATCCTCGGTGAAGTGCGGCCCTGGCAGCTGATCTTCCTGATCCTCGGCGCCGCCGGGGTGCTCTTCACCCTGCTCATGCTCGCGGTGAAGGAGCCGACCCGCCGTGGCGTGGGCGCCGGCGTGGTCGTACCAATGAGCGAAGTGGGCGCCTACCTGCGTGCCAACCGCAAGACTGTGCTCTGCCACAATTTCGGTTTCGCCTGTATCTCCTTCGCCAGCTACGGCAGCGGAGCCTGGGTGCCGACCTTCTTCGTCCGCACCTACGGCTGGGATGCCGGCCACGTCGGCGTGGTATACGGCAGCATCGTTGCGGTGTTCGGCTGCCTGGGCATCGTCTGCGGCGGCCGCCTGGCCGACTACTGGGCCAAGCGCGGGCGCACCGATGCCAACATGCGCGTGGGCCTGCTGGCCGCCTGCCTGGCCATCCCGCTGAGCCTGGTCTATCCGCTGCTGGACAGCGGCAACGCGGCGGCAGCGATGATGGCGCCCATTGTGTTCTTCCTCAGCATGCCCTTCGGCGTCGCCCCGGCGGCGATCCAGGAAATCATGCCCAACTCCATGCGCGGCCAGGCCTCGGCGATCTACCTGTTCGTGGTGACGCTGCTCGGCCTGGGCATCGGCCCGACCGCCATCGCCCTGGTGACCGACTACGTGTTCGCCGACGACATGGCGCTGCGTTACTCGCTGCTGATTGTCAGCGTTGTGGCCCTGGTCGCCGGGGCGTTGCTGCTGGCCAGTGGTCTGAAGCCGTACCGCGCGAGCCTGGAACACCTGAAGAGCTGGAGCCTGAAAGGCGAGAGCGAGAGCGGCGCGATGCAGCGCCAGCCGGCCTGATAGCTCTTCGCGAGACCGAGCCCCCGCGCAGTGATGCGCGGGGGCTTTTCTTTGCCCATGGCACAATGCGGCAGAACACGGAATCGAGGGGAGGTTTCCAGCATGGAAGGAAAGGGCATCGGTGCATGGCTGGCAGGCCTCGCGGCGCTGGCGCTGAGCGTTGCGGCCGCAGCGGATGAGCCATGGGTGGCGTTCACACAGAACGAGTTGATCGGATTCAAGGATGCGCAGGGCGTGGTGAAGATCGAGCCGACGCTCAGCCCGATGTTCACGATGGCCCGGCGCTTCGAGCACATCATCGCCACCGGTGAGGAAACGACCGACGGTTACCGCAACTACTACCTGCTGCGCGACGGCCGCCAGGTGGCGCCGGACTCGCTGTACTTCTTCGACAATGCACCGATCTGCGAGAGCGAAAACAGCATCCGCTTCCGCGACCGTCAGCGCGACAAGGTCGGCTTCCTCGACGGCAACGGCCAGGTGCTGATCGCGGCCGAGCTGAGCGATGCGACGGCCATGCGCAACGGCATGGTGGTGGCGCTGAAGGGCGCCACGCGCAGCTGTGCCGATCCGGGCGTGAGCCTGGAGCAGTGCGAGCACAAGGGCTGGAGCGGCGGCACTGAACTGCTGCTGGATCGCCACGGCAGGACGCTGGTGCAAGGCTTCGACGCTTCGCGCGCCGAGGCGCTGGACTGGTACTCCAGGCAGGTGGGCGAGCAACCTTCCAGCGATGCGCGCCGCGTTTCGTTCAAGGCTGTCGATGGTCGCTATATCAGCTTCGTCGATATCGAGAAGGACTTTGCCGTCTGGTTCCGCGACGAGTTCCTCGCGCACCTCGATGATGCTTCTCTGAAAGCCCACAGCTACTCCCGAATCTGGAGCGGGCAGGGCGGTGAGCCGCTGGATGACTGGCAGGCCGCCACGCCGGATGAAGTGCTGCAAAAGCACGGCGCGGAGCTGCGTAAGCGGCTGGTGGCACTGCGTACCTCCGCAGGCTATGGCGTGCGCGCGGACGACATGGGCTGGCCCTTCGACCCCGAGCGTGACCCGCAGTACTTCGACGGTTGCGGCGAGTTCGCCCAGTGGAAGACGCCCAAGGTGTCGGTCATGGAACATTGGCAGCAAGGCTCGTTCGAGCCGGCCCGGCATGCCAGCTTCGACTTCATCCGTACCGCCGAGGGGTATCGGCTGGTGGCGTTTTCCATTCCCAAGCCGTGACGGTTGCCTGTAGGAGACATTGCGCCGGAGTTTTCCTGTTGTCGTAGGGCGCATAAAGCGGAACGCTTTATCCGCCCTACGGATGAATCGCAGGTGCCAGAAAAAAGCCCCGCTGATGCGGGGCTTTTTTCTTCAGTGCGCCGTGGCCAGCGCGGGGTTTTCGGCGGGCTTCTTGTCCGGCTTGGCCAGCAGCGTATACACGCAGGGCAGCACGAACAGGGTGAACAGCGTACCGATGCTCATGCCGGTGGCGATGACGATGCCGATGTCGAAGCGGCTCACCGCGCCGGCGCCGGTGGCGAGCAGCAGCGGGATGACGCCGAGCACCATGGCGGCGGTGGTCATCAGTACCGGGCGCAGGCGAATCGCCGCGGCCTCCTCCACCGCCTCGCGCACCGACAGCCCGCGCTCGTGGCGCAGCTGGTTGGCAAACTCGACGATGAGGATGCCGTGCTTGCTGATCAGCCCGATCAGCGTCACCAGCCCGACCTGGGTGTAGATGTTCAGGCTCGACAGGCCGAGGAACAACGGAATCAGCGCACCGCAGATCGACAGCGGCACGGTGACCATGATCACCAGCGGATCGCGGAAGCTCTCGAACTGCGCCGCCAGCACCAGGAAGATCACCGCCAGTGCCAGGGCGAAGGTGATCATCAGCGCACTGCCTTCCTGCACGAACTGCCGCGAGGCGCCGGCGTAGTCGAAGGAGAAGCCGCGCGGTGATTCCTGCTCGGCGATGCCGCGCACGGTGTCGATGGCTTCGCCCATGCTGACCATCGGCACGCCGGAGATGATCGCCGAGTTCAGCTGCTGGAACTGGTTGAGCTGGCGCGGGCGCGCGCGCTCGTGGAAGGTCACCAGGGTCGACAGCGAGATCAGCTGGCCGCTCTGGCTCTTCACGTAGTAGTTGTTCAGCCAGCCCGGGTTGTCGCGGTAGGCGCGCTCGACCTGGGCGATCACCTTGTAGCTGCGCCCGTCGATGGTGAAACGGTTGATCTCGCCTTCACCCAGCAGCGCCCCCAGCGCGACGCCCAGGTCCTGCATGGATACGCCCATCTGCGCGGCCTTGGCGCGGTCGATGTCGACCACCAGCTCGGGTTTGTCGAAGGCCAGGTCGAGATCGAGGAAGGCGAACTTGCCCGACTCCTCCGCGCGCTTCTTCACCCGCTCGGCCACCTGCAGCAAGGACTGGTAGTCGCTGGCGGTGTTGATGACGAACTGGAACGGCAGGCCCTCGCCGGTGCCCGGCAGCGACGGCAGGTTGAAGCCGAAGATCTGCAGGCCGGGGATCTTGTCCAGCTCGCCCTGCACCGCGTGCAGCAGTTCCATCTGGCTGCGTTCGCGCTCGTCCCAGGGCTTGAGCAGCATGCCGCCGATGCCGGTCTGCACGCCGTTGTAGCCGTTGATCTGGAACGCCGAATAGTACTCGGGGAACTTGCGGAAGATGCCCTCGAACTCGGCGGTGTACTTCGACAGGTAGTCGAGGTTCGCCGTCTGCGGCGCGTTGGCCATGAGGAAGACGATGCCCTGGTCTTCCTCGGGCGCCAGCTCGTCGTGGCTGAACATGACCAGTAGGGGAATGATCGCCAGCACCAGCAGGGCGAAGACGATCACCACCGGGCGGCTGTTCAGCGTGCCGTGCAGGGCGCGCTGGTAGCGCTGCTTGAGGCCTTCGAAGATCAGGTCCAGGCGATGGGCCAGGCCGCTGGGGTTTTCGTCATGGCGCAGCAGACGCGAGCACATCATCGGCGACAGGGTCAGGGCTACGATGCCGGAGATGATCACCGCACCGGCCAGGGTGAAGGCGAACTCCTTGAACAGCGCGCCGGTCAGGCCGCTGAGGAAGCCGATGGGCGCGTACACGGCGGCCAGGGTGATGGTCATGGTCACCACCGGCACGGCGATTTCCCGCGCGCCCTCGATGGCGCCTTGGAACGGCGACTTGCCCTCCTCGATGTGGCGGTGGATGTTCTCCACCACCACGATGGCATCGTCCACCACCAGGCCGATGGCGAGCACCATGGCCAGCAGCGTCAGCAGGTTGATCGAGTAGCCCATCACCTGCATGAAGAACAGCACGCCGATCATCGACAGCGGGATGGTCACCACCGGGATGATCACCGAGCGGAACGCGCCGAGGAACAGGAAGACCACCACGATGACGATCAGGATCGCCTCGCCCAGGGTCTTCACCACCTCGTCGATGGAGGCCTGGATGAAGCGCGTGGCGTCATAGGCGATGGATACCTGCAGGCCGGGCGGCAGCTGCTCTTCCAGCTCCGGCATCTTGGCGCGGACTTCCTTGATCACGTCCAGCGGGTTGGAGCTGGGCGTGCCCTTGATGCCGATGTACACCGATGGGATGCCGTTGAACGAGCTGACCGCGTCGTAGCTCGCCGCACCCAGTTCGATGCGCGCCACGTCGCCCATCAGCACGCGACGGTCGCCTGCGGTCTTCAGCGGGATGGCGGCGAAGGCTTCCGGGGATTTCAGGTCGGTGGAGGCGTTCACCGAGGTGACCACCAGCTCGCCCTTCACCTCGCCGGCGGCGGAGAGGAAGTTGTACTGGCGCACCGCGTCGGCCACGTCGCCGGCGGTGATGCCGTAGGCGGCCATCTTCACCGGGTCCAGCCACAGGCGCATGGCGAACACCTGGTTGCCGAGGATCTCTGCTTCGGAGATGCCCGGCAGGGTGGCGAGCTTGGGCTGGATCACCCGCGACAGGTAGTCGGTGATCTGCGGGTTGTTCATCTGCTCGCTGAAGAAGCTGATGTACATCAGCGCCGAGGCGTCGGCCGCTTCCTTGTCCAGCACCGGGTCTTCGGCGTCGGGCGGCAGCTGGGTCTTCACCTCGCCGATCTTCGACAGCAGCTCGGTGACCAGGCGATCGGAGTTGGCGCCGATGTGCGCGTAGATCGAGATCACCGAGTAGTTCTGCCGGCTCACCGAGGTCATGTAGTCGATGCCTTCGGCGCTGGCGAGACTCTGCTGCAGCGGCTGGGTGATGTAGCCCTGGATGGTTTCGGCGTTGGCGCCAGCATAGAAGGTGGTGACGGTGATCAGCGCGTTTTCCATCGCCGGATACTCGCGGATCACCAGCTTGCTGAAGGCCTGCATGCCGAGCAGGACGATCAGCAGGCTGACCACGGTGGCCAGCACCGGGCGACGAATAAAGGGATCGGTGAACATAGCTCAATCCTTTAATGCGGACCCTGCCGGATGACGGCGGGGTCTGTTGGCGCGCCACATCGAGCGACGCGCCGGCTATGCGATTACTGCGGGTCCTTGGCGATGGCCACGGCGGTGCCGTTGTCCAGCTTGAGCTGGCCGGAGGTCACCACCTGCTCGCCGGCCTTCAGGCCCTCGAGGATCACCACGCTGCCTTCGCGGCGTTCGCCGGTCTTCACGAAGCGGCGTTCGACTTCGAGCTTTTTCTGCGAAGACTCCGTGACCTTGGTCTGGCTGGTGCTGGCCACGTCAGCTTCCTTGTCGTCAGCCTTTTTCTTTTGCGGCACCACCACGTACACCGAGTTGCCATACAAGGTGAAGGCGACGGCGGTCTCCGGGACCACGATGCGCGGCGCGCTGTCCGGCAACTGCACTTCGAGGTTGGCGAACATGCCCGGCAGCAGCTTGCCGTCGGGGTTGGCCATGCTGGCGCGGACCAGCAGGTTGCGCGTCTGGTTGTCCACGCGCGGGCTGATGGCGTCGATCTGCGCGTCGAAGCTCTGGCCCGGATAGGCCGCCACGCGAACCACTACTTTCTGCCCGCGCTTGAGCAGGGGGAAGTCTTGCTCGGGCAGGAAGAAGTCCACCTGCAGGGTCGTCAGGTCCTGCAGGGTGACGATCTCGGTGCCCGGGGAAACGTAGTCCCCGACGTCCACCTGGCGGATGCCGATGGTGCCGGAGAAGGGCGCGAGGATGCGCTTCTTCGCCAGCGCCGCGCGCAGTTGCGCGACGGTGGCGGTGGAGCGGTTCAACTGGGCGGCGAGGCGGTCGTACTCGCTCTTGGAAATGGCCTGGCGGCCCACCAGGCTCTTGCCGCGCTCGTACTCGACCTGGGCCAGCCCGAGGTCTGCCTCGGCGGTACGCAGGGTGGCCTGCTCGACGTCGGATTCGAGCTGCACCACCGGCTGGCCGACCTTGACCTTGTCGCCGGAGACGAACTGCACCGCGCTGACCGTTCCCGAAACCTCGGCGGTCAGGGTTACGCCCTGGATGGCGCGCAGGGTGCCGATGGCCTGCAGGCGGCTCTGCCAGTCGCGTTCTTCGGCATTGGCGGCGTTCACGCTCACCGGCGGACGCGGCGCCGAGAACATGGCGATCTGTTTCTTGATGGAGAGGTATTTCGAGCCGGCGAGCACCGCAACGATGACGGCAACTACGCCCAGCATGATCAGCATGCGGCGCAACATCTTCCTGTTCCTTGGTACGTGCCTGGCAGCAATCGGGCGCGATCGCTCGCCCACAAGTTGCCGGGCGGCCTTCCGTTCGCGCAGATATCGATCAGGCTTTGAAGCCGATACGTGGGACGCCCCATTGCGGGGCGGAATTGCGCACCTTATGCCTGAATGCGCGGAGAGTCAAAGGGCTGGGATTACAAGAGGTTTCCCACGAAAAGTAAGGTTGTTTGCGGAGGATGTGCGCTGGATCGGTGCGGAGAAGTGCGCTGGAGGGGAAGCCACGTCCATGTGGCTGAGAAGGATCAGGCGCTGAGCTTGCGGGTGACGTCGGCGAGTTCGCCGGAGAGGCCGTGCAGGTGGCGGCTGGCGCCCTGGGTGCGGACCACGTTTTCCTCGTTCGTGGCGCCGATGGCGGTGATCTCGGTGAGGTTGCGCGAGATGTCCTCGGCGACCGAGGTCTGTTCCTCGGCGGCGGTGGCGATCTGGCGGTTCATGTCGCGGATCGCTTCCACGGCATGGGTGATGCTGCGCAACACTTCGCCGGCCTGGGTGACGCGCTCCACGCCCTGTTCGCTGCGGGTCTTGCCGCTCTCGATGGCGCGCAGGGCGTTCACCGAGCCGGTTTGCACGGTGTCGATGATCTGGTGGATCTCGGCCGTGGATTCGGCGGTGCGCTGGGCCAGGGTGCGGACCTCGTCGGCGACCACGGCGAAACCACGCCCGGCTTCACCGGCGCGGGCGGCCTCGATGGCGGCGTTGAGGGCCAGCAGGTTGGTCTGGTCGGCGATGCCGCGGATCACTTCCAGCACCTTGCCGATGCGTCCGCTGTCGCTTTCCAGGCGGCGGATGACGTCGGCGGTGTTGGCGATCTCGTTGCTCATCTCGGTGATGGTGACGATGGTGGTCTTCATCACTTCGCCGCCTTCCTGGGCGTGCTGGTCGGCATCGTCGGCGGCGCGGGCGGCGTCGGAGGCGTGGCGGGCGACTTCCTGGGCGGTGGCGGACATCTCGTGCATCGCCGTGGCCACCTGGTCGGTGCGCGAGAACTGCTCACGGGTGCCTTCGGCCATCAGGGTGGCGATGGCGTTCAGCTCGCCGCTGGCGGTGTCCAGTTCGGTGGTGCTGTGTTTCAGACGGGTGAAGGTCTCGGCCAGGAAATCGCGCAGGGTGTTGGCGGCACGGGCCAGGCGGCCCAGTTCGTCGCGGCGGCTGGCGTCGACGCGCTCGCCGAAGTAGCCCTCGCTGAGCTGGGCGATGTGTTCGATCAGGCGGGCGATCGGGCCGATCAGGTTGCGGTTGACCAGCCACAGGCTGAGCAGGCCCAGCGCGATGCCCGAGAGCAGCAGGACCAGGGTGCCGCTGACAACGGTACTGTCGGCACTGGCGGAGATGCTCTTGGCTTCCTCCTGGGCGTCGTGATGCAGGCTGTCCACCAGGGCGGCCATCTGCTCGCTGGCGGCACGGTCGATGCCCTTCACCGCGACGTCACCGGCGCGCGGGTCACTGCCGGCGGCGACATAGGCGTCGCGGCCTTTGCGGTAGGCCTGGCCGAGCTGGCGATGCTCGTCGCGCAGACGGGTGACCTGGGCCTTGAGCGTCGCATCATCCGCGGCGTTCTGCTCCAGGCGCTGGAGCAGGTCCTGCACGGCGCGTTCCTGGTCTTCGAACTGGCTCCAGTACTTGTTCAGGTCCGCCGGCTGCTGGCCGCGAAGCAGGACGTTCTTCCACTCCTGCACCTGGGCCTTGAAAGCCAGGTTGGCCTGGTCCACGAGTTGCGAGGATTGCAACGGGCCGTCCAGCAGGCGCTGGTAGGCGCTGACGCTGCCGGACAGGAAATGGAAGCAGGCGAGGGCGATCAGCAGCACGAGCAGCAGGCTGCCGCCCAGCAGCGAAAGGATCTGGGTACGCAGGGAAGTATTGGGGGACATCTTGTTTACGCCTCTAAGACGCAGGGTGGGATCGGTCAGCTTTTGCATCGGCCGGGTGGGTGTCTTCCTGAGGACAGGCAGACGAGTGGTAGGGGTTTTCGGGCGCTCTGGTACGGGCGTTCTGGCCTGATGCCATGGGCTGCCGGTGTCGCAGGAGCGGATTCATCCGCGATCGCTATCCGGCGGTTCCGAGCTTGACGGTTGCACATCGCGGACGGAGTCCGCTCCTACGGGAAACTTCTGTACACGGGCCGGCCCTCACCCTAGCCCTCTCCCGGGGGGAGAGGGGACCCAATGGTGCAGGATGAAACCACAGCGTCAGCCGGCACGGTTTGCCCCCTCTCCCTGAGGGAGAGGGTTGGGGTGAGGGGGAAATGCAGGCGCCGAATTATCCGGGAGAAGACAGTTGCTCCTACGCTCGCCGGAGTCAGGCCAGGTGCAGGTGGTTGTCCCAGAACGCCGGGGGCAGGTCCAGCGGCGTGCCGGCAATGCGTTCGCCGCGGCAGTCGTAGAAGCGGCAGCGGCCCTGGCCGGAGGTGACGACGAAGCCGTCCTTCACCGCGCCGACGCCGGCGCAGTCGGGCAGCGGCGCGTCCAGGCGCACGGCGCCGGAGTCCAGGTCCCAGATGAAGAAGCGGTTGCCGCGCGGGGCGGTGAGGGCGACCAGGCGCAGGTCGTTGTGCACGGCGACGCTGGCGGTGTACTGGGTCATCGCCAGGCGCTGCTCGTCGGCCAGCGGGAAGGCCTGGAAGGCCTCGCCGGGGCGCTTGATGGCGAGCAGGTCGGCGCGATCATGGGCGTCGCCCATGTACTGCTGCCCGGCGACTATGGTGCCGTCCGCGGCGATGGCCAGGTGGCGCACGCTGTTCATCGGCTGCGGCAGGGTTTCCTTGGAGATCAGCACGCCGTCGCGGCGCATCAGCACCAGGCTTGGCTCCATGGCGTCGAGGTTCATCTCCACACGGCTTTCGGCTTCGGTGCGGATGCCGCCGTTGGCCACCACCAACGTCTCGCCATCGGGCATCCAGGACACCTGGTGCGGGCCGAGGCCGTGGGTGGAGACCTCGCCGGCGTGGCTCAGGCGCTCACCGTCGAAGCGGTATACGCCGAGCAGGCCGCGGCCCGGATCGGAGGTGTCGTTCTCGGTGGCGTACAGCCACTCGCCGTCCTTGTGCCAAACGCCGTGGCCGTAGAAGTGGCGGTCCGCCTGCGAATCGACGGTCTGCAGCAGGCGGCCGTCGTTCAGGTCGATCAGGTAGCTCTGCCGGCCCGGACGACGGGCGACGAACAGCGCCAGCGGCAGGCTGGGATGCTGCACCACGTCGTGGCAGCGCAGGCCGACCTCGGTGGCGAAGGCGCAGCTGCCGTCCAGGCGATAGCCCACGGCATAGTGCTTGCCATCCGCGTCGTCACGGGCGGACAGCACCAGGGGCTCCTTGCCCTTGCGTGACAGCGTCCAGCCGCCGAAGGTCAGGGCGCCGAGCAGCAGGCTGCCCAGGCCGATCACGTGACGTCGCAACATGGTTTTCACCTCGTCCGCTCTCGATCAGTCGCCGTCGTTGGCGTTGAAGCCCAGCTGCACGCCCAGCGCCTTCGCCAGGTCGCTCTCGTGCAGGCGGTGGACGACGTTGAGGCTGTCGTACAGCTCGTTCAGCTGCTTGAGGCCGGCTTCGTCCTTGAGCAGTTCGCTGAGCGGCTGGTTGATCGCCTTCAGCTTGCCGTGGACGTCGGCGTAGGCGGCGTCGATCTTCCCGGCCAGCTCTTTCTGTTCGGCCGGCAGCAGGGCGCGCAGGCCCTTCTTGTCGGTGCCGTCCCACAGCGCCTGGGCGCCGGTCAGGCTGGCGTCCAGGCTAGCCAGGGAGGCGTCGCTGCGCCAGCCTTCGGCCTGGAACGGCTGCGGGATGCCCTTGCTTTGGCGGCCCAGCGGGGTGCCGAGTTTCTTCTTCAGCATGTCCAGCGCGGTGACCTGCACGCGTAGCAGTTCGGCGATGGCCTCGTGGGCATCGGCGTAGCGCTCGTTGGGGAACTTGGAGAGCTGGGCGAGCATGCCGCCGTCCTGCTTCCACTGCGCCAGGATGCTTTCGGCCAGGGTTTGCTGGTGCGCACCGATAGCTTCCAGCAGCGGGCAGTAGCGAGCCTTGGTCTCGGCGTTGGCCAGGTCGATCTTCGCATCGAAGAGGATGTATTCGTAGGCGGTCAGGCCCTGCACCACGACGCTGGATTTATCCAGGGTCTCCGGGGATATCGCGTTGCCGCTGCTCAGCAGTTGCTCGACCTGGCGCGCCACGAGGTTCTTCTTGTCCGGCCAGAACTGTACCTGCCAGGAGCGGTTGCCCTCGGCCAGCGGGCCGACCAGCAGCGGCTGCAGCTCGGCCCAGGCCTTCTGCGCGGCCATGAAGTCGGCGCGTGCCTTGGTCAGGTCTTCCTTGCCCTGGCAGTAGGCCAGGGCGCTGGCGGCCAGCGCGCGGTCGGCGTCGACCCAGCGGCTGTAGGTCGGCAGGATCACCTGCTGGGCCAGGGTGGCGCTGGTGGTGGCCTGCGGGTCGGTGGGCGAGCAGGCGCCCAGGGCGATGGCGAGGCTGGTGATCAGAAGTCGGGGGCGGAACATGGTGGGCTCGGCTCCTTAGAGTGAGTTCAAAAACGCCAACAGGGCATCGCGCTGCCCGGCGTCGAAATTCAGTACGCGTTGCTTGGCCGCTTCGGCTTCGCCGCCATGCCAGAGCACGGCTTCGAGCAGGTTGCGGGCGCGGCCGTCATGCAGGAACTGGGTGTGGCCGTTGACCGTTTCGGTCAGGCCGATGCCCCACAGCGGCGCGGTGCGCCAGTCGCGGCCGCTGGCAAGAAATTCCGGGCGATTGTCCGCTAGTCCCTCGCCCATGTCATGCAGCAGCAGGTCGCTGTAGGGGCGGATGACCTGGTTGGCGAGCTCGGGCTCGGCGGCATTGATGCCGGTGGTGAACTTGGGCGTGTGGCAGCTGGCGCAGCCGGAATCGAAGAACAGGCCCTTGCCGGTGAGCACCTGCGGGTCGTCGACTTTGCGCCGTGCCGGCACAGCGAGGTTGCGGGCGTAGAAGGCGACCTGGTTGAAGATGTGCTGGCTGACTTCCGGTTTGCCTCCGTCGATGGCTTTCAGGCAATCGACCTGGGCCTGGGTGCAGTCATCGCTGGGCAGCAGGTCGCTGGTCAGGCCCATGTCGCCGGAGAAGGCGTGGGCGTTCTGCTGGGCGACGTTGGGTTGCCCGGCCTTCCAGCCGAAGCGGCCGAGGACTGTGGCCTGTTTCTCGTCGTCCCAGACCCGGTTCGGCCGGCCGTGGATGCCGTCGCTGCCCTTGGCCTGGAGGTCCGCGTTGGCGAGGATGTCCGCCTCGCTGATGGACTCCAGCAGGCCCAGGCCGATCATCGGCGGGGCGATGCGGGCGGAGAACAGCGTGTCCGGGTGCATCGGCCCGTAGCCCAGGTCGCTGATGCGCAACATGGGCTTGCGCAGCTCGACCACGGTGCCGTCCTTGAAGCTGACCTTCACCGGCTCGTAGTCCACCCGCACCTTGCCCTCGGGTGCCACGCCGGGGATGGCCGAGTCCTGGAACTGGCCGCCGTACACCGGCTCGGGCACCACGCCCAGGCGCTTGATGGTTTCGACGTCGGCGGCGCCGGCGGGGATCGACAGGCGTACCAGCATCGATACGGCGTTGATGTCGTTCAACTCCGGCGGATGGCCACGGCCGTCCTTGATGTGGCAGTTCTGGCAGGCGTTGGTGTTGAACAGCGGGCCGAGGCCATCGCGGGCTGTGGTGGTGCTCGGCGCAATCACCCAGGGGTTGCGGAAGAAGCTGTTGCCCACGGCGAAGTCAAGGCGGCGGCTCGGCGTGAGGTTGCCCGAGGGCATGGAGAAGGCGTTACGGTCGCTCTGCTTCACCGTAGTGGCGCCGCCAGAAAGTGCTTCGCCAGGCTCGGCCACGGCGTGCTGGGAGGTCTCCGGCTTGCATGCGGCAAGGGCGAGGGCAGACAGCAGCGGCACGAGGCACAGGGCGGTACGGCGGTGGAGCATTGGCGGGGGTTCCAGGGCGGTATATGGCAGCGCGCCATGGTAGCAGGGGTGTCAAATGCAAATATGAAAAATTTGTATTTGCGAACGACATCGTTTGCCGTCCAGAAATGACAAAGCCCCGCGAGGCGGGGCTTTGCCTTGGTTTCAAGGTCGCTGCGGCGTGGAGCCGCAGCGCCTGCAACCCTTCAGGTCAGGCTGATCAGAATTGGTGATCGGCGTTGTCCGGCTTCAGGTCCTGCACGCCGACCGCGGTGGCGGCCTTCTCGATGGCGCCGGTCTGCTTGACCAGCGAGGCGATGGCGTCACGGATCTTCTGCTGATCGTCCTTGTCTTCCGGGGCGATCATCTGGTCGAAGTGCACACCGTCCTTCTCGGCACGGTCGACGATGATTTGCATCTTGGCTTCGGTGTTGGCCAGGTCATTCTTCAGATCGGTATCGGCGGCGGCGTCGACCTTGGCGACCAGGTCGGACAGGCTCGGGCCCTTCACGACGCTGCCGTCGGTGCGCTTGTATTCGCCGGTGTAGATATTGCGAATGCTCTTGGCATTGAAGAACAGGGTGTTGTGGGTGTTGTCGCTGAAGCAGTCGTGCTCGTCTTCGGTGGAGTTGGCTTCCAGCGCGACCTTCATGCGCTCGCCAGCCAGCTCGCCGAGGGACAGCGAGCCCATGCCGAAGAACATCTTGCGCAGGTTGTTCTCGGCGGTGTCGGCCTCGACCTTGGCGCGGTAGTTGTCGGCAACGCCGGCCTTGAAGTTGCCGTGCATTTCTTCCAGGTCGGAAACCAGCAGGTCGGTGACGGCCTTCAGGTAGGCGGCACGACGGTCGCAATGACCGTTGGTGCAGTCCTTGCCCTGGGCGTAGTCGGTGTACTTGCGATCGCCGGCGCCCGGCTTGGTGCCGTTCAGGTCCTGGCCCCACAGGAGGAATTCGATGGCGTGGTAGCCAGTGGCGACGTTGGCTTCGGAACCGCCCAGCTCGTTCAGGCCCTTGAGCTTCTCGCCGGTGATTTCCTTGACGTCGATCTTGTCTTCGCCAACCTGGATCTCGGTGTTGGCGACGATGTTGGCACTGGCGCCAGCGTTGCCTTCAGCGTGCTGATAGTCCTTGGCGACGTAGTCGATCAGACCTTCGTCCAGCGGCCAGGCGTTAACCGCGCCTTCCCAGTCGTCGATGATCGAGTTGCCGAAGCGGAAGGCTTCGCTCTGCGAGTAGGACGGGCGGGAAGCGATCCAGGCTTCGCGGGCGGCCTTCAGGGTTTCTTCGCTGGGCTTGGCGATCAGTGCGTCGACGGCGGTCTGCAGGGCCTTGGCGGTGGTCAGGGCGTCGCCGTAGGTGGCTTCGGCGATGTCCAGGTAGTTCTTCACCACGGCCTTGACCGCGGCCTCGTCGACCTTGGCGGCCGCCGGTGCAGCGCTCTGGGTGCTGGGCGCCTGCGCGGCGGCAGGGGCTTCGGCTTTCTTGTCATCGCCGCAGCCGGCGAGGGAGATGGCGATGGCGAGCAGGCTGGCAGTGGCCCAGGGCATACGAGTCATGACGGGTTCCTTTGCATGGAAAAGAGGCGCACGAAAAAGGACTGCGCAAGAAAATCTGCAACATAATGCGAAAGATTTGCATTTTTGAAAAGGGCGTTCGATAGCGCGGTTCGGTCGCGGGGCCAGCAAGTCGCTATCAGCGCGCAGGGAGAGTCGTTCTTTGTAGGGGCGAGCTTGCTCGCGAACCTCTTGGCACCGGCGCTCGGGCTGTTCGCGAGCAAGCTCGCT
Source organism: Pseudomonas sp. NPDC086581 (assembly GCF_044746165.1). Taxonomy (NCBI): domain Bacteria; kingdom Pseudomonadati; phylum Pseudomonadota; class Gammaproteobacteria; order Pseudomonadales; family Pseudomonadaceae; genus Pseudomonas; species Pseudomonas sp. NPDC086581. The sequence continues at coordinate 793,511 of NZ_JBIVBR010000001.1, read as the reverse complement.
CCTACAGGGAGGATTTGGCGTGAGGAGGGCGTTTTCCACCCGAAGGGATCAATGCCGCTCGACGGACCCGCCCGGATTGCCGCCGGCCGCTTCGGCCAGGCGCCGCGCCTGCTTGATATACAGGGTCAGCTCGCGCGCCGGCAGCGGCTTGCTGTAGAGGTAGCCCTGACCTTCGTGGCAGCCCTGGGCGATGATGTAGGCCTCCTGCTCCACCGTCTCCACGCCCTCTGCGATCACCTGCATCCCCAGGCTCTTGCCCAGCTGGATGATGGCGCGAACGATGGTGGCGTCGTCGTCGTCCAGCAGCAGGTCCTGAACGAAGCTCTTGTCGATCTTGATCTTGTCCAGCGGCAGGCTCTTCAGGTAGCTCAGCGAGGAGTAGCCGGTGCCGAAGTCGTCGATGGCGATCAAGGCGCCTGCGCGGCGCAGGCTGAGCAGGTGCTGGGCGGCGGTGGAGATGTCCTCCATCAGGCCCGTCTCGGTGACTTCCAGCTCCAGCGAGCGCGGCGGCAGGCGGTGCATCTGCAACAGGTTGCTGACCACCCGTGGCAGGGCGTTGTGGCGCAGCTGCACGGTGGACAGGTTGACCGCCAGGCGCAGGTCGTCGAAGCCCTGGTCGTGCCATTCGCGCAGTTGGCGGCAGGACTGGTCGAGTACCCATTCGCCGATGCTGAAGATGCTGCCGTTCTGTTCTGCCAGCGGAATGAACAGGTCCGGCGCGACCCAGCCCTGGGTCGGGTGCTGCCAGCGCAGCAGCGCCTCGACGCCGACCACGCGGTGATCGCGGTAATCCACCTGCGGCTGATACACCAGGTGCAGTTCGTTGCGCGCCAGGGCTTCGCGCAGGTCCTTCTCCAGCTCGCGGCGGCGGCGCATCTCGCTGTCGACGCTGGCGATGTAGAACTGGTAGCGGTTGCGCGAGCGGCTCTTGGCCAGGGTCATGGTCTGCTCGGCTTTCTGCAGCAGCTTCTCGGTGGTCTCGCCGTCCTCGGGGAACAGGGTGATGCCGATGGTGGCGCGCAGGTGCACCAGGTGCTGGTCGAGCTCGAAGGGAGCTTCGAGATCGTCGAGGATCTGCTGGGCCAGCTCTGCCGCTTCGTAGGGCTGTTCGATGTCGGCCTGGACCAGGGCGAACTGGTCGCCGCCCAGTCGCGCCAGGGCGCCGAGGTGCGCGCTGCGGGTGCGCAGGCGGTCGGCGAGGGCGATCAGCAACTGGTCGCCGAACTGGTAGCTGTATTGCTCGTTGATGCCCTTGAAGTCATCCAGGCCCAGGCAGAGCACGGCGACGCGGCGTTGCAGGCGCGAGGCGCCTTCGAGGATCTGGTCCAGGCGCTGTTGCAGCAGCTTGCGGTTGGGTAGGCCGGTGAGGAAGTCGTACTGGGAGATGCGCAGCAGGCTGTCTTCGGCCTCCCGGCGCAAATGGCCGTTGCGCTCGATAGAGGCCAGCAGCTGGTTGGCGGTATTCACCCATAAACCCAGCTCGTCCTTCTCGTGGCCGTCGGGCATCGGCAGCTTGTGCTGGCTCGGGCGGTCCGGGTTGATCGAGGCAAGGTGCTCGATGATCTTCGACAGCGGCTTGGTCAGCAGCCAGTGGTAGACCATGAACAGCACCAGACTCAGGGCCATGGCGCGGAGGATGCCGGAGATGAAGATGATCACCGAGGTGGCGACGAAGTCGTCGCCATAGGGGGCGGTGTCGAGGGTGATCTTCAGGTCGCCGTAGTACTCGTTGGAGCCGCCACGGCCGGCGAGGCGAATGGAGTAGTTCTGCTCGGCGCCGAGGATCGGGTCGGTCAGCCAGCGGGTGTTGGAGTCCAGCAGCGGGCGGGATTTCTCCGCCAGCATGGGTTCGTCGGGATGGCCGATGGCGGCGTAGCGTACGGCTTCGTGCTGGAACAGGCCTTCGAGGACCTGCATCGCCATGTCGCGGTCGAGGCTGTAGACGGCCTGGGTGGACGGGTCGCGGACCATCGCCAGGATGCGCTGGGCATCGTTGTGCACGGCCTGGCGGGCCTTGTGGGCGTCATAGACGATCTGGGCACAGCTGAGTACCACTCCGACCACGAGGGCCGCGAGCAATACCATTCGCAGCAGCTTGAGGGAGAGGCTGTGCCGGGGATCCAGTTTCAAGGGCTTTCCTTGTTTCTCGCCAGGGGCGAACGACTGGGGCTGAGTATTGGCAATTGGCGCAATGACGTCAAAGGGCCATCGTTGTGTTTCGTGACTGTACCGGCCTTTCAGGTTAGCTGACACGAAGGTGATACGCGTCCATTACGAAAAAACCCGGCGCAAGGCCGGGTTTTTCCTATCAAGCAGGGTGCATTCAGGCAGCGAACTGCTCAGCCACGAAGTCCCAGTTGACCAGGTTCCAGAACGCCTCGACGTACTTCGGACGCAGGTTGCGGTAGTCGATGTAGTAGGCGTGTTCCCAGACGTCGCAGGTCAGCAGCGGGGTGTCGCCGCTGGTCAGCGGGCAGCCAGCGCCGATGGTGCTGGCCAGGGCCAGGGAGCCGTCAGCCTTCTTCACCAGCCAGCCCCAGCCGGAGCCGAAGGTGCCGATGGAGGTCTTGCTGAACTCTTCCTTGAACTTGTCGAAGGAACCGAAGGCAGCGTTGATGGCGTCAGCCAGGGCGCCGGTGGGCTGGCCACCACCGTTGGGGCTCAGGCAGTTCCAGTAGAAGGTGTGGTTCCACACCTGGGCGGCGTTGTTGAAGATGCCGCCGGAAGAGGTCTTGACGATGTCTTCCAGGCTCTTGCCTTCGAACTCGGTACCCGGAACCAGATTGTTCAGGTTCACGACGTAGGTGTTGTGGTGCTTGTCGTGGTGGAATTCCAGGGTTTCCGCGGAAATGTGCGGCTCAAGGGCGTTCTTCGCGTAAGGCAGCGGCGGCAATTCGAAAGCCATGGTCTCTCTCCTATCTCACTCAGTCTGGGCTAGCGCGACGTGCGCGCGACCGGTACACGGGGCCGGTTCGATGTTTGTCGCGGCATCCGGGCGTAGCTGCAATGCGCCCCATCAAGAGGCAGGCAGCGCGCCAGTTGCGTCCGGAAGGCTCAGAGCCCGCCGGCGCCGCGAAGGTCGGATCATAGCACCCGACCTGCGGCATATCCACGCAGCAACTGTAGGGGCAAAGGCCCTGCACAGCGGCTTGCGTCGGAGCGCGACGCTCACTATGCACAGACCGGGATGACGGAACGTCGTTCGAAAAGCTTCCGTCGGCGGGCCGGAGATCAGCTGGCGAACACCAGTTGCGCGGCCATGCCCAGCATCATCACCGCGACCATCAGGTCCACCAGGCGCCAGGTCGCCGGCCGCGCCAGCCATGGCGCAAGCCACGCGGCGCCGAAGGCCAGGGTGAAGAACCACAGCAGCGAAGCGCTGGCCGCACCCATGGCGTAGGCGCCGGGCGCTGCCTGCTGGGCGCCGAGTGAGCCGATCAGCAGCACGGTGTCGAGGTACACGTGGGGGTTGAGCAGGGTCACCGCGAGTGCTGCCATGAGCACGGTGCGGCGCGAGCGCGGGCCGGTTTCCTGCGCATCGGCCATGGCTTCGGGTGCGACTGCACGACGCAGCGCCTTGAGGCCGTACCAGACCAGGAAGGTGACGCCACCCCAGCGGGCGATGGCCAGCAGTGTCGGGTTCTCGGCGAGAATCTTCGCCAGGCCGAACACCCCGGCGCTGACCAGGATCGCATCGCACAGCACACACAGCGCGGCCACCGACAGGTGATGTTCGCGACGCAGGCTCTGGGCGAGGACGAAGGCGTTCTGTGCACCGATGGCGATGATCAGGCCGGCGGCGACCAGCACTCCATTGAGGTAGCTCTGCCACATGATTCAGGCTCCTTCCGGGTTGCGGGCGAGGGCGCGCAGCACGTCCAGCGCTCGCGGGCCGTCGGCGTAGGCGACGAACAGGTGGTCGTGGTACCAGGCGGCGATCACGTTGCAACTGATTCCGGCCTTGGCCAGGGCGCCGGCCACGGCAGCGGTGAGACCGACCGCCTGCAACGCCGAGTGCACTTCCAGGGTCAGCCAAGCGGCGACGTAGTCGAAGGCCAGCCCGGCTTGTTCGGCTTCGGCGCGCGACAGGATCAGCGTCAGACCCTCGCTCTCGCGGAAGCTGCCCAGCGGCTGCAGGCCGGTCGGGAGCTGGCCGTCCGGCAGGGTGCAGAAGACGTACTCGCCGTCGTTGAGCACCGGGGTCATGTCGCGCAGCAGCGCGGCCAGGGAGGTTTCGCCAGCCATGGTGGGCAGTCCATAAAGAGTGGGAATGCTGGCGATTGTCCGGCTTTGGCCTGTATAAGAAAAAGCAATACTGCTGATATCTCATTAGGGAAACTGATCATGTTCGACTACAAGCTGCTTGCCGCCCTGGCCGCCGTGGTGGAACAGGGCGGTTTCGAACGCGGCGCCCAGGTGCTGGGGCTGTCGCAGTCGGCCATTTCCCAGCGCATAAAGCTGCTCGAAGCGCGGGTCGGCCAGCCGGTGCTGGTGCGCGCGGCAAGGCCGCAGCCGACCGATCTCGGCCAGCGCCTGCTCAACCATGTGCAGCAGGTGCGCCTGCTGGAGGGCGATCTGCAGCAATGGGTGCCTGCGCTGGATGACGGCGCGGCGCCCGAGCGCCTGCGCCTGGCGTTGAACGCCGACAGCCTGGCCACCTGGTGGGCGGACGCGGTCGGCGATTTCTGCGGCGAGCGCCATGTGCTGTTGGACTTGGTCGTGGAGGACCAGGAAGTCGGCCTCAAGCGCATGCGCGCGGGTGAGGTGGCCGGCTGTGTCTGCGCCAGTCCGCGCCCGGTGGCCGGCGGGCGCTCCGAGCCGCTGGGCGCCATGCGCTATCGCGGGCTGGCCAGCCCGGAATTCATCGCCCGGCACTTTCCCAAGGGCGTGAGCCCCGCCGGGCTCGTGCGTGCTCCGGCCATCGTCTATGGTCCGGACGATCAACTGCAGCACCGCTACCTGAGGGACCTCGGCGTCGATGGCCACTTCAGCTATCACCTGTGCCCGTCCTCCGAAGGCTTTGTGCGCATGACCAGCGGCGGCCTCGGCTGGGGCCTTGTTCCCGAACAGCAAGTGCGCGGCGAGCTGGAACGCGGTGAGCTGGTGGACATGCTGCCGGGGCAGGTGATCGACGTTCCCCTTTACTGGCACCACTGGCGCAACGGCGGTGAGTTGCTCACTGCGCTGACCCGCCACCTGCTGGCAAAGGCGCCGGGGCTCATGGTGCCGATCAGCCGCGAATGACGATGCTCCCGCTGCCCGGCAATTGCTCGATGCAGCGCGCGCCGAAGAGTTTCGACGGGGTGAAGTAGCCGACCGTATTGGGGTTGGCCAGCAGGTGGCGCACCGCGAAGATCACGCCGTGGATAGTCACGTCGTAGCCGTTGGCGGTTTCCAGCCGTGCAGTGCGGCGCTCGCCACGGGCGTTGCGCACTTCGCCCCAGACCCAGGTGCGCAGCTTGCTGCGGGCCAGTTCGTCAGGGCCGCGAACGCGCTTGTCTACCTGTTGCTTGAGCCAGTCCTGCACGCGGTCGCGGCCCAGCAGCGGGCGCAAACTGTCCATCACCCGCATGCCGATGGCGGCGGCCGGCGGTACGGGCAGGTAGACCTCGATGTCGCCGATACCGGTGGAGTAATAGGCCGTCGCGACGTCGCCCCAAGGAATGGTCACCGCGTGCTTGAGGCCACGGCCGAAGTCGATGTCGCGGCGCTTGTAGCCCAGCGGCACATCACGCAGACGCCCGGCCTCGCGCACCTTACCGCCCAGCTTGAGTCCTTCCACGGTGGTCTTGGCGGTGCCTGGCGAGAGACCGCTGCCGCTGTCGAAGCCCAGTGCCAGGTGCGCGGCATCGGGCATGGCTTCCTTCAGGCAGGCGGCAACGCAGTCGGTGGGGATCACATCGAAGCCGACGCCGGGGCAGATCACTACGCCCGCCGTGCGCGCGACTTCGTCGAGGCTGTGGGCGTATTCGAAGACGGAAATCTCCCCGGTGATATCCACGTAATGCGCGCCGCTCGCGATGCACGCCTCGATCATCGGCGCGGCGGTGGCGGAGAAGGGCCCGGCGCAGTTGGCGACCACGCCGACATCTTCCAGCGCGGCCAGGGCGGCGGCGCTGTCGTTCAGGTCGAACACCCGGCATTCCAGGCCCAGTGAACTGCCCAGCGCATGCAGGCTGGCCGGGTTGCGGCCGGCGAGGACAGGCTTCAGGCCCTCGCGCTGCGCCTGCTCGGCCACCAGCCGGCCGGTGTAGCCGTTGGCGCCGTAGATCATCCAGTGGGGCTTGCTCATCATGCGGCCTCGGTAGAAAGCGAAGGGTGTTTCAAGGGTAGCCGCAACCGCCCGCTGCATGTCGCCGATCGCAAGTCGTGCAACCCTGGTGCAGCGGCGCGGTCTGCAAGGATTCGTTTCTGGCGTGCAAGGCCAGAGTAGTACGGTACGGCGCCTGCTAGAGTCGCCGGACTATAAGAACGGGAGTGGCGTGCATGAAGATTCTGGTCACCGGAGCCAGCGGGTTCATTGGCGGGCGTTTTGCCCGTTTTGCCCTGGAACAGGGGCTGGCGGTTCGGGTGAACGGACGCCGCGAAGAGGCGCTGCAGCCGCTGGTGGCACGCGGGGCCGAGTTCATGGCGGGCGACCTGTCGGACCCGGCACTGGTCCGCGCGCTGTGCAGCGGCGTCGATGCCGTGGTGCATTGCGCCGGTGCGGTGGGTGTGTGGGGCAGCCAGGCGTACTTCCACCAGGCCAACGTGACCATGACCGAGTCGGTGGTCGAGGCCTGTCTCAAGCAGAAGGTGCGCCGGCTGGTGCACCTGTCCTCGCCGTCGATCTACTTCGATGGCCAGTCCCATGTCGGCATCACCGAGCAGCAGGTGCCCAAGCGCTTCGCCAACCACTACGGCTCGACCAAGTACCAGTCCGAGCTGGTCGCCCTCGGCGCCCAGGAATTCGGCCTGGAAGTGCTGGCGCTGCGCCCGCGCTTCGTCACCGGCGCCGGCGACACCAGCATCTTCCCGCGGATGATCGCCGCGCACCGCAAGGGCCGCCTGCGCATCATCGGCCAGGGCCTGAACAAGGTCGATTTCACCAGTATCCAGAACCTCAACGACGCGCTGTTCGCCAGCCTGATGGCGGGCGACGAGGCGCTCGGCCAGGCCTACAACATCAGCAACGGCCAGCCGCTGCCGCTGTGGGACGTGGTGAACTACGTCCTGCGCCGGCTGGACATGCAGCCGGTGGAGCGCCACATGCCCTACGGGCTGGCCTACAACCTGGCGCTGCTCAACGAGGGCGTGTGCAAGGTCCTGCCCGGCCGCCCGGAACCGACCCTGCATCGCCTGGGGATGGCGGTGATGGCCAAGGATTTCTCCCTGGACATCTCCCGCGCCCGCCAGTACCTCGACTACGACCCGCAGGCGAGCTTGTGGGATGCGCTGGACGAGTTCTGCGACTGGTGGCGGTTGCGCGGCGTCTGACGGTTGGCTCTACCTGTAGGAGCGGGCCATGCCCGCGATCGCGCATGGCGCGCTCCTGCAGGATCAACTCCGCAGCGTGCAGGACGAAAATCGCGCCAGCGTTATCCGCCGTGCGGGTGCCGGCGGATAACCTGTTCCAGATTATGCGCCCTACGCTTTCGAGGCTCGGTCAGCGCCGAGCGCCGCCCCGCAGCGGCCCGGAGTACTGCTGGTCGCCACTGCCCTGCATTGGCAGGAAACTCGGCTCCTGCACCACGCGGGGCAGCTTCACGCCGCTCAGCTCGCTCAGGCGTTCGCCCAGCTGGCGCGTTTCTTCCCGCGCTGAGTCGGCGCAGGCGCGGAGCATGCGCTCGATGGCGTCGCTCTGCTGGTACTGGATCTCCAGTGCCTGTTCTTCACGCAGACGGCGGCGCAGTTCGCGCATGCAATCCAGGATGGCCTTGTTGAGTTCGATCACCCGACTTCCTCCCCGCGAAGGGCGCCAAAGCGGCGCCAAGTACCTGGAGCGGGAGCAAGGGGCGTGCCACGATGTCGCAAAGCCACTATTGGCGGGTCGCCTGGGGAACTGCGACCTCCGTCACGGGTCTTCTGTGCGCCGACGAGGTGCGTGACGCCCTGTGATGGCACGCTGCTCTGAGCGTCACGCGAACGGATATACTGCGCCCTGCGCAGGCAACACGCCGCTTTATCCCCACAGGTTCACTCCATGCGTAACGACACGTTCGACGAATTCGATGATGTGCCCCACCTTTCCACCGACGCCGCCGACCGCGACGAGTTCGGTCATCACCCGCGCCGCGTGGTCGAGCCCAACGGCCGCCCGCAGCCCCAGCCGGTGAAGCGTGGCGGCGGTACCGGAGCGCTTTGGGCATTGGTTGCGGCCATGGCCATCGCCCTGGGCGGCGTGGGCTGGTGGAGTCACCAGCAACTGATGCTCATGGAGCAGCAACTCATTGCCACCCAGGAAAGCTTCGCCAAGATCAGCGAGGAAGCCGCCGGTCGTCTGGATGACATTCGTGGCAAGTTCGTCGCCAACGAGTCCAACGTCATGACCGACCGCGAAGCGCTGAAGTTGCAGGTCAAGCAACTGCAGGGCCGTCTCGCCGAGCAGGCCAAGGCCCAGCAGGCCTCGCTGTCGGAATTCGACGGCGCCCAGGGCAAGCGCCTGGCGCAGGTCAGCGCCGAGCTCAAGGAGCAGCAGGAAAGCGCCGCGCTGCTCATGCAGCAACTGGACGTCAGGCTCAAGTCCATCACCGACGAACAGGCCAAGTTGAAGAACGTGCAGGCTGATCTCACTGCCGCCAACCAGCAGATTCAGGCGCTGAACACCGAGATCGCCAACCTGAAGAAGCAGGGCAACCAGAGCCAGGCGATCAAGAGCCTCCAGGACGACCTGATGCTGCTGCGCGCCGAGGTTGACGGCCGCCAGGGCCAGGCCAGCAACGATACCAAGGAGTTCGACGTGTTCCGCATCCAGGTGATGCGCAACATCAATACCCTGCAGCAGCAGATGCAGAACCTTCAGCAGCAGATCAGCACTCGCTGATGGCGCTGCAAACGAAGAAGCCCCCGCACTGAAAGGTCCGGGGGCTTTTTGTTGGCCATGCCTCTTTCGGGGTAGCGACGGCAAAACTTGTCCTGAATCAGTTTCAGCGCAGGGTATCGGGCGAATAATTGCAAACAAATGAGAGTCATTCTGATTCTCCCTTGTTCGATCATCCGCCCGGAGGCACCCCATGCACGATCTTCAAGCGCAACGCCGGTACCGCATTGCCGGATACCGCCCCGGGATCGGCGCCGCCTTCCGTCAGCGACTGTTCTCCATGGGGCTATTGCCGGGCGCCGAGTTGAAGGTGCGTCGAGTCGCGCCGCTGGGCGATCCGGTGCAGGTGGATACCCGCCAGTGCAGCCTGGTGCTGCGCCGCCGCGACCTGGCCTTCCTCCAGCTCGAAGCGCAGGACTGATCCAGCATGGACGAACTGCGCATCGGCCTGATCGGCAACCCCAACGCTGGCAAGACCACCCTGTTCAACCAGCTCACCGGCTCGCGCCAGCGCGTCGGCAACTGGGCCGGCGTCACCGTGGAGCGCAAGGAAGGCAGCTTCCGCACCGCGCGCCACAGTGTGCGCCTGGTGGATCTGCCCGGCACCTACTCGCTGACCACGTTGTCGACCCAGGCCTCGCTGGACGAGCAGATCGCACGGCGCTGTATCGTCGATGGCGAGGTGGACATGCTGGTCAACGTGGTGGACGCCACCAACCTGGAACGCAACCTCTACCTCACCGTGCAGCTGCGCGAGATGGGCCTGCCCTGCGTGGTGGCGCTGAACATGCTCGACATCGCCCGCACCCAGGGCCTGAACATCGACCGCGAGGCGCTGTCGCGTGAGCTGGGTTGCCCGGTGGTGCCGCTGGTCTCGACCCGTGGCGAAGGCATAGACGCGCTGAAGGACGCCCTCGATAGCGTCACTGATCAGCCGCCGCTGAACGTGCCGTATCCCGCCGCGCTACACAATGTCGTCACGCAGTTGCTGCCCGCCGATGCACCGCCGACCCAGGCCTGGATGGCCCTGCTGGCGCTCGAGGGCGACCTGCACAGCGCCCGTCAACTCGAGCTCGACCCGGCGAGCCTGCTGGCCGCCCGCGACGCGATCCGCTGCGCCTGCGGCGAGGACCCGGAACTGCTGCTGGTGGACGCGCGCTACCGGCTGATCGGCGAACTCTGCGAGCGCGCCAGCAATCACCGCCAGGCCGCGCCGCATCGCCTGACCCAGCTGCTGGACAGCATCGCGCTGAACCGCTGGCTGGGCATCCCGGTGTTCCTATTCGTGATGTACCTGATGTTCTTCTTCGCCATCACCCTGGGCGGCGCGCTGCAGCCGATCTTCGATCAGGGCTCCTCGGCACTCTTCATCGATGGCATCCAATGGCTGGGTGCCCGAGGCGGCGCGCCGGACTGGCTGACCGCGCTGCTCGCCCAGGGGCTGGGCGGTGGCATCAACGCGGTGCTGCCGCTGATCCCGCAGATCGGCCTGATGTACCTGTTCCTCGCCCTGCTCGAAGACTCCGGCTACATGGCCCGCGCGGCCTTCGTCATGGACCGCCTGATGCAGGCCCTCGGCCTGCCGGGCAAGTCCTTCGTGCCGCTGATCGTCGGCTTCGGCTGCAACGTACCGTCGATCATGGGCACCCGCACCCTGGACAACCCGCGCGAGCGCCTGATGACCTCGATAATGGCGCCGTTCATGTCCTGCGGTGCGCGGCTGGCGATCTTCGCCGTGTTCGCCGCAGCCTTCTTCGGCCAGAACGGCGCGCTGGCTATCTTCTCGCTGTACCTGCTGGGCATCGTCGTGGCAGTGCTCACCGGCCTGCTGCTCAAGCACACGCTGATGCGTGGCGAGGCCTCGCCCTTCGTCATGGAGCTGCCGCTGTACCACGTGCCGCACCTGCGCAGCCTGCTGCTGCAGACCTGGATGCGCCTGCGCGCCTTCGTGGTCCGCGCGGGGACCGTGATCATCCTGGTCAGCCTGGTGATCGGCGGCCTCAACAGCGTCACCCTTGACGGCCGCCCGGTGCAGGGCGACATCGCCGACTCGGCGCTGGCCAGCCTCAGCCACAAGGTCACGCCGCTGCTCAAACCCATGGGCGTACACGAGGACAACTGGCAGGCCACGGTCGGCCTGGTCACCGGCGCGCTGGCCAAGGAAGTGGTGGTCGGCACCTTGAACACCCTGTACACCGCCGAGCACATCCAGGGCGAAGCCTTCGATGCCGACGGCTACGACCTCTGGGGCCAGCTCAAGCAGGCCGGCGCGGATACCCTGGATGGCCTGCGTGACTCGTTCAGCCTCAGCGTGCTGGCCAACCCGGTCGCCGCGAGCATGGCCGATGGCGAGATGGAGGAGGGCTCTATGGGCACCTTCGCCGCCAAGTTCGGTAGCCCGCTGGCCGCGTACGCCTACCTGGTGTTCGTGCTGCTCTACGTGCCCTGCGTGGCGACCCTCGGTGCGCTGACCCGCGAGAGCGGCCGTGGCTGGATGACCTTCGCGGTGTTCTGGGGCCTCAATGTCGCCTACTCCCTGGCGACCCTGTGCTACCAGGTCTTCAGCTTCGCCGAACATCCGCAATACAGCGCCGTGGCCATCGGCCTGGTGCTGGCGTTCAACCTGGTGCTGTTCCTGATACTGCGCTGGGTCGGTCGGCGCGGCCTGGAGTTGGACGGCGAGCGTGAACTGCGCGCGGCTCCGGCGGGGAGCTGCCACTGATGGCCACGGCAATCGCTGTACGCAACCTCCTCGGAGAGATGGGCGAGGCGGATGTACCGACCCTGGCCCAGCGCCTCGGCGCCTCGAAGGCTCTGCTCGAAGCACTGCTGGAGCGCCTCCTGGCGATGGGCGTGGTGGAAAAGGTCGAGCCCGAGCCAGCTGCGTGCGGGAGCTGCAAGGGTTGCGCGGAGGCGACGCGGTGTTCGACCACTGGGTATCGGTTGGCGGGGCGAACCGTGGCCGTCCCGCTGCGCTGGAGCAATGCGTAGGGCGCATAACCCGGCACGGGTTATCCGCCACAACGGCGGCTTTTCGCAGGAGCGAGCTTGCTCGCAAACAGGCTCAGTCGCGATGCCGGGCGGTTCGCGAGCAAGCTCGCTCCTACAGGTCGGCTGCGAATTTTCAGGACAACAAAAAGGGCGCCTTCGAATGAAGGCGCCCTTTTCATTGGCGCTGGAACCCGCCGTTACAGGCGCGGGTAGTCCAGGTAGCCGACCGGGCCCTTGCCGTAGAAGGTTTCCGGGTGCGGCTCGTTCCAGGCGGCGCCTTTTTCCAGGCGGGTCACCAGGTCCGGGTTGGCGATAAACGGAATGCCGAAGGCCACTGCGTCAGCCTTACCACTTTCCAGCCACTCGTTGGCGCTGTCCTTGGTGAAGCGTTCGTTGGCGATGTACACGCCACCGAAGATTTCCTTCAGTTTCGGGCCGATGCTGTCGTCGCCTGCCTTCTCGCGGGTGCAGATGAACGCCACGCCGCGCTTGCCCAGCTCGCGGGCTACGTAGCCGAAGGTGGCCAGCGGATCGGCGTCGCCCATGTCGTGCGAGTCCATGCGCGGGGCCAGGTGCACGCCGACGCGGCCGGCGCCCCAGACGCCGATGGCGGCGTCGGTGACTTCCAGCAGCAGCCGTGCACGGTTCTCGATGGAGCCGCCGTACTGGTCGGTGCGCTGGTTGGTGCTGCTCTGCAGGAACTGGTCGAGCAGGTAGCCGTTGGCGCCGTGGATTTCCACGCCGTCGAAACCGGCGGCCTTGGCGTTCTCGGCACCGATGCGGTAAGCCTCGACGATGTCGGCGATCTCTTCGGTTTCCAGGGCGCGCGGGGTGACGAATTCCTTGATCGGACGCACCAGGCTGACGTGGCCGGCGGGCTTGATGGCGCTCGGCGCTACCGGCAGTTCACCGTTCAGGTACAGCGGGTCGGAGATGCGGCCCACGTGCCACAGCTGCAGCATGATGCGGCCACCGTTGGCGTGTACGGCCTTGGTGATGTTGGTCCAGCCACGCACCTGGTCGTCGGACCAGATGCCGGGGGTGTCCGGGTAGCCGACGCCCATCGGGGTCACCGAGGTGGCCTCGCTGAGGATCAGGCCGGCATCGGCGCGCTGGGTGTAGTACTCGGCCATCAGTGCGTTGGGCACGCGGCCTTCATCGGCGCGGCAGCGGGTCAGCGGGGCCATGACGATGCGGTTGGGCAGTTCCAGGTCACCGATGACGATGGGGTCGAAAAGCGTGGTCATTGCGTTACTCCGGGGCGTGAGGGTGGAGGATTAATCGAGGGCAGGTTGGGGCTGGTTGGGTTTGCCGCTGAAGGCGTTCATCACCGCGATCAGGGCGAGTACGGAGAGCACGGCGCCGGCCAGGGGCACGCGGGTCAGGCCCAGGCCGTGGTCGATGACGCTGCCGCCGACCCAGGCGCCGATGGCGTTGCCGACGTTGAAGGCGCCGATGTTCAGGGTGGCGACGAGGTTCGGCGCGGCGCCGCCGACGCGCACCACGTTGACCTGCAGGGCGGGCACTGCGGCGAAGGCGGCTGCGGCCCAGATGAACAAGGTGATTTCGGCCGGGATCAGCGCGGCGCTGGTCCAGCTCAGGACGGTGGAGACCACTGCCATGGTGGCGAACACGCCGGCCAGGGTGGTGCCCAGGCGCCAGTCGGCGAGGCGGCCGCCGAGGATGTTGCCCAGGGTCAGGCCGAGGCCGATCAGTACCAGGCTCCAGGTAATGCCGCGCGGCGAGACCTGAGTGACTTCGCCCAGCAGCGGCGCGACGTAGGTGAACAGGGCGAAGACGGCCGCGGCGAACAGCACGGTGGTGCCCAGCGCCAGCCACAGCTGGCCGTTGCGCAGCGCGGCGACTTCCTTGCGCATGTCCACGGCTTCTTCATCGTGTTTCTTCGGCAGCACGCTCCACAGGCCGATCAGTGCGAACACCCCGATCAGGGTCACCGCCCAGAACGGCGAGCGCCAGCCGGCGATCTGCCCCAGGGCGGTGCCGGCCGGTACGCCGAGCACGTTGGCCAGGGTCAGGCCGGTGAACATCAGGGCCACGGCGGAAGCCTTGCGGTTGGCTGGCACCAGGCTGGCGGCGACCACCGAGCCGATGCCGAAGAAGGCGCCGTGGCACAGGGCGGTGATGATCCGCGCCAGCATCAGCAGGCCGTAGTTGGCGGCCACCGCGCAGAGCAGGTTGCCGAGGATGAAGATGCCCATGAGCATCAGCAGCGCGGTCTTGCGCGGCAGGCGGGCGGTGAGCAGGGCCATGATCGGCGCGCCGATGGCGACGCTGAAGGCATAGCCGCTGACCAGCCAGCCGGCGGCGGGAATGGTCACGGAGAGGTCGCCCGCAACCTCGGGCAGCAGGCCCATGATCACGAATTCCGTGGTGCCGATGGCAAACGCGGACAAAGCGAGGACGAGAAGCGAAGTGGGCATGTGCCTGCTCCTGGAAAGTGGGATTGTCTTGGCTGGCAGTAGCCGGTTACAGCGCTTCGCTCAGGTGGCGAACAAAGGCCTGGATGGTCTCTTCATTGCGTTTGAAGAAGTTCCACTGGCCGACTTTTCGACTGGTCACCAGGCCCGCGCGCTGGAGGGTGGCCAGATGCGCGGAGACGGTGGATTGCGACAGGCCGGTGCGCTGGTCGAACTTGCCGGCGCAGACGCCGATCTCGAAGGATTGGTGTTCCTGCTCGACGAAGAACTGCTCTGGGTCCTTGAGCCAGTGCAGCATGTCGCGCCGCACTGGGTGGGCCAGGGCCTTGAAGATTTCTTCGAGGTCGATGTCAGGATCGAGATAGGTTTGTTCAGTCATGGGGCACATCGGTATATCGCGTTGAGACGAACTATATATCGGTCAAAAACGATATGAATTCGTTTGGGGCGATAGTAATGATCACTCCCGATGATATTACCCGGCTGGCCCCGTCCCTGAAGGCGTGGATTCCTGCCGCGAAATCCTTGTAGGGCGCATAACCCGGAACGGGTTATGCGCCAATGGCCCCGCGGCGGATAACGCTGCGCGTCATGCGCCCTGCGGCCTATCCGCGAGAGACGTCCAGCGCGTTGCAGCCTGCTTTTGTAGGAGCGAGCTTGCTCGCGAACCTCCCGGCGCCGAAGCGTAACCTGTTCGCGAGCAAGGACTGGGCGTCCCCCTCGGTCCTACAGGTCCGCACCGGTTCCGCGCTAAGCTGATCGGCATGAACTACCTCGCACACCTCCACCTGGGCGGCGACCGGCCCGCCCAACTGCTTGGCAGCCTCTATGGCGACTTCGTCAAGGGACCGCTGGCCGGCCAGTGGCCCGCCGAGATCGAGGCTGGCATCCGCCTGCACCGGCGCATCGACGCCTTCACCGACAGTCACGCCTTGATACACAGTGCCAAGACGCGCTTCCCCAGTGAGCGACGGCGCATGGCCGGCGTGCTTCTGGACGTGTTCTTCGACCATTGCCTGGCCCGCGACTGGGGGCGTTTCTCCGGCGAGCCGCTGGAGCACTTCACCCAACGGGTCTACGGTGTACTGGGCCGCACGCCCGGCCTGCCGGAGCGTCTGGCGCGCATTGCACCGCGCATGGCAGCGCAGGACTGGCTTGGCAGTTATCGCGAGTTCGAGGTACTGCAGGACGTGGTCGCCGGGATGTCCCGCCGTCTGTCCCGGCCGTCCCTGCTGGACGGCGCCTGGGATGAACTGGATCGTCTGTACGAACCGTTGAGCAGCGATTTCCGCGAGTTCTATCCCGAGTTGCAGGCTTTCGTCAGAAATCTGCCAAATGTGATGGGCGGTCCGACCTGACTTGATATGTGTCAACCGCCCGACGGCCCATCGCGTGTGCAATAGACACATCTGAAGGACGACGAGAGGAGCAGCATGATGAAGTCGTTAATGGTCGCAACGGATCTGTCCGGCCGTTCCGAAAAGGCTTTGCACCGTGCGGCAGCGCTGGCCAAGCGCTACGCCTGTCCCTGGACCGTGCTCTACGTGGTTGATGAAGACCAGCCCTCGGCGCTGGTCGAGCAGGAGCTTACCCAGGTGCGCCTGATGCTCGAGGCGCGGCTGGTGGAACTCACCGAATTGGGCGGCACCTGTCCGAAACTGCTGGTGGAGCGCGGCGATCCGAATCAGCGGATCCTCGCCGCGGCGAAGCAGCAGGACTGCGAGATGCTGGTGATGGGCGCGCACCGCAAGAGCGTGCTGCGCGACATCTTCGTCGGCACCACGGTCGAGCGAGTGCTGCGCGCCGGGCAACTGCCGGTGCTGGTGGTCAACCAGCCGGCCGGCGGCCAGTACCGCGATCTGTTGATCGCCCTCGATACCTCGCCGGCCTCGGCCCATGCGGTGGAAGTGGCCGATGAGCTGGGCCTGCTCGAAGGTGCCGTGCGCCGGGGCGTCTACGCCTTCAGCCCGCTGGCCAAGGGCATGATGCAGTACTCCGGAGTGAGCGAGGAACGCATCGACGAATTCGTCGGCAGCGAATCCCGCCAGGCGGTGGACGAGCTGAAGAAGTTCCTCCACGAGCGCCATCTGGAAGAACGCATCGACGAACAACTGGTGGCCGTCGGGCTGCCGGGCAACGTGTTGCAGCGGATGGTCGACAAGCATCGGCCCGATCTGCTGGTCATGGGTACTCGGGGTATGGGTGGGATCAAGCGTGCCCTGATCGGCAGTGTTGCCGACTACGCTCTGCGCGAACTGGATTGTGACATCCTGGTCGTGCCGCCGGAGGCTTGAGCCACCGGCGCCTGGAGACTGTTTTCAGGTTGCATCGGGCGGCTCGAGGGTGCCGCCCGGCGCAGTTTGAAAGCCGTTTCGTCAGAGTGGGAACCCGTCGGCCGTAGGTTACGGCGGGCTCCAAACCATCTCCTTACTCCCTGCCGCTTTCCAGGCAGGCTTCAGGCCGCGATGGCCGATTCTTCCTGAGCCTCACACACCACTGCGTGGATCGCGGCGTGCGCCTGCTTGGCCAGCAGGTTGCGGTCCTGGTGCGCGCTGGACAGCGCCGGCAGCAGGTGAATTTCCACGACGCCCCGGTCATGGTCGAACAGGCGTTTCAGGTGGCTGACCAGATCGTCATCACCAATGAACGGCGCCAGTTCGCACGCCCGGTCGTTGCGGCGGTAGCGCAGCGCTACCGGCTGCACCGGCACGCCGGCTTCGATGGCGCTGGCCATCAGGCGGCCATGGAAAGTGCGCAGGCCCTGACCGTCGGTGGTGGTGCCTTCGGGGAAGACTAGCAGCGAACGACCGCGCGACAGGTGCGTGGCCAGCTGTGCGTTGATCATCCGCGCATCACCCGAGCCACGGCGAATGAACAGCGTGCCGGCCTTCTCCGCCAGCCAGCCGGCCACCGGCCACTGGCGCACTTCGGCCTTGGACAGGAAAGTCAGCGGCAGCAGCCCGCCCAGCAGCGGAATATCGACCCACGACACATGGTTGGAGACCCACAGCATCGGCTGCGTGGGCAGCTCGCCGTGCACCTGTAGTTCGAAGGGCAGGGCACCAGACAGGCGTGCCAGGAACCAGCGCGTCAGGCGCTGACGCAGGGGCATACGGTCGCCAGGCAGGCGCTCCAGCAGGCTGACGAAGCTGGCCAGCGCGAGGCCCACCAGCAGCAATGACAGCAGGCGGGCGACGCGCAGCCAGGCGCGCAGGCTGCGCATCAGACCGCGGCCTTGAAGTGGCGGGCGTAGCGCGGGCAGAGCTCGTCGCGCTTGAGCAGGATGAACACGTCGGCAACGCCGAAATCCGGGTCCCAGCAGGGTTCGCCGCAGATCTTCGCGCCCAGGCGCATGTAGGCCTTGAGCAACGGCGGCAGCTCGGCGGTGAGGTTGTCCGGCACGTCCATCGGCGGCAGCGGGGTCTTCGGCTCGGCGCGCAGGTTTTGCTGGCACAGGTAGCGGTCGCGCAGGCGCTGCATCACGGCGCGGGCCTGGATGCCGCCGTCGCGCATGGGAATGCTGGCGCAGCCCATCAGGTAGCGGTAGCCGCCTTCGTTGAGCACTTCGGCCAGCTCGCTCCAGAGCACGGCGATGGTGCCGCCGTTGCGGTAGTCCGGGTCGACGCAGGTGCGGCCGATTTCCAGCACCGGCCCTTGCAGGTCGCCCAGGCCGTCGAGGGCGAATTCCTCTTCGCTGTAGAAGCGGCCCAGGCGCTGCGCGGCGCGGTGGTCGAGCAGGCGGGTGGTGGCCACCAGCGCGCCGGTATTCAGGTCGCGCACGCCGATGTGGGCGCAGTGGCGGTCGTAGTCGTCCATGTCCAGCCCCTGGTCCGCGCCCTTGAGCTGGGCATCGAACTCGCTGCTGAACACGCGGTAACGCAGGGCCTGGGCTTCGCGCAGGGCGCGGGCGCCGCGCAGACGCACGGCCTTGAGACGGCGTTCTGCCGGGGTGTCACAGGAGAGGGCGATCTGACTCATGCGAGTGCCTCCGTGAACCGGCCATGCGGGTTGCGGCCGGTCGGCTTTGTTGTGCAAGCTCAGGCTAGGAATGACCGGTGTCACGCCCATGACGGTGCGGTGATGCTTGTATGACAAGAACGACGACCTCGAAGGAAGGAGCGCCGCGATGCCCTGGAAATGCCTGCTCGGCCCGCAGGACCGGTTACCGTCCGGCCTGGCCCTGGACGACTGGTACGCCGAATTGCTCACCCGCGCAGAGTGCGCCGGCAGCTTCGAACTGGCAGTGCTCGGTGGCCGTCTGGCGACTTCGCCGGGGTTGGCTTTTCTTGCCGGCTACCAGGCGGCGCTGCGCGCTCTCTGGCCGGCTGCCCCGCGGAGTCTCGGAGCGTTGTGTGTGACCGAGAAGAAGAGCGTGCGCCCCGCCGACTTGCAGACGCGCCTCGAAGGCCTGGTGCTGCACGGGCGCAAGGACTTCGCCACCGCCGCCGACAGCGCCGCCTGGTGGCTGGTCGCTGCGCGCGATGAGGAAGAGGGCGAGCCGCCGCGCATCGCCATGACCGTGGTGCTGGCCGGCGCCCCCGGCGCGAAGCTCGAAGCGCTGCCGGCCCTGCCGCTGATGCCCGATATCCCCCATGCCCGCCTGCTGCTCGATGGGGCCCATTGCGAGCGCCTGCCCGGCGATGGCTGGGAGGCTTACAGCAAACCTTTCCGCACCCTGGAAGACACCCATGTGCTGGCTGCAGTCTGCGCCTGGCTCTATGGCCTGGCCGTGGAACACCGATGGCCGGCGGAGCTGAGTCTGCGCCTCACCGGCGTACTTGCCGGTTGCGCCGAAGTCAGCCGGCAGCCCGCCTCGCCGCCGGAAACCCATCTGCTGCTGGCCGGTGTGTTCAGCCAGTTCGAAAGCCTCGCCGCGGCGCTGGATACCGCGTTCGCCTCCGGTGCTGCGGAGCTGGCCGCGGTATGGAAGCGGGACAAGGGCGTGCTTGCCATTGCCGGCTCCGCGCGGGCCAAACGCCTGGAGAAAGCGAGGGTGGCAATAGGCCTTGACCCACGTCAGTGAGGGCTCGGGGAGGGGACGTTAGCCTTACAGAAGTTTCTGAGATACCTAGAAATTTCCGCAGGGCTACCCACTGTTTTCCCTCCCACTGCTTTAGGAAATCCCCTCATGCGACGCGAACCCATCGTGCTGTTCGACGACGGTAAACATCAATGCCTGTGTTTCGACGATCTGGTCAGCGGCGACGGTGTGCAATCCAACCAGTTCCTCATCGTCGACCACGATAAGCGCCTGCTGCTCGATCCGGGCGGCGACCTGACCTACACCCCGTTGTCGCTGGAACTCTCCAAGCTGTTCCCGCTCCAGGACCTGGACTATATCTTCGCCTCGCACCAGGACCCGGACATCATCGCCGCGCTGGACAAGTGGCTGCTGCACACCCGCGCCAAGGTCATCTGCTCCAAGCTCTGGGCGCGCTTCCTGCCGCACCTCACGGCCAGCTACCTGGCGGTCAGCCACGGCATTTCCACCTATGACCGCGTGATCCCGCTGCCGGACCGTGGCGAGTCGGTGCAACTGGGCCGCTGCCAACTGAAGATGATCCCCGCGCACTTCCTCCACTCGGTGGGCAACTTCCAGATCTACGACCCGATCAGCAAGATCCTCTTCTCCGGCGATATGGGCGCCTCCCTGGTGGACGACGCCAGCCCGGTGCAGGACTTCGCCGCCCACGTGCCTCACATGGAGGGCTTCCACCGTCGCTACATGGCCTCGAACAAGGTCGGCCGACTGTGGGCCAACATGGTCCGTGGCCTGGACATCGAGATGATCGTCCCGCAGCACGGCCGGCCCTTCGTGGGCAAGCCGATGATCACGGCATTCCTCGACTGGATCGCCGACCTGCAATGCGGCATGGATCTCATGGGGCCGGACGACTACCAGGTTCCGCGCTAGCGCGCTCGTGCTGACACGCTCCTGTTAACAAGCACGGCGCTGACCGATTGCGCCAATCGTCCTTGATTACGGCACGATCGGCGCTTAATCCGTCATCTTCACCGTGCTAGGGTGCGGGCCGACCTGATAACAAGAGGCCCGCCGATGCCCTTTGCCCCCTTCCGCCCAGCGCTGCGCGCGCTGGCGCTGGCCACCTGCCTGCTGAGCAGCCACGCCCACGGAGCCGAAACCTGGCCCGAGGCCGACTGGCCCCACGGCGCCATGCCCAGCGGCGCCGCCGTGCAGGCGTTCGAAAACTACGCCTTTCCTACCCGTGATGACGGCACCCGCAAGGGCGTGCGCACTGACGCCGTGGTCGTCATTCGCGACGGCCAGCTGATCTACGAGCGCTACGCCGGCCCGACACGCGCCGAGACTCCGCACTTGGCCTGGTCGATGAGCAAGAGCGTGATGGCCAGCGTCCTCGGCGTAGCCTTCGGCGAGGGCAAGTTCCAGCTCGACGATTCAGTGGCCAAGCATTATCCGGCCTTCGCCGACCACCCCGACATCAAGATGCGCGACCTGCTGCACTGGGCCTCAGGCCTGGCCTGGCAGGAAGAATATGAGTACGCGCCGGTGCGCTCCTCGGTGGTGGCGATGCTCTACACCCGCGGCCGCGATGACATGGCCAGGTTCACCGCCGGTTTCCCCGCCGATGCCGAGCCGGGCAAGCGCTTCCGCTACTCCAGCGGCGACAGCAACGTGCTCTCCGCCACGCTCAAGCAGATGGTCGGCAAGGACTACGGCAACTACCCCTGGACCGCGCTGTTCGAGCCGCTGGGCATCCAGTCCGTCGTCTGGGAGCGTGACGCCAGCGGCACCTTCGTCGGCTCGTCCTACGCCTATATGACCGCCCGCGACCTCGCGCGCATCGGCCTGCTGATGGAGCGCGACGGGCGCTGGAAGGATCGCCAGTTGCTGCCGCAGGACTGGCTGAAATTTGTCCTCGCGCCATTCCCCGAGTACCAGCCCGATCCGAAGAAGCCCAATGAGGCAGTGCCCGGCGGCCAGTGGTGGCTCAACCGCCCGGTGGCCGGTGCGCCCGCGCCCTGGCCGGATGCGCCCGAGGACACCTTCGCCGCCCTGGGCCACTGGGGCCAGGCGCTGTACGTGATCCCCGAACAGAAGCTGGTGATCGTTCGTTACGCCGACGACCGCGACGGCAGCTACCAGCATGACACCTTCCTCAAGCTTGCCCAGGCGGCCTTCGCCCACGGGGAGGTGCAGCCATGATCCGCCGTCATCCGATCCTCACCGCCCTGGTCCTGTTGCTGCTCGCGCTGGTCACCACGGCGTGGCAGAACCGCGTCCACCTCGCCGCCTTCCCCGGCATCATCGGCGCCTACACCGCCAAGGAGTACTGCTCCTGCCGCTACGTTATGGGGAACTCGGCGGACTATTGCCGGGCCTATACCAAGCAGTACGTGCCGACCAGCGCCTTCCTCGACGACGAAGCGCGCAAGCGGGTGACCGCCCGCGGCCTGGGCAGTACGCAGACAGCCGCTTGGCTCAGTGCGCGCGAGGGATGCCAACTGATGCCCCAGGCGGACGATTTGCCCGAATCGGGCAGCCACTGACGGGCGCGTTCCACGGAGCGGGGCGACCCGCTTCGGAGGATCAATGCATTCTTTTGTAACAGGAGCGGTGTGTGCGTTGCTCGTGCTGACGAGCCCCGTTGCGCTGGCCGAATGGCAACTGGACGGCGACACCTCGCGGATCAGCTTCGTCTCGGTCAAGCGCGGCAAGATGGCCGAGGTGCAGCGCTTCGACCGCCTTTCTGGGCAGATCGACGACAAGGGCGCCGTGCGCGTCGTGGTGCCGTTGGAGTCCATCGACAGCGGCCTGGCGCTGCGCGACGAGCGCATGCGAAATGCCTTCTTCGAGATCGAGCGCTTCCCCGAGGCGATCATCAGCAGCCAGCTGGACCTCAGCCGTTACGAGGACCTGCAGGTCGGCCAGTCGCGCCAGGAAACCATCGACTTCAACCTCGACCTGCACGGCCAGCAGCGCCGACTGAAGTCCGAGGTGCTGGTCAGCCGCCCCAGTGAGAGCCGCATCGAAGTGACGACCATGGAGCCGCTGGTGCTCAAGCTGATCGACTTCGACCTGGAGGAGAAGCTGGAGCCGCTCAAGGAGGTCGCCAATGTGCCGTCCATTACTCCGGAGGTGCCGGTGTTTGCGGTGTTGGGGTTCAGTCAGGTGATCAAGCAGGCGCCTTGATACGCACGCCGTGACCTTCCAGGAGCGGATCTTATCCGCGATCCGTTGGTATGGCCGGCGCCTTGTTTTGCTCCAATGTTGCTGCTTTGGTTTGGGCACTTCGGCGCCGCTACGGCGTGTGCGTGGACCTCGTGTTTCGCCCCCTCGGGCGAGTCCCTTTTGGCAAACGCCCCAAAAGGAACCAAAAGGTCTTGCCCCGGACATCCGGTTTTTCGCTTGGGGCGAAAAATACCCTCGTTGAAGCGAAGTTTCAGGGGCACGCCGCGAAGGGCCATCCCTGGCCCATCGCGGCTCTCGCGACATCCATGTCGCTCAACCCCTGAAACTCCGCTTCAACGAGGCCTCCTGAACGGGGCGTTCGGAGTGCCGCTGAGGTTTATCTGGAAGTCTGCCAGAGCCAGAGCCAGAGCCAGAGCCAGAGCCATGCCGACATATACGGCTCTTCGTAGGAGCGAGCTTGCTCGCGAGCCGCACGGCACAGCGTCAACCGCAAAAAACAGCTGGCCTCAAGCCCGCGCCTCAATCGCCGGCACGTCGGGCTGGAAGCGAAACCCGGACCCCACGCTGCAACTGGAAGCGCCGATAACCACGAAGGTGAGCAGCAGGATAGTTTTCATGGCGACTCTCCTTTCATTCAGGATTGGACAGCCTCCAGTCTAGGCCGCTCCGTCCGATGCACACCGAAGGTCAGGAAGCTGCCCACCGCGAACAGCCAGGCGCTGATGCCGCCGTAGCCGAGTACCCAGCCAAACCCTTGAACCAGTGCGGCGCGGGCAGCGTCCGGATCGTCCGTGCCCAACCGGCCGCTGGCGATGCTCGCCGCCAGGGGCAGCTTCTCGCCACCCTCTGCGCCGTTCAGAGCTGCCGCGACGCCGGAAAGCAGGATCAGCCCCATCACCGCGATATTGATCGCCAGGGAGATCATCCGCGCGCTCATGTCGATGCCCGAGGCCATGCCGGCGCGAGCGGCCGGGACGGCGGCGGTGGAGGTGTTGGTCACCGTGGTGTTGGTCAGGCCCAGGCCGATGCCGGCCAGCACGCAGCCGGGCAGCAGGGTCAGCCAGCTGGCGTGGTCCACGGCGCTGCCCCAGAGCATCAGGAAGAAGCCGGCCCCGATCACGAACATCCCGCCCGGAATCACCCAGCCCGGCTGGAAGCGGTGTGCCAGGCGCTCAGCGATCGGCGGCACCACCAGCGTCGGCAGGGTGTAGGCGAGCAGTGACCAGCCGGCCTTCACGTCGTCGTAGCCGAGCACGCCGTGGTAGTAGACCGGCAGGTAGATCATGAGCGGCCAGAAGCTGACGTTCATTCCCGCCGAGGCGAAGATCGCGCCGGAGAAAGCGCGGATGCGCAGCACCGAGAAGTCGAACATCGGGTGGGCGACGCGGCGCTCGATCAGAACGAAGGCGATCAGGCAGGCGAAAGTGAACAGCAGGATTGCCAGCGCGGCCGGGCTGGCGAAGCCCATCTCGGCGCCCTGGGTGATGTAGAACACCGTGCCGAGCACCGCCAGCGACAGCGTGAGCATGCCGCCGACATCCAACTGCTCGGCGTCCGGATCGCGCGATTCCACCGCGCCGTACTGCGCCAGCGCCAAGGTGAGCAGGGCGAGCGGGCCGTGGACCAGGAACACCCATTGCCAGCTGGCGAGGGCGACGATGGCGCTGCCGACGATCGGCCCAAAGCCCAGGCCGATGCCGAACACCACGCCCCAGGCAGCGAAGGCGCGCACGCGTTCTGCCGGGTCGCTGAACTGGCTGGTGAGCACGGCCACCTGGCAGATCAGCATCACCCCGCCGGCGGCGCCCTGCAGGAAGCGCCCGGCGATCATGGTCGGCATGTCGCCCGCCAGTCCGCAGAGCAGCGAGGTCAGGCCGAACAGCGCCAGGCTGATGACGAACAGACGCTTGCGGCCGAAGCGGTCGGCCAGGGTGCCGGCGGCCATCAGTACGCTGGTGACGGCGATGGTGTAGGCGTTCATCACCCATTGCAGGTCTTGGAAGTCGCCGTGCAGCACGCGCTCCAGCGCCGGCAGGCTGGCCGGTACGCTGGAGATTTCCAGGCCGAACATCATCGAGGACAGGCACACCGCCGCCAGGGCGATGAGGTTTCTGGGGTTGTGGTGGGCAGTCATGGGAGTGGGCTCCGTTTGGCGAGCCACCATTGTCGAAAAGAACAGGGTTCCCCATTGACTCCATTTGGTCCCATCATTGGGGCTCTTCAGGAATCAAACGAGCAGGCCGATGGATGACCGATTCGATGGCATCGCCACCTTCGTCCAGGTGGTGGATGCCGGCAGCTTCGCCCTCGCGGCGGAGCGCCTGAACCTCACGCGTTCTGCGGTGGGCAAGGCCATCGCCCGGCTGGAGGCGCGCCTGGGCGTGCGCCTGCTACAACGCACCACGCGCAGCCAGAACCTCACTGACGACGGCCAGGTGTTCTACGACAGTTGTGTGCGTGCGCTGGCCGAGCTGGACGCCGCGCACACCGCGCTGGAAGGCGGGCGCATGGAGCCGCGTGGGCGCCTGCGGGTCAGCGTGCCGATCTCCTTTGGTCACCTCTGCGTGGCGCCGCTGATGCTGGCGCTGGCGCGGCAGTATCCGTCGCTGAAGATCGACCTGTCGTTCACCGACCGCCGCGTCGACCTGGTGGAGGAGGGCTTCGACCTGGCCGTGCGCATCGGGCCGCTGGGCGACAGTGCCACGCTCGCGGCACGCAAGCTGGGCGTGCAGTACACCAGCATCGGCGCGGCGCCTTCCTACATCGCGCAATACGGCATGCCCGAGGAGCTGGACGATCTGGTCGGCCACTCGGCCATCAGCTATTCCGTCGCGGGCGTAACCTCCCCTTGGGACCTGCGCGACGACGACGGCCGGGTGAAACGCATCGACATCGATCCGCAACTGAGCATGGACGACCTTCAGGCCATTACCGCCGCCGCCGTGGCCGGCTTCGGCCTGGCGCGTCTGCCGTCCTGGTTGCTGGCCCGGCACGTGAAGCTGGGCGAACTGGTGGTGGTGAAGGGGCGCTGCAACCTGCCGCCGCTGGATATCCACGCGGTGTGGCCCAAGACCCGCTACATGCCTTCGAAGATCCGCTGCGCTATCGATGCGCTGGTGGCCGGAATTCCCGCGCTGCTGGCCGACTGAACCATTGGCGCCAGCGCCTGCCCAATGGGCTCGCCAGTCGGCTGGTTTGCAAGCCGACGGCGGGCCGCTATCGTTGGCCGTTGATCCATCCGTTTTCCATGTAAGGGATTTCATGCGCTCGCTGTTCGCCTTCCTCTTCGCGGCCTGCTTCGCCGCTTCCGCCCAGGCTGCCTGGTACCTCGACTACGAGTCCTCGCGGCTGACCTTCGTCACCACCAAGAACGCCGATATCGCCGAGGTGAACCGCTTCCTGGTGATGCACGGCAAGGTGGAGGAGCAGGGCCAGGTGGAACTGCGTATCGAGATGGATTCCCTGAGCACCGGCATCCCGCTGCGCGACGAACGTGTGCGCGACAAGCTGTTCGATACGGAGAAATTCCCCGAGGCGCGCATCACCTCGACCATCGACCTTCGCCCCATCACCGATCTCGCCAATGGCGTGCAACTGGAAACGCGCCTGCCGCTGCGCCTGGAGCTGAACGGCCAGGCGAAGGACTACCGCACCGATGTGCTGATCACCCGCCTGGATGAGCATCGTTTCCAGGTGGTGACCCTCTCGCCGCTGGTGATCAACGCCGCTGACTTCGGCCTCGCGCCGGGTGTGGCGCAGCTGCGCAAACTGGCCGGGCTCAAGAGCATCGGCCTGTCGGTGCCGGTGGGCGCCGTGCTGATCTTCGCCTCGCGGTGAGCGGGCCGATCTTCCCCTGGCGGACGGGCAACCGTTTCGCCCTGCTCTGCGATGGCGAGCGCTTTTTCCCGCGCATGTTCGAGGCCATCGACAGCGCCGAGCGGCAGATCGAACTGGAACTCTACCTGGTGGAAAGCGGCAGCTGCGCCGAGGCGCTGCTGGATCGCTTGCTGGCTGCGCGCTCGCGCGGCGTGAAGGTGCGTTGCCTGTTCGACGCCTTCGGCAGCCTGAAACTCTCCAGTTCCTGGACGCGCCAACTGCGGGAGGCGGGCGGCGAGCTGCGCCACTACAACCCGCTGAACTGGAAGGCCGGCATCCGCAACCTGTACCGCGACCACCGCAAGCTGCTGCTGGTGGACGAACGCATCGCCTATGTCGGCGGCACCGGCGCCACCGATGAGTTCTGGTCCGCGCGGGAGAACCGCAGCGACTGGCATGAAGTGATGGTCGAGATGACCGGCCACATCGTTGCCGACTGGCAACGGCTATTCGAGCGGCAGTGGAATGCCTGCCTTGGCGTGCGCGCCTGGAAGCCCCGCGAGGAAGTCCTGCTGACCCGCCTGCCGCCGATCCCCAACTACGGCGAAGGTCTGGCGCGGGTCGCCTATGCCGACGCCGGTCAGCACCGCGACATTCTCCAGGCGCTGGTGCGCTCGCTACGTGGCGCGCACCAGCGCGTGTGGCTGGCGACGCCGTATTTCCTGCCGACCTGGAAAGTCCGCCGCGCGCTGCGCAAGGCGGCCCAGCGCGGCGTCGATGTGCGCCTGCTGCTCACCGGGCGTCTCACCGACCACGCGCCCGTGCGCTACGCGGGGCAGCGCTATTACCCGAGCCTATTGCGCGCCGGGGTGAAGATCTTCGAATACCAGCCGCGTTTCCTTCATCTGAAGATGGTACTGGTCGATGACTGGGTCAGCGTCGGCTCGTGCAACTTCGATCATTGGAACCTTCGGTTCAATCTGGAGGCCAATGTAGAAGCGTTCGATCCGGCCTTCACCGTGGCGGTGGCCGACTGCCTGGCCGCCGACTTCGCGCAGAGCCGCGAGATCGACCTGGCTTTCTGGCGCGCGCGCCCCTGGTGGAAGCGCCTGCGCGAGCGCCTGTGGGGCTCGCTGGACCGATTGGTGGTGAACTTCCTCGACCGCCGCCGCTGATGTCGTTGTGGTTCGTCCAGCTGTCGTTCGCCTACCTGGAAGGAGAGAAGCGTGGAGAACATACAAAAAAAGGAGCGTTTCATCGGGCTGGAATGGCTGCGCTTCCTGATGGGCCTTTACGTGGTGGTCTACCACACGCTGCACAGCTACCCGGCGGAGCAGAAGTTCGCCGGCCTGGATGACCTGACCGCGCTGGGCTTCTTCGCCACCAGTACCTTTTTCGTGCTCTCCGGCTTCCTGCTCTGCCACGTCTACGTGACCGAGGGACACCTGCGCGAAAGCCCGCGCAGTTTCTTCACCAAGCGCCTGTCCAACCTCTACCCGCTGCATATCTTCTCGATCCTGCTGACCATCGCCGTGCTGCTGGTGGTGAGCGGGTTGGGCATAGGCCCGGACCTCGACCAGGCGACGCCGCGCTTCGTCATCTATGACACCAACGAAGCCATCGGGCGGCTGCAGCCGGAGCTGTTCCACCACTGGATGAGCGACCGCGAACTGCTGTTCAACAGCATCCTCCAACTCACCATGCTGCAGGCCTGGAACCCGTATTACCTGACCTTCAACGCGCCGCTCTGGTCGCTGTCGACGCTGTTCTTCTTCTACCTCTGCTTCCCCTTCGTCGCCCCACGCCTGGCACGCCTGACGAACAAGTGGCGCTGGCTGCTGGCGCTGTGGGGGCTCTACCTGATTCCGCCGATCCTGGTGGTCGCCAGCGAGCAGTACGGCATGCCCTGGACCGGCCTGCTGCACCGCAACCCGCTGCTGCGTTTGCCGGAGTTCCTCAGCGGCATCCTCGCCTACGGGCTGTTCCGCGAGTACAAGGACGCCGGTCGTCTGCCGGGGCGCGGGATGCTGGTGGCGATGGGCGCTTTCGTGCTGGCCAATTTCCTCGTCGCCGATTACCTCTACACCCACGGCGCCAAGTACTGGTACTTCCTGCTGCACAACGGCCTGCTGCTGCCGGCGCAATTGGTGCTGGTGTACATGAGCGCCTTGCCGCGCGACCCACAGAGCAGCCTGATCCGCCACTGGTCGCCACGTCTGGGGGCGGCGTCGCTGTCGCTGTTCGCCCTGCATGTGCCGTTGTTCACCCTGTTCTCGCGCACCGAGAAGCTGATCCGCGCACCGGGAGGCTGCCTGGCGGACTGGGCCTTCTGCGTGGAGTCGGCAACGCACCAGCAACTGTCGCTGTGGCTGTACCCGCTGTTCCTGCTGTTCATGGTCACCAGTTGCGTGCTGGTGCAGGAGCGCTGCGTGGTACCGGTGCGCAAATGGCTGGTGCGTCACCTGCTGCCCACGCCGCCCGCCGCGCGGCGACGGGTGGCGACGGAGTCCTGAGGCGTGTCCGTCGGCCACGCCTGCGAACTGCCTTGAAGGCTGGCGCGCAGGGATACGCTTATGTCGCGGTTGGAACTTCGGCTGACTTCACGGCCCATGCTAGGTTTCAACATTGCTGCCACCTTGCCGGCGGCGGCACCTGCGGACTCCCGCCATGCCCCTGGATTTCCGTCTGCTCAGCGGCGATGCCCTCCGCCCGTTCATCGATGATCTGGCGCGACTGCGCATCACCGTGTTCCGCGAGTATCCGTACCTCTTCGACGGCAGCCCGGAATACGAAGCCGGATACCTCGCCAGCCATGTGCGCTCGGCCTGGAGCCTGTGCGTGCTGGTGATCGATGAAGGCCGGGTGGTCGGGGCCTCGACCGGGCTGCCGTTGCTGGACGAGGCCGAGGCTTTCCAGCAGCCGTTCCTGGCGCAAGGCTGGAATCCGGAGCGAATCTTCTATCTTGGCGAGTCGGTGGTTCTGCCCCAGTACCGCAGCGCTGATCTCGACCGGCGCTTCTTCGAGGAGCGCGAGCGCTTTGCGCGTGGCCTGGATCGCTTCGACTGGTGTGCGTTCTGCGCCCTTCGGCGGCCGCCGGAGCATTCCGCGCGCCCTGCCAGCTACCGCTCGCCGGACGCCTTCTGGTTGCAGCGCGGCTTCACTCCGCAACCCTCTCTGCAGACCGAACACCACTGGCGCGATATCGGCGAGCAACAGGAGACCGCCAAGTCGATGATGTTCTGGCTCAAGGATCTGAGTTGATACGGGTTCAGTAGCCGGCTTCGCGCTGGTGGCGGATGGCGAGGATCACCAGGGTTTCACCGTCGATGCGGTAGCGGGCGAGGTAACCGCTGTCGCCGAAATCGATCGGCCATTCGCGAAAGGCCACCGGCAGATCATCGATCAGCCGGCCTATCTGCGGATACGCGGCGAGGGCCTGGGTGGCTTCGATGATGACCCGGCCGGCGCGGCTTGCGGCGGCAGGGTTGGTTTCCCGCAGGAAACGCCGCAGACGTTCGAGGTCGCGCAGTGCTGCAGGTGCGTAGATCACTCGCATTTCGGAGTGTCTTGTTCGTCCTCAGCGCCCCAGCTGTTCAGCCAGTTCTCCACGGCCTCCGCGGTGACGTGCTGACCGGTTGCCTGGAACTCCTCCCACGCCTGCTCGGTGTCCTTCTTCAGCTTTTCGCGCTGCTCTTCGCGCACCACGTACTGGCCGATGGCTTCGCGAATGATCCAGTGCGGCGAGCGCTGGCGCAGCTCGGCCAGTTCGCGGATTCGGGCGAGCATTTCCTCGTCGAGTTTGACCGAAGTGGCCATGTTCACACCTCTTATTAAAAGGTAATACCGGATAATACTTCGCTTGCCTGGGAACAGTGTCAAACAGGAAGGGATAGGCGGGGGCGAGGGCGCCGGTAACTGTGATGCCGTAGACCCGGACTTTCGACGGGTGGCAAGGCGCGAAGCGCTGGTTATGCTCCGGGGATAACCATAAGAGGGACTTTCCATGCTCCGAGTGGCCCTGTGCGCCTTTCTCCTGATGCTCGCTGGTTGCAGCTCGCCCGGCGCGTTCTTCGGCGCGGTGGACGGGCCGCCTTTCGGCGCGTTGCCCGCAGATGCGCAGCAGGCCACGGTGTACATCTACCGGCCGCAGAACCAGTGGTCCGACGAAGAGCTGGAGGCGCCGGGCCTGTTCATCAACAACGAACTGATCGGCAGCCTGCCGAGCAACGGCTACTTCGCCCTGAGCTTCGCCCCCGGCAGTTATCCGCTGCAGATGCGCCGCCCGTTGCTGGGCAGCTTCTGGACCTACTTCGCCGGCGGCAGCCTGGACTTCACTCTGATCGCCGGCTTCACCCTGGAAGCCCGCGCTGGCGAGGTCTACTACCTGCGCTACGACGAGACCCACACGCCGCCCAAGTACGAACACACCGCCGGCCAGGGCGCCGGCCCGCTGCAACTGGTGGGCAAGGAGCTGGGCTCGCGGGAAATCCCCGCCACCCGGCAGGTCCAGGAGCCGGTGAGCATTGCCGCCAGCGGCAAGGAAGTGGAAGGGCCGGGCTTCTTCGAGCGCATCGGGCTCTGAGATTCATCGCGCTCTGCAGTTATGAGGGCAAGTCATAACTCCTTGAGTTTTTGTGGTTACCGGGCCGCTCGGGCCCGGTGCTAAAAATCGTCGCACCAGCTCATCGACAACAACAAAGAGCGACGCGACATGATCACCTTCCTGCTTACCCCGCCCTCGATCCGTCCTCCGCGTTCCGGCCTGTCCGGTGCTTTCGCGCACCCGTCCGACTCGCCCGTCGATTCCTGATCCCCCTTCCGCTTTCCCCCGGCGCCACTGCGCCGGTTTTGCCACGGGCCGCGCACGCAGGCCCGGGCTTTCTTACACCCCACGGTTCCATGAGGTACCCCATGAAAAAGCTCGACCTGTACATCGGTGAAGGTTTCGAAGGCCCCGGCGTCAATGCCGCGCACATCAACATCCTGCTCGGCCCGCGCAGCGGTCCGGCCGGCCAGGCCTTCTCCAACAGTCTTTCCTCGCCCAGTCAGGGGCACTGCCCATTCATGGTGATCGCGCAGCCGAACATCCCGGTCAAGCCGATGACCCTCTACGTGAACAAGGCCGAGATCAATGGCGATATGCACGCCAACGCCACCTGGGGCGCGTCCCAGGCCGGCATCGCCAAGGCCGTCACCGAGGCGCTGCTGGACGGGACCCTGCCGCCCGAAGCCGAGGACGAGTGGGCCATCGTCACCGCCAACTGGGTCAACCCGGGCTGCGACGACCTCGATGCCGTCTACCTGAACAACTACAACGCCTGCCGCACCGCGATCCGCGCGGCGCTGAGCTGCAAGCCCGAGCGCGCGCAGCTGGCCGACGTGGTCAACGCCATCGCCAACCCCTTCTACACCCCCAAGGCCTGAGGTCCGCACCATGGAATACATCCGTCTCGGCAACTCCGGCCTGCAGGTGTCCAAGCTGTGCCTGGGCACCATGAACATGGGCACCCCGGACTGGAAACCGTGGATTTTCGATGAGGCCAGGAGCGAGCCGATCGTGAAGCATGCGCTGGATGCCGGCGTGAACTTCATCGATCTGGCCGACTTCTATTCCGCCGGCGTCGGCGAAGAAGTGGTCTGCCGCATCCTCAAGCGCCTGGTGCGTCGCGAGGACGTGGTGATCACCACCAAGGTCGGCTACGGCACCCGCCCCGGCATCAACGCCAGCGGCCATTCGCGCAAGCACATCATGGATGGCATCGATGCCTCCCTGAAGCGCATGGGCATGGATTACGTCGACATCTACATGCTGCACTTCTACGACGTGAACACCCCGGTGGAAGAGGTGATGGGCGCGCTGAACGACATCGTCCGCGCCGGTAAGGCCCGCTACATCGGCGTGTCCACCATGCTCACCGGCCAGCTGGCGAAGATCCTCATGGCCTGCGAGCGCAACGGCTGGGTCAAGCCGATCAACATGCAGCTGCAGCTCAACTGCGCCTACCGCGAGGAAGAGCGCGAGATGATCCCGTTCTGCCGCGACCAGGGCCTCGGCGTCTCGGTGTTCAGCCCGCTGGCGCGCGGCCTGCTGACCGGCGATGCGAACTCCACGCGCAACCAGACCGACTTCTTCACGCAGCAGATGTACGCCGACGAAGCCTCCTTCGAGATCGCCCGCTCCGTGCAGCGCGTGGCCCAGCGCCGCGGCGTGTCCAACGCGCAGATCGCCCAGGCTTGGGTCCTGCAGCATTCGGGCGTGGACTGCATGCTGGTCGGCGCCGACACCACCGCGCAGTTCGACAGCGCGCTGGCTGCACTGGAAACCCGTCTGGATGATGAGGAAATCCACGAGCTGGAGCGCAACTACACGCCCTGCGACGTGATCAACGACTACACCGCCGGCAAGCGCATCCTGCGTGCTGCCCGGCCCATGCGCGAAGCCTTCGCGCTGACGGAGGCGGTGGCATGAGCGAGCTGCTGAAGACCGGCCACTATATCGACGGCCAATGGGTGACCGGTGGCGCGACCTATCCGGTGCGCAACCCGGCCACCGGTGCGCTGATCGTCGAAGTCGCCCGTGGTGGCGCCGAGGAAACCAACGCCGCCATCGCCGCCGCCGAACGCGCATTGCCGGCCTGGCGCGCGTTGACTGCCAAGGAACGCAGCGCGCGCATCCGCCGCTGGGGCGAGCTGATGCTGCAGCGCCAGGACGATCTGGCGCGCCTGCTCAGTACCGAGCAGGGCAAGCCGCTGGCCGAGGCCAAGGGCGAAGTAGCCTATGCGGCGAGCTTCCTCGAGTGGTTCGCCGAGGAAGCCAAACGTGTCTACGGCGATGTGATCCCTTCGCACAAGGGGGATGCGCGCATCGTGGTCATCAAGCAGGCGATCGGCGTGGTCGCGGCGATCACTCCGTGGAACTTCCCTCTGGCGATGGTCACCCGCAAGGTCGGTCCGGCGTTGGCCGCCGGCTGCACGATGATTCTCAAGCCTTCGGAAGAAACCCCGCTGTCGGCCTTCGCCCTCGCGGTGCTGGCGGAAGAAGCGGGCATCCCGCCGGGCGTGTTCAACATCGTTTCTGGCGACGCCCCGGCCATCGGCGGCGCGCTGCAGGCATCGGGGGCGGTGCGCAAACTGTCGTTCACCGGCTCGACCCGCACCGGCAAGCTGCTGATGCGCCAGGCGGCGGAGACGCTGAAGAAGGTCTCGCTGGAGCTGGGCGGCAACGCCCCCTTCATCGTCTTCGATGACGCCGATATCGAGGCCGCCGTGCGCGGCGCCATGGCGTCGAAGTTCCGCAACACCGGACAGACCTGCGTGTGCGTGAATCGCTTCTACATCCAGGAGAGGGTGTACGAGGCTTTCGTTTCGCGCCTCACCGAAGCCGTGCGCGCCATGCGGGTGGGCAATGCGCTGGAAGGCGAGACCGAGCAGGGCCCACTGATCAACGAAGCGGCGCTGGCCAAGGTCGAGCAACACGTCGGTGACGCGGTGGAGAAGGGCGCACGGGTACTCTGTGGCGGTCGCCGCCATGCAATGGGTGGCACCTTCTACGAGCCCACCGTGCTGGCCGAAGCGAATCCGCAAATGCTCATCGCGAGTGAGGAAACCTTCGGCCCTGTCGCCGCCTGCTTCCGCTTCCGCGACGAGGCTGAAGTCCTGAATCTGGCGAACGACACGCCCTACGGCCTGTCCGCCTATTTCTACAGCCGCGACATCGGCCGCGTCTGGCGCATGGCCGAGGGCCTGGAAGCCGGCATGGTCGGCATCAACGAAGGAATCATCTCCACCGAGGTGGCGCCCTTTGGCGGCATCAAGGAATCGGGCCTGGGCCGCGAAGGCTCGAAATACGGCATCGAGGACTACGTGGAGATCAAGTACCTGCTCATGGGCGGCCTGTCTGCCTGACGCGCCCCAAAGGAGTTCTGCCTCATCCGCCGCGCCGCCAAGGGCGCGGTGGTTCAACCTCGCGGTGTTTCCTATAACAAAAACTCGGAGACGATCATGTCGGGTCAACCAGTCAAAATCGATGACCTGCCCATCGGCAGGTTCCACATCAAGATCGCCGGCCTCACCTTCGGCGCCCACTTCACCGATGGCTACATCCTCGGCCTGATCGGCATCGCCTTTACCCTGATCAATCCGCAGATGGCGCTGACGCCGTTCTGGCAGGGCCTGATCGGCAGCTCGGCGCTGTTCGGCCTGTTCCTCGGCAGCCTGTTCTTCGGCTGGATTTCCGACCACCTCGGCCGGCAGAAGATATTCCTCATCAGTTTCGTGCTGATCACGGCTGCATCGGTGATGCAGTTCTATGTGGAAACCGCGATGCAGCTGTTCCTCTGCCGGGTGCTGATCGGCATCGGCCTGGGCGGCGACTTCAGCGTCGGCCACGCCATGCTCGCCGAGTTCTCGCCACGCAAGCACCGTGGCGTGCTGCTGGGCTCGTTCAGCGTGATCTGGACCTTCGGCTACGTCGCCGCCACCTTCGTCGGCACGGCCATGCTGTCCCTGGGCGATGACGCTTGGCGCTGGATGCTGGCGTCCTCGGCCATTCCGGCGGCGATGATCCTGATCGCCCGTATCGGCACCCCCGAGTCGCCGCGCTGGCTGGTCTACAAGGGCCGCATCGAAGAAGCCCGCGCCATCGTCAGGAAGCACCTGGGCGCCAACGTGGAGATCGACGAGGAAGTCATCAATCGCAAGCACAGCGGCTACAAGGCGCTGTTCAGCGCGCAATACCGCAAGCGCACGGCGTTCAACTGCCTGTTCTTCATCTGCATCGTCATGCCGTACTTCGCCATCTACACCTTCCTGCCGTCGATCCTGCAGAAGATGGGACTGTCCGAAGGCTTCGGCACCGAGATGATGCTCAACGCACTACTGATCGTCGGCGCGCTGCTGGGCATCTGGTGCACCATCAAGTTCAGTCGCCGCGGCTTCCTCATCAACTCCTTCCTGATCCTCGCCGCTTCGCTGTTCCTGCTGGTGCTGCTGCCGGGCAGCATGGCCTGGCTGATGGTCGCGTGCTTCGGCCTGTTCACCCTGGTGCTGTCGGCGGTGAGCAACCTGGTCGGCGTCTACCCGGCGGAAAGCTTCCCCACTGAAGTACGCGCCGGCGGAATCGGCCTGGCGACGGCGGCCAGCCGTTTGGGCTCGGCACTGAGCACCTTCCTGCTGCCGGTCAGCGTGGCAGGCATCGGGCTCAACCCGACCATGGCGATTCTCGCCGGCATCCTGCTGCTGGGCGCAATCATCTCCATCGCCTGGGCGCCGGAAACCAAGTACCTGACCCTCACCGATTGCGGTCGCGCGGAGGAGGACGCTGCGGCGCCGGCATCGCCGGGCAAAGTCGCCAGCGTGGCTTGATGCAGCCAGCGCTCCCTGGGCGTTGCTGACGCTCAGGGATTGCTGACCAGACTCAACCAGTCCTGGAAGCGCTGTACCTTCGACAGGCCCTGCCGGTCAGTCGCGATATCCAGCCAGTAGCCGTAGGGACCGATCACTTCGACGGGGGTGATCGGCAGCAGGCTTCCGCTGAGAAGCTCCCGCTCGATCATCTGCCGGTCGATCACCGCCAGTCCGCCCCCGGCCAGGGTCGTGTGGATGACCTGGTCCAGGGTGCTGAACTCGATACCGCTGGCGGCATCGACGTCGCTACGACCCACCGCTTCCAGCCAGTTTTCCCAGACCCGCAGGCGCTTGCCCTCATGCAGGATGTGCAGCAGCGGGTGGGCATTGAGATCCGGTGGTTGCTCTCCGTCGAACAGCTCCGGGCTCGCCACGGCGATGTGACGTTCCATCACCAGCAGCTCGCTGTGGCAGTGGACGGCCTGCTCCAGGCCGAAGCGGATGCGGCAGTCCAGCTCGCCGGCATTCTCGCCGTCCAGGTGGTTGGTGACACTCAGGTTGATGTCCGGATAGCGCTTGAGGAAGCTGCGCAGACGCGGCGACAGCCAGCGGGTACCCCAGGTCGGTGGAGCGAGGATGCGCAGGCGTTGACGCAGGTTGGGCACGCGCACGGCCTGCAGCGCACGTTCGATCTGGTCGAAGGCTTCGCCCAGGTGCGGAGCGAGGGCACTGCCGACTTCGGTCAACGTCAGCCCACGGGGTGTGCGTAGGAAAAGGCTGATTCCGAGGTATTCCTCCAACTGCTTGATCTGCCGGCTGACGGCTCCCTGGGTGACGTTCAGTGCATCGGCCGCACGATTGAAACTGCGGTGGCGGGCTACTTCTTCGAAAACGCGGAGCATGGTCAAGGGCGGCAGATTACGCATGGCGGGGCCATCCGGAAGTACGCTCGGGGCGCGGGCTTTTTTCGCTGATTCTAGCGATGGCGATGCTTTTGGAGTATGCGTTTTTCTCGGGTTTGGGTTGCGATTTAGTCGTTTGTGTGGCGGCTCGGCCAAGGGCTAGTTTCGGCCGCGCTCACGCACCGGGGAGCACCGGGCGCGGGCGACTCCCATAACGACAAGAAACCAGCCGAGGCACCTTCAACGTGGCCAGACTCCACCTGCCGTTCCTGCTTCCCGCACTCTTCGCCCTCAGCTCCACCGCCATCGCCGTACCGGTGACCGACAACCTGGACATCGGCGGCGCCGTGCGTGCGCGTTGGGATCATGACCCGGACCGCGACATCGAGAAGTTCGGCATCGATACCGCGATGCTGCGCGTCACCTACACCTCCGACACCTGGATCGGCGCGGCGCGTTACCGGTGGTACGGCAAGGACTATCCCTACCAGTACACCCAGCACTTTGGCGACGTGAACTTCGCCGAGTACGCGTGGATCGGCTACAAGTTCGATCCGGACAAACAGGTGCAGGTCGGCCTCAACAGCATTCCCTTCGGCCTGCAGCCCTACTTCGGCAGCACCTTCTACGAAACCCTGGGCAACGTTGTTGGCCTGGAAGACGTCAACGATGTCGGTGTGAAGTACATTCAGCAGCAGGGCGGCTGGAACTTTCAGCTCGGCGCCTATGCGCGGCCAGCGTGGGCCGGCAACGGCACCAGCAACGGCGCCAGCTATTCCACTGTGGTCACCGATGCCGACAGCTATGTCGCCGACGGCAACCGCAACAAGGAACGACAGATCCTGGTCGGCCGCGTGGCGCGCTCGTTGCAGCTGGGCGACTGGAAAGCCGAGGTGGGCGCTTCCGCGCTGACCTCGCGCCTGGAAAACCGCGACACCGGCAACGACGGCCGGCGCAATGCCTACGCCGTCCACTACATGGGACAGAACGGCCCATGGGGCGTGCAGTTGCAAGCTGCCCGCCAGCAGATGTCGCCTAGGAATCCGGGTAGCGACGAGGTAGTCACATTCGGTGGGTACGACGGTACTTTCAATGTTGCCAGCCGCGGTAACCTATACGTCGGCGACCTGAGCTACAGCATTCCCGGAAATTTCCTTGATGGTTGGGTCAGCGGCGTGAAGGTCTATGGCAATTACAGCGCCTTCGACAAATCCGCCGATGACTTCAAGACCTCCGAGCGTTTCATCCTCGGTACCTCCTTCTCGGTGAAGTCGGTGTACATCGCCGTGGAATGGCTCAACGGCCGCAACGACCCGTATATCGGTGGCAGCAGTTACACCCGGAGTCTGGCCGAAGGTGGCACCGACCACTGGGAGAATCAGCTGTACGCCAACATCGGCTATTACTTCTGATCAGCGCGCAGACGAAGCCCGCACGGTGACGGCCGGTGGGCAGGGAAGGGTGGGTGAAACGCAAGATTCCGGCGCTCAATGCGCTGAAGGCCTTCGAAGTCGCCGGCAGCACCGGGAGCTTTACCCGTGCGGCCGAGCTGCTCAACGTGACCCAGAGCGCGGTCAGCCGCCAGGTGCGCCAGTTGGAGGAACAACTGGGCGAGAGCCTGCTGGTGCGCCGGCATCATCACCTGGAGCTGACCGAGGCTGGGCGTGTACTGCTGCGTGCGCTGCAACTCTCATTCGACCGCATCGAGCTGACGGTGCGCGGTATCCAGCAGCGCCACCACCTCAACCGCCTGCGGGTCAACGCGCCGCCCACCTTCGCCCTGCGCTGGCTGTTGCCGCGTCTGTCGCGCCTGCGTGAGGCGCACCCCGACCTTGAAGTGAGCCTGACCACCAACCTGCAGGACAGCCTTGCGCAGAGCAGCACGCTGGATTGCGCGATCCGTTTCGGCAACGGCGAATGGGACGGCCTGGACAGCTCGCTGCTGATGCACGAGCGGCACATCGCGGTGTGCGCGCCCAACCTGCTGGCGCAGCGCGAGGAGCAGGACATCGACCTGCGCAGCATGACTTTGCTGCATGTGCTGGCGCGCGACGACCAGCGCTTCCTGACCTGGCGCCACTGGCTGGATGCGGCGAAGATCCAGGGCGTCGACCTGCAGGGCGGCTACGAGTTCGACCTCCTGGACATGGCCATCCGCGCGGCCATCGACGGCCTGGGCATCACTATCGCCGACCGGCAGATGGTCGCCCGTGAACTGGCGGCGGGGCAGTTGGTGCAGATGCTCGACGTCGAGGTGCAGGGTCACCAGTCCTACTGGTGGGTCAGCCGGCCGGAACAGGAGCTGCCGCCCCACGTTCAGCGCTTCCATGAATGGTTGCAGCAGGAGGTGTGGATGACCGAGCGCAACCTGGCGGGATCGGGCTCCTTCGTCAGTCTTCCCTGAACGAATCCGTAGTCATTTCCTGTAGGACGTGACGACTTTCCTACGCGCACTAACCTGCGTTTTTTGCATGTTATGGCGGTCTATTAATCGCTTGTCGCGACCTGGGCGGCTGTCGAAACTTCGGCCAACCGATAACGACAAGAGTCACCTTCCTGCCTGCGCCGCCTTGCCTGTCGCCTGCATGAGCCAACCTGCACCTTGTCGTTACGTGGGGCCGCCACCGGCCCGAAGCCTTGCTTGAACGACAGGACATGACCATGCGTACAGATCGAAACTTCATCGACGGCCGTTTCGCCGACGCCTCCTCCGCCCACATCGCCGTGTTCGACCCGGCGACCGAGCAGCAGGTCGCCCAGGTGCCGGCTGCGACCGAAGCCGATGTGCGCAACGCCGTCGAAGCCGCCGCCCGCGCCCAGCGCAGCTGGGCCCGCCTGCCGGCCATCGAGCGTGGCGAGCACCTGCGCCGCTTCGCCGAAGCTCTGGAACGCAACGCCGAGCGCATCGGCGCCGCCCTGGCCGCCGAGTCCGGCAAGAGCCTGGCCGACGCCAGCAGCGAAGCTTTCTACGCCGGCCAGATCACCCGCTACCACGCCGAATGGGCGCGTCGCATCGAAGGCGAAGTCATACCCAGCGATTCCACCGACGAAACCATCCTGCTGCAGCGCGAACCGATCGGTGTGGTCGCGGCGCTGATC
This sequence comes from Pseudomonas sp. NPDC086581, assembly GCF_044746165.1. Lineage (NCBI taxonomy): Bacteria > Pseudomonadati > Pseudomonadota > Gammaproteobacteria > Pseudomonadales > Pseudomonadaceae > Pseudomonas > Pseudomonas sp. NPDC086581. Next base: position 753,728 of record NZ_JBIVBR010000001.1, on the reverse strand, counting down.
CCGTTCAACTACCCGGTCTACACCTTCCTGCGCAAGGTCGCGCCGGCGCTGATCACCGGCAACACCGTGGCGGTGCGCCCGAGCAACAACACCCCGACTTCCGCCTTCGAGATCGCCCGATGCGCCGAGGAAGCCGGCCTGCCCGCCGGCGTACTGAACGTGTTGACCATGAACCACGACGTCGCCGCCGTGCTCTGCCAGCAGCCGCAGATCGGCCTGATCACTCTGACTGGTAGCGTCGGCGCCGGCCGCATCGTGCTCGACTACTGCAAGGCCAACATCGCCAAGCCGTCGCTGGAACTGGGGGGCAAGACCCCGGCGATCATCGAGGCGGACGCTGACCTGGAGAAGGCCGTCGCCGCCATTGTCGCTTCCAAGACCACCCACTGCGGCCAGCTGTGCACTGCCATCGAGCGCGTCTACGTACAGGCTAGCGTGCATGACCGTTTCCTCGCCCTGCTGCGCGAGAAGATGGCCGCTGTGCGCATCGGCAACCGTGCCGAGGACGCCAGCCTGATGGGCCCGCTGCAATACGGCCGCGCCCGTACCGACGTGCACGCCAAGGTCCAGCGCGCGCTGGCCGAAGGTGCCGTGCTGGAGTGCGGCGGCGTGCTGCCCGAGGGCGCCGGCCACTTCTATCCGGCGACCCTGCTTAGCGGCTGCCGCCAGGACATGGAGATCGTTCAGGAGGAAATCTTCGGCCCGGTGCTGCCGGTGCTGTCCTACGAGACCCTCGACGACGCGCTGACCATGGCCAACGACCACCAGTTCGGCCTGTCCTCGGTGCTGTTCACCGAGAACTACCGCAACGCCATGAAGGTCGCCAACCACATCGAGGCTGGCGAGATCTACATCAACCGCACGCCCGCCGACCCCTACCAGGGCTTCCACGCCGGCTGGAAGCGCTCGGGCCTGGGCGGCGACGACGGCAAGCACGGGATGCTGGAGTTCACCCAGACGCGCCTCGTGGTCCTGAAGTTCTGATTCGCTGATCTGCTGATCCAACCCACGGGGCCCACTGCCTGGGCTCCGTCACTCCCACTGCTGTTCCGACCAGTTGCCGGCGACCGAGCCGGCTGCGAGATGCATGATGAAAAAAACAATAAGTGCAGAAGCCATGCCCATGGCCGTGCCCGCTAACGCCAACCTCACCCGTTACATCCAGCTCGCACTGCTCGTGCTCGCGGCGGGGGCGATCTACCCGATGCTGTATCTGCGCCAGGTGTATCAGAGCACCATGCTCGAGGCGCTGGCGATCAACAACAGCGAACTGGGCTACCTCTATTCGATCCTCGGCACCGCCTTCCTGCTCAGCTACCTGCCCAGCGGTTGGCTGGCGGATCGCCTGTCACCGCGCTTCCTGATCAGCTTCTCGCTGATCGGCACCGGCCTGCTCGGTATGTGGTACGCCATGCTGCCGGGCTTCGACACGCTGCTGGTGATCTTCTGCGGTTTCGGCGTCACTACCGGCCTGACATTCTGGGCCGCGCTGATCAAGCGGGTGAAGATGCTCGCCGGCGAAGATGAGCAGGGGCGTTTCTTCGGTGTGCTCGACGGTGGCCGCGGGCTGGTCGAGGCGCTGCTGGCGACTATCGCCATCGCGCTGTTCGCCTACGTCACCGAGACCCGTGGTGAGAAGAACGCCCAGGGCCTGCAACTGGTCATCCATATGTACGCGATCTTCTGCATCGTGCTGGGCGCCGCGCTGATGCTGGTGCGCGATCCGCAGAAGAACGGCAAGCAGTCCCGCGCCGAAAAGGGCAACCTGCTGGAAGACTTCCGCACGCTTCTGCGCATTCCCGAACTCTGGCTGGTGACCGCCATCGTCTTCTGCGGCTACCACTTCTTCTGGGCCACCTACAGCTTCTCGGCCTACCTGCAGGAAGGCGGTTTCGGCCTCTCCGCCACCGCTGCTGGCGTCATCACCACCATCAAGCTCTGGATGCGCCCGGTGGGCGGCATCGGCGGTGGCTGGCTGGGTGACCGCTTCTCCAAGGCCGGCGTGCTGACCTGGGCGATGTTGCTCTCCGCGCTGGGCATGATCGGCCTGATCGTGCTGCCGAGCCTGCATGTGCTCGGCGTGCTGATCTTCCTGGTGATCTTCATCGGCCTGATGACCTACGCCATCCGCGGCCTGTACTGGGCCGTGCTGGACGACTGCCGCATCCCGCTGCGCGTCACCGGCCTGGCCATCGGCATCATCTCGGTCATCGGCTACTCGCCCGATGCCTACCTGCCGCTGCTCAACGGCTGGATCACTGACCGCTTCCCCGGCTTCGTCGGCTACCAGATCTATTTCTCCTACGTCGTGGTGATGGGCCTGCTGGGCGTGGTCGCCACCCTGATCCTGAACAAGCGCATCCAGAAGAGAGCGAAACAAGCATGAAGATCGTCTCCCTCGAAACCCATGTGGTCGCCGTCCCGCCGCCCCACGTCGGTGGCATGTACTGGCTGTTCGTCAAGCTGAAGACCGATTGCGGCATCGAAGGCGTCGGCGAGATCTACGCCGCCACCTTCCATCCCAGGGTCATGGTCCCGGCCATCGAGGACGTGTTCGGCCGCTACCTGGAAAACCAGGACCCGCACCACATCGAACGCTTCTTCCGCCGCGCCTATTCGAGCGGTTTCACCCAGCGCCCCGACCTGACCATGATGGGCATCGTCAGCGGCCTGGAAATGGCTTGCTGGGACATCATCGGCAAGGCCGCGAACAAGCCGGTCTACGAACTGCTCGGCGGCAAGGTCCACGAGCGCCTGCGCTCCTACACCTACCTGTACCCGAAGAACGCCCAGGGCGAGTACGACTACTCCGACCCGGACCTGGCCGCCGAGTGCGCCATCGAGAACATGAAGCTCGGCTTCACCGCGCTGAAGTTCGACCCGGCCGGCCCATACACCGCGTTTTCCGGCCACCAGGTGTCGCTGGAAGTGCTGGATCGCTGCGAGACCTTCTGCCGCAAGATCCGCGAAGCGGTGGGTAGTAAATGCGATCTGCTGTTCGGCACCCATGGGCAGATGGTGCCGTCCTCGGCCATCCGCCTGGCCAGGCGCCTGGAGAAGTACGACCCGCTGTGGTTCGAGGAGCCGATCCCGCCGGGCCAGGAAGATGCCATGGGCCAGGTCGCCGCCAAGACCAGCATCCCGATCGCCACCGGCGAGCGCCTGACCACCAAGTACGAGTTCTTCAAGCTGCTGCAGGCGGGCGGCGCGTCGATCCTGCAGATGAACGTCGGTCGCTGCGGCGGCCTGCTCGAAGGCAAGAAGATCGCTTCCATGGCCGAATCCTTCTACGCGCAGATCGCCCCGCACCTCTATAACGGCCCCATCGGCGCGGCGGCGAGCTTCCAGCTGGCGGCCTGCACGCCGAACTTCCTGATCCAGGAAAGCATCGGCACTTGGGACGGCTTCCACGCGCAGGTGCTGAAGACGCCGCTGCGGTGGGAAGACGGCTACATCATCCCATCCAGCGAGCCTGGCCTGGGCGTCGAGCTGAACATGGACGTGGTGCGTGCCCACAGCCCGTACACCGGCGAGCGCCTGCACCTGCAGATGGGCCCGGACCCCGTCGACGTGAAAGACAACGCACCGGCCAAAGGCTGATGCCGGACCCGCTCCTGTCTTTTCCAGCAAAGAAAAGCGGGGCGGGGTTCTACCCAATACCGCGGTACGCATTCCATGAAATACGACTACATCATCGTCGGCGCCGGTTCCGCCGGTTGCATCCTCGCCGCCCGCCTGAGCGAATCGGGCGAACACAGCGTCCTGCTGCTGGAGGCTGGCGGCAAGGACAGCTCGCACTGGTTCAAGATCCCGGTGGGCTTCGCCAAGCTCTACTACAACCCCACCTTCAACTGGATGTACTACAGCCAGCCGCAGAAGCAGCTCGCCAACCGCGAACTCTATGCGCCGCGCGGCAAGGTGCAGGGTGGCTCGGGCTCGATCAACGCGATGATCTACGTGCGCGGCCAGGCCCATGACTTCGATGACTGGTCGGCCAACGGCAACGAGGGCTGGTCGTTCAAGGATGTGCTGCCGTACTTCCGCAAGCTGGAATCGCACCCGCTGGGCAACACCGAGTACCACGGCGCCAACGGTCCGATCCGGATCACGCCGATGAAGGGCCACACCCATCCGATCTGCGACAGCTTCCTCAAGGGCTGCCAGGAGCTGGGCTACCCGCTGAGCGAAGACTTCAACGGCAAGGACTTCGAAGGCGCCGGCCTCTACGACGTCAACACGAAGAACGGCCAGCGCTGCTCCAGCAGCTTCGCCTACCTGCACCCGGCGCAGAACCGCGCCAACCTGAACATCGAGCGCAATGCGCTGGTGGAGCGCGTGCTGTTCGACGAGAACCAGCGCGCCATCGGTGTGAGCGTGAAGCAGAGCGGCGTGCAGCGTGAGTTCCGCGCCGAGCGCGAAGTCATCCTCGCCGCCGGCGCGGTGGATTCGCCCAAGCTGCTGCAACTCTCCGGCGTCGCTGACCGCGCGCTGCTGGACCAACACAGCATTCCGCAGGTCCACCAACTACCCGCTGTGGGCAAGAACCTGCAGGACCATCTCTGCGTCAGCTACTACTACAAGGCCAATATCCGCACCCTGAACGACGACTTCGGTTCGCTGTTCGGCCAAGCCAAGCTGGGTCTTGAATACCTGCTGACCCGCAAGGGCCCGCTGTCGATGAGCGTGAACCAGAGCGGCGGTTTCTTCCGCAGCGACGATGCATTGGAGCACCCGAACCTGCAGCTGTATTTCAACCCGCTGTCGTACCAGATTCCCAAGAGCAACAAGGCCAGCCTGAAACCCGAGCCCTACTCGGGCTTTCTGCTCTGCTTCAACCCGTGCCGTCCGACCAGCCGCGGCGAAATCCGCATCGCCTCGAAGAACCCGGCCGATGCTGCGCTGATCGACCCGAACTATCTCAGCACGCAGAAGGACATCGACGAAGCCATCCAGGGCAGTCACCTGATCCGCAAGATCATGAACGCCCCGGCGCTGAAGAAGATCACCGTCGAGGAAGTGCTGCCGGGCCCGGCGGCCCAATCCGACGAGCAGATGCTGCAGTACTTCCGCGAGAACTGCGGCTCGATCTACCACCTGTGTGGCAGCTGCGCCATGGGCAGCGACCCGCAGACCTCGGTGGTGGACAACCGCCTGCGCGTGCATGGCCTCAAGGGGCTGCGCGTGGTCGATGCGTCGATCTTCCCCAACGTCACCTCCGGCAACACCAACGCTGCGGTGATGATGGTGGCGGAGAAGGGCGCCGATCTGATCCTCGAGGACGCCCGTCAGGTCGCCGAGCAGCGCCCGAGCACCAGGCCCGCGCGGCGCGTGGCGGTGTAGTAGCGGCGTATTACCCGCTGCCCGCGCCACTGACTAAGCTCTCCCGCATGCCCGGCCAACACGGCCGGGCCCTGCCGGGAGGATGCCCAGATGGCCGCGAAGAAGATCCTGATGCTGGTCGGCGACTACGCCGAAGACTACGAAACCATGGTGCCGTTCCAGGCCCTGCTGATGGTCGGGCACACCGTCCATGCCGTCTGCCCGGACAAGAAGGCCGGCCAGAGCATCCGTACCGCCATCCACGATTTCGAAGGCGACCAGACCTACAGCGAGAAGCCCGGTCACAACTTCGCCCTTAATGCCAACTTCGCGGATGTGCGCGCCGAAGACTACGACGCGCTGCTGATCCCCGGCGGCCGCGCCCCGGAGTACCTGCGCCTGAACGCGAAAGTGATCGAACTGGTGAAAGCCTTCGACGCCGCGAAAAAGCCCATCGCCGCTGTCTGTCACGGTGCGCAGCTGCTGGCCGCTGCCGGTGTGCTCAAGGGCCGCGCCTGCAGCGCCTACCCGGCCTGCGGCCCGGAAGTGACGCTGGCCGGTGGCGAGTACGTGGACATCCCGGTGGACGCGGCCCATGTCGACGGTAACCTGGTCACCGCCCCGGCCTGGCCGGCGCACCCCGCCTGGCTGGCGAAATTCCTCGACGTGCTTGGCACGAAGATCAGCCTGTAAACTGGCCCGTCATAGAAGCTGGAGAAGCCGTCCATGTGCGAACTCTACGTAAAGGCCGACCCGATTCTCTATGAGTCGCGCTCGCGCTCGCTGCGCATCCGTGGCGTGGTCACCACGCTGCGCCTGGAGAATCAGTTCTGGGACATCCTGCGCGAGATTGCCGAAGTGGACGGCATGACCACCAACCAACTGATCACCAAACTCTACGACGAGGTGATGGACTACCGCGGGGAGGTGGTGAACTTCGCCTCCTTCCTGCGGGTGAGCTGCACGCGCTTTCTCGCCCAGCGCCGCGACAATGTCGTCGAGCTGAACCGGGTGCCGCGCAGCGCCTGACCGCTTTTCGGAGGAGCGAGCTTGCTCGCGAACAGGTTTCCCGGCAGCACTTGAGCTGGGCAGTTCGCGAGCAAGCTCGCTCCTACAGGGAAATCCCGCTGCTGTAGGAGCGGATTTATCCGCGATCGACTTGCCCCCGCGCCATGTCACCCAAATTCCACCCATGAAAAAGCCCGGCACTTGGCCGGGCTTTTTCATGGGGCGGTCATGCAGTGATTACTGCACTTCCACCGCCAGGTTCTCGGCGATCTTCTTCTGCCAGATGGCCGGGCCGGTGATGTGCACCGATTCGCCATTGGTGTCGACCGCAACGGTCACCGGCATGTCTTTCACTTCGAACTCGTAGATCGCTTCCATGCCCAGTTCGGCGAAGGCCAGGACCTTGGACTTCTTGATCGCCTGGGCGACCAGGTAGGCGGCGCCGCCGACGGCCATCAGGTAGACGGCCTTGTTGTCCTTGATGGCCTCGATGGCGATCGGGCCGCGCTCGGATTTGCCGATCATGCCCAGCAGACCGGTCTGCTCAAGGATCTGGCGGGTGAACTTGTCCATCCGGGTCGCGGTGGTCGGGCCAGCCGGGCCAACCACTTCGTCACCGACTGGATCGACCGGGCCGACGTAGTAGATGAAGCGGCCTTTCAGGTCTACCGGCAGCTCTTCGCCCTTGTTCAGCATGTCGACCATGCGCTTGTGCGCGGCGTCGCGGCCGGTGAGCATCTTGCCGTTGAGCAGGATGGTCTCGCCCGGCTTCCAGCTCTGCACTTCTTCCGGGGTGATGCTGTCGAGGTTGACGCGGCGCGCGGACGGGCCGGCTTCCCAGACGATTTCCGGGTAGGCGTCCAGCGACGGCGCTTCCAGTTCGGCCGGGCCCGAGCCGTCGAGCACGAAGTGCGCGTGGCGGGTGGCGGCACAGTTGGGGATCATGCAGACCGGCAGCGAGGCGGCGTGGGTCGGGTAGTCCATGATCTTCACGTCGAGCACGGTGGTCAGGCCGCCCAGGCCCTGGGCACCGATACCCAACTGGTTGACCTTCTCGAACAGCTCGAGGCGCATTTCCTCGATCTTGTTCTGCGGACCGCGAGCCTTCAGTTCGTGGATGTCGATCTCGTCCATCAGGACTTCCTTCGCCATCACTGCGGCCTTCTCGGCAGTGCCGCCGATGCCGATGCCGAGCATGCCCGGCGGGCACCAGCCGGCGCCCATGGTCGGAACGGTCTTCAGCACCCAGTCGACGATGGAGTCGGACGGGTTGAGCATGGCCATCTTCGACTTGTTCTCGGAGCCGCCGCCCTTGGCTGCCACGTCCACTTCCACGGTGTTGCCCGGGACGATGGAGTAGTGGATCACGGCCGGGGTGTTGTCCTTGGTGTTCTTACGCGCGCCGGCCGGGTCGGCCAGGATGGAGGCGCGCAGGACGTTCTCCGGCAGGTTGTAGGCGCGACGCACGCCTTCGTTGATCATGTCGTCGACGCTCATGGTGGCGCCGGCCCAGCTCACGTCCATGCCGACGCGGACGAACACGGTGACGATACCGGTGTCCTGGCAGATCGGGCGGTGGCCGGTGGCGCACATGCGCGAGTTGATCAGAATCTGCGCCATCGAGTCCCGGGCAGCCGGCGATTCTTCGCGCAGGTAGGCCTCATGCATGGCCTGGATGAAGTCAACCGGGTGGTAGTAGGAGATGAACTGCAGGGCATCGGCGACGCTCTGGATCAGGTCGTCTTGCTTGATCACGGCCATGGAGCACGGTCCTCTTCAGGCAGGAAAGTCAGGCGGGTAAGACAGGCTCTCGCCTGTTACTTCAGGGTTTCGCCGACACGGCTGCGGCGAAAAAAGGCGCCATAGTATAGCGCCGCGGCCGCTTGCCGCGCACTGGCCAGTGATCCGACCTTGGTCCCAGATAACCCGCAGCTCTTATCAAAGAGCTCGCTGACCGCCCACATTCCGATCGGCTAGGCACTGGGGCGCTTTGATAGTAGAGTGAAGGCCAGGTGCCATTACGGGACGGAGCCCCATGAGCACGCTGAAACCACCTCTGAAGCAGCACGCCTTACAAAAACTACTCATCAGGCGATTCGGCATGGCCCTCGGGACCTATGCCCTGGCGCTTCTGTTGCTGTGGTTGGCCGTGTTCGGCGAGTTCTATCGCGCGCCCGTCAGCTTTGCCCTGACCTGTACGCTGCTGGTCGCCGGCAGCCAGCTGGTGTTCGCCTGGCTGTTTTTCAGCGGGCGCAACCAACGCTTCAGCGACCCGAGCATGACCGAACCGCAGGTGCTGGTGGCGGTGGTCTGGAACACATTGTTCCTGGCCAACGTCGATACCGCGCGCGGTACGCTGATGGTGCTCTATGTGCTGATCCTGCTGTTCGGCGTGTTCCAGTTGCAGCCCCGGGTATTTGCCCGCTGCGCCGCGCTGGCCTTCATTGCCTTCGCCGGCCTGAACCTCCACGAAGCCTTCCAGCAACGCCTGCAACTGCCGGCCCAGGCGGTCCTGCAACTACTGGTGCTGTTCATCGTGCTCACCTGGCTGAGCCTGTTCGCCGGCTATGTGCAGTCGTTGCGCCAACGCATGCGCCAGCGCCGCTATGCGCTGCAGGCGCACCAGGACACCCTGCGCGGCATGATGCGCCAGCTCGAAGACCTGGTGGCCACCGACGAGCTCACCGGGCTGTTCAACCGCCGCCACTTCATTCGCCTGGCCGGCCGTGCACTGGAAGAAATGCGCCCCGGACAGCGCCACGGCCTGGCGCTGATCGACCTGGACCACTTCAAGCGTATCAACGACGTCCACGGCCATGCCGCCGGTGACCGCGTGCTGCAGACCTTCGCCGCCGTGGCGCGGGCCTGCCTGCGCGAAGGCGACGTGCTGGCGCGCTACGGCGGCGAAGAGTTCGTCCTGCTGCTGCCCAACGCCGACGCCGATCGCCTGACCACCTGCTGCGAACGCCTGCGGACGGCCTATTCGGCGGCTGAACCGGTGGGGGTGAACATCGAGACCCTGAGCCTGTCGGCGGGTATGACCCTGCTGGACGCCAACGATGATCTCGACGAGGCCTTGCAACGGGCCGACCAGGCGCTCTACCGTGCGAAACGCAGCGGACGTGACCGCTGCGATGCCGCATGGGAGTGGACGCGTGCCTGAGATACAGGCCGGATCGCAACGCTTTTCGGTCAGCCCCGGAGTCAACCTGCTCGATGCCCTGCGCGGGGCCGGCATCGCCGTGCCTTACAGCTGCCGGGCCGGCAGTTGCCACGCCTGCCTGGTGCGCTGCACCCGTGGCGAGGTGCTGGATGCCTTGCCCGAGGCGCTGGATTCCGTGCGCCGCGCGGAGGGCTGGCGACTGTCCTGCCAGTGCCGGGTGATCGAGGACCTCTCGCTGGAAACCTTCGACCCGCAGCGCGATGGCCTGCCCGCCACGGTCACTGAACTGGACTGGCCGGCGCCGGACGTGCTGCGCCTGCGCCTCGCCCCGCAACGCCCGTTGCGCTACAGCGCTGGTCAGCACCTGATCCTCTGGAGCGCCGAAGGCGTCGCGCGGCCCTATTCCCTGGCCAGCGTGCCGGGCCTCGACCCCTGGCTCGAATTCCACATCGACTGCCGCGAGCGTGGCGCCTTCGCCGATTTCGCCCGTGGCCTGAAGGTCGGCGATGGCCTGCGCCTGGGCGAGTTGCGGGGCGGCGCGCTGCACTACGACCCGGAATGGCACGAGCGGCCGCTGCTGCTGATGGCTTCGGGCACCGGCCTGGCGCCGCTCTGGGGCGTCCTGCGCGAAGCGCAGCGGCAGCATCACAGCGGGCCGATCCGCGTCATTCACCAGGCTCATGACCACGCCGGCCATTATCTGGCCGAGCCCCTGCAATCCCTGGCCGCCAGCCACCCTGAGCTGGACGTGACGCTGATGACCACGGCCGAGTCGGCCGAGGTTTTGGCGCAACTCCGGCTTGTTTCGCGGCGAACCCTCGCCTTACTCTGCGGCCATCCTGCCAGCGTCGATGCCTTCGCCCGCCGCCTCTACCTCTGCGGCGTGCCCCGTGGCCAGACGCTGGCTGACCTGTACCTGCCCCACGCCTGAGAGCCATTTGAACACCTGCTGCGCGTCGGCATGACTGCGTTGGAACCAGGCTCGTGCGCGAGTCCGATGAAAATGCTTATTTACGCGATGTAAACTCCGCTTTTTCAGCCTGGTTCCGCCTTGTTCTGCTTTAGCTCGCGAGGTGTTGAAAAGGCTCTGAAGCGGTCCCACCCTTCAATAAGAACAAGGAATTGCCATGAGCGAACAGATTCTCGTCGAGCGCGAAGAGGGCCTGCTGACCCTGCGCCTGAACCGTCCGGACAAGATGAACGCGCTGACCCGCAGCATGTATGCCGGTCTCGCCGATGCGCTGGAAGCGGCGCAGGAGGATCGTTCGGTGCGCGTGGTTCTGATCACCGGCAACGCTGAGTGCTTCACCAGCGGCAACGACATCGTCGACTTCCTCCAGGAGCCGCCGAGCGGCCCGGACAGCGCGGTGTTCCGCTTCATGCGCGCGCTGATGGAATTCACCAAACCGGTGGTCGCCGCCGTCGCCGGCCCGGCCGTGGGCATCGGTACCACGCTGCTGCTGCATTGCGACCAGGTGTTCATCGCCAAGGGTGCCAAGCTGAAGATGCCCTTCGTCAACCTGGGGCTGTGCCCGGAGTTCGGTTCCAGCTTCCTGGTGCCGCGTCTGGTCGGTCCGGTCAAGGCCTCCAGTCTCCTGTTGCGTGGCGAAGGTTTCACCGGCGAGCAGGCCGTGGCCTACGGCATCGCCAATGAGGCGCTGGCAGACGGCGCGGCTGCGCTGGAGCGCGCCCGCGAGGTTTGCCAAGCCTTCCAGCAACTGCCGCCGGCCGCGGTGGCGCTGAGCAAGCGCCTGCTGAAAGCGCCCTTCATCGAGGAACTGCGCCGCGTGGTGGCGGAGGAAGGCCAGCACTTCGTGCAGCGTCTGCATTCGCCGGAAGCCCACGAAGCGCTGAGTGCCTTCACCCAGCGCCGCCAGCCGGATTTCTCCAAGTTCCTCTGAGCGGCTCGCTCACGGCGTACAACCGCGAGCGGTTGTACGCCCCGCTTATGTAGGATGGGTATCGCTGCGCTCCACGCCATCCTGCGTCGTTCCCTGGGTCACTCTGGTAGGGCGAATAACGCGCCAGCGTTATCCGCCGTGGGATGGCCGGGTTGCCCACACAATCTGTGGAACGCGCTGTGGATAAGCTCTGGGGCAACCAAGCTAGCCCACGCCAGCCGTGGCCTGCAGGGGATTGAACGGTATTTGAACGATACCCGGCAGGTTGCCCACATAAGGTGTGGAAGGTGCTGTGGATAAGCTTGGGGCCAAGGTGCCGAAGCCGCATGGCGCCGGGCTTTCAGCCGATTGGTTGCCCTTTGAGCAACCGCAAAAGGAAAAGGCCGCCCGAGGGCGGCCTTTTCTTTTTCAGCTACAGCAGGATCAGACCAGCAGGTCGCCCACGTGCAGCACCTTCATAGTGTTGGTGCCGCCCTGGGCGGTGTAGCTGTCGCCCTTGGTCAGGATCACCCAGTCACCCTTGGTCACCACGCCACGCTGCAGCAGCGCGTCGACGGCTTCCTGGCTGACACGTTCTGGCGGCAGGGCGGCCGGGTCGAACGGGATGGTCTCCACGCCACGGAACAGCGCCACGCGGGCCTGGGTTTCGCGGTGCGGGGAGTAGGCGAAGATCGGTACCGAGGAGCGGATGCGCGACATGATCAGCGGGGTGTAACCGCTTTCGGTCAGGCAGATGATCGCCTTGATGCCCGGGAAGTGGTTGGCGGTGTACATGGCCGCCAGGGCGATGCTCTCGTCGCAGCGCTCGAAGGTCTGGCCCAGGCGGTGGCTGGACTTCTTGGTGGTCGGGTGCTTCTCGGCGCCGGCGCAGATGCGCGCCATGGCCTTGACCGCTTCCACCGGGTATTCGCCTGCGGCGGATTCGGCCGAGAGCATCACGGCGTCGGTGTAGTCGAGCACGGCGTTGGCCACGTCGGAGACTTCCGCGCGGGTCGGCATCGGGTTCTGGATCATCGACTCCATCATCTGGGTCGCGGTGATCACCGCCTTGTTGTAGCGGCGCGCGTGCAGAATGATCTTCTTCTGGATGCCCACCAGCTCGGCGTCGCCGATTTCCACGCCGAGGTCACCACGGGCAACCATCACGGCGTCGCTGGCGCGGATCAGGCCGTCCAGGGCTTCGTCGTCGGCCACGGCTTCGGCGCGTTCGATCTTGGCCACCAGCCAGGCGGTGCCGCCGGCTTCGGTGAGCAGGCTGCGGGCGTATTCCATGTCCTTGGCGTCACGCGGGAAGGACACGGCGACGTAGTCCAGGTCCATGCTCGCGGCCAGCTTGATATCGGCCTTGTCCTTCTCGGTCAGGGCCGGCGCGGTGAGGCCGCCGCCACGGCGGTTGATGCCCTTGTGGTCGGACAGCGGGCCGCCGATCAGCACTTCGCAGACCAGTTCGTCCGCCTTCACTTCCTTGACCGCCATGACCACGCGGCCGTCGTCCAGCAGCAGCTCGTCACCGATGCCGCAGTCCTTGACCAGGTCCGGGTAGTCGATGCCCACGACCTGCTGGTTGCCTTCGGTACGCGGGTGGCTGGTGGAGAAGCGGAAGGTGTCGCCGACGGCCAGTTCGATGCGCTTGTTGGCAAACTTGGCGATACGGATCTTGGGACCCTGCAGGTCGCCCAGCAGCGCCACGAAGCGACCGTGCTTGGCGGCGATGTCGCGCACCAGCTGGGCGCGCGCGCGGTGTTCGTCGGGAGTGCCGTGGGAGAAGTTCAGACGGGCGACGTCGATCCCGGCGAGGATCAGCTGTTCCAGGACTTCGGGGGAATTGCTGGCTGGGCCGAGGGTGGCGACGATCTTGGTGCGGCGAAGGGACATGCGGGACTCCTAGGGGAAAGCAGCGGTCAGGCCGCCGCCGGAGCAGGTCCGGAGCGGCCAGGGCGCCATCTTACTCTCTTCAGGTGACTCTTTCAGGTAGCTCTCTCAGGTGCGGGGCCGGATCACCAGCAGATCACATTCGACTTCCTCGAAGACCCGCTCGGCGGTCTGGCCGATCAGCGCGTTGTCGAGCTGCCCACGGGCGACGGCGCCCATCAGCAGCAGGTCGATGGCGTGGTCCTTTACGTAGGCCGGGATCACTTCCTCGGCGAAGCCCTGGCCCAGCAACGTGCGCTGGCGATCGATCTGCGGGTAGTGCGCGAGCAGGGCGTCGAAGGCTTCGCGGTGGTGGGCTTCGGTGCGCAGCACGTAGTTATCGTAGTCGGCCAGCAGCTCGGCGTTGAACGCCAGGGTGCGGGGCACGGCCATGTAAGCGTGCAGGTAGTGGGCGTCGAGCTGCAGGCGCTGCTCCAGTTCGCGGGCTACCGTGATCAGCCGATGATCCAGCGTGGCCGGGGTATCGCCGGCGTGCAGCGGGTCGACGGCGGCGCACAGGTTCTTCCCCGACCATTCGCCGTGCTGCACCAGCCACAGCGGCTGCGGGCAATGGCGGATCAGCTGCCAGTCGTTGTTGGTGAGGAACAGGCGCTTGAGCAGGTTGTGGTGATGCGCGGACTTGAGTACCAGATCGGGCGTGGTCTGCTCGCAGTGGAGAACCACCTGGTGGTGCAGGGACTTGCCCCAGCGCACCTGGCAGTGCACGTCGAGACCTGCCTCGCGCAGTGGCGCGGCCAGTTGCTGCAACCAGGCCAGGCGTTCGTCCAGCAGGTTGCGCTGGGCGGCATCGAGGTCACCGCGGTCCAGCAACAGGGCGTTGTCCAGCGCCGGGTTGTACTCGCAGGCCAGCAGTTCCAGGCGTGCGCCGCAGCGCTGGGCGATCCAGCGGGCGCGGGTGAGGGCAGGCTGATCCGTGCGGGTCGGGTCGATGATGACGAGCAGGTGCTGCAGCTTCATGGCGGAGTCCTCGCTTGCTCTGCGCTTATTGCAGAGCAAGCGTAGACACTGCCGCCCGCCGCGCGTCTTGACGTGGCTCAGCGGTGCGCGGGCTTTGCCGTCAGCTGCGGGGCGAGGTCTGGTTCAGCGCGCGGTCCAGATGCCGGGCGCCCTTGTCGGCCAGTTCGCCGCTGGGGAATTCGGCGAGCTGGCGGCGCAGGTAGGCGATGGCCTTCTCGCGGTCCGGGTGCGGGTTGTCCGGCGCCATGTACATCAGTCCCAACTGGTACAGCGCCTTCTCGCGGATGTCCGCCGGGATGGCCGGATCATTGGCGCCCAGCAGGTAGAGTTGAGCGGCTTCGTCGACGCGGCCCTTGAGCACGGCACGGCGCGACAGCAGGGTCATGTCCGGGTCGAGGGTCGGCTTGTTCAGGTCGAGGTTGTACTGCGGCTGCCAGTCGGCCAGCAATTGCTTGGCGGTCTTCTGCACCGGGTCCTTGGCCCGCTGGCGGATGATCAGCTCGCGGGCATCGGCATGTTCGGCAGCCTTGGTGCCGGGGAATTCGTGATCGATGCGCTGGAAGTAATCCATGGCTTTCTGATCGTCGCGCTGGTCGTTGTAGCGGCTCATGTAGATCAGGCCGATCTGGTACAGCGCGATGGCGCGTACCTCGGGGCCGTAGCGGGTGTTGTCGTAGCCGGTGAGGTAGAGCTGCTCGGCTTCGCTGCTCTTGCCGTCGCGGATGGCCTGGGCGCTGTAGGTGAGGAGGTCGCCTTCCTCTTCCACGGCAGCGGTCATGCGCTTGTTCTTGAGCTGCTTGTATTCGGCAACTTCCCCGGTGGTGATCTGGGCGACGAACAGCGGCGTGGTCGGGGCGCAGGCGGCCAGCCAGGGCAGCAGTACGGCGAACGGGAGGGCAATTGAAATTGGGTATGCGAAACGCATGGCAGATCCTTTGCGCTGAGGCGAAGTCCACGTGAGTCTAGTGGCGGGCTACAGTACGGCCAAGACGGGCCGATACACTTCCCAACGGAGGATATGCCCATGCGAACCCTTTTCCTCGCGCTGCTGGCGCTGAGTGTTACCGGCTGCACCAGCTGGTCGATGAACTATCACCTGAACAACGCCTATCGCGCGTACAAGAGCGGCGACTGCCAGCGCGTGCAGCTGGAGCTCTCGGAGACCGAGCGCAAGGCCCGTGCGCGGCCGTGGATCCAGCCGGAAATCTCCATGCTGCGCGGCCAGTGCCTGGAGCGTGAGAAGTTCTACGTCGATGCGGCGCAGACCTACCAATTCATCGTCGCCCGTTACCCCACCAGTGAATATGCTTATCGGGCCAAGGCGCGGCTGGAAACGCTGCGCTTGAATGGCCGTCTGCCCAACGACCTGCGCCTGGATACGCCCACGCCCTGACCGCCGGTCGCGGGCCGACTTGAGCGCCGCTCATAGCTGGCTAATCTGTTCAGTGCTTCATGCAAGGAGTTACGAATGCGCGCCCTGTGGCTCTGCGCCTTGTGTTTCCCCCTGCTGGCTTCGGCGGATATCTACCGCTGGACCGACGCTCAGGGGAAGGTGCACTTCAGCGAAACCCCACCGCCAGGGGCGCAACGCGTCGAGGTCAAGCCACAGGTCATCGAACGCGATGCGGCGACCCGCGAGCGGGAGGAACGCACTCGCCGATTCTACGACGCGCGTCGAGATGAAAGCGCCGCCGCCCAGAGCCAGGCGACGGAGCAGCAGGCCAAGCTGGAACAGCAGTGCGCGAAGTGGCGCCGTGACCTGGAGTCGCTCAGTCATGGTGGGCGGTACTTCACGCAGACCAGCAGTGGTGAAAGGACTTACTACAGCGATGCACAGCTCGACGCCGCTCGTCAGGCGCTTAGCGCACGGCTGGCGGAAGGTTGTCGTTAGGACTGGCCCTGCATGGGCGGCATCGTCATACTGGACGATATTTCATAGCGAAACGCCATTATGCGTCATCAACGACATATCGAGCGCCATCAGCTGCCCTACTACCTGAAGGTGTTCAACAGCATCACCGACAAACCGATGGGTTACCTGGGCAACGTGTCGCTGGATGGGCTGCTCCTGATCAGCCAACTACCGATGCTGGTGGGCGGCCGTTTCGAGATGCGCCTGAAGATCCCCGGACATGACGGCAAGCTGCAATTGATCGAGTTCGCCGCCACTTGCCAGTGGTGCCGCGAGGACGTCAATCCGGGCAACTACGATTCGGGCTTCAGCCTGACGGCGCCGCCGATGGAGTACGTCGAGCTGGTCGACGCGCTGCGCCGTTATTTCAGTTTTCGCCGGCAGGTGGAGTCGGTCTGAAGCGCAGGACGCGCTGACCGATCTGCACGGTGTGGGATGCCAGGGATTTGGCGTCCGGTGATGGCGCGCTGTTATAGCGAGCCAGCCTTCTTCCAGCCCAGGTAACGGCTGATCAGTTCCGGCCCCAGCTGGCTCGGCCGCGTGTCGAGTACCGGCACGCCATGGGCTGTCAGCTTCTCGTGCAGTCCCGCGCGGGCGTTCAGGTAATCCACTGCCCCGCAGTAGGCCAGGGCTTCGTCGAAACCTTCAACCGGCGCCTGGCGCAGACGGTCCAGTACTTCCTCGCGCAGGCTCGCGACCAGCACGCGGTGCTGGCGCCCGAGGCGTTTCACCGCGGCCACCAGTTCCTCGTCATCCTCGTCGCGCAGGTTGGTCACTATCACCACCAGCGCGCGCCGGCGCTGGCGCGTGAGTACGGCCTGCACGGCGGCGGGGAAGTCCGCTGGGCGCTGACTGCTGCGCAGATCGTAGACGCTGTTGAGCAAGGCGGTGAGCTGGGCGCTGCCCTTGGCTGGTGGCAGATGGCGCGGCTGGTCGCCGGCAAAGGTCATCAGGCCCACTGCGTCGCCCTGGCGTAGCGCGACGTAGGCCAGCAGCAGGCTGGCGTTGAGCGAATGGTCGAAGTGCGAAAGGTCGCCGTCGTGGCTGCGCATGCGCCGGCCACAGTCGAGCAGGAAGAGAATCTGCTGGTCGCGTTCGTCCTGGTACTCGCGGGCGATGGGAGTGCGCTTGCGCGCGGTCGCCTTCCAGTCGATCTGCCGGAGGGTGTCGCCGTCGCGGAATTCGCGCAGCTGGTGGAAATCCAGGCCCAGCCCACGGCGCTGCCCGGAGCGCACTCCGATGCGGTTGAGCCAGTGGTCCACGGCCATCAGCTCGGCGCCGTAGAGGCGGGCGAAGTCCGGGTAGACGCGGGTTTCGTCGCGCTGTTCCAGGTAGCGCCGGCCCTTCCACAGGCGCAGCGGGCTGGACAGCTCGATCTCGCAGCGCTGGAAGACGAAATGCCCACGGGACAGCGGACGCACGCGGTAACCCAGTTCGGTCTGTTCGCCGGGGTGCAGCTCCACGGTCTGCGGCAGGTATTCGAAGTCCATGCCGGCGGGCAGGTGGTCGAACACCGTGATGCGTTGCGGCTGGGCGTAGCGGTGATGGAATTGCAGGCGTACCTCGCTCCAGCGGCCCAGCGGCAGGTTGCCGCTCAACTGGCGGCGCAGCTCGGGCGATGGCGTGCGGCGCAGCCAGAGGGCATCGGCCAGCGCCAGCAGGATCAGCGCGCAGAGCGCACCCCACCAGAGACGACCGAGCAGCGCCGAACCTGAGTCCAGAGCCTCGGCTGCGCCCAGGGCGATGGCGATCGCCAGCAGGACGCCGAGCAGCGCGAGGAGCGCGCGCGATGGCTTCATACGCGCGGCGCCGGTACCTGGTCGAGCAGCTGTTGCAGCACCTGGTCGACCGACAGGCCTTCGATCTCCAGTTCTGGCGACAGGCGCACGCGATGGCGCAGCACGGCCAGGGCACTGCCCTTGACGTCGTCCGGAATCACGAAATCGCCGCTGCGCAGTAGGGCACGGGCGCGGGCGCAACGCACCAGGGCGATGGATGCGCGCGGCCCGGCGCCCAGCGCCAGGCCCGGCCAGTTGCGGGTGGTGCGGGCAATGCGCACGGCGTAGTCGAGCACCTGGTCATCGATGGGCAGGTCGGCGGCGATCTTCTGCAGGGCCAGCACGTCCTTGTCCTTGAGCAGGGCGCGCATTGGTGCCACGTCGAGCATGTCGCTGCGCGCGGAACGGGTGACCTGGCGCACCAGGGTCTGCTCCTCGGCTTCCAGCGGATAGTCGATGCGCAGCTTGAGCATGAAGCGGTCGAGCTCGGCTTCGGGCAGCGGGTAGGTGCCTTCCTGCTCGATGGGGTTCTGCGTCGCCAGCACCATGAACGGCTGCGGCACGGCCAGGGCGCGGCCCTCGAGGGTGACCTGGCGCTCCTGCATCACTTCCAGCAGCGCGGCCTGGGTCTTGGCCGGGGCGCGGTTGATCTCGTCCGCCAGCAGCAGGTGGGTGAACACCGGGCCCTTGCGCAGCTTGAACTGCTCGGTGGCCAGGTCGTACACCGCGTGGCCGGTGACGTCGCTGGGCATCAGGTCGGGAGTGAACTGGATGCGCGCGAAGCCGCCGTCGAAGCAGCGGGCGAGGGCGCGCACTAGCAGGGTTTTGCCCAGGCCGGGAACGCCTTCGATGAGCACGTGGCCCCCGGCGAGCAGGGCGGTGAGCACGTCGTCGATCACCTCCTGCTGGCCGATCAGGGCCTTCTGCAGTTCGTGGCGCAGCGCCTGGGCCAGCTGGCTGGCGCGCTGGCGCTGGGCGCCTGGGTTGGGGGCGGTGCCGGCGGTGGTGCCGGGCTGTTCGGGCGTCTGTTCGCTCATAGGGCATTCCTGAGGCTTTGCAGGTGCGCGACCTGGCGGGTGAATTCGGCGACGGCCATGCGCTTTGGCGGATAGGGGCGCATGGCCTGGCTGATGGCGCTGACCGACATGCGCGTCATGCGGCCCAGAGCTTGCCATTGTTCGGCGACCGGCAGGCGGTCGAAGCCGGGCTGGCGCTGCCTCGCCCGGCGCATCACGTCACGTTGCAGGCCCTGCAGCAGGGCGAGCTGGTCGCGTTGGCGGAGGATGAAGTCGGCGCCGGCGCGCAGGTGTTCTTCCAGTTGTCGGCGGCTACGATCCGGGGTGGGCTGCAGCGGGCCCTGGCGCAGGCCGTTGCGCCAGAGCACCAGGACCAGCAGCAGGACGGCGGCCAGCAGTGCCTGCGGGAAATAGCGCATCAGCAGGGTCATAAGGCTGGTGCCGTCGGCGCGGTAGACCAGCGTGACGGCGCTGTCCTGGGTCAGGTACCAGAGCAGCCAGGCGTTGTCGTAGGCGTCGAGTTCGCCGTTCTGCCAGATCCAGTTGTCGGTGAGCACGGTGATCAGCCCCTGGCCCTGCTGCAGTTGCAGCAGGTGGGTGGAGTCGGCGCTGTTGGCCCAGGCGTAGGCGAGGTTCTTCGAGTCGAACAGGTGGTAGTCGGTGTCGAAGTCGAAGTAGGCCGGGGCTTTCTCGTTCTCCAGGTAGAGCTTGGTCAGGTTCGGGTAAGGGTCCGTTTCCGTTGCCTCGTTGTCGTGGGCGCTGGAGGCCTGGTCCGGATGTTCTTCTTCCACTTCCGGCTTGGCGGCTTCGTCCGGCTTCTGGTCTTCGGACGCCTCTGCGGACTTCCCGTCGGTCGGAGCGGATTTCTCCTCCTCCTTGTCCTTCAGGTCGGAGGTGAGGAATTGTTGCACGCCCAGCTGATCCAGCAGCGCGTCGCCGCTCTTGCCCTCATCTTCGTCCCACAGGCTTTCGGCGGTGACGATGAGGTGGCCGCCGCGATTGGCCCAGTCGAGCAGCCGCGCGTTCTGCGCCGGCGTGACGTTCTCGCGGGTGCCCAGCAGGATCAGGGTCTGGCCTTTGCTCGGCAACTGGTCCAGCACTTCCATGCCGCGCGCGGTGGTGACGTGGATGCCGCGACCGCGCAGGTACATTTCGGCGGCGAGATAGGGGTTGGCGCGGGCCTCCGGGGAGGCACCGTGCTCGATGGTCTCGGTGTAGGGCTCGAGGTTGCGGTACAGGTAGTAGCCGATGCCTCCGAGCACGAGCAGGACGAGCAGCACCAGCAGGGCGAGGTTGCCGCGCTTCATGCCCGCACCTCGCTGCCGAACAGGTGGCGCCATTCGCCGCACAGCTGCTGCTTGAGTTCAGCCTGTGGTGTGCGGTGACCGTAGGCGAGCGCCTGCCACTGCTGGGTCAGGCTGCGGGCAAAGTTGTCCAGCGGCGGGTCATTGAGGTCAGCCACGCGGACCAGGACTTCGCCTTCGGTGGTCGACTCGCGCAGCGGCACGCGGAAGTCGTGCAGCAGGCGGCTGAGCAGGGCGCGGTAGAGCAGGCCGAGCGCGGCGCGGGGCTGTTCGTCCCACAGGCGTTCGGCTTCGCTGGCGACGTCGCTGGGCAGGGTTTCCGGCGCGAGGTCCAGCCCGAACAGCACGCTGGGCGCTTCGCGGCGCGGCTTCTGCGGCAGGCCGATGCGCCCGACGAACAGCCGCAGCCATTCGCGGTAGCGCCAGATGACCAGGGCGACGACGGTGAACAGAATGCCCCAGAGCAGCACTTCGATGCCTTGCGCGGCGAACTTGAAGGCTTTCCAGTTACCCAGCGCCTCGAAGAAGCTCTTCAGCCGCTTGGCCTCGTCCGGGTCGGCCGACTTCGGGGCTTTCTTGTCTTCGATAAGGCGCCAACTGGTGACTTTCTCGTTGTTCTTGAAGGGCGGCGCGGTGAGGATCTTTTCCGCAGCGCCGCGCGAATCTTCGCTGTTGAGTTTCTGCTGGGTCAGCCGCGCACCCTGCGGGCCGTCGGGATTCTGGTCGGGCAGCGGGCAACTCTGGCTGGCCTTGCTGCCGGTCTCCGAACCGGCAGCCAGCGCGTCGTGGGCCGGCAGCAGGGCGAAGGCGCCGGCGACGACCAGCAGCAGGGCGTAGGCGCTGCCGATCAGGCGCTGGCGCAGACGGCGGAACACCAGCTCGATGTCCCAGGCCTCCAGCTCGGTGCGGCGATTGAGGTAGAGGGTGAAGCCGCAGGCGACGTACACCGGTTCCCAGACGATCAGCAGCAGCGCGTAGATCAGGTTGCTGACATGTTCCAGCCACGCCCAGTCGCCTTGCGCCACGCTGATCAGCGACTGCCATTTCCAGTCGTCCACCCACTGCTGCGGCAGCATCAGGTACATCAGTGCGGAAAGGCCCAGCCACAACGCCAGTTCGAAATGCATGCCGACAATGGTCAGCCAGGTGGCGCCGCCGGCATTGCGCTGGCCGAGCACGACCAGACGCTGGCTGCGCGCCTGGCCCTTGAGGCCTTCGAGTTGCAGCACCGGCAGGTCGAAGCTGCGCGTCGGGCTCAGCCGGCGCCAGAGCAGGCTGGGCAGCAGTTGCGACTTGAGCAGGCCAGGGAAGGCCCGCAGCGCTTCCTTGAGCGTCGGCGTATCGCCGAACAGCGAGCGCGACAGGATGTACAGCGGCAGGCGCTCGAAGGCGGGCTTGAGCCACCAGAAGATCAGCACCGCCCAGCTGGAGTAGTTCCACAGCAGCACGGAAAGCAGCACGAACACCGGCAGGGTGACGATCGCCCAGCTGGCTATCAGCAGGCCGGCGTGACGGCGCGCCAGCAGGATGCCGAGGTCCAGCGCCTCCCAGGCGCTGCGCGGACGGATGGCGACGCTGGCGTCAGTCAGGCGCATGGCGACCCCGTCCGGCCAGGAGGAAATAGCTGCCCACCAGCAGCCACAGGCAGGCGCCGACGATGTACTTCACAGTCGCGGAGAAGTGCGTGACGGACGACCAGTAGCCCTCGACGAAGGCGGCGATCAGCAGCATCAGGATCACCCCGCCGATCAGTTGCACGGCGCGCGCTGCAGCCTGGCGCAGGGCCTCCAGGCGGCTCAGACGGCCGGGGGCGAGCAGCGCCCAGCCGAGCTTGAGGCCGGCAGCACCGGCGAAGGTGATCGCAGTCAGTTCGAAAGCTCCGTGACCGACGACGAAGGACCAGAAGGTCTCGATATAGCCGACCTGTGTCAGGTGGCCGGCTACCGTGCCGATCATCAGGCCGTTGAACAACAGGAAGAACAGGCTGCCGACGCAGAACAGCAGGCCGCTGGCAAAGGTCTGAAAGGCGATGCCGATGTTGTTCATGATGTAGTAGCCGAACATCTTCCAATCATCGCCGGCGTCGCGCGTGCTCATCGGTCCCAGGCGCGTGGCTTCCGGCGAGTACATCGACTCCATCTCGGAAACCCGCTCCGGTGCAATGACGCTGTAGACCAGGTCGGGGAAGTGATAGACCAGCACGCCCATCAGCAGCAGGCTGCCGTAGAACAGCAGGCTGGCGAGGGCGATGCAGCGCCATTCCTCGCGCACCAGACGCGGGAAGCCGGCAACCAGGAAGCCAAGGATGCGTGCGCCCAGGTGGCTGCGGTGGCGGTAGAACTGCTGGTGCCCGCGCATGGCGAGCTGCTGCAACTGGTCGATCAAGTGGCTGCTGTAGCCACGCTCCTGGGCTAGGGCGAGCTGCTGGCAGATGCGCCGATAGTCGGCGGCGAACTCCTCGGGCTTCTCGCTCGGTTCCTGGCGTTTGCCGCCCTCCAGCTGCTCCAGGCGCTTGGCGAAACGCTTCCAGCTGCCCTGGTGGCGTTGTTCGAAGAACGCCTGCTTCATGGATGGCCCGTCCCGTTGCCGAGCAGGCCGCTGGCGATGCGGTTCAGGCGTGCCTCCGCCTGCTCGGGCGCGATGCCCAGTGGTTGCGCGAGGATGGCGGCCAGCTCCTCACGGCGCGCTGCCGAAAGCTGCGTGCCGCGCTCCGCGAAGCTCATCAGGGCGCGCTGTTCTTCCAGGTTCAGGGGCCAGGGTGCGAGTTCGGGCGTGGTCTCCGGTACCTGCGGGCGGCTTGGCGGCGGATCACGGTAGATCACCAGGGTGCCGGCGGCGAGGTCGCCCAGGCGCTTGAACGCGGAGTTGGACAAGCAGCTGAGCAGCCCGAGCGTGTAGGCGAACGGCAGGATATCGGCGAAGCGCAGCAGGTTGCGCAGCAGCGAGGCGGACCAGCCGATAGGTGTGCCGTCGTCGTGCACCACGCGCAGGCCCATCATCTGCTTGCCGGGCGAGCGGCCCTGGTTGAGCACTTCGAAGAGCACCATGTACCACCAGGTCATGATGAAGGTGAGGATCAGCCCCAGCCCGGTGCCCAGCTCGCCGAGGAAGGCCAGCAGCATGAACAGCGCCACCATCAGCAGGATGCGAATCCCCAGGTCGATCAGGTAGGCGAGGGCGCGGGGGACGACACCGGCGGGACGCAGCAGCAGGTCGATACCTTCCGGGGTCTCCACGTGGTAGCGGGTATCCAGGACGGGCGCGTGGGTAGACGCGTTGGAATAGAGATCTGCTGGGCTCAAGGGAAACCGCTGTCGATGACGTAGGTGCCAGATGCTAGCCAGCGCGGTGCGGCGAGGCAACCGCGCTGGCAGGCTCAGGCCAATTTGGTTACTTGGCCGGCGGCAGCACGCCGAAGATGGTGCGGTAGAGCACACCGATGGCGACGATCAGCCACGGCAACACCCAGATCAGCGCGATGCCCAGGGTCAAGGTGCTGAGCATGAACAGCACGCCGAACACCAGCAGTAGGCCGAAGACCTTGAACCAGTGCTGGGTGATGGCCTTGCGCGAGACTTCCATCGCCGCCCAGGGCGACAGGCCGCGCTCGACCACCAGCGGGATGGCGAGCATGTAGGCGATGCTCAGGTAGATGCCCGGCAGCACGAAGAGGAAGTAGCCGATGAAGATCATGATGGTGCTCAGCAGCACGCAGACCACAACCTGGAAGGTGCGGCCGAAGTGGCTGAAGACTTCGTTGAAGCGAAGCGGCTGATCGGCCGCGCGGCGGATGCCGAGCATGTTCACACCGGCCAGCAGCGGGTAGCAGACGGCGGTGGCGATGAAGCTCAGAACGAGGGAGCCGATGAAGAACGCGACCAGCGCGCCGACTGCCATTCCGCCGGCGGCTTCGCTGTCACCGAGCAGGCCCATGCCGGCGATCCCGGCGACGCCGACCACGGTGAGGAACAGGCTGAGCACGTTGACCAGGGCGAAGATCGCCGCATAGAAAACCACGAAGCCGCCGATGATCAGGCCCTTGGCGCCTTTGGTTCGGCGCCAGGATTCGCCCAGCAGGTCGCCGATGCTGAAGTTGTAGCCGCGGGTCAGGGCCTCGACGATTGACGGTGCCGCGCCTTGGGCGGCACTCGGTTCGAGGTTGCTCTGCGGAGCGCTGTAGGGATTTTGTGCAGCGATGTCTTGCATGAGGAAAGTCCTTTCCAGTGGGTGTGTCCTTGCGACGCCCATCATAAAGGCGGGGGCTGGCTAGGTGCCAGTGAGGCGTTTTGGAAGTGTGGTCGGCCGCACTGTTAGACTGCGACGCACTCGCTTGCAGGCAAGGAAAAACGATGAACGCCAGCATCTTCTGGTACGACTACGAAACCACCGGTATCGACCCGCGCCGCGACCGCCCATTGCAGGTGGCCGGTATCCGCACGGACGAGGAACTCAACGAGATTGGTGAATCGCTGAACCTCTATTGCCGGCCCAGCGACGACATCCTTCCGCACCCGGCCGCCTGCCTGGTCACCGGCATCACCCCGGATCGCCTGGAAGAGCGCGGTCTGGGCGAAGCCGAATTCATGACCCGCCTGCACGCCGAACTGGCGCAGCCGGGAACCTGCGTGGCGGGCTACAACAGCCTGCGCTTCGACGATGAGGTGACGCGCTACAGCCTGTACCGCAATTTCTTCGATCCCTATGCCCGCGAGTGGCAGGGCGGCAACAGCCGCTGGGACCTGATCGACATGGTGAGGACCGCCTACGCCCTCCGCCCCGAAGGCATCGTCTGGCCCGAGCAGGACGGCGTCGTCAGCCTCAAGCTGGAGCGCCTTACCGCGGCCAACGGCATCGATCACGGGCAGGCGCACGACGCGCTGTCCGACGTGCGCGCTACCATCGCCCTGGCGCGGCTGGTGCGTGACCGCCAGCCCAAGCTCTACGACTACCTCTATCGCCTGCGCGGCAAGCAGGGTGTTTTGGATCAGGTGCGCGTGTTGCAGCCGATGGTGCATATCTCCGGCATGTTTTCCGGGGCGCGGCACTATCTCTCCGTGGTGCTTCCGCTGGGCTGGCATCCGCGCAACCGCAATGCATTGATCGTCTGCGACCTGGGCGCCGATGTTTCGCCCTTGCTGGAACTGGATGCGGAAACCCTGCGCAAGCGCCTTTACACGCGTCGTGACCAGTTGGCCGAGGGCGAGCTGCCGGTGCCGCTGAAGCTGCTGCACATCAACAAATGCCCGGTGGTGGCGCCGCTGTCCGTCCTGCGCCCGCAGGATCGCGAGCGCATCGGCCTTAACCTCGACGCCTGCCTGGCGGCGGCGCGGACACTGACCGAGGCGAAGGCAATCTGGCAGGACAAACTCGCGCCCCTGTATACCGAGGAAAGTTTCGCCGGCAGTGAAGATCCCGAGCAGCAGTTGTATGACGGATTTATCGGCGACCGTGATCGCCGATTGTGCGAACAGGTTCGCCAGGCCGACCCTGCGCGGTTGGCGAAAGAGCAATGGCCGTTCGATGACGCGCGACTTCCCGAACTTCTCTTCCGTTATCGGGCACGCAATTTCCCCGAAACTTTGAATGCCTCGGAACAGCAACAATGGCAGGACTTTTGCCGTGCGCGCCTGAGTCAGGCCGAGTGGGGGGCGCCGAATACTCTGGATAACTTTGCCGCCGCAATGAGCGAGCAACTGGTCAATGTGACGCCGGCCGGCCGTCTGGTGCTGCAAGAGTGGGACAAGTATGCGCAGGTGCTGCGTGCGCGCTACAGCCTGTAGCGCCGCGCACATTTCTCACAGGCAATAAAAAACGCCAGCGCAAGGCTGGCGTTTTTTAACTCCGCAAGGCTTAGCCCAGCAGTGTGGCCCAGCCTTCTACGGCCTCGGCGCCCCACTTGGCTTTCCATTCCTTGAGGGTCTTGTGGTTGCCGCCCTTGGTTTCGATCACTTCACCATTGTGCGGGTTCTTGTACTGCTTGACCTTGCGAGCGCGCTTGCTCACGGTGGCTTTTGCGGCACGCGGCGATTTGCTCAGCTTCGCGTCCGGATCGAGCAGGGCGATGACGTCACGCAGGGACTTGCCGTAGCTGGCCATGAGTGCGCGAAGTTTCTCTTCGAACTCAAGCTCTTTCTTCAGCTTGTCGTCCTGTTCCAGGGATTTCAGCCGCTCCTGAAGTTCCTTGATGGCTTCTTCGGTAGCGCGGTACTCGTTGATCAGCGACATGTTGGGTACCTTGTTCTGGGTCCAGCGTTGGCGGAAAGTTTGTAGCAGACATAATAGTCAGCGAAGTTCTTCAAGTAAATGCTTGGGAAAAGTTTTGTCGGTAATTGTCGACTTATTTAACTAGTTCATTCGCCGGTAATTAATCGATGCACTCGCAATGCACCGAACTGGCTCTCGTCGGCGCACCGCGGCAATGGCTGATCTTTTCCCCTCGAGCCGCTAGAATGGCGGCCTTCGCGATGTATCTGGAGTACACCCATGCGCACTTTCCGACTGGTGATCGCCTGCCCTGACGGGGTCGGCATCGTCGCCAAGGTGAGTAATTTCCTGGCCACTTACAACGGCTGGATCACCGAGGCCAGTCACCATTCCGACAACGACAACGGCTGGTTCTTCATGCGGCACGAGATTCGTGCCGATTCCCTGCCGTTCGATATCGACGGTTTCCGCCAGGCCTTCGCCCCGATTGCCCGCGAGTTCTCCATGGAGTGGCGCATCACCGACTCCTCGGTGAAGAAACGCGTCGTGCTGATGGCCAGTCGCGAATCGCACTGCCTGGCCGACCTGCTGCACCGCTGGCACAGCGGCGAGCTGGATTGCGAGATTCCCTGCGTGATCGCCAACCACGATGACCTGCGCAGCATGGTGGAGTGGCACGGCATTCCGTACTTCCACGTCCCGGTGGACCCGAAGAACAAGCAACCGGCCTTCGAGCAGGTGTCGCGCCTGATCGACGAACACCAGGCCGACAACGTGGTGCTGGCGCGCTACATGCAGATCCTGCCGCCGGACCTGTGCCAGAAGTACCGCCACCAGGTGATCAACATCCACCACAGCTTCCTGCCGTCCTTCGTTGGCGCCAAGCCTTACCACCAGGCGTCGCTGCGCGGGGTGAAGCTGATCGGTGCGACTTGCCACTACGTGACCGAGGAGCTGGACGCCGGCCCGATCATCGAGCAGGACGTGGTGCGCATCAGCCACCGCGACAACATCGAGGACCTGGTGCGCCTGGGCAAGGACGTAGAGAAGCTGGTGCTGGCCCGCGGCCTGCGCTACCACCTGGAAGACCGCGTGCTGGTGCACGACAACAAGACCGTGGTGTTCGACTGATCCACGCAGTCTCGTTCTAGACTGGGTACTTCGCATGCTCCCGCCGCTGTTCGGCGGCGGGCGCTGCGCTCAACGGAGATGGCCAGCATGAGTGACCCGAAGAACCCCGGTACCGCCACCCCGCCGCCCACCCTGGGCGAAGGTTGCACCAGCCGCTATGATCCCGAAGCCTTGAGCGACGAGGACGGCACCGAGTTTCCCGGCGCCGCTGAACTCTGGGACTCACTCAAGCCAAAGACGCCGTCCGAAAACGACGAGTCTTCCGGCGACTGATCCTCAGGCGCTTTCCCGCAACCCCATCAGCTTGCGCAGCAACGGCCGGCCCGCCATCAGGGCGAATACCGGCGCGCCCATCACCAGGTAGAAGTAGTAGGTCACCACGCGCCAGATCAGGATGGCCGCGGCCGCCGTGGACTTGCCCACCAGCGGGGCGAGCAGTGCGGCGCTGGTCAGCTCCGTGCCTCCTGCGCCACCGGGCAGCAGCGTGGCGAGACCTGCGGCCAGCGACAGCAGCTGGATCAGGAAGGCCCAGGCCCAGTGCAGGTCTACGCCCAGCGCCTTCAAGGTGATGTAGAGCACCGAGAAGCGCAGCACCCAGTGGCAGCAGGTAAAGAAGAAGATCAGTAGCAGCCGGCGCTTGGGCTGGCGCAGGCAGCTCACCAGTGTGTCGCGGAAATGCAGGCATTTGCGCGCCCAGTGCAGGCGCGTGCGTGGCTTCATCCCCAGACGCTTGAACAGGCGCCCGTTGGCCGTGATCACCTGGCGCTGGAAGCGTGCGAGCAGCACGACGCCGAAGAAGATTCCACCCAGCAGCACGCCGCTGGTGATCAGCGATGTCTCCAGGTTCGGGCTGACGCTGTGCGACAGCGCCCACACCAGCACCGCGGCCAGTGCGCAGAGAAAGAACAGCAGGTCGCTCAACTGGTCCACGGCGAAGATCGCGCTGCTGTGCGCCGGGCGCATGCCGCGGCGGGCGAGCAGGGCCATCAGGGTCAGCGGGCCGCCGGTGCCGCCGGGGGTCGCGTAGAAGGCGAACTCCGAGGCCATGATGATGCCCACTGAGCGTACCTTGCCGATCTCGCCGGCGCGGCCGTTGAGCAGCACCCGCAGCTTCTGCGCGTTGATCAGCCAGCACAGGCAGATCATGCCGAACATGATCAGCAACTGGTCGAGGGGGAAGGCCAGGACATGCTCGAGCATCTCCCGGCCGCCGATGGCGAGGGGGATCAGCGAGGCGCCGATCAGGCCGAGCAGCAGCCACGCGGCACGGCTCACGGGCGCACCTGCGACGGGGAAAACGGGACGAGCGAG
Organism: Pseudomonas sp. NPDC086581; assembly: GCF_044746165.1. Lineage (NCBI taxonomy): Bacteria > Pseudomonadati > Pseudomonadota > Gammaproteobacteria > Pseudomonadales > Pseudomonadaceae > Pseudomonas > Pseudomonas sp. NPDC086581. The sequence continues at coordinate 724,792 of NZ_JBIVBR010000001.1, read as the reverse complement.
GCGAAGCGGATGGGCAGTGCCTCCTGTCGGAATCGAACTGTCATGCTGAATGGACCGTGTTCGGCATGTGGCGTTCGCCCAACTTTACGTGGGCTTCGGCGCCGCCCTCCGGCGGCGCCGCTGCCTCACTCGGCGGGCGTGTCAGCGGAGGAGTCGCCGGCGCCTTGTTCCAGCGCCTTGTTCTCCCAGCCTTCTTCGCCGGGCAGGATCAGGTTGAGCAAAATGGCGACGATCGCGCACAGGGCAATGCCCTTCAGGCCGAAGTCGTCCGGGCCGGTGCCGGTGCCGATCAGTACGCCGCCGATGCCAAACACCAGAGTGACCGAGACGATGCACAGGTTGCGCGCCTGGGACAGGTCCACCTTATGGCGGATCAGGGTGTTCATGCCCACCGAGGCGATGGTGCCGAACAGTAGGCAGAGGATGCCGCCCATCACCGGGACCGGGATGCTCTGCAGGATGGCGCCGAACTTGCCGACGAAGGCCAGGCTGATGGCGAACACCGCCGCCCAGGTCATGATCTTCGGGTTGTAGTTCTTGGTCAGCATCACCGCGCCGGTGACTTCGGCATAGGTGGTGTTCGGCGGCCCGCCGAACAGGCCGGCGGCGGAGGTGGCGATGCCGTCGCCCAGCAGGGTGCGGTGCAGGCCCGGGGTCTTCAGGTAGTTCTTGCCGGTCACGCCGCCCACCGCGATGACGCCGCCGATGTGCTCGATGGCCGGGGCCAGCGCCACCGGAACGATGAACAGGATGGCCTGCCAGTTGAATTCCGGCGCAGTGAACTTCGGCAGCTCCAGCCAGGGCGCAGCGACGATCTTCGCCACGTCGACCACGCCGAAGGCGAAGGACAGGCCGTAGCCCACCAGCACGCCGGCGATGATCGGTACCAGGCGCAGCATGCCCTTGCCGAACACGGCGACGATCAGGGTGGTCAGCAGCGCCGGCATGGAGATGAACATGGCGGTCTTGTAGGGGATCAGCTCGGTGCCGTCACCGGCCTTGCCCATCGCCATGTTGGCGGCGATGGGAGCCATGGCCAGGCCGATGGAGATGATCACCGGGCCGATGACCACTGGCGGTAGCAGGCGGTCGATGAAACCGGTGCCCTTGACCTTCACCGCCAGGCCCAGGAAGGTGTAGACGAAGCCTGCCGCCACTACCCCACCCATGGTCGCCGCCAGGCCGAACTGGCCCTTGGCGAGGATGATCGGGGTGATGAAGGCGAAGCTCGAGGCCAGGAAAACCGGAACCTGGCGGCCGGTGACGATCTGGAACATCAGGGTGCCGAAGCCGGCGGTGAACAGCGCGACGTTCGGGTCCAGGCCGGTGATCAGCGGCATCAGCACCAGTGCGCCGAAGGCCACGAAGAGCATCTGCGCGCCGGAAATAACCTGGCGCCACAGCGGTTCGTTGAATTCATCGGCCATCTATCAGGTTTCCTTCTGCTTGGTGCCGAAGATCTTGTCACCGGCGTCGCCCAGGCCCGGCATGATGTACCCGTTCTCGTTCAGGCACTGGTCGATGGAAGCGGTCAGGATGAGCACGTCCGGATGCGCATCGTTGACTGCCTTGATCCCTTCGGGAGCGGCCACCAGCACCATGGCGCGGATGTCCTTGCTGCCGGCTTTCTTGAGCAGGTCGATGGTGGCGACCATCGAGCCGCCGGTGGCGAGCATCGGGTCGATGATCAGCGAACGGCGCTCGGCGATGTCCGGCGCGAGCTTTTCCAGGTAGGTGTGCGCTTCGAGGGTTTCCTCGTTGCGCGCCACGCCCACGGCGCTGACCTTGGCACCCGGAATCAGGCTGAGCACGCCGTCAAGCATGCCGATGCCGGCGCGCAGGATCGGCACCACGGTGATCTTCTTGCCGGCGATCTTCTCGACCTGCACGGGGCCGGCCCAGCCTTCGATCTCGTAGTTCTCCAGCGGCAGGTCCTTGGTCGCCTCGTAGGTCAGCAGGGCGCCTACTTCCTGGGCCAGCTCGCGGAAATTCTTGGTACTGATATCGTGACGGCGCATCAGTCCGATCTTGTGGCGGATCAGGGGATGGCGGATCTCGAGGACGGGCATGGACGGGTTCTCCGGACGGGCTGGCAAAAAAATTGCGGTAGCGTAATGCATCCTAGCTACCTTGGGCCACGATTGTCGGCGACATTCGTCCGCTGCCCCTTGCTCCGTGGCACGCCGATAGGTACCTTTGCGCACTTTTTCACGGGAGAACCCCCATGTCCGTCGATCTCGCGCACATCCGCCAAGTCATGGCCGAAGCCGACTGCCTGTACACCAACGCCGAGGTAGAGGCCGCCATCGCCCGTGTGGCCGAGGCCATCAATGGCTCGCTGGCCGACACCAATCCGGTGGTGTTCTGCGTGATGAACGGCGGCCTGATCTTCTCTGGCAAGTTGCTTCCGCTGCTGAATTTCCCGCTGGAAGCCTCCTACCTGCATGCGACCCGTTACCGCAACGAAACCACCGGCGGCGAGCTGTTCTGGAAGGCCAAGCCGGAAATCTCCTTCATCGACCGCGAAGTGCTGATCATCGACGACATCCTCGACGAAGGGCACACCCTCTCGGCGATCATGGACTTCTGCAAGCACGCCGGCGCCAAGCGCGTGCACACCGCCGTGCTGATCGACAAGGACCACGACCGCAAGGCCCGTCCGGATCTGAAGGCCGACTACGTGGGCCTGTCCTGCATCGACCGCTACATCTTCGGCTACGGCATGGACTACAAAGGCTACTGGCGCAACGCCGCCGGTATCTTCGCCGTAAAAGGTCTCTGACGATGAGCGGGCCGCGTTTTCTCGACAGTGCGCTGTTCGATGAGGTCACGGCACGTGCCGCTGCCAGCCCCCGGCGCCGGCAGAACCACAACTTCCATGAGCAGACCGAGCCGTGTCATCGGCTGCTCAATGCGCTGCAGCCCGACAGTTACATCCCGCCGCATTGCCACCGTCATCCGGACAAGGCCGAGAGCCTGCTGGTGGTGAAGGGCGCGCTGGGCCTGCTGATTTTTTCCGATAACGGCGAGCTGCTGACTACCCGCGTACTGCGCGCGGGCGGCGATTGCGTCGGTGCGGAACTGCCGCCGGGCACCTTCCACGCCATCGTGGCGCTGGAGCCGGACAGCATCATGTTCGAAGCCAAGGCCGGCCCCTTCGTGCCGCTGGGTGAGGACGAGCGCGGGCAGTGGGCGCCCCGCGAGGGCGAGGCGGGTGCTGCAGACTATCTGGCGTGGATGCGCTCGCAATTCGCCTGAGCGATTGCTTTTCGTAGGAGCGAGCTTGCTCGCGAACCGCCCAGCTCCGCTGCGTCTGCTGAGTCTGTTCGCGAGCAAGCTCGCTCCTACAGTCCTCTGACACATCTGTCTGCATCGATGCGTGCATGGGGTGACTCGCATTTTTGCCGACGCATGCTCCCCCTATCCTGCGACCCTCACCAGACAACCGTCCGAGGTTCGCATGTCCCGTCTCCTTTATATCGATGGCCAATGGCAGTCTGCCGACAGCGGCGCCGTCCTGCGCCCGATCGCTCCCGCCACCCGTGAAGCGCTGCCGGAAGTCGCCTGCGCCGGTGTGTCCGACGTGGAGCGCGCCGTCGCTGCCGCCAAGCGCGCCTTCGCCGACTGGAAACTAACCAGCGCCGCCCAGCGCGCCGGTTACCTGCGCGCCTTCGCCGAGCAGCTCGAAGCTCGCAGCGAAGCGCTGATCGCCCTGCAGATGCAGGCTAGCGGCAAGCCGCGCTTGGAAGCGGAAATCGATATCGGCGACGCCATCGCCACCTTCGCCTACTACGCCGAACTGGCCGACCAACTGGACGCCCGGCAGAACGCCGAGGTGGCCCTGCCGGATGCCGGCTACCGCTCGCAGACCCGCTTCGAGCCGATTGGCGTGGTCGGCCTGATCGTGCCGTGGAACTTCCCACTGGTGACCAGCGCCTGGAAAGTCGCGCCAGCCCTGGCGGCGGGCTGCACCGTGGTGCTCAAGCCCTCGGAAATCACCCCGCTGATCGAACTGGTGCTGGGCGAGATCGCCGACGCCATCGGCCTGCCGGCCGGCGTGCTGAACCTGGTGCCGGGCCTGGCCGATGCCGGCGCCGCGCTGTGCGGCCATCCGGGCATCGCCAAGCTGTCCTTCACCGGCAGCAACGTCGTCGGCCGCAAGGTCATGGAAGCCGCTGCCGCGCGCACTCTGCCGGTGGGCCTGGAGCTGGGCGGCAAGTCGCCGATCCTGGTGTTCGAGGACTGCGATCTGGACGAGGCCGTGCAGTGGATCATCGCCGGCGTCTACTGGAACGCCGGGCAGATGTGCTCCGCCACCTCGCGCCTGTTGGTGCAGGAGTCTATTGCCGCGCCGCTGCTGGCGAAGCTGAAGGTCGCGGTGGAAGGCCTGCGCGTCGGTGACTCGCTGCTCGGCGAGACCGACATGGGGCCGATGACCAGCGAGGCGCAGTACCGCAAGGTGCTCGATTACTTCGCGGTCGCCCGCGACGAAGGCCTGGCCTGCCTGACCGGCGGCGAAGCGGCCGAGGGCTGGTTCATCCAGCCGACCGTGTACACCGACGTACCGGCGGACAGCCGCCTGTGGCGCGAGGAAATCTTCGGCCCGGTGCTGTGCGTGCGCACCTTCAGTGATGAAGCGGATGCCCTGCGCCAGGCCAACGACAGCGATTTCGCCCTGGCCGCCACCGTGTGCAGCGCCGATCTCGAGCGCGCTCAGCGTGTCGCGGAGAACCTGGAAGCCGGCAACGTCTGGCTGAACTCGCCGCAAGTGGTGTTCCCGCAGACCTCCTGGGGCGGCGGCAAGCGCAGCGGTATCGGCCGCGAGCTGGGCCCGTGGGGCTTGTCGGCGTTCTTCGACATCAAGCACATCACCGCGCCGCGCTGATCGGCGTCACCCCGTGCTCCAGGCGCAGGTCCTCGACCAGCGCCTGGAGCGCTTCGTTGTGCCCCGGATCGTCGCGCACCACCAGGCTGTGGGTGATCCCGTAGCCGAGGCTGTCCGGCAGCAGCGCGCGCATCTCGCCCTGTTCCACCCAGCGTTCGGCGTAGTGCGTGGGCAGGTAGCCCAGGTGCGTGCCGGCGCGCACGGCGTGGAGCACCGCCTCCATGTGCTGGGTGAAGGCCGTGCTGCGTTGCGGGTCGGCGGGCAACTGCACGTCGGCCACCGCGTAGCCGTGCTGGATCCAGTCGCAGCTTTCCAGCTCTGCGGCGTCCTTCACTGACTTGTCGAACAGTGGATGCTCGCGCCCGCAGAACACTGCTACCCGCTCGTGGTACAGCGGCTCGTAGCGCAGGTTCGGCAGGCGCCGGCTGAAGCAGGCGATGGCCAGGTGCAGTCTGCCACTGAGCACCAGACGTTCCAGCTCGCTGGAAGATTCGATGAGGAAATGCAGGCGCACATCCTGGTCGCGGCAGCTGAAGCGCGCCAGGGTCTGGTGGATGCGGGCGTCGGGGAGGGTGGCGATGTTGTCGGCCAGACCCAGGTGCAGCTCGCCGACCAGACGCCCGGCCAGGGACTGCACCTGATCGCGGAAGTCGTCCAGCGCGGCGAACAGGCTCTGCGCGTAATCCAGCACGCGCTCGCCTTTCTCGGTCAGGCGGAAGCCGCTCTTGCCGCGTTCGCACAAGCGATATCCCAGGCGCGTTTCCAGGCTGGCGATGTGCGTGCTGATGGTCGACTGGCCCATGCCCAGCTCGCCCTGGGCGGCGGAAAAGCCACCGCAGCGCACCACGCAGGCGAAGATGCGCAGCAGGCGCAGGTCGAGGTCGGAGACGTTGTGCAGCATGTACGTTGTCAATGTGTTGGGGTTGTTGCTTCGAAGGCTATCAATGTATCACCGGGCTTGCCATGTGCGCCTGTCGTGGCGCTTCGGGCGCGTGCTAGAGTGCTTGGCCCTGTCCCGCGGAGGTGATGATGTCCGTTCGCATGCCGGGCGCCGTGCTGGCGCTGTTGTTCTGCCTTCCCCTCGGCTTTGCCGGGATGACCATTGCCGCGCCGATGCACAGCCAGTTCCTGCCGCCGGACGACGCCGGTCTGCGCCAGGGCGAGCCGGAGCAGCAGCAACTGCTGCAAGTCACCGAATACAGCGTGGTGCTGGGCAACCAGCGCCAGTCCAACCAGCAGCCGATCCCGATCACCACGCCTTCGCTGCTGCGCCTCAAGGGCAAGCCGCTGAACAAGGGCGCGCAGATCAGCCAAGTGGTCATCAGCTTCGACGCCGAGGGCAAGAGCCTGAAGAAGCCGGCCTACGACGAGAGGGCCCGCGTGCTCAGCCTGTATTACCCGCAGGCGGCTTATCCACAGTTGCTCGACCTGCTGCGCAACGGCACCGTCTACGTGCAGTTCCTCACCTACGGCAACGGCCATATCTGGGCCGACCTGCATACCGGCGCGGTGCGTGCGCGTTGAGCCGCGCACGGCGCAGGGTTAAACTGCCCGACCCGTGGTGCCCGGCCTGAGCCGTTGCCGGCCGCGATCCCCGAGACAGCCGTAGAGAGAAGCGAGCGATGCGTAAAGACAAGAAGCAGGTGATTGGCGAAGAGATCAACGACGACGCCATCAAGCTGTTCCTCGACGTGGAACCGGCCGACGACACCCCGGCGTCCCTGCACAAGCTGATCAAAGCCTACCGCGGCCTGCGCATCGACGACTTCGAGCGCTTCGTCGGCTTCTTCGTCGAAGCCGGTTACGACCTGTCCGCCAAGGATGCCCAGGGCCTGGACTTCATCGCCCTGATCCAGGACCAGCGCCAGGCCGAGCCCTACATCGAAGTGATCAAGGCCGCTCGCGGCTGACCGCTGCGAACCGCTGAAAAGCCCGCCTTGTGCGGGCTTTTTTGTTCAGGGCGGTTCGCGAGCAAGCTCGCTCCTACGAAAAGCGGGCTCACCCTGTAGGGGCGAGCTTGCTCGCGAACAGAGCCCGCTGTGCAATCCCCGCCTAGACTTCTTCTCAGAACGATAACGACAAGGCGAGGACGAAGCCGTGCAAGTACAGCCCTATCTGTTTTTCCATGGTCGTGCCGAAGAGGCCATTGCCTTCTACCAACACGCAGTGGGTGCTCAACTGGGGGCGCTGATGCGCTTTGAGGAGGCGCCGGGACCGTCGCCGGTGCCCGATGGCTGGCTGGACAAGGTGATGCACGCCAGCCTGCAGATCGGCGAGACGGAAGTCTTCCTGTCCGATGGCCGCGGCGAGCACAACGCCGCTTTCAATGGTTTCTCCCTGCATCTGACGCTGCGCAGCGTGGTGGCGGCGGAGCAGGCATTCGCCGCCCTGGCGGAGGAGGGGCGGGTGGAGATGCCGCTGGAGAAGACTTTCTGGGCGCAGCGCTTCGGCATGCTCACCGACCGTTTCGGCGTCGGCTGGATGGTCAGCTGCCATTGACCTTTTGCGAAGACAGAAACGAAAAAGCCCGCCGGATGGCGGGCTTTTTCATGAGTGCGGCACTCAGGACGCGGCGACGATCTGCAGACGGTCTGCGGTCATCTGGTTGACTTCGCGGTACACCGCGGCGTCGGTTTCCAGCTGCTTCTCGCGGGCCGGGAAGATCTCCTTGAGCTTCGCGGTCCACTCGGCCGACTTGTAGCGCTCGGGGAAGCAGCGCTCCAGCAGGCCCAGCATGATCGAGACGGTGACCGAGGCACCCGGCGAGGCGCCGAGCAGGGCGGCGATGCTGCCGTCCTGGGCTGCCACCAGTTCGGTACCGAACTGCAGGATGCCGCCTTTCTTCGGGTCCTTCTTGATGATCTGCACGCGCTGGCCAGCGGTTTCGAGGCGCCAGTCGGCTGGGTTCAGTTCCGGGTAGAACTTGCGCAGGGCTTCGATACGCTGGTCCATGGACTGCATGACTTCCTTCACCAGGTAGCGGGTGAGGTCCATGTTGTCACGGGCCACGGCGAGCATCGGCAGCAGGTTGCTGGTGCGCACCGAGAGCGGCAGGTCGAGGAACGAACCGTGGCGCAGGAACTTGGTGGAGAAGCCGGCGTACGGGCCGAACAGCAGGGAGGTCTTGCCCTCGACCACGCGGGTGTCCAGGTGCGGCACGGACATCGGCGGGGCGCCCACTTCGGCCTGGCTGTAGACCTTGGCCTGGTGGTGCTTGACCACTTCCGGGTTGTCGCAACGCAGCCACTGGCCGCTCACCGGGAAGCCGCCGAAACCCTTGCTTTCCGGGATGCCGGACATCTGCAGCAGCGGCAGCGCGCCGCCACCGGCGCCGAGGAAGACGAACTTCGCCTTGACCTTGCGGGCGTCGCCGGTCTGGGTGTTCTTGATGTCCACCAGCCAGCCGTCGCCTGTGCGCTCGAGTCCCACGACCTTCTGGAAGTAGCGGACTTCGCTGCCTTCGCGGCTGGAGAGGTAGCTCAGCAGCTGGTTGGTCAGGGCGCCGAAGTTGACGTCGGTGCCGCTTTCCACGCGGGTCATCGCGACCTGCTCGTCGGCCGGGCGGCCGGGGATGGTCAGCGGGGCCCAGTCGGCGATCTTCGCGCGGTCCTCGGTGTATTCCATCGAGGAGAAGGCATGGTGCTGGCTGAGCAGCTCATGGCGCTTCTTCAGGAAAGGAATGTCCTTGCCACGCACGAAGCTCATGTGCGGAACGGGGTTGATGAAGTTGCGCGGCGCGCCGAAGGCATCCTTCCCGGTCAGGTAGGCCCAGAACTGCTTGGACACCTCGAACTGGGCGTTGATATTCACCGCCTTCTTGATGTCGATCGAGCCGTCAGCCGCCTGCGGGGTGTAGTTCAGCTCGCAGAGGCCGGCGTGACCGGTACCGGCGTTGTTCCACGGGTTGGAACTCTCGATGGCTCCGGATTCCTGCAGTTCGACGATCTCGAGCTTGACGCCCGGATCGACTTCCTTGAGCAGGACAGCCAGGGTTGCGCTCATGATGCCGGCGCCGACCAGCAGCACGTCCATCGATTCGATTTCGTTCTGCGCCATTAACGCGTCTCCAAAACTATCAGCAGCCAGTTGTGACAGGGGCCTTGCGCTCGTTGCGCGAAAGCCGCGTGTCCGAATTCTTCTCAGGTCGCAAAGGACCTTTCGCGGAATGTCTCGGGCCGGGATCGGAGAAAGGGAAGTGCGCACCCTCTCGGCAGTCCACGGCGGACGAATTCATCCGCAAGTGCATCCGAAAGTGGCGCTTAGGCGCGGCTTCCGGTGCCGAAAAAGCGATTCAGTGCTGCGGGGTCAGACGTCAATGGTGCTACCAACGCAAAACTCTTCATTGCTCGCCACACTCTCGTGAAGTAGTGAAAAACCTTCGATCACGCTCTTTTGGAGGCGTGAAGCTCAAAGGGGATCGTCGTCGCGGGCCGGTCCGGTCTCCATGCGGAGGGGGCGGCTGCATCCTTGCCAAGTTCTGCGCAACGAACGTACAAAGCGCGACGGCCAGTGACCGAGGCGAGTGGCGACTCTCTTTGAGGGGTGGCAGAGGCGAGACACGGTGTGTCGGCATCGTGCGGGGCCCGACCAGGAGGCGTCCTTATAATCGGGGGGCGATTATAACGGCGAAACACAAAAAAAAGCTCTGCACCTTAGACTTTTTTCCTAGTGTCTACCCCTTGATTGACCCTTTGTGCCCCCTCCCGGCGCGTCTTGCCTGCAGCTGGGTCAAGGCGGCCTATCGACGCGCGGCGAGGGAACCCTGAGAACAGGTTCCGCGTCCAATGGCCAAGCGCTATCTGACCGCGCTGCCCGCCGGTATACTGCCGGCCATCGCTTAACCCATGGAGAGATGAGCATGCTGCCTCGCCTGTTGCTCGGCTTTATCGCTGCCGCCAGCCTGACCTTGACCGGCTGCGCCCTCAGCCCGCAACAACTCAACCCGACCCCCGAGTTCAAGGGGCCGGTCGCCGCCGTTGGCCAAGGCCAGCCGGTGGTGGTGAAAGTCGTCGACGGTCGTCCGAGCACCGCGCTGGGTACCCGAGGCGGCCTGTATTCGGAAACCAGCCAGTTGACCGTGCGCAGCGAAGACGTGATCCCCAAGCTGCAGCTGCAGGCTGAAACCGCCGTGCGCCTGCTGGGCTTCACCCCGTCGGCCAACGCCTATAACGCACCGCAACTGACCCTGACCCTGGCCGAGCTGAAGTACCAGTCGCCCAAGGAAGGCATGTACGTTACCGAGGCCGATATCGGCGCCACTTTCCGCGCCGACGTGCAGAGCGGCACTCGTCGCTACAGCGGGCGTTACGGCGCCTCGACCAACCAGCGCTTCGGTATGGCGCCGAACCAGGCGACCAACACCAAGCTGGTGAGCGATGTGCTCAGCGACGCGCTGACCCGCGTGTTCAAGGACCCGACCATCGGCCAGACGCTGAACCAGCGCTGATCGATCGGACATGAAAAAGCCCGCCGAATGGCGGGCTTTTTCATGGGCGCTGAGCGGCGGCGATCAGGCGGCCTGGCGGTACGGGTCGACCTCGAACGAGCGCATGCGCTCGTCGGTTTCCGGTAGGTCCAGGTGTTCGTGGCCGCAGGCCTGGGTGTAGACCAGCCAGTGGTCGTCCTGGACGTTGAACGAGAGTTCGACGACCACGGCTTCGATTTCCTCGAGGTGTTCGATCAGGTAGGCATTTTCGTGGGGGACGATGTCGAGCATGGCGAATCTCCTTGGCGAAAGACCGGGTTTGCAGAATTCCTTAAAGCCAGCAACGTGCCAGAGGGCGGGAGAGGTCTTAGACCCTTTCTCGATAACTCTTACGCTCGTCGTAAATAAGCGTTGCGCACTGGCTGCGGTGGCGGGCCAGCGGATAAAATGCGCGTCGATTGTTTCTCATCCATGACGGGCCATGCCCGTTCGTCCAGACTGACCCCCGCTTTGCTTCGAAGTCGATGGCGTGCAGTTCTGAAGCGGAGGTTGTGATGTCGCTGCAGGCGCTCTGGAGTCTTTTCCAGGCCCATCCTGGTCGTATCGTGAACGACCTGGCCCTGTTCTTCGCCCTGGCCGGAGGCTGGCTGCTGCTGGCGACCCGCCGCCGCGAGCGCCTCGCCCTGGCGCGCCTGGCCGCCGAGAGCGAAGTCGCGCCGGTGCCGCTGGACAGCATCGAGCCCACCGCGCGGATGAACCGCTTTTTCTACCGTTTCGGTTTCGCCTGCATGGTGTTGGCGGTGATGGTGAGCTGGTATAGCACGCAGCTGAATCAGTAACGGATGAAATTAAAAAGGCGCCCCAGGGCGCCTTTTTTCATGCCTGCTGCTTGAGCCGGTACTGGTTCAGCACCGGGTTGGCGTACTGCAGGATCAGATGGCCGCGCTGCTCCGCGGGGCATTCGCCCAGGCGACGCTCCCATTCGGTGCGCGCGCGCTGCAGTTCCTCGGCCTTGAACAGGGTCTCGGCGCGCGGCACGTTCAGCGCGGCGTCGCGCAGGTCGGAGGCCTCGTACGCGAGGTAGTGCACCGGGAACAACCGGTAGTTGCCGAGGATCTGCCGGTCAAGCTCGGCGGCGAGCTGCTTGGCGTCGGCAAAGTCGCCGGTGATCTCTTCGCCGAAGTTGATGTGCACGCGGCCCTTGTAGCCGGTGATGCCCTGCACGATGCTGCGGTCGTCCTCGCCCGGCGCCTTCCTGTATTCGCCGGTGGTTGCGCGGGTGAACAGCTCGCGGGCCTTGGCGGCGTCGCACGGGTCGTACTCGTAGCTGATGGACACCGGGATCAGGTGCAGTTGGCGGATCACTTCGGCGAACGGCTCGTCCTTGCGGCTCATGTGGAACATCTTGAGGATCGCCGAGTCGGTACGGTCGTCACCGTCCTTGGCGCGGCCCTCGGCCTGGGCGATCCAGATCGACTGGCCGTCCTGGCAGATCGAGTGATTGATGTAGGCCGAGAGGTTCTGGTACGCCGCCAGCTTCTCGCGACGGCCGCTGATCGAGCGGTGCACGATGAAGCTCTTGTTCAGGCGCATCAGGTCGCTGACGAATGGCTTCTGCAGCAGGTTGTCGCCGATTGCGATGCGCGGCGTAGGCAGCTTGGCGTGGTAGATCGCGTAGTTGCAGAAGGCCGGGTCCACCACGATGTCGCGGTGGTTGGCGATGAACAGGTAGGCGCGGCCGGATTGCAGGCGCTCAACGCCCGAATAGGTGACGCCGTCGGTGGCGTGTTCGATGGTCCGGTCGACGTAGGGCTCGACTTTGTGCTGCAGCTCGCTGACGCTGCGGATGCCGGTGACTTCGCGGGCCAGCCGATGGGCTATAAGTGGTCTGAGCAGCCAGCCGAACGGACCGGACAGACGCGGGAAACGGTAACGCGCCAGCGCGCCGAGGAAGGCGTCATCGCTCAGCAGGCGCTGCAGGACAGCCGGGACTTCGGCGTCGTTGTACGGTCGGATGGCTTCGAACTCGCCCATCATGCTCTCTATGAATTTTGGGGAGGACGGGCCGCGAAATAGACGGCCCGGAAGGGTATGCCGTCGACTCACCGGCCAGGCGGGCACCCAAAAAGAACGCGCGATTATAAACGGAAGTCACGGGGGAACCAGCGATGCTCGAAAGTCAGGCCTATTCCTGTCCCTATTGCGGCGAGCCGGCCGAGGCGGTGCTTGACCTGTCCGGAGGCGACCAGAGCTACTATGAAGATTGTCCGGTGTGTTGCCGGCCAATCCTGTTCCAGCTCCATACCGACGGTGTGGAGTGGACCCTGGAAGTCCAGCGCGAGGACGATTGATGCAGCGAATCTACGAACCCGCCGACCTGATCGAAGCCGAACTGCTGGGCGGCATGCTGGCCAACGAGGGCATTTCGTCGCACTTGGGCGGGCGCCACCTGGTCGGCGGCATCGGCGAGCTGCCGGGCATGGGCTTGCTGCACCTGTGGGTGGAGGACGATGTGGCCGAGCAGGCGCGCGAACTGATCGCCGCGTACAATGCCGCGCAACCCCTGCCGGGAAGCGCCGATGATCACGAGGGCGGCCCTGGCGTCCTGCTCTGCTGATCCGCCTCTACGACCCCCATGAACTACGCCTCATGAACAGCCGCCCATGACCAGCCGTTACGCCCTGTTCCGCTGGAGTCGCGAGCTTGCAGAAAACGCCGGCTTCCCCGCCGACCTGCAGCCGCAGTGGAGTGTCGCGCCCGGCGCCCGCGTGCTGATGCTGCGTGAGGAGGACGGCGCGCGCCATGCCGGCCTCGCGCGCTGGGGCCTGACGCCGGCCTGGCTGAAGGACCTGTCGTGCACCCCCGCCCATGCCCGCACGGAAACCATCGCCGAACAGCCAATGTTCCGTGACGCCTTCGCCCAACGCCGCTGCCTGCTGCCAGCCAACGGCTTCTACGAGTGGCTGGGCGTGCGCAAGCGGCCGCATTGGGTTTCCGGTGGTGGGTTGATCTGCTTCGCGGGGGTGTGGGAGGCGTATCCGGTGGAAGGCCACACCTATTACAGCGTGGCGATGCTCACCCAAGCGGCGGGGGAGTTGCGCCGGCCGCTGATTCTCGATGTGCAGGAGCAGGGGCAATGGCTGTCGAACGAGACGCCCACCGCGCGGTTGCTGGAGTTGCTGCAGTTGCCCCAGGCGCGGCTGCGTGTGCAGGCGTTGGCGAATTTCATCAATGATCCGACCTGCAATGGGCCGGAGTGTCTGACGCCGGCCTGATGCCGGAATTCCCCTTGTAAGAGCGCCTATGGGCGCGATCGCGGGCATGGCCTGCTCCTACTGGGGGAACTCCTGCGTTTGGGCCAGCCCTCACCCTAACCCTCTCCTTCAGGGAGAGGGGGACGGGGCGGTAGCGGGGGCGCCAGCAACTTCGTTGCGGCGGTGACCAGCGCCCCGGCCAAGCCGATCATCGTCACACCTTGAACTGATTCACCAGCCGGCGCTGCTGCTCGGCCAGTTTGGTCAGCTCGGCGCTGGCCTGGGAGGCCTCGTCGGCGCCGCCGGCCACCTGGTTGGCGACCATGCCGATGTTGCTGACGTTACGGTTGATGTCCTCGGCCACCGCACTCTGCTCTTCGGCGGCGCTGGCGATCTGGGTGTTCATGTCGTTGATCACCGACACCGCCTGGGTGATCGACTCCAGCGCCTGGGCCGCCTCGCCGGCGTGGCGCACGCTGTCCTCGGTCTTGTCCTGGCTCTGCTGCATCACCTGCACCACTTCGCGGGTGCCGTTCTGCAGCTGCTGGATCATCGATTGGATTTCCTCGGTGGCCTGCTGGGTCTTCTGCGCCAGGTTGCGCACCTCGTCGGCGACCACCGCGAAACCGCGGCCCTGTTCACCGGCGCGGGCGGCCTCGATGGCGGCGTTGAGCGCCAGCAGGTTGGTCTGCTCGGCGATACCGCGGATGGCTACCAGGATCGCGTTGATGTTCTCGCTGTCGCGGGCCAGCGACTGCACTACGCCCACGGCGCGGCCGATCTCGCTGGCCAGCGCCTGGATCGCCGTGGAGCTGCTTTCGACGATGCGCTTGCCGTGGTGCGCCGCCTGGTCGGCATGATTGGCCGCTTCGGCTGCATGGGTGGCGTTGCGCGCCACATCCTGGGCGGTGGCGGTCATCTCGTGGACGGCGGTGGCCACCAGTTCGATTTCTGCTAGCTGCTTCTGCACGCCCTGGTTGGTGCGGATAGCGATGTCGGCGGTGTGCTCGGAGGAGTCGCTGACGTGCTGCACCGAGGTCACCACCTGGCCGATCATGCCCTGCAGCTTGCCGAGGAAGGTGTTGAAGCCCTTGGCGATGGAGCCCAGTTCGTCGGCGCGGTCGCTGCTCAGGCGGCGGGTGAGGTCGCCTTCGCCCTGGGCGATGTCGTCGAGCATGCCGACCAGCTGGCGCAGCGGCCGGGCGATGCCGTGGCCGACCAGCCAGATCACGGCCAGGCCGATGGCGGCGATCAGCAAGCCGACCAGGGTCATGCCCAGGGTGTCGCTGTCGCGCTGGGATTTCAGGTCGCTCTGCAACTGGTTCAAGTCACCCAGCACGGCTTCCTGCGGCAGTTGCAGCATCAGGGTCCAGCGCGCGCCAGAGTCGGCGATGGTGAAGGGCAGGAACAGCTCAATGTGGCCGTGCTCCTTGTCCATTGAGGTCAGCGGCTGGTCGAGGGTGAGCTTGGCAAGGTTGGCCACTTCGTTGGCGTCCAGCACGCTGCTGGCGGGTTCGCCGAGCTTGGCCGGGTCCTTGGTGTAGGCGACCAGGCGGCCGTTGGTGGAGATCAGCGCCATCTCGCCAGCGCCGTCGTAGAGCTGGCTGTCGGCGGTCTTGAGCAGGTCCTGGATGAAGTCCAGCGACAGGTCCACGCCGACGGTGCCCTTGAACTGGCCCTTGACTATGATCGGCGCGTTGAACGAGGACATCAGCACCATTTTGCCGGCCATCTCGTAGGGCGCCGGGTCGATGATGCACGGCTGGTGCTTCTCTTTCGGGCAGAGGTAGTACTCGCCCTCGCGCACGCCGGTAGGCTGCATCTTCTGGCTTTCCAGGGTGTCGCCCATGGCTTCCACGGTCAGGCCGCCGTCCTTGCGGTACCACCAGGGCATGAAGCGGCCGCTGGCGTCGTAGCCGGGCAGGCCGGCGTACTGGCTGTCGTTGCCGGCGAAGGCGTTGGGTTCCCAGCCGGCGAAGGCGTCGAGCAGCTTGGGGTTCTGTGCCACGGTCTGGCGCAGCAGGTTGGACATGCCGGCGCGGCCGATGCTCAGCAGCGGCTGGCCATTGGCGTCGGTCTCGTCCAGCAGGGCGTTGGTGTTGGCGAGGTCGCGTGCGACGGTGAGCGGATATTCCAGTTCGCGCTGGATCTGTGCGACCTGGCCGCGCGCGATCGCCACCAGGCGATCGTTGATCACTTGCTCGAGCAGCGCCTGGGTGCGCTCTTGCACCAGCGCCTGGGTCCGCGAGCCGGCGAACAGCGCGTAAAGCACCAGCGCCGCGACCACTGCCAGAACGCTGGCACCTGCCAACGCCACCACGGAAAACTGGATCGACTTGAATTTCATACGGGTACCCGGAATGCGCCAGAGGTCTGCGTGTCTATCTGTATCGGCAGGTCCGGGGATTTTCCTTAGGGGGCCGTTGTAATGGGTTGTAACGCGGCTGTTCGCCGCCTGTCGCAGGATTGTCGGCGCTGACCGGGAGGTCTAGCATGTGATGTCAAAATGAAATTATCTGGCCGTGGCGAGCGCCTCGACGTCCTGGTTTTCAGGGTGAAATCAGACGCTGGCTGCGGCTATCTCGCGGGTGTGGATCGCAGGTGCGATGCCGTGCACCGCGTACGCCACGACAGCCGCCCCACAGCACCTTCCGATGAGTCGGTGCGATTTCGTAAGTCACTGCTGCGCCGGCTGTTTTCTGCCAGTTGCCGGGCATCGGGGGTGGGCCTACCATGCGCGCTGTCCGTGGGAGATTGCATTGTTTCGGGAGAGCAACATGCCCAAAGTATTTCGTGTCGCAGGCCTGGCCGCAGCCCTGCTCCTCACCGCTTGCCAGCAGGTGAACACCACCAGCGGCGGCGTCGTCGGTGTCGATCGCAAACAGAACATGTTCAGCATGCTGTCCAGTGCGCAGGTCGACCAGATGTATGCGCAGTCCTACCAGCAGACCCTCGGTGAGGCCTCCAAAGCCGGCAAGCTGGATGCCAGCAGCAATGACGCCAAGCGCGTGAAGGCCATTGCCGCGCGGTTGATTCCGCAGACCGGCGCTTTCCGCTCCGACGCGCCGTCCTGGCAGTGGGAGGTCAACGTGATCAAGAGCGACGAGCTCAACGCCAACTGCGGTCCCGGTGGCAAGATCATCGTCTACACCGGGCTGATCGATCAGCTCAAGCTCACCGACGACGAACTGGCCGCGGTGATGGGCCACGAGATCGCCCACGCCTTGCGTGAGCACGGTCGTGAAGCGATGTCCCGCGCCTACGCGGAGCAGATGGGGCTGGGCATTGGCGGCGCGCTGCTGGGACTGGGTCAAAGCAGCGTGGACATGGCCCATCAGGTGGTCGAATACAGCCTGACGCTGCCCAATAGTCGGCAGAATGAGAACGAAGCTGACCTGATCGGCCTGGAATTGGCAGCGCGAGCCGGTTATAACCCCAACGCCGCGATGACCCTGTGGCAGAAGATGGGCCAGGCGTCGAACGGTGAAGCTCCGCCGGAAATCCTCAGCACGCACCCGGCGGACAGTACGCGGATGGCCAACCTGCAGGCCGCCATCCCGAAGGTCATGCCGCTCTATGAGCAGGCCAAGACCCATTAAGCAGTGGTTTTGAGAGCAGGGGTTCGTGATTCTCTCGAACGGCCAGGAGCGGCGTAAGTTGCGCCGCTTTATCCAGTGAACAGGGAGCACCCGTGAAAATCGCTGTACTCGGAGCCACCGGGCTCCTGGGCCACCACGCCGCCCGCGCGATCAAGGCGGCCGGCCACCAGCTGGTGCTGATCCACCGACCCTCGTCGCAGATCCAGCGCCTGGCCTACCTCGAGCCTGAGTGCCGGGTAGCCGAACTCTTCGATCACCAGGGCATGGCCCGCGCGCTCAGTGGGCTGGACGCGGTGATCTTCAGCGCCGGTTATTACCCGGTGCGCCCGCGTCGCTGGCAGGAGGAAGTGGCCAGCGCACTGGACCTGACCAATCATTTCTACGCCGCCTGCCTGCAGGCGAAAGTGCCGCGCATCCTCTATGTTGGCTCGGCCTTCGCCATGCCCTCGCACCCGCAGGGGCTGCCCGGGCATGAGGGGCTGTTCTACGAAGGACTGCCCACCGGCAAGAGCGCCTACGTGATGTGCAAGTGGGCGCTGGACGAACAGGCCCGCGAGCAGGCCCGTGGCGGCCTGCCGGTGGTCATCGGGATTCCTGGCATGGTGCTGGGCGAGCTGGACATCGGCCCGACCACCGGGCGCCTGATCACCGCCATCGGCCGAGACGAGATGCTGCACTACGTACCGGGCCGGAGGAACGTCATCGATGCCTCCGAGGCCGGGCGCGGCCTGCTCACGGCGCTCGAGCGCGGTCGGGTGGGCGAGCGCTACCTGCTCACCGGGCACAACATCGAGATGGGTGAGCTGACTGCCACCATCGCAAAGCTACTGGGCAAGCCGGCACCGACTCCGATGCCGCTGCACCGCGCCCGTGCGCTGGCGACACTGGGCCGCTGGCGCTACCGCCTGACCGGCAAGATGCCGCTGCTGGACGATACCGCCATCGAGGTGATGGCCGGCGGGCAGTTCCTCGACGGCCGCAAGGCCCGCGAGGAGCTGGGCTTCGAATCCCATGTGCCGCTGGAGGATACGCTGGAACGGGCCATTTCCTGGTTCCACGCCAACGATTACCTCTGACTCCGGCTGTCTTTGTAGGAGCGAGCTTGCTCGCGGCTCCGGTTCGCGAGCAAGGACTGGGCGTCCCCCTCGGTCCTACGAAAAGCTGTTACGGAGTTCCCTGCAAGAGCGCGACCAGGGTGGCAAGCAGACAAAAAAGCCCGGCGCATGGTCGGGCTTTTTCGTTGTCAGGGCAGCGCCTTCTCGGCGAAGGGACGGTTGGGTAGTCCCATCTGCGCGCGGAAGCTTTCCATGTCGAACAGCGTGCACAGTTCCTGTACCTGGTTCTGGCTGTTGAAGGTCCAGAAGCCCATGGCGGAGATGCTGACGATGCGGTCGCTGGCCGGGTAGCCCAGCACCGGGCGGGCGATGCTGCCCATCAGGGTGCTCCAGGTGAAGACCTTGTTGCCCTCGCGGATGCATTCCTCCACGGCCACTTCCAGGTCCTCCATGCCACTGCGGATCTCCTCCACCAGCGCCCGGTAGCCGGCGTTGTCCAGCGGCTGGGCGGTGAAGGCGCTCTTGTAGATGAAGTCTGGGCTGTGCAGCTGCTCGACCAGCGCCAGATGACCCTTGTTCCAGGCGAGGTCGATGTGGTGGCGGGCGACTTTCTTCAGGTCTTTTTCCGGCATGGCGACATCCTTTGTCGTGGGAGGCTTCAGGCGCCACTGTGTATCGCGGGCGATACACAGGCATTGGCCGGCGCGCCAGCCTCCCGACGAAAGCGGCCGGTCAGAACACCCCGGAGAGCTTCAGTGCGTGGTACACAGCAGCCAGGCCGAGGATGGCGAAGGCGGCGGCGGCCAGGCGGCGGATCAGGTTCAGCGGCAGGCGCTCGGCGGCGAAGTTGCCCGCCAGGACCACCGGTACGTTGGCGATCAGCATGCCCAGCGTGGTGCCGATGACCACCAGCCAGAAGTGCGGGTACTGCGCGGCCAGCATCACGGTGGCGACCTGGGTCTTGTCGCCCATCTCGGCGAGGAAGAAGGCGATCAGGGTGGTGAGGAACGGACCGAATTTCTTCAGCGAACCTTCTTCGTCGTCATCCAGCTTGTCCGGAATCAGGGTCCAGCCAGCGACCGCCAGGAAGCACACGGCCAGCACCCAGCTCAGCGTGCTTTCCGAGAAGAACGAGGCGACCCAGCTACCGACGGCACCGGCGGCGAAGTGGTTGGCCAGGGTGGCGGCGATGATCCCGGCGATGATCGGCCAGGGCTTGCGGAAGCGCGCGGCGAGGACGAGCGCGAGCAGTTGCGTCTTGTCGCCGATTTCCGCGAGGGCAACGATCAGGGTTGGGACGAAGAGGGATTCCATCAGACTTCCTAAGGGGGCGGGTCGACTAATCACCATGACACGCGCCACCTGCCCGCCCCGGGTCAGGTTGCTCGTGTCATAGGTCTTGTCAAACCCCGGCCTGAACGCTGCAGGCCTGGATCGTACGCGCCATGGTCTGTGGACCAAGTGTGTTGACGCGTACCGGGCGAGCAGGGCGCTCGCGGGAGACTACTCCCCTAGGACGGGGCGCATTCTGCCCAAGTCCCGGGACTTGGGCAAGCCTGCGCGTCGGATCAGTCGCGGGTCGGGCGAACGTCCATGTCCTCGTAGCGGATGAAGCGGGTGCCGTTCTTGAAGCGGTAACCCAGCCAGATCGCCAGGAACAGCGGGATGGTGATGTAGGTGGCGACCAGCCCGGCCCAGTCCACGTGCTCGCCGACGAAGGCCTGGTAGTTCTGCCCCAGGGTGATGATCAGACATAGGGTGAAGGCGAACAGCGGGCCGAGGGGGAACCACTTGGCGCGGTAGGGCAGGTCGTTGAGGTTGCCGCCCTGCAGGATGAAGCCCTTGCGGAAGCGGTAATGGGACACTGCGATGCCCAGCCAGACAATGAAGCCGCACATGCCCGAGGCGTTGAGCAGCCAAGTGTAGACGGTCTTGTCGCCGATGAAGCTGGTGAGGAAGCACAGCGCGCCGATCAGCGTCGTGGCGTAGAGGGCGTAGCGCGGCACGCCGCTCTCGGACACTTGGGTGAACAGGCGTGGCGCCTTGCCCTGGGTGGCCATGGTGTAGAGCATCCGGGTCGAAGCGTACATGCCCGAGTTGCCTGCCGAAAGGATCGCCGAGAGGATCACCGCGTTCATCACGCCCGCCGCGGCGGCGAGGCCCGCGCGCTCGAACAGCAGGGTGAAGGGCGAGGTGCTGATGTCGCTGCTGTCGGTCTTGAGCAGGTTCGGATCGGTGTAGGGGATCAGCATGCCGATGACGAAGATCGACAGGATATAGAACATCAGGATTCGCCAGAACACCTGGCGAATGGCGATGGGAATGGACTTCTGCGGGTTCTCCGACTCGCCCGCGGCAACGCCGATCAACTCGGTGCCCTGGAAGGAGAAGCCGGCGATCATCGCCACCCCGATCATCGCCTGCAGGCCGCCGACGAAGGGCGCGTCACCGCTGGTGAAGTTGCTGAAGCCGGGGCTGTCGATGCCGTGCATGATGCCGATGATGCTGGCGAGGCCGATGCCGATGAAGATGACCACGGCCACCACCTTGATCAGCGCGAACCAGAATTCGCTCTCGCCGAAGCCCTTCACCGAGAAGAAGTTGAGCATGAACATGATGCCGAGGAATCCGGCGCTCCAGTACATGCCCGAGACTTCCGGGAACCAGAACTTCATCACCAGTTGCGCCGCCACCAGTTCGGCGGCGATGGTCACCGCCCAGTTGTACCAGTAGTTCCAGCCCATGGCGAAACCGAAGCCATCGTCGATGAAACGGCTGCCATAGGTGCAGAACGAGCCGGAATCAGGAATATACGCCGCCAGCTCGCCGAGGCTGGTCATGAGGAAGAACACCATCAGGCCGATCAGCGCATAGGCCAGCAGCGCACCGCCGGGGCCGGCAGTGGCGATGGTGCTGCCGGAGGCGACGAACAGGCCGGTGCCGATGGAGCCGCCGATGGCGATCATGTTCAGGTGGCGCGGCTTGAGGGAGCGCTTCAGATGATGCGGCTTCTCCTTCGGCCCCATGGCGAAAGTCAGTTCGACGTCATCTCTAATTCTTCGGTTCACGGGTGTCCTCGATAGTTCAGGGCGAGCGGCGATGCGCCGATCCGACAGGCTCGGTGGAGTGTAGTGCGAGCCTTGGATCAGCGCCGGGCGCTGTAGATACGGAAGCCGTCGGCCTCGGCCAGGATGCGGCACGGGCCCAGGTGCTGTTCGATCAGCGGCGGGTATTTCAGGAAGCTGTTGGCCACCAGGCGCAGCTCGCCGCCGGACGCCAGGTGGCGTGCCGACTGGCGCAGCAGGTGTTCGGTGGCGGCGTAGCTGGTGTGCACGCCCTGGTGGAAGGGCGGGTTGCTGACGATGGCAGCGAGGCCTTCCGGCGCGGCGTCGATGCCGTCGCCGGCGATCACTTCACCCTCCAGGCCATTGGCGGCCAGGGTCAGTCGGCTGCTTTCGATGGCGAAGGCGTCGACGTCCAGCAGGGACAGGCGGCTCTGCGGATAACGGCGCTTGAGCGTGGCGCCGAGCACCCCCGCGCCACAGCCGAAGTCCAGCACATGGCCGGCTGGCAGCTTGTCCAGATGTTCCAGCAGCAGCGCGCTGCCGCGGTCCAGGCGACCATGGCTGAACACACCGGGCAGGGTGATGACCTGCAGCGGGCCATCGGCCAGCGGCAGTTCGTAGCGTTGCGCGAGGGCATGCAGGTCCGGCGCGGTCGGCGCGCCGTCGATGTGCGTGTGCCACAGCTGGCAGTGGCGGGCGCTGTCCAGCTTGCTGGCGCGGCCGAATTCACCGAGCTGCTTGCTGGCGCGTTCGACGCCGGCGCGTTTCTCGCCGACCAGGTACAGCTCGCCGTCCGGCACGCAGCTGGCCAGCGCGGCGAGCAGGTAGTCGGTCAGTTCGCGGGACTTGGGCAGGAACAGCACGGCGGCCGCGAAGTCGCCTTCCGGCGGCGTGGCGCCGAAATGGCAGCGGCCGGGATAACGACCTTCCAACTGCCGGGCTTCGCCGGCGTGCCAGCTCCAGCCCCGGGCTTGCGGGAGGTCACCGAGCAGCGCGTCGGCGGGCAGGCCGGCGAGCAGGACGCGGCCCTGGAAGCGCTCGATCTGGCGCAGCAGCACTTCACTGGTGGGGGCGTTGGACATGCGGCCTCCTGGCAAAAAAGGGCGCGAGTTTAGCAGGGCTGCCGCGGCCGAGCCTAGGCGAGGCGCACCTCGGCGTTCTTCCAGAAGTCGTCGCCGCGCAGTTCCAGCGCCCCGGCCGCTACTTGTTCGCGCAGGCGCCAGGCGGCCAGCAGGTCGCTGACGAACAGGCCGTCGACGTAGGCCATGGTGGGGCCGATCAGCGACTGCACCGGGCGCCAGGATTCGCTGGCGCTGTCCAGCAGGATGCGGTCGATGTGGGCGTAGCCGGTGCCGCTCAGTTGGCCATCCAGCCACACGCGCAGTTGGGCGTTTTCGGCCAGGGCGCGCTGCCAGTCCGCCGCCAGGCCTTGGCGCTCGGCGACGTCCACTTCGTGGCTGGCGGCCAGGGCGTTGGCCAGTTCGACGGGTTTGAGCATGGCAATGGCGTGGCGGTCCTCGCTGCGGCACTGGCCGCTGCCGGCACCGACACTGCGCAGGATGATGTTCGCCGGCAGCAAAGCACAGACGCGGCGCAGCAGGAGTTGCTCGCTGGCGCTGTCGCCATGCCAGAGGGTGACGGAGGCGATGTCCGGGCTGCGCAGCCAGTTCACCTCGGTGGCCATCTCGATGGCGATTTCCCGCGCGCGCAGGACTTCGCCGCCCAGTTCGTGCCAGAACGCGGCGCGCTGCTGGCAGGGCGGGTTGTCCACATCGCTCAGCGGGCCGACCGCGAGGTCGTCCGGCATCACGCGGATTTTCTTTTCGGTCAGCACGCCTGCCTCGACGGCCCGATGCAGGGCTTCGGCGGCGCCGTCGCCGCAGACCAGATGCAGGCTCATGGCGCCACCACCCGGCGCGGCTCGCCGGCGAAGAAGCCGGCGGCGTTCTCGCTCAACTGGCCGACGATGCGCTGCCGGGCCTCGCGGCTGCCCCAGGCACTGTGCGGGGTGAGGATGAAGCGCGGAATGTCGCCGGCCAGCAGCGGGTTGCCGTCCCTGGGCGGCTCGACGCTGAGCACGTCGAAGGCCGCGCCGCCGAGATGGCCGCGGCGCAGGGTGTCGGCCAGCGCCTGCTCGTCGACCAGTCCGCCGCGGGCGGTGTTGATCAGGTAGGCGCCGGGCTTCATCAGGTCCAACTCGCGCCGGCCGATCAGGTTGCGCGTGGCATCGGTCAGCGGGCAATGCAGGGTGAGGGCGTCGACTTGCGGCAGCAGTTCGTCCAGCGCCAGGCGATCAGGGCGCGCAGGGCGTCCAGGCAGGACGCCAAGCAGCACGCGCATGCCGAAGGCTTCGGCCAGTTTCGCCACCGCGCCGCCCAGTTCGCCGTGCCCGAGCAGGCCGAGGGTCTTGCCTTCCAGTTCGACGATGGGGAAGTCCAGCAGGCAGAACTGCGGGGCCTTCTGCCAGCGGCCGTCGCGGATCGCCGCCTGGTAGTCCGGCAGGCGCGTGGCCAGGGCGAGCAGCAGCATCAGGGTGTGCTGGGCCACCGACGGGGTGCCGTAGCCCTGGCAGTTGCTCACCGTCACGCCGTGCTGGTGCGCGGCCTGGAGGTCGACGTTGTTGGTGCCGGTGGCAGCCACCAGGATCAGCTTGAGGTCCGGGCACTGCTCGAACACTTCTGCTCCGATGCGCACTTTGTTGCTGATCGCTACCTGCGCGCCCTTCAGTCGCTCGGCGACCTGCTGCGTGTCGCTGCGCTCGTGCAGGACCAGTTCGCCAAATGGCGTGCGCAGTGGCGTGAGGTCGAGGTCTCCGAGGTCGAGGGAAGCATGGTCGAGGAAGACGGCGCGAGCAGGATTCATGTGCGATGACACCTTGATCGGAAGGGGCAGGATGAAGGGGATTCTCGGCAGAACCGCCGTCGTGGACAACCCAGTCTGCCCGCGGACGTGGACGGGGAGGCTGCGTATTGATGGTAGATGCTTGAGTGAAAAGTCTGACAGACGTTTCGGTTTTCCCTCATCTACTGTCCCGCGCCAGCTTCTTAGAGTGATCCCATCGAAATCCGTAGGTAACTGGCGATGATGGGTTGGCTTCTCTCCGGCTTCACGGCCATCCGGGCGTTCGGCGTTCGTGTCGGGCTGCGAAGTGCAGCGGTGAGTGGATATCCCCGATCCCGGCGGCGAAACTTGCTCCGCACCGCTGGCCCCGAACCCTTGCTGTGCTTCGGTGCGCTGCTGTCGCACTGCGATGCGGCCTCCGGTTTAGCGCAAGCCAACGAGTTGGTCGAGCTATGGGGTATCACCGATGCCGTAACGGCGCGCCGGACACTGCAGGAACTGATGCTCGAAGCCCAGAGTCAGTCGCTGGACGAGGAATTCCGCCGGCTGCAGCGCAACGAGCCCGGCGTCTTTGACGGTGAGCAGCGAGTGCGCTTCAAGCAGGCGAAGCGTGCCTGGAGCAAGGCGGGCCTGGCGTTGCCTATGGATATCTCCATTGCCGCCCACGACCTCGAAAGCCTCGCCTGGCTGGCGCGGCAATGCCATGCCTTTGGCTATCTCAGTGAGTCGGAAACCTTGTTGTGCCTGGCCTGGGTGGCGGAGAACGCCATCCGCAACTTTTCCGACTGGCAGGCCTATGCCGCGTCTTTCGTGCTGGGTCGGGCAATCCTGCGGCGCGACGGGACGTCCGGCACCATGGCGATCGGGGCGTTCAAGGAACTGATCGGCTGCCGCACCGACAAGGCCTCGCTGGCCGGGTTGTGGCGAACCCATCCGCTGGCGGGCATCCGCGTGAGCGAGGTGGTGTTGCAGGAGGAGCACATCCGAGAGCCCGCGGCGCATCCACCCCGCAGTGCGCTGCTCGCTTTGGGGTGTGTTATCGCCCACAGCGCAGGCGTGCGCGCCGACGATCTGGGGATTGCGCCGCAGGAGAAGGAGTTTCACCGGCTGTGGCTGGCCGAGCATTGGTGGGCTGCCGATGCCGGGCAGGTTCGTGCGCGGATGGACTGGCTGCTGGGAAGCGGCAGCCGCGAAAAGCTCGATCCGCTGCTGGGCAGGGTGGCCGATGCGCCGGTGTCTGTCGGCGGAACCGCGCTGGCGCGTTTCACGCAGGCACGTCGGGCGCTGCTGAAGGAAGGTCACGATCCGGCAATGATCGATGAGTGCCGCACCGTGTTGGCCTACGACCTGGAGCGCGCCGCCTTCGGGGCGCGAATGGCCTTCAGCGTCGGGCTGCTCGACGAGGAAAGCCTGTGGAATGCCTTGCGCCACATGGCCCGTCAGGCCCGCGCGGCATTCGATTGCTGGGAGCAATACCTGGTCTCGCTGATGCTCGGCCATGCCCTGGCCGACGAGGACCGCCTGTCGGACAAGCGGTTGCTGCGCAGCGGCATGGCGTTGCTCGACGGCATCACTCCGTTCGCCCAGCACCCTTCGCCCTGGCAGGTCTGCCCGCTGGAAATGTTGCCTGTGCTGCACCGAGTGGCACCTGTCGCTTGTCGGGGCCCTGGGGCTTCGTATAGAAACTAGGGCTTTCCTGGCGGTGGTTCGGAGGCGCGATGTACTGGGCGGAATTTCTCACGGTGGCGTTCATTCACCTGCTGGCAGTTGCCAGCCCCGGCCCGGATTTCGCCGTGGTGGTGCGCGAGAGCGTGGCCCACGGCCGCCGTGCCGGCACCTGGACAGCGCTGGGCGTGGGCAGCGCGATCTTCCTGCACGTGACTTACTCGTTGCTGGGCATCGGCCTGATCGTGTCGCAGTCCATCGTGCTGTTCAACGCACTGAAATGGCTGGCGGCGGCGTACTTGCTGTACATCGGCTTCAAGGCGCTGCGGGCGCGTCCGTCCGGCCCGGCGGCAGCCGAAACCGTTGCGACGCCGGTCGCCCGTACTGCGCGCGGAGCCTATGTCGCCGGCTTCGTCACCAATGGCCTGAATCCCAAGGCCACGCTGTTCTTCCTCTCGCTGTTCACCGTGGTGATCAACCCGCACACGCCGCTGCTGGTCCAGGCTGGATACGGCGTGTACCTGGCCTGCGCGACTGCCGCCTGGTTCTGCCTGGTGGCGCTATTATTCAGCCAGCAACGGGTGCGCGCGGGCTTCGCCCGGATGGGGCATTGGTTCGACCGGATGATGGGCGTTGTGCTGGTGGGGCTGGGGGTCAAGCTGGCGTTCACCGAGCTGCACTGATAGCTTTTCGTAGGAGCGAGCTTGCTCCTGCAAAGAGGTCCGCTGCCAGTTCTGTGGAACAAAAAAGGGGCGCCGAGGCGCCCCTTTTTCATGTCCGACGCGAAAGTCAGACCAGCTCGATCGCCATCGCAGTGGCTTCGCCGCCGCCGATGCACAGCGAGGCCACGCCGCGCTTGCCGCCCTTCTTCTGCAGGGCGTTGATCAGAGTGACGATGATGCGCGAGCCGGTGGAACCGACCGGATGGCCTTGGGCGCAGGCGCCGCCGTAGACGTTGACCTTGGCATGGTCCAGGCCGTGTTCGCGCATGGCGAGCATGGTGACCATGGCGAAGGCTTCATTGATCTCGAACAGATCGACGTCGTCCTTGCTCCAGCCAGCCTTGTTGAACAGGTTGGTCATGGCGCCGATCGGGGCCAGGGTGAACTCGGCCGGGTCCTGGCTCTGGGTGGCGTGTGCGACGATCTTCGCCAGCGGCTTCAGGCCACGGCGCGCGGCTTCATCAGCGGTCATCAGGACCAGCGCGGAAGCGCCGTCGGAGATGGAACTGGCGTTGGCCGCAGTGATGGTGCCGTCCTTGCGGAAGGCCGGGCGCAGGCCGGGGATCTTGTCCAGGTTGGCGGTGAGAGGCTGCTCGTCGTCCTTCACCACGGTCTCGCCCTTGCGGGTAGTGACGGTGACCGGGACGATTTCCGAATCCAGCGAGCCGTCCTTGATGGCGGCCTGGGCGCGCTGCAGGGATTCGATGGCGTAGGCGTCCATCTCTTCGCGGGTGACGTTGTACTTGTCGGCGGTTTCCTGGGCGAAGGAGCCCATCAGGCGGCCGGTGCGGGCGTCTTCCAGGCCGTCGAGGAACATGTGGTCCTTGATTTCGCCGTGGCCCATGCGCAGGCCGGTGCGGGCCTTCTCGATGACGTAGGGGGCGTTGGACATGCTTTCCATGCCGCCAGCGACCATCACGCTGTTGGTGCCGGCCTTGAGCAGGTCGTGGGCCAGCATCACGGCCTTCATGCCCGAGCCGCAGAGCTTGTTGATGGTGGTGCAGCCGGTGGCGGCGGGCAGGCCGGCGTTCAACGATGCCTGGCGGGCCGGGCCCTGTTTCAGACCGGCGGGCAGTACGTTGCCCATGATCACTTCCTGCACGTCCTCGGGCTGGATGCCGGCACGGGAAATGGCTTCGCGGATGGCGATGGCGCCCAGGTCGACGGCGGAAACGCCGGACAGGCTGCCTTGGAAGCCGCCCATGGGAGTACGGGCGCCGCTGACGATGACGATCTCGGACATGACTAACCTCTTCGCTCTTGTTGTAGGAGTCCGCGTAGGGCCAGCTGCGCGTCGGCATAACTGCGCGGAAACAGGCGTCGGAATGCGCATTTGCAAGATGCAAACTCCGCTCCCTCGCCTGCTTCCGCCTTGTTCTGCTTCAGCTCGCAGGCCTTACGCGGACTCCGGGTAAAGGTACCGGCCGTGAACGACCGGGCGTCAGGATTCTACCGCGTGACCGGATGTGGCCATAGAGTCATCGGCAAATCACTCTTTTGACTGATGAATGGACACACGGGGCGCTCTAGAGTCGGTCTCATCCAGATGAGATCCAGCCTTGAGAGTGCGTACGCCATGCTGAAAACTCGCGTCATCCCCGCTGCACAGAACGCCTACCAGTACCCGCTGTTGATCAAGAGCCTGCTGCTGTCGGGCAGCCGCTACGAAAAAGGCCGGGAAATCGTCTACCGCGACACCGTGCGTTACAGCTATGCCACCTTCAACGAGCGCGTTGCGCGCCTGGCCAACGTGCTGACCGAAGCTGGCGTGAAGGCCGGTGACACCGTGGCGGTGATGGACTGGGACAGCCACCGTTACCTGGAGTGCATGTTCGCCATCCCGATGATTGGCGCAGTGCTGCACACCATCAACATCCGCCTCTCGCCGGAGCAGATTCTCTACACCATGAACCACGCCGATGACCGCTTCGTGCTGGTCAACAGCGAGTTCGCCGCGCTCTACCAGGGTATTGCCGGGCAACTGGCCACGGTGGAAAAGACCCTGCTGATCACCGACGGAGCAGACAAGAGCAGCACGCTGCCCAACTGCGTGGGCGAGTACGAGACCCTGCTGGCCGCCGCCAGCCCGCGCTACGCCTTCCCCGACTTCGACGAGAACTCGGTGGCGACCACTTTCTACACCACCGGCACCACCGGTAACCCCAAGGGTGTGTACTTCACCCATCGCCAGTTGGTACTGCACACCCTGGCGATGGCCGCAACTATCGGCAGCCTGGACAGCATCCGCCTGATGGGCACCGACGATGTGTACATGCCGATCACCCCGATGTTCCACGTGCACGCCTGGGGCGTGCCCTATGTGGCGACCATGCTGGGGGTGAAGCAGGTGTATCCGGGGCGTTACGAGCCGGAACTTCTGTGCAAGCTGATCCGCGAGGAGAAGGTGACCTTCTCCCACTGCGTGCCGACCATCCTGCAGATGATGCTCAACGCCGCCAGCGCCAAGGACCACGACTTCGGCGGGCTGAAGATCATCATCGGCGGCAGCGCCCTCAACCACGCGCTGTACGACGCCGCCAAGGCCCGCGGCATCCAGCTCACGGCGGCCTATGGCATGTCCGAGACCTGCCCGCTGATTTCCTGTGGCTACCTCAACCAGGAACTCTGCGCCGGCAGCGAGGATGAACGCACCACCTACCGCATCAAGGCCGGCGTGCCGGTGCCGCTGGTGGAAGCAGCGATCATGGACGAGCACGGCCAGTTCCACCCGGCCGACGGCGAATCTCAGGGCGAGCTGGTGCTGCGCGCGCCCTGGCTGACGCAGGGGTATTTCCGCGAGCCGGAGAAGGGCGAGGAGCTCTGGGCCGGCGGCTGGATGCACACCGGCGACGTGGCGACCCTCGACGGCATGGGCTTCATCGACATCCGCGACCGTATCAAGGATGTGATCAAGACCGGCGGCGAGTGGCTGTCCTCCCTTGAGCTGGAAGACCTCATCAGCCGTCACCCGGCGGTGCGCGAGGTGGCCGTGGTTGGGGTGCCCGATCCGCAATGGGGCGAGCGCCCGTTCGCGTTGCTGGTGCTGCGTGATGGCCAGGCGCTGGACGCCAAGGCGTTGCGTGAACACCTCAAGCCTTTCGTCGAGCAGGGCCACATCAACAAGTGGGCGATTCCCTCGCAGATCGCCGTTGTTACTGAAGTTCCCAAGACCAGCGTCGGCAAGCTCGACAAGAAGCGCATCCGGGTAGACATCGCCCAATGGCAGGAGGCCGGCAGCGCTTTCCTCTCCACGGTGTGACCGACGACCGGCGAGTCACGGTTTTCGGGCGCTGTGCCAAGCAAGCGCTTGGCACAGCGCAGCCCAGTGACTACGCCACCTCGGGGCCTGCGCAAGCGTCTAGTCAGGGCCTTTGTAAGATAAATCACACTTTCGAGCGATCAAGCACCGTAGGACGCTGGCTATAGTCGCCGCTACTCATAACAAAAAACACATGGAGTAGCGTCGATGAAAACCATGCAACATATCTGGCGCCTGGCACGGTTGCCGCTGGCAGTCAGCCTGGCATCCACGCTGGCAACGCCGGCTTCCGCCGTCAGTTTCAACATCGGGGAAATCGAAGGTTCGTTCGACTCGACGCTGTCCGTGGGGGCCAGCTGGTCGACGCAGAATCCGGACAGCAATCTCATCGGCGTGAACAACGGCGGCAAGGGCCTGTCCCAGACCTCTGACGATGGTCACCTGAACTACAAGGCCGGCAAGACCTTCTCGAAGATCTTCAAGGGCATCCACGACCTGGAGCTCAAGTATCAGGACACCGGCGTCTTCCTGCGCGGCAAGTACTGGTACGACTTCGAACAGAAGGACGAGAACACCGAGTTCAAGCCGCTCTCCGACCACAACCGCAAGGAAGCCGCCCAGGCTTCCGGCGCGCAACTGCTCGACGCCTTCATCTACCACAACTACAACATCGGCGAACTGCCCGGCACCGTGCGCCTGGGCAAGCAGGTGGTGAACTGGGGTGAAAGCACCTTCATCCAGAACGGCATCAGCGTGATCAACCCGTTCGACGTTACCGCCTTCCGCCGCCCAGGCTCCGAGATCAAGGAAGCCCTGGTGCCGGTGAACATGTTCTACCTCTCGCAGAACCTCACCGAGAACCTGTCTGCCGAAGGCTTCTACCAGCTCGAGTGGGACCAGACTGCTGTCGATAACTGCGGCACCTTCTTCTCCCAGCCGGACGTGGTGGCTGACGGTTGCACCCAGAACCTCGCGGTGCTGACCAACAACGCGGCGTCGATCCGCACCCTGAACGGCCTGCTCGGCCCGAACCTGGCGGTGACCCCGTCGCCGTGGAACGAAGGCCTGGTGGTCAAGCGCGGCCCGGACCGCGATGCCCGTGACAGCGGCCAGTACGGATTTTCGCTGAAGTACTTCGCCGACAGCCTGAACACCGAGTTCGGCGGCTACTACATGAACTACCACAGCCGCCTGCCGATCTTCTCCGGCCGTGGCGCCGACGCCTCCAAGGTCGCGCAGATCAACCAGCTGATCACCAACATCGCGGCCATCAGTCCGACCCTGGCGTCTCAGGCCGGCGCGGCGGCGATGGCGGGCAACTCCAGCTACTTCATCGAATATCCCGAAGACATCCGTCTGTATGGCCTGAGCTTCTCCACCACGCTGCCCACCGGCACCGCCTGGCAGGGCGAGATCAGCTACCGCCCGAACGCTCCGGTACAGTTGAACACTACCGACATCCTGTACTCGGGCCTGGACCCGGTCTCCATCGGCGGCAACCACGTCTACGACAACGCCTCCGTGCTGACCGGCACCGCTGGCCAGGACCTGCACGGCTACCGCCGCAAGGAAGTGACCCAGCTGCAGACCACCTTCACCCACTTCTTCGACCAGGTCATGGGCGCCGAGCGTCTGACCCTGGTGGGCGAAGTCGGCTGGACCCACGTCGGCGGCCTAGAAAGCCAGAACGATGCTCGCTACGGCCGTGACCCGGTCTTCGGTCCCGGCCCGCTGAACGGCAGCCTTGGCGGCCGACCGACCTGCGAAGCGCTGAACGCCTCGACCCTGGGCACTGGTCCGCAGAACAACGTGTCGCGCAAATGTGAGAGCGACGGCTTCACCACTGCTGACTCCTGGGGCTACCGCGCTCGGGCGATCTGGGACTACAACGACGTGTTCGCCGGTGTGAACCTCAAGCCCAACGTGGCCTGGTCCCACGACGTGGACGGCTACTCCCCCGGCCCTGGCGGCAACTTCGAGGAAGGCCGCAAGGCCGTCAGCCTGGGTATCGACGCCGACTACCTGAACACCTACACCGCCAGCCTGGCCTACACCAACTACTTCGACGGCAAGTACTCCACCGTCGACGATCGTGACTTCGTCAGCTTGAGCTTCGGGGTGACCTTCTAAGCCGGCCGTTCAACCGGCAAACGGCCCGCCCTCGCGGCGGGCCATCCCTGCGGCTGGGTGACCCGGCCGCGCGGGGCAGCAGACAAAACCGCGCCCCGTCTTTGCGAAATCATCCGGCAAGGGCGGCCAGCGCGGTGGGCAAAGACTCAATGAGGACGATAAACGAATGAGAACAACAAAGATCCTGCTGCACACGGGCGCCCTGGCGCTCAGCCTCATCGCCTCACAGGTGATGGCGGCCGTCTCTGCCGACGAAGCGGCCAAGCTCGGTACCACGCTGACCCCGATGGGCGCGGAAAAGGCCGGCAACGCCGATGGCTCGATTCCGGCCTGGACCGGTGGCCTGCCCAAGAACGCCGGCACTGCCGACAGCAAGGGCTTCCTCAGCGACCCGTTCGCCAGCGAGAAGCCGCTGTTCACCATCACCGCGCAGAACATGGACCAGTACAAGGACAAGCTGACCCCCGGCCAGCAGGCCATGTTCAAGCGCTACCCCGACACCTACAAGATGCCGGTGTACACCACGCACCGTACCGCTACTGTGCCGGATAACGTGCTGGAGGCGACCAAGAAGAACGCAACCAGCACCAAGTTGCTGCAAGGCGGCAACGGCCTGGAGAACTTCCAGGTGGCCAACCCCTTCCCGATTCCGAAGGACGGCCTGGAAGTCATCTGGAACCACATCACCCGTTACCGCGGCGGCCACGTGCGCCGTCTGGTGACCCAGGCCACCCCGCAGGTCAACGGTTCCTACTCGCTGGTGTACTTCCAGGACGAGTTCGTCTTCCGTACCGACCTGAAGGACTACGACGCCAGCAAGCCGAGCAACGTACTGTTCTACTTCAAGCAGCGTGTAACCGCTCCGGCGCGCCTGGCCGGTAACGTGCTGCTGGTGCACGAGACCCTCGACCAAGTGAAGGAACCGCGCCTGGCGTGGCTCTACAACGCCGGCCAGCGCCGCGTGCGCCGTGCCCCGCAGGTTTCCTACGACGGCCCGGGTACCGCAGCCGACGGCCTGCGTACCTCCGACAACCTGGACATGTACAACGGTGCGCCGGACCGCTACGACTGGAAACTGGTGGGCAAGCAGGAGCTGTACATCCCGTACAACAACTACAAGATGGACGATCCGAAGCTGAAGTATTCGGACATCATCAAGCCCGGCCACCTGAACCAGGACCTGGCCCGCTACGAGCTGCACCGCGTGTGGCACGTGACCGCGACCCTGAAGCCGGGCGAGCGTCACATCTACGCCAAGCGCGACTTCTTCATCGACGAGGACACCTGGCAGGCCGTAGAGATCGACCACTACGACGGTCGTGGCACCCTGTGGCGCGTAGCCGAGGCGTTCAACCAGTACTACTACAACTACCAGGTACCGTGGTACACCGCGGAAACCCTGTATGACCTGCTGTCCGGTCGCTACCTGGTGCTGGGCCTGAAGAACGAGGAGAAATCCGCCTACGACTTCAACTACAGCGCTTCGGAAAGCGACTTCACCCCGGCAGCGCTTCGCCAGGAAGGCGTGCGCTGATCCCCCGATCCCCACGGGTGGTTCCGCGGTGAAAAAAACCGGCCTTCGGGCCGGTTTTTTTATGGGAGATCATCTGTCAGATGAATGAAGGGCGAAATGTAGGACGGCTTCTGGTCATGTTGTGAGCAAAGGTAACAAAATCGACTTCTATTCCCGACCGCGAGCGGCTAGGCTCGGACGGCAGTGTGACCTTCGTTGACCGCTATAAGAGCTAGAGCAAGAGCCAGGCCGATGACCGACTTCTCGACTCTGCCAAGTCTGACCGATGTTCCCCCCAGTACGGCCGGCAGCCGCTTCTTCCGACCGCCGCTGCCGCATGGCCACGTCGCCCGTTCGCGGCTGTGCCAGCGCATGGCCGCGGGGCTGCAGGGACGGCTGATACTGGTATCCGCCCCGGCCGGGTTCGGCAAGAGCTCGCTGGCCATCGAATTCTGTCAGACGCTGGAAGATCACTGGCGCAGCCTGTGGCTGGGGCTCAGTGCCCGAGACAGCGACCCCGGACGTTTTCTTGAGCGCCTGCTCGAAGGCCTGCGCCTGCATTTTCCCACCCTCGGCGAGGAAGCCCTGGCCCTGCTGAAAATGCGCCAGCGCCACCAGCCGTTCGCCTTCGAAGCCTGGCTCGACGACCTGCTCGATGAACTGGTGGACAGCCTATCGGTGGAGCGCCCCCTGTTGCTGGTTCTGGACGACTACCACCTGGCCCAGGGCGCGGTGCTCGACCGATGCCTGCAATTCCTGCTCAATCACCAGCCCGCCGGCCTGGTCGTGCTGGTCACCAGCCGCCAGCGGCCGGACTGGCACCTGGCGCGCCTGCGCCTGTCGCGGCAGTTGCTGGAGTTCACCGAACAGGACCTGCGCCTGACCGTCGAGGAAACCGCGCAGTTGGTCAGCGCCAACGGCGCGCAACTCGACGACAATGCCCTCGATAACCTGGTCGAGCGCAGCGAAGGCTGGATCGCCGGGCTGCGCCTGTGGTTGCTGGCCCACGGCGACGAGCTGGCGGCCAAGGTGCCCGATCTGTCGGTACATGGCGCCGAAGAACTGATCCGCGACTATCTATTGGAAGAAGTGATCGACAAGCAGTCGCCGGAGGTCCAGATATTCCTGGCCCAGACCGCGCGCTTCGAACGCTTCTCCGCCGAACTGTGCGATGCGCTGCGCGATGCGCACGACAGTGCTTCCATCCTGCGACATCTGCAGCAGCACCAGGTTTTCCTCGTGCCGCTGGACGAGCAGGGCCAGTGGTTCCGCTATCACCACCTGTTTTCCGACCTGCTGCTCGCGCGCCCGCTACCCGGCTCCGGGCCTTCGGCAGCGGCGCTGCACCTGCGCGCCTGTCGCTGGTTCAGCGCCCAGGGGCTGTTCGATGACGCAGTGGAGCAGGCCCTGCGCGCCGGCCACCCGGAGGTCGCGGCGAGCCTGGTACAGAGCCTGTCCGAAGAGCAACTGCTGGCCGAGCAGAACGTCGCCACGCTGCTGCGCTGGAAGATGGACCTGCCCGACAGCCTGCTGGCCAGCACGCCGCGCCTGATCGTGCTGTACAGCTGGGCGCTGGCTCTGGCCTGCCAGCTGGATGCGGCCGAAGAGCTGGCGGCGCAACTGGCGCGCTTCCTGCCCGCCGCCGATGCCACGGCCCAGCGTGACCTGCTCGCGCAGTGGCAGGCGCTGGCCGGTGTGATCGCCCGGGGCCGTGGCGAGATCGACGCGGCCGAGCGGCATTGCGAAGAGGCCATGCACGGCCTCGGCCCGGAGCGCTTCGGCCCGCGCCTGCTGTGCCTTTCGACCCTGAGCAACCTGGCCATCGTGCGCGACGACCTGTGGCGTGCCCGCGGGCTCAACCGCGAAGCCCTGGAGCTGGCGCAGCGCTTCGGCAACCCGCTGTTCGAGGCCATGGTGCATTACGACCGTGCCCGCGTCCTGCAGGCACGTGGCGAGGTGCTGCGCGCCGAGGACGAGGTGCGCCAGGGGCTGGCGCGGTTGTCCGGCCTGTCTTCCCAGCGTCGCTACGCCGTGCGGGGTCGACTGATGCTTTACCAGGGTTACCTGCGCAGCCTCGCGCTGCAGCCGGACGAGGCGCGCAAGGGCCTCAAGGCCGGCATCGAGGAAGCCCGCGCCTGCCGAGACATCAGCCTGGTGATCGGCTTCTGCGTGCTGGCCAGCCTGGAAGGTCGGCTGGGCAATTACACCCGCGCCTTCGCCCACCTCGCCGAGGTCGAGCGGATGATGCATGTGTGGGACGTGCCGCCGGTCTACTACCTGTCGGCCATCACCCTGATCAAGTGCGAACTCTGGCTCGGCCAGGGCCAGGTCGAACTGGCCACAGCCTGGCTGGAGCGCCTGCGCGACACCTACACCGGCGACGAACCGGCCACCCCTCCGGAATGCTCGCCGCAGTTGCCGCGCAATGTGGAAATGCTGCAATCCCAGCTGGAACGCCGTGAAGGCCGCCTGGCCGACGCCGAGGCACGGCTGCGCGCGGTGGCCAGCGGCGCCCTGCAAGGCGGTGCGCAGTTGCAGGCGCGTTTCGCCCAGGGCCAGCTGGTCGCCCTGTTGCTGCAGGGCGGCCGCGAGCGCGAAGCGTCGTTCGAGTTGGGCGAATGCCTCAACGGCCTGGCAGTCGGCTTGCTGATCCCCCTGCAGGAAGTGCTGCAGCAACATCCGGAATGGCTGCGCGAGCAACTGGCGGTGCGAGCTTCTTCCCCGGCCATCGAGGCGCTGCGTGAGCGTCTGCCGGCGCCGCCGGAGCGCTGCGCGGTGCTCAACGATTGCCTGAGCGGGCGCGAGCTGGCGGTGCTGGAACTGATCGCCCAGGGCTGCTCGAACCAGGAGATCAGCGAGCGTCTGTTCATCTCGCTACACACCGTGAAAAGCCACGCTCGCCACATCAACGACAAGCTCGGTGTAGAACGCCGCACCCAGGCGGTGGCGCGGGCGAAGGAGATGGGGTTGTTGCGCTAGGGCACCCCGCTCTGAAGATCGTAGGGCGCATACCGCGCCAGCGTTATCCGCCGCGAGGCACTCGGCGGATAACCCGTTCCGGGTTATGCGCCCTACGGTTCTGAATAGCGATCCGCTGGCGCAGCCTCACATCCCCTTCTTCTTCTCCGCCTCCGGCGGCGCACTCAGGTCCAGCCCCTTGGGCACGGGCTGCCCCTTGGCCGGGGCGGCCAGTTGCTTCTGCACGTCTGCCTGGATCGCCTGCAGCACCGGCAGCAGGTCGCGCATGTTCTCGCGCACTTCCGGGTAGGCGTGCTTCTGCGACAGCTCATCCACGCGCATCAGCAGTTGCACGCGCACTTCCGGCGGCAGGTGGATGAAGAGTTCCGGCAACTGCTTGGCCAGCTCGGCGCTGTAGAGCACCAGGTCCTGGCGGTCGAACTGCGCGGTGAGGCCTAGGTAGTCCAGGGCGCTGCTGGTGAGCATCGAGGCGGCGGCCTTGGCTTCCTGCATGCCCTGCAGGCGCACCGGGTTGCGCTGCTCGCTCTGCGCCAGGGTCA
Organism: Pseudomonas sp. NPDC086581; assembly: GCF_044746165.1. NCBI lineage: Bacteria > Pseudomonadati > Pseudomonadota > Gammaproteobacteria > Pseudomonadales > Pseudomonadaceae > Pseudomonas > Pseudomonas sp. NPDC086581. The sequence goes on along the minus strand of NZ_JBIVBR010000001.1, from coordinate 687,861 downwards.
TCCAGAACTCTACCGTCAGGTTGAACAGGATCGCCTGTTCGCGCAGCGAGTAGCTCATCAGGCCCAGCGCCTCGGCACCATAGGGCTGCTTGGCGGCGCGGAAGTTGAAGTACAGGCGCATCAGCTCCTTGAGCTTGAACAGTACCTCGCGTGCCTCGTTTTGCCGCAGCTCCAGCGGGGCGTAGATGTTCAGCTGCGGGCGAAAGTTCTCCTCGCTGACCATGCGCTGGTAGATCGGCCCGGTGAATTCGCCGCTGCGTCGGGGCAGGCCGTTGACTTGGGTTTCGTCGATCTTTTTCAGTGCATCGATCAGCATCTGGTAGTCGGCGCTGGTCCAGTTGCGCTGGATGTCGGGAATCTTCTGGCCCAGGTAATACAGGTCGGCGGACAGGGCAGGGCGGCACAGGAGCAGCAACAGCACGGCCAGCGGCCACAGCGAGCGGCGAATGAGGATCGGCACGAACGGGCTTTCCTTGCGCGAGGGCGGGTCGGGCTAGGTTAGCGGGGCGAGCGGCCTGCGTCATCCCGTGGCAGGCCATCACACTACCTAGGTTGGGCGCGGCGGCGCGGGCGCTGTGGTGTGATTCAGCCTTTAGAACAACAAGCACGGGAGTCACTCGTCCATGACCGCTACATTGTCTGTGCAACCGCCGCTGGCTGAGGGCCTGGCCCGCTATGGTTTCGGCCCCCTGCCACTGGCCGCCTTGAAGGCGCGCTATGCCTCGCCCGAATCCGGTTCGAAGTTCATCCACGTCGACGGGTTCGACATCCACTACCGCGACGAAGGCAGCCCGGACAAGCCGGTGCTGGTGATGGTCCACGGCGTGATGGCCTCGCTGCACACCTGGGATGGCTGGGTTGCCGAGCTTTCCGAGCACTTCCGCATCATCCGCCTCGACGTGCCCGGCTTCGGCCTCACCGGCGGCGGCCAGGACCGCGAGTACGACGGCGAGCGCCTGGTGAAGGTGTTCGGCCTGTTCCTCGACCGCCTGGACCTCAAGCACGTATCCATCGCCGGCAACTCCCTGGGCGGCTACATCGCCTGGAACTACGCGCTGGCCAACGCCCACCGTGTCGAGCGGCTGATCCTCATCGACCCGGCCGGCTACTACATGCAGAAGGTGCCGCTGATGATCGCCAGCGCGGTGCTACCCGGCGCCGGGATCATGATGCCGATGTGGATGCCGCGCGCGCTGGTGGCGCAGGGCATCAAGGAAGTCTACGGCGATGCGCGCAAGATCAAGCCGGGCGTGATTGATCGCTACTACGACATCAGCCGCCGGCCGGGCAACCGCCGCGCGATGATCGACATCTTCCGTGTACTGGTGAAAGCCAACCGCGAGGAGCTTCCCACTACGCCCAACCGCGTTGCGGGGCTGAAGGTGCCGACGATGCTGATGTGGGGCGAGCGCGACCGCTGGATTTCGCCGCGCCACGTGCCGATGTGGCAGCGCGACGTGCCAGGCATCGAGGTGAAGGTCTATCCGGGCGTCGGGCATATCCCGATGGAGGAAATCCCCGAGGAATCGGCGGCGGATGCGTTGCGTTTCCTGCATGCATGATGGCTGATCGCTCGGTGAAAAAGCCCGGCCAAGTGCCGGGCGTTTTCGTTCTGCCGGATCGCTCTTCGCTGGGTGGTGTGGAGCGTAGCGATAGCCATCGATTCCCTCGCGCGGACAGCATGGGTATCGCTGCGCTCCACCCATCCTGCCCGGATGCTCCCGATTGCTTGGTGCGCTCCAGCAGCTCGCAGGGCGAATAGCGCGCCAGCGATACCCGCCGCGTAGTCGCCGGCGGATAACCTGTTCCAGGTTATGCGCCCTACGGTCTGCGATGGGACGCAAACGAAACCGCCCCGACAGAGCGGGGCGGTGTTCGAAGCGCAGGGCGAATCAGCCCGCGTGCGCCAGCGGCTGCGCGTCGTACTCCTTGCGCACCTCGTACAGCACATCGAGGTTGTTGTGCTGCCAGGGGTGGAAGTCGGAGTTGAAGAAGTCCATGTACTCGCGCAGCAATGGGCGGAATACGCCGTGCTTGCCCCAGGTCCACTTGAGGCCGTCGCGCCAGACGCGCCAGTTCCACAGCAATCCGTCCACCTTGAGCATGTGCACCAGCCCGCGGAAGGTATCCAGCACGAAGAAGAAGGTCGCCATGCGCATCGCACGGCGCAGCAGCTTGCGGCTGCCGCAGACCTGGTTGTAGACGTCGAAGGCCACCGCCTTGTGCTCGGTTTCCTCGAGCGCGTGCCAGCGCCACAGGCGCTGCATCACCGGGTCGGCACCTTCCATGGTGCGCGGATCGGTCAGCAGCCCGTTGGCCATGATCGCGGTGATGTGCTCCAGCGCGGCAGTCGCGGCCAGCTGACGCCTGGCCGGGAACTTCTTCTGGGTGAAACGGATGCGCGCCTGGGCGCGCTTCTCGATGGTGGTGATGTCATAACCCTGGTCGCGCAGACGCTGGCTGTAGGTCAGGTGCTCGCGGCTGTGGTGGCCTTCCTGGCCGATGAAGCCACGGATCTGTTCCTTGAGCACCGGGTCGGTGATCTGGTCGCGGAACTGCCGCACCGAGTCGATGAAGAAGCGTTCGCCGTCGGGGAAGAGCACCGACATGGCGTCGAACAGATGGGACTTGAAGGCGTCTCCGCCGTGCCAGTGACGCGGCAGCGGATCGGGCAGATCGAAGTCCATGTGCCGGGGCTTGATCTCCAGTCCTGCGGGGGTGGTGCTGGCCATGGCGGCTCCATTGTTGTGGTTGTCCATGGTCATTACTCTGGGCTTGTAGGGAAAGCGTCACAAGGTTATTGTCTGCCAACTTTCCGGTCATATCCGGCCAGCGGTCAGCATAAGAAAAACGATGAAACAACCGCTCAACTTCACCGCCGAACTGGTGCCCGTCGCCTATGCGCAGGCACTGCTCGATCTCGCCGAAGAGCTGGGCGTGCCGCGTGTGCGCCTGTTCGAGCTGGCCCGTGTGCGCCCCGAGGTACTGCAGAGCCCCAACGGACGCCTGTCTTTCATCGACTTCCATCAGCTCTCCAGTACCGCGCTGGTGCACTGCAACGAGCCAGCCTTCGGCCTGTTGCTGGGGCAGCGCTTGAACGTTTCCACCCACGGCATCCTCGGCTATGCGGTGTTGTCCAGTGCCAACCTCGGCCGTGCCATCGGTTTCGCCCTGAAGTACTACCGCGTGCTCGGCCTGGCCTACGACCTGGAGATGGTGGAGGACGGCGGCGTGTCCTACCTGCGCGCCAGCGAGTCGATTCCTCTCGGCCCCACCAGCCGCTTCGCCGCCGAAGGCCTGATGACCAGCCTGCACACCATCGCCCGCTTCCTGGTCGGCGAACCGTTGCAGGGTGTCAGCGTCGGCTTTGCCCATGCCGAGCCGGCCTACGCCGAACGGTACGCCGAGGTGTTCGGCTGCGAGGTGCTGTTCGACCAGCCGTTCCACTTCATCGGCCTGCCCAGCGAATACCTGGCGCGGCCCATGGCGCTGGCCAACCCGGCCACGGTGCAGATGTGCGAGCAGCAGTGCGAGGCGCTGCTGGCCACGCTGGACGTCCAGGAAGGCTTGTTGACCCGCATCCGTCGCCTGCTGCTGGCGCGCCCCGGTGAGTTCCCCGACCTGGAAGCGGTCGCCGCCGACCTGCACACCAGCGGCCGCAGCCTGCGTCGACATCTTTCGAACCTGGGCACCACCTACCAGGAAGTGCTCGACGACGTGCGCAAGCGCCTGGCCCTGCAATACCTCACCACGACCCACTTGCCGCTCTACGAGATCGCGCTGCTGCTGGGCTTCAACGACCCGTCGAACTTCCGCCGGGCGTTCCGCAAGTGGACGGGCAAGCTGCCCACGGACTACCGCCAGGGCGACTGAACACTCGATCCATCGACTCGCCAGGGCGGGGCGGAATCGGCGAAAATACCCGCCGTGTTCTTCCGCAACCGAGCGAGTCTTCGATGAGCGAACAGCCTGCCCTGATCCGCGAAACCTTCCCCGTCGGCCCCTTGCAGTGCAACTGCACCATCATCGGCGACCCGCTGACGAAGAAGGCCATCGTCGTCGATCCGGGTGGCGACCACGAACTCATCCTGCAGCGCCTAGACGCGCTGGGGCTGAAGGTGGTCAGCATCATCCATACCCACGCGCACCTGGACCACTTCCTCGCTTCCGGGCAGATGAAGGAGAAGACCGGCGCGACCCTGCACCTGCACAAAGATGACCAGTTCCTCTGGGACAACCTGGAGATGCAGTGCCGTATGTTCGGCGTCCCCTATACGCCGGTGCCTTCGCCGGACCAATGGCTGGCCGATGACGAAGAACTGGCCTGCGGCTGCGGCGTGGCACTGCACACCCCTGGGCATACACCGGGCTCGATGAGCTTCTGGTTTCCTCAGGACAAGCTACTGATCGCTGGCGACACGCTGTTCCGTCGCAGCATCGGCCGCACCGACCTGTGGGGCGGCGACTACGCCACTATCGAGCGCTCGATCCGCGACCGCCTGTACTCGCTGGACGAAGACGCGACCGTGGTCACGGGGCATGGCCCGGATACCACCCTGGGCGACGAGATGCGGGAAAATCCCTTCATCCGTGCTTAAGGTTGCTACGGAATTATTTGCACGACCTAAGCTCTAACCTGCCGCCCGCTAATGGGTGTTTCGCTATTTCGAGGAGTCATCCGACATGTTCACCGCACGTAGTCTGTCCATGGTTGCGGCTGCCACCGCCCTTGCCCTCATGGCCGGTTGCGCCTCCCAGAACCCCTATGACCCCAACACCCAGGCCCCGCCAGCCGAGGGCGGCATGAGCAAGACCGCCAAGTACGGTGCGCTGGGTGCGCTGGCTGGCGCCGTCGCCGGTGCCGCGATCAACCATGACAACCGTGGCAAGGGCGCAATGATCGGCGCCGCCGCCATCGGTGCTGCCGCCGCTGGCTACGGCTACTACGCCGACAAGCAGGAAGCCAAGCTGCGCCAGCAGATGCAGGGCACCGGTGTGCAGGTCGAGCGCCAAGGTGACGACATCAAGCTGATCATGCCGGGCAACATCACCTTCGCCACCGACTCGGCGAACATCGCACCGTCCTTCTATACCCCGCTGAACAACCTGGCCAACTCCTTCAAGGAGTTCAATCAGAACAGCATCGAGATCGTCGGTTACACCGACAGCACCGGCAGCCGCCAGCACAACATGGACCTGTCCCAGCGTCGTGCGCAGTCTGTTGCCTCCTACCTGACCTCCCAGGGCGTCGACGGCACTCGCGTCAGCACCCGTGGCATGGGCCCGGACCAGCCGGTTGCCTCCAACGCCGACGCCAACGGCCGCGCGCAGAACCGCCGCGTGGAAGTGAACCTGAAGGCCCTGCCGAACGCTCAGACCCAGCAGTACCAGCAGTAAGCGCTGCCCATGAAAAAGCCCGCCGATTGGCGGGCTTTTTTGTGCCTGGGGGAAGGGTCGTAGGAGCGGGCTCCATCCGCGATGATTTCCCTGCGCGCTGTGATCCATCGTTGGCGTCGCTTTCGTAGGGCGGATAACGCGCCAGCGTTATCCGCCGGCAGGACTTTGGCGGATAACCTGCTCCAGGTTATGCGCCCTACGGATCGAGTCAGGCCTTGGCCGCGGGGAACTCGCGGTGCAGCTGGCTCAGCAACTGGTCCTTGCGCTCCCACAGCTGGTTCACCCACAGCTGGAACTCGGCGCGATAGCCCTCGTCCTGGTCATAGCTCTTGCCGATGAACTGGCGGGGGATTTCCAGCTCCTCGAAGCGCACCACCACCGAGCGCAGGCGGCCGGACAGCAGGCACCAGAAGGTCGGGCGGCCGTCGGGGTAGTGGATGGTCACGTTCACCAGGGTACGCAGCTGCTCGCCCATGGCATCGAGGACGAAGGCAATGCCGCCGGCCTTGGGCTTGAGCAGGTGCTGGAACGGCGAGTTCTGCTCGTCATGCTTGGCCGGGGTGAAGCGGGTGCCTTCGAGGAAGTTGAAGATCGCCACCGGGATGCGGCTGAACTTGGCGCACGCCTTGCGGGTGGTTTCCAGGTCCTTGCCTTTTTTCTCCGGGTGCTTGGCGAGGTAGGCCTTGGTGTAGCGCTTCATGAAGGGGAAATCGAGCGCCCACCAGCACAGGCCGATCACCGGGACCCAGATCAGCTCCTGCTTGAGGAAGAAGCGCAGCAGCGGAATACGGCGGTTGAGCTGGTATTGAAGGACGAGGATGTCCACCCAGCTCTGGTGGTTGCTGGTGACCAGGTAGGAGTGGTCGTAGTGCAGGCCCTGCAGGCCCTGGACGTTCCAGCCGGTGTTGCGGACCAGGTTCATCCAGCCCTTGTTGCAACTGATCCAGCTCTCGGCGATCACGCTCATGACCTTGCTGAGCGCCAGCTGGGCCGCTTCGAAGGGCAGTAGCAGCTTGATGATCGACATGCTCAGCAGCGGAATGCACCAGCACAGCGTGCTCGTCACCAGGATCAGGGTGGCGAGAATGCCGCGCAGAGTGTGCGGAAGAAAACTCAACATCGAGGAATGGTCCTTGTACGTAGGCGCCCGGTCGGCCGGGCGCGTGATGCGTTCTTGGGCACATCCCTCGTGCCTTGGGTTTCAGCCGTCCTTGCCGCTGTCTGCCTGGATCGCCGTCAGCGCGATGGTATAGACGATGTCGTCCACCAGCGCCCCGCGCGACAGGTCGTTCACCGGTTTGCGCAGGCCCTGCAGCATCGGCCCGATGCTGACGCAGTCGGCGCTGCGCTGGACCGCCTTGTAGGTGGTGTTCCCGGTGTTCAGGTCGGGGAACACGTACACGTTGGCGCGTCCGGCCACCGGGCTGTCGGGCGCCTTCTGGCGGCCCACGCTGGCGATGGCGGCGGCATCATACTGCAAGGGGCCGTCGATCAACAGATCGGGGCGTTTTTCCCGCGCGATGCGCGTAGCTTCGCGGACTTTCTCGACATCTGCGCCAGTTCCGGAGTCGCCGGTGGAGTAGCTGATCATCGCCACCCGCGGGGTGATGCCGAACGCCTGCGCCGAGGCGGCACTCTGCAGGGCGATCTCCGCCAGGTCACTGGCCGAAGGATCGGGATTCACGGCGCAGTCGCCGTAGACCACCACCTGGTCGGGCAGCAACATGAAGAACACCGAGGACACCAGGTTGTAGCCGGGCGCCGTCTTGATCAGTTGCAAGGCCGGGCGAATGGTGTTGGCGGTGGTGTGGATGGCGCCGGAGACCAGGCCGTCCACTTCATCCAGGGCGAGCATCATGGTGCCCAGCACCACGTTGTCCTCCAGTTGCTGCTCGGCCATCGGCGCGTTCAGGCTCTTGCCCTTGCGCAGCTCGACCATGGGCTCGACGTAGCGGCTGCGCACCAGGTCCGGGTCGACCACTTCCAGGTCCTCGGGCAGCACGATGCCCAGCATCTGCGCCACGGCCTGTACGTCGTCGGGCTTGGCCAGCAATACGCAGCGGGCGATGCCGCGGGCGTGGCAGATGGCGGCGGCCTGCACGGTGCGCGGTTCGCTGCCTTCGGGCAGGACAATGCGCTTGCCGGCGCGGTTGGCGCGCTGGGTCAGCTGGTAGCGGAACACCGGCGGCGACAGGCGCAGTTCGTGGGGCGCGCCGCAGCGGTCCTTGAGCCATTCGAAGTCGATGTGCTCGGCGACGAACTCGGTGACGCGCTCGGCGCGTTCGCGGTCGTCCACCGGGATTTCCTTGTTCATCCGCGACAGGTCGCCGGCGGTGTCGAACGAGCCGGTCTTCACCGTCAGCACCGGGAGGCCGCTCTGCAGCGCGCTGCGGCACAGTTCGAGGATGCGCGCGTCCGGCGTCAGGCCCGAGCACAGCAGCAGGCCGGCCAGCGGCACGCCATTCATGGCGGCCAGGCAGGCGGCGAGGATGATGTCGTCGCGGTCGCCCGGCACCACCACCAGCACGCCCGGCTTGAGCAGGTGCACGGTGTTGGGCGCCGAGGGCGCGCAGAGGATGATCTTCTGCACGCGGCGTTGTTCGTAATCGCCGGCGTTGAGCACGCTGGCGTCCAGCAGGTCGGCCACGTCGCGGGTACGCGGGGCGTTCATCTCGTCCTGCCAGGGAATGCAGCCGACCAGGCGCACGTCGCCGTCGCGCAGCAGCGGCGAGTGTTCCTTCAGGCGCTCGCCGAACAACCGCGCGGCTTCCTCGGCGTCGCGGGGCATGTCCTCGCGCTCGCCGCCGCGCACCTTGTTCACGATCAGGCCGGCCAGGTGCGGGTCGCGCGGGCCGCCGAACAGCTGGGCGAGGATCTCGATGCGGTCGGACAGCTCGCTCACCGTCTCGTTGTCCGGCGCGGAGACGAGGATCACCTCGGCGTCCACGCTGCGCGCCAGGTGCGCGTTGATACGCGCGGCGTAGCTGGCGTGCTTGGTCGGCACCATGCCCTCGACGATCATCACGTCCTTGTCGACGGCGGCGCTGTTGTACATGCCGACGATGTCCTCGAGCAGCTCGTCGAGCAGGCCGTCGCCGAGCATGCGCTCGACCTTGGATAGCGATAGCGGGGTGGGTGCGTTGAGGCCGTGGGTGCGCGCGACCAGTTCGCTGGAACGCTCCGGGCCGTCGTCCCCGGCGTGGGGCTGGGCGATGGGCTTGAAGAAGCCGACTTTCAGGCCGGCGCGTTGCAGGGCGCGGATCAAGCCCAGGCTGGTGGACGTCAGGCCGACACCGAAACCGGTCGGCGCGAGGAAGAAGGTGTGCATCCGGGCTCCTTAAGCCGTGCGGGAGTGGTCTGTGCCCTTGTGGGGCGCGACCGATGAATCTTCAGTCGAGCACGGCCAGGGTGTCGAGCGCGATCTGTTTTTCCTCGTTGGTGGGGATCACCAGTACGCGGGGGTGGCCGGACAGGTGGATCGGCCCGCCGACGCCACGCACGCAGCGGGCATTGGCTTCGCCATCGAGTTCGAGATTGAGCACATGCAGGTGCTTGACCGTGAGGTTGCGCACCAGCGCGGAGTTCTCGCCGATGCCACCGGTGAAGATGATGCCGTCCAGGCGCGGGAGCGCACAGGTCAGCGAGGCCAGGGACTTGGCCAATCGGTAACAGAATACTTCGATGGCCAGCGCCGCATTGGCGTGGCCCTGCTCGCGGGCGTTCTCCAGGGTACGCATATCGTTGGACAGCCCCGACAGGCCGAGCAGGCCGCTGTCGTGGTTGAGCATGTGGTCGATCTTTTCCAGGCTCCAGCCCAGGGTGCGCGCCAGGTGGCTGTGCAGGTTCGGGTCGACGTCACCGGAGCGGGTGCCCATCATCAGGCCTTCCAGCGGGGTCAGGCCCATGCTGGTGTCGCGGCTCTGGCCGTTGGCGATGGCGCAGGTGGAGCTGCCGTTGCCCAGGTGCGCGGACAGCCAGTAGCTGTCGCCCACCGCCAGCCCGCTCATCTCGGCGGCCTTGTGGCTGACATAGCGGTGGCTGGTGCCGTGGAAGCCGTAGCGGCGTACGTGCTGCTCGCGGTACAGCGGCTCGGGGATGGCGTAGCGGTAGGCGCGCTCGGGCAGGCTCTGGTGGAAGGCGGTGTCGAATACCGCGATGTGCGGCAGGTCCGGATAGAGCGCCATGGCGGCGTCGATACCGACCAGGTTGGCCGGGTTGTGCAGCGGCGCCAGCGGCGAGGTCTCGCGGATCGCGCTGAGCACTTCTTCGGTCAGGCGCGAGGCCTGGGTGAAGCGCTCGCCGCCGTGTACTACGCGGTGGCCGATGGCATGCAGTTCGCCCTGCGCGGCTTGGGCTACCAGCGGCAGCAGGCGGGCGAGGGCAGCCTTGTGGTCGGCGCCGGGAATCTCCAGTGTTTGCGGCTGCTCGTCGGTCTCGCCCTGCCAGCGCAGGCTGGCGCCATTAGCGCCGAGGCGTTCGGCCAGGCCGTGGAGGATGAAATCGTCGCGGCCCTCTCGAACCAGAGCGAACTTGATCGACGAACTACCGCAGTTGATCACCAGGATATTGCGAGCCGGCATGCATACTCCTTGTTGCTGTCGGAATCTTTGGCGCACCAGCCGCAGGGGAAGTCGCGGCCGATCTGCGCCATGCGCTGCTGCGGGTCCAGCACCCAGGGCCGAGACTGCCAGGGCGGCTGGTGGCGCAGATGCTGGGTATGGCCGCAGGACAAGACTGCCACCCAGTGGCCGTCTTCGTCCTGATGAAAGTCAAGCAGGCGCGGCGGGGCCGCGTGATCCCGTCCGTCCGTCTTCGGGTCGCATTCGGGGGCGTCGCCGCGTAAACTTACGCGCTCAACTTCTATATCAGATAGGTTTCGAACCATGCAGATCGCGGCCAACAAGGCGGTTTCCATCGACTATACCCTGACCAACGACGCGGGTGAGGTCATCGACAGCTCCGCCGGTGGCGCTCCGCTGGTTTACCTGCACGGCGCCAGCAACATCATCGGCGGCCTGGAAAAGGCCCTGGAAGGCAAGCAGGTCGGTGACGAGCTGGACGTGACCGTCGAGCCGGCCGATGCCTACGGCGAATACAGCGCCGAGCTGGTTGCCACCCTGACCCGCGAAATGTTCGAAGGCGTGGACGAGCTGGAAGTCGGCATGCAGTTCCACGCTTCCGCGCCGGACGGCGGCATGCAGATCGTCACCATCCGCGACATCGAAGGCGATGACGTGATCGTCGACGGCAACCACCCGCTGGCCGGCCAGCGCCTGAACTTCAAGGTGAAAGTGGTCGACATCCGCGACGCTTCCGCCGAAGAAGTCGCCCATGGCCACGTGCATGGCGAAGGTGGTCACCACCACTGATTGCCGTCACTCGGTCGCCTTCGACCGGGTGCAGCCATCATTGAGCTGCTACGCTCAATCGTGAAAGGCGCCTTCGGGCGCCTTTCTCATGCAAGTCGCTGTAACTGCAAAGAATGCCAGGGCATTTTTCCCGTATCGACTGGGATTGCGCAGCACGACGGACGCGTTGTCCGCTCCCTGCGCGGGCACTTTGTGCCTACCTCTTCAAGGAGCAAGCAATGAGCGCTTTTCACGATCTGACGCTGCATGGTCTCGACGGCCAGGATCTGCCGCTGGCCCCGCTCAAGGGCAAGGTCGTGCTGGTGGTCAACGTCGCCTCGAAATGCGGCCTGACTCCGCAGTACACCGGTCTGGAGCAGCTCTACCAGCAATACAAGGATCAGGGGTTCGTGGTGCTGGGCCTGCCATGCAACCAGTTCGCCGGGCAGGAGCCGGGCAGCGAATCCGAGATCCAGTCGTTCTGCTCGCTGAACTACGGGGTCAGCTTCCCCATGTCGGGCAAGCTCGAGGTGAACGGCTCCGAGCGCCACCCGCTGTACCGTCTGCTCGCGGGCGAGGGCGCCGAGTTCCCCGGCGACATCACCTGGAATTTCGAGAAGTTCCTCCTCGGCCCGGATGGCCGTGTGCTGGCCCGCTTCAGCCCGCGCACCACGCCGGATGATCCGGCGCTGATCCACGCTATCGAGAAGGCGCTGGGCGCCTGATCTTTCCCGGCGGGAGAGGGCGCATGCGCCAATCCCGCCGGCATTTCTCCCTTTCGTCTTGTTCCACGCCGATGGTGGCGGCTTAATCGGGCGACCTGCTTCCGGAGCCCGCCATGAGCCGTTTTGCCGTCGAGTCCGCCTGCCTGCCCGCCACGCCCGATGCCTTGCGCGCCCTGATCGAACAGCGCCGCGCGGTGCGCCGTTTCCTCGACGAGCCGGTGCCGGATGTCGTGCTGCGCGACTGCCTGGAACAGGCGGTGCTGGCGCCCAATGCCTGCAACCTGCAGCCCTGGAGCTTCCAGGTGATACGCGATGCCGAGCTGCGCCGCCGGCTGGCGCCAGTGTGCCTGGGGCAGAATGCGGCGCGCACGGCTCCGGTGCTGATCGCCGTGCTGGCGCGCCCGGATACCTGGCGCGAGTCCTGCGCGGCGATCCTCGATCAGTGGCCCGAAGCTAACGTTCCGGACAAGGTGCGCGACTTCTACCAGCGCACCGCGCCCTTCCAGTACAACCAGGGCGCGTTCGGCCTTCTCGGGCTGTTCAAGCGTGCGCTCTACTCGGTGGTCGGCCTGCGCCGCGCGCTGATGCGCCAACCCAACAGCCACGCCGAGATGCGGCTGTGGGCGGTGAAGTCCACCTCGCTGGCGGCGCAGAACCTGATGCTCGCCTTGCAGAGCCACGGCTTTGCCACCTGCCCCATGGAGGGCTTCGACGAGGTGCGGCTGCGCAAGGTGCTGCAGATTCCCCGGCGCGCAGTGCCGATCATGCTGCTGGCCGTCGGGCGGGCTGCCGACAACGGCGTCTACAATCCGCGCCTGCGCTTCCCGCTGGAGCAGCGCGTCAGCTGGCACTGACCGCATCGGGGCGCGTCAGCACGCCCATGCGTCCGCCGCCGAAGGACCAGTCGTCCGCCTCGCTGGTGGTGATCTGCACCATCACGTCCTCGCTGGCCAATCCCAGTCGCTCGCCCAGCAGCGCGTTGAGCCGGCGGTAGAGTGCCTGCTTGATCTGCGAGTCCCGTGGGCGGCCGATGGTGATGGCGATCAGCACGAAGTCGTTGCTCCGCGGCCCTCCCAGGTAGTGACGGTTGAACACGAACTCTTCTGCCTCGTGCTGGTGGATCATCACGAACTGATCGCCCTCCGGCACGTTGAAGGCCTCGTGCATGGCGTCGTAGACGGTGTCGGCGAGAGTGCGCAGGTAGTCGGGCTGCTTGCCCTTGAGCAGGGAGATGCGGACGGTAGGCATGGGGTTATTCCTCTTCGAGACGGTTGAGAGCGGAAGCAGCGGTCGGCCAGCCGCTGTAGAAGGCCAGGTGGGTGATCAGCTCGACCAGCTCCTCGCGGGTCAGGCCGTTGTCGCGGGCCAGTTGGAGATGGAAGGGCAACTGCTCCAGCCGTCCCATCGCGACCAGTGCCGCAACGGTCGCCAGGCTGCGTTCTCGCGGGGCCAGTTGCGGGCGCTGCCAGATATCGCCGAACAGCACTTGCTCGGTGATCTGCGCCAGTTTGGGAGCCTGCCGCTGCAGGGCGGGGGAAACCCGGGGTGGAGAAGACATCGTGCCGTTCCTCTTCGGTGACTTGACGAGTTCAGGCTATCCCGGCAAGTTGATTCAGAAAATCGGGAAATATTTTACCAACAGTTCGATTAATCAGGATGGTTGCCATGGCCCGCATCAACTTCGACTTGGACGTGCTGCGCACCTTCGTCACCGGCATCGAACTGGGCAGCTTCGCCCGCGCGGCGGATCGCCTGGGGCGTTCCACTTCCGCCGTCAGCGCGCAGCTGAAGAAGCTGGAAGAGCAGGCCGGCACCCCGGTGCTGCGCCGTGAAGGGCGCGGCATGGCGCTGACCGAGGCGGGCGAGACGCTGCTGGCCTACGCCCGTCGCCTGCTGGAGTTGAACGACGAGGCGGCCGGCGCCTTGCGCGGCGGCTCGCTGGAAGGCCGGGTGCGACTCGGCCTGCAGGAAGACTTCGGCGAAACCCTGCTGCCCGCTGTGCTGGCGCGCTTCGCCCGCGCCCATCCCAAGGTGCGCATCGAAGTGCGCACGGCGCGCAACCAGCAGCTCATCGAAGGCGTGCGCAGCGGCGAGCTGGACCTGGCGCTGGCCTGGGAAACCGGCGAGCGCACGCCGCACATGGAGCGCATCGGCGCGGTGGCGCAGTGCTGGATCGGAGCACCGGACGCCCTCCCGTCGCCTAGCGCGGAACCCTTGCCGCTGGTAATGCTGGAGGCGCCGTGCCTGCTGCGCAGCGCGGCAACGGCGGCGCTGGACCGGGCTGGCATCGCCTGGCGCGTGGCCTTTACCAGTGCCGGGTTGTCCGGCATCTGGGCGGCGGTTGGCGCCGGCTTGGGCGTCGGCCTGCGCACGCCGATCGGTCTGCCGGCCAGCGTCGAACGGCTGGACGCCGCGCGCACCGGGTTGCCGGTGATGGCGCCGCTGGGTCTGTGCCTGCACCGTGGCGAAGCCGAGCCGGAAGCGGTCGTGGAGCGCCTGCGGGAACTGCTGCAGGAGGGCGTGGCGGAGCTGCTGGAAAGCCCGGCGATTCGCTGATCCGCTTCTGGGGGAAAATCACTGCGATCAATGGTGCTGGAAAAAGCGAGACGACCGGTCATATTCTTGCGCCCATGAACAGTATCCGACTCGACAAACGCGACCTGATCCTCGCCAAGGGCTCCCTGGCGATGACCCGCAGCGGCTACCACGGCACCGGCGTGCAGGACATCGTCCAGGCAGCCGGCATCCCCAAGGGCTCCTTCTATCACTACTTCGAGAGCAAGGAAGACTTCGCTCTGCAGGCCCTGGAGCATCTGTACGCGCCGCGCCTGGCTCGTTACGCCGAGGCGCTGGGCAACCCGGCATTGGGCCCGCGTGCACGTATCCTCACCTATTACCGCGAACTCCTGGCGCACTTCGCCCGCCAGGAGAAGCTCGAATACCACTGCTTCATCGGTAGCCTGAGCTTCGAGATGGCGGAGCTGTCGCCAGCCATCGCCGAACGGGTGGATGGCATCCTCCAGCAGTCCATCGACACCCTGCGCGGCTGCCTGGCCGATGCCCAGCGCGCCGGTGAGCTGCCGGCAACAGAGGACGCCGAATCCCTGGCCGAGTTCATCGGCAACGCCTGGCAGGGTGTGCTGGCGCGCATGAAAGTCAGCGCCTCACTCAAGCCCGTAGAACGCTTTATCGAACGCCTGGAGCACCTGCTTCAGGCCTGATCTGCCTGAGTTATCCCCACCCTTAAATTGAAAAACGAGACGACCGGTCGCCTGGCCGTCCTGGAGACCTCAATGACCGCATCCGTAGACACCCTGTTTTCGCCCTTCCGCCTGGGCGGCCTGGAACTGCCCACGCGCATCGTGATGGCGCCGATGACCCGCAACTTCACCCCGGGTGGCGTACCGCACGCCCAGGTAGTCGAGTACTACCGTCGCCGCGCCGCTGCCGGCGTCGGCCTGATCGTCACCGAAGGCACCACGGTCAACCACAAGGCCGCCAACGGCTACCCGAACGTACCGCGCTTCCACGGTGAAGACGCCCTGGCCGGCTGGAAGCAGGTAGTCGACGCCGTGCACGCCGAAGGCGGCAAGATCGTCCCGCAGCTGTGGCACGTCGGCGCCGTGCGCCGCCTGGGCACCGAGCCGGACGCCAGCGTTCCGGGCTACGGCCCCAGCGGCAAGGAAAAGGACGGCACCGTGCTGGTCCATGAGATGACCAAGGAAGACATCCAGGAGGTCATCGCCGCCTTCGCCCAGGCCGCCGTCGACGCGAAGTCCATCGGCATGGACGGCGTGGAAATCCACGGCGCCCACGGCTACCTGATCGACCAGTTCTTCTGGGACGGCAGCAACAAGCGCACCGACGAATACGGCGGCAGCCTGGCCAACCGTTCGCGCTTCGCCATCGAGCTGATCCAGGCCGTGCGCGCGGCCGTCGGCCCCGACTACCCGATCATCTTCCGCTTCTCCCAGTGGAAGCAGCAGGACTACAGCGCCCGCCTGGTACAGACCGCCGAAGAGCTGGAAGCCTTCCTCAAGCCGCTGTCGGATGCCGGCGTGGACATCTTCCACTGCTCTACCCGCCGCTTCTGGATTCCGGAATTCGAAGGCTCCGACCTCAACCTGGCCGGGTGGACCCGCCAACTCATCGGCA
Source organism: Pseudomonas sp. NPDC086581 (assembly GCF_044746165.1). NCBI lineage: Bacteria > Pseudomonadati > Pseudomonadota > Gammaproteobacteria > Pseudomonadales > Pseudomonadaceae > Pseudomonas > Pseudomonas sp. NPDC086581. The sequence continues at coordinate 672,236 of NZ_JBIVBR010000001.1, read as the reverse complement.
AGCCGACCATCACCGTCGGTAACGTCGGCCTGGATGGCAGCGAGTTCCTCGCCTTCTTCGGCAACACCGAGGAAGTCGCCCAGCCGTCGGGTATCGACGGTCTGCTGGAGCGCCTGAACAAGGAAGAGTTCGACTTGGTGGCTGTTGGCCGCGCCCTGCTGGTTGACCCGGACTGGGCAGTGAAGGTACGCGATGGCCGCCTGGCGGACATCAAGCCCTTCAGCCGCGATGCGCTGATGTCGCTGGCCTGATCCGCGAGTGGATGTGAAAAGCCCCTGGCGCCGATGGTGCCAGGGGCTTTTTGCTCTTCGTTAGAGCGAGGCTGCTCGCGAACGGACCCCCGCTGGGGGCGATGTTCGCGAGCAATCTCGTTCCTAGAGATGCGTCTCGATGATGGCGGAGTATTGATTGCCTGAATGGTCTGAAAGCACCGTCCTAGGCGTTTACAAAACTTTTCTGAGACCCACCTTTCCGCATGCTGACTTCCCAGTCCGAAACGGGCAGAGTATGAACGCGTTCACACAACAATAGGCCGGGAGACGGCCATAGGAGTAAGTCATGCGGATCGGCTTGGCAGTCGATGCAACCTGCGACCTTCCCCCCGAGTTCCTTGCTGCCCACAACATTCGCGTGCTGCCCATCGGTATCCGCGTGGGCGAGCGGCGCATCGTCGATGACCGCGATCCCGACACCACCCTCAAATTCTATTCCCAGGACCTGCCCAAGGTCGGCCCGGAGGACGGCAGCGAACCGCTGACGCCGGCGCAGACCCACGACTGGTTCCTGGAGCAGTTGGTCACCGACTTCGACTACGTTATCTGCCTGACCGTGACCAGCCAGCGCAGCCCGATCTTCGAGCACGCCACCCAGGCCTCCTTCAGCCTGCTGCAGAGCTACAAGGAGCGCCGAGCCGCCGCGGGCATCGCCGGGCCGTTCGCATTGCGGGTGATCGACAGCCAGACCGTATTCGCCGGCCTTGCCGTGCTGGCCGCCGAAGGCGTGCGCCTGCTCGGCGAAGACCAGCATCCCAACGCCGTGCGCACCCGCCTGGAACAGCTCAGCCAGCAGATGAACACCTTCCTGGTCGCCAGCGACCTGGGGCACATCCGCCGCCGGGGCTTCCAGAAGGGCGACCGCAGCAGCATCGGCGACCGCCTGCGCGGTGCCTTCCTCGGCCTGGGCTCGATGCTCGACATGAAACCGGTGCTGAGTCTGGTACAGGGCGAGGACAAGCCGGTATCGGTGTCGCCGAACTACGAGAAGTCCGCCGAGCGGCTGCTCAACTTCGCCCGTGCGCGGGTCGAGGCGGGCGAGCTGCTGGCGCCGCAGATGTGCCTGAGCTACGCCGGCGATCCTTCCGCCCTGCGCGATCTGCCCGGTTTTGCGGCGCTGGAGGATGCCTGCGAGGCAAAAGGCATCCAGGTACACCTGGCGATGCTCAGCCCCACGGGGGGCATCAACCTCGGCGCGGGCGCCATGAGCCTGTCCTTCGCCGCCGAGCCCAAGCCCTTCACCTGATCCTATTTGTGGATTTCAGGGTGCCCCAGGCCGCCGGGGTTCTTCCCCGGCAAGGCTGTGCGGCAGGCTGCCTGCAGATAGCCCTCGAAACGCTCGACCACCGTGTCCCACGCCTGATGGATGGCGTGGTGGCGCGCGTTGAGGCGCACCCGGCGCAGGCGCTCCGGGTCGCTCAGCAACCAGCTCGCCGCTTCGAAGAAGCTCTGCTCTTCCCCCGGCACGCCGAGCACGCCGTTGTGCCCGTGGCGAATGTGCTGGCCGGCGGCTGCCTGGTCGAAAGCCACCACGCCCAGCCCTGATGCCAAGGCTTCCAGGACCACGTTGCCGAAGGTTTCCGACAGGCTGGGAAACAGGAACAGGTCGCCGCTGGCGTAGTGCCGGGCCAGTTCCTCGCCCCGCTGCAGGCCACAGAAGATCGCTTCGGGAAGTTCCTTCTGCAAATGCGCGCGCTGCGGGCCGTCGCCGACTATCACCAGACGCAGCTTGAGCTGCGGGTGCGCCGCGCACAGCGCGCGGAAGCTGTTGCCCAGAAGCGACAGGTTCTTCTCCGCCGCCAGCCGACCGACATGCAGCACGGCGATGTCGCGCTCGCCCAGGCCCCATTCGCGGCGCAGCGCTTCATCGCGCCGGGCGGGGTTGAACAGTTTGCTGTCGACGCCGCGCGAGAGTTGCGCAAGACGTTCGAAACCGCGCCGTTGCAGTTCCATGGACTGGCTGGCGCTGGGCACCAGGGTCTGCTGAGTGCGGTTGTGGAACCAGCGCAGGTACAGCGTCACCAGGCGCATCAGCGGGCCGAAGCCGTAGTGCGCGCTGTACTGCTGGAAGTTGGTGTGGAAGCCGCTGATCACCGGGATCCGAAGGCGCCGCGCGGCGCGCAGGGCGGCGAGACCGAGCGGGCCTTCGGTGGCGATGTAGAGCACGTCCGGGCGGGTGCTGTTCCAGTGGCGCAGCAGCTTGTGCAGGCAGGACTGGCCCCATTGCAGGCCGGGGTAGCCCGGGAGCGGCCATCCACGGGTGAGCACCAGCTCGCCATCGCTGTGACGGCCTTCATCGCCCTGCTGGCGCGGGCGCACGACCTGAATCTGGTGGCCAAGGCGTAACAGCCCAGAGGCCAGTCGACCCAGGGTGTTGGCAACGCCGTTGATTTCCGGCGGAAAGGTTTCGCTGATCAGCGCGATGCGCAGAGGAGTCGTGGTCATGCTCGCAGTGTCCCGGCGCGCGGTGGCGCGCCGATGACAGAGCGATGATCGATAGGTGACAGGCGCTGAGGCGGTACTGGTGTTTACTTTACCAGCGCCTTGTCCCCGCCTTCGCGCACCCAGAACAGCACGGCGCCGGCCACGGCGGCGGGCATGGCGACCAGGTTGACCACCGGGATCAGCAGCGCCAGGTAGGTGATGCCGCCAAAGCCCATGCACGCCCAGCGCTTGCTGCGCAGCCAGGCGAGCATCTCGTTCCAGCCCAGCTTGTGGTTGTCCGCCGGGTAGTCGATGTACTGCACGGCCATCATCCAAACGCCGAAAATCAGCCACAGCGGCGCGGCAATCAGGTTCAGGCCGGGGATCAGGCTGAGGATGAACAGCGCGATGGCGCGCGGCAGAAAGTAGCCGAGCTTGCGCAGCTCGCGGCCGATGGTGCGCGGCACCATCGCCATCAGCTCGCCCCAGCTGAATTCGGGGAAGTCATCGGTGCCACGCACCACCACCTCGACCTTCTCCGCGAGGAAGCCATTGAACGGCGCGGCGATGATGTTGGCGATCATGGTGAAGGTGAAGAACACGATCAGCAGCACTAAGGCGAAGAACAGTGGCCAGAGGATGAACTGCAGGAAGCTGAGCCAGTCCGGCAGGCTGGGCATCAGCCAATCGACCCAGTGGCTGAACTGGTTGATGGCGAAGCCGATCAGGCCGACGAACAGCAGGATGTTGATGCTCAGGGGCAGCAGGACGAACAGTCGCAGGCCGGGGCGCATCATCAGTTTCAGGCCTTCGCTGAGGTATTGCGGGCCGCTCAGGGTGGACATCGGACTCTCCAGGGTTGAACCGTAGGCGACCTTAGCAGACCCGGCGAAGGGCCGGCGAGCCGTCTGTTTTGCCGGGTATGTGTTCGCGGACCGGCGTTCAGGCGGCCGTGTAGCGATAGCAGCGGTTGCGTTCCTGCTTGGCTTGGTACATGGCGATGTCGGCGGCGCGGGTGAGGGCGTCGGCGTCGTCGGCATCCTGAGGGTAGAAGGCGATGCCGATGCTGGGAGTGACGAAGTCGATCACCTGGCCGCCCAGGTGGTATTCGGCGCCGAGCACGGCCAGCAGGCGCATGCCCAGGGCTTCGGCCTGATCCGGCTCGGCATTCTCCAGCAGCACGGCGAACTCGTCGCCGCCCAGGCGGAAGGCCTGGTCGGGCTGGCGCAGACTGCTGCGCATGCGCTCGCCGACCGTGCTGAGCAGGGCATCGCCGAGGGCGTGGCCGAAGCGGTCGTTGACCTGCTTGAAGCGGTCGAGGTCGATGTACAGCAGGGCCACCCGGTTGCTGTGCACGACGGCGCGGTGCAGTTGTTCGTTGAACGCCTTGCGGTTGCCCAGTTGAGTGAGGGTGTCGCGGTAGGCGAGGTCGAGCAGCTGCTTCTGGTAGGCCACCTGGTCGCTGATGTCGCGCAGGATGCCGCGGAATCCCTGGAACTCGCCCTGGCCGTCGCGGATCGCCGAGAGCCGCGTCTCGCAGCTCACCAGCCGGCCGTCGCGGCGCTTGAAGGGCGCGGAGAAGGTGGTTTCCTGTTCGTCGTCGCGGGCTTGCTCGTAGAGGCTGCGAGCGCGTAGCAGGTCCGCTTCCTGCAGCAATATGCCGAAGTGCTGGCCGTCGAGCTGCTCGACGCTGTAGCCGAGCATCCGGCACAGCGCCGGATTGAGCGTGCGGATGATGCCGCGGGTGTCCATCTCGAAATAGCCGTCGCGGATCGCGTCGAGGATAGCTCGGTCGCGCGCCTCGCTCTGTTCCAGGCGGTCAAGCATGTGGTTCATCTCGCTGGCCAGCAGGCCCAGTTCGTCCTGCCCCTGCGGGCTCAGGCGCGAGGGGGTGTCGTCCTGGCCGATGCCCGCGACTTCGCGGTTCATCGTGGAAACCCTGCGGATGATGCGGAATTCCAGGGCCACGTAGGCGAGCAGGGTGGCGCCGCCGAGCAGCGCCAGGGTCAGGTAGAGGAACAGGCGCACTGATTGCTGGCCTTGCTGGTACAGCGGCCGCGGGCTGGTCAGTTCCAGGCGCAGTTGCGGACGGCCACGGGAGTCGAGGTAGAGCAGGGACATCTGCTGGCTATTCTCGTCCAGCAGGCGTCGTGGGCTGAGCAGGGTGGCGCCGCGCCCGGTGGGAATGTTCAGGGTGCGCCAGTCAGTGCCTTTCACCTCGTCCTGGACCAGGCGCAGGCTCGCGCCCATCTGGGTCTGCAGGCTGTACATGCGCGCGCCGTCGAGCAGCACGCCGGCGATGACCACGCCAGCCGGCTCGGCGGTTCCGGCGCTATTGCTGATGGGGTAGCTGAGCAGCAACTGGGGGATGCCTTCGATCTGCAGCAATTGGTCGAGGCTGTGCCGCGGGTCGCCGTCGATATCCAGCGCGCCCAGTTGCAGCGCGGTGGCCAGGATGCTCCGACGCAGTTGCTCGGCGTCCGGGACTTGCTGGCGGGGGAAGCGCTTGGACAGTTCATCGAGCTTCCATTGCTGGGCGAGGATGTGCCCGTCACGGTCGACATACAGCACGTAGTCGAAGCCGAGGATGCCCAGCAGGTCCTGGTCCAGGTTGTCCTCCACGAAGCGTGCCTGCGGCAGGTGCATGAACTGGTAGCTGGCGTCCCACCACGCGTAGCTGTGGACGATGTCGAGGTTGCGCTGTTTCTCGTAGGCAACGCGGTTGTGGACGATGCGCACCTCGTCGGCCAGGTGCTGGCGGTCCCCGCGATCGAAGCGGTCGAGCAGGATCATGTCCGACAGCAGCCAGACCCCGGCAAGGCTCGCGATGAACAGGGGCAGACACAGCCATAGCAGGCGGGTGCGAAGGTTCATGGTGATACGGGTGACCTTTTGTTCTTGAGTCTAGCCATCCAGGCAGTGGGTGCCCGCTGCATAGGGGCAGCCTATGAAGGGGATTGAGATTGGACATTTCAGCAGGACGCAGCGGCAGCGGTAAGCTGCGCGCCATCTGCTATCGAACAAGTTCGAGGGTCGATCCGCAGCTCCCTGACTTATCTCAAGGAGTCCGGGGCGACTGCGGAAATCCCTGACTTATCTCAAGGGATTCCCGGCGTTCTGCAGGACAATGCGAATCGTGACTTGGGTCACACCGCATTGCCCACGGTCTCCGGGCCATGCGGTTCGCGCAAGAAACTTTACGTGGAGCTGCCGCCCTCCCAACCTTCCCCCTGGTGCTTTGGCAGCTCCCTTTTCTTTGCCCGACTCATCCACCTCAGCACTGGAGACTGTCATGTCCGATCGTCACGCGCGCGTCATCATTCTGGGTTCCGGGCCGGCCGGCTACAGCGCCGCGGTCTATGCTGCCCGCGCCAACCTCAAGCCGTTGCTGATCACCGGGATGCAGGCGGGCGGCCAACTGACCACCACCACCGAAGTCGACAACTGGCCAGGTGATCCCCATGGCCTCACCGGCCCGGCACTGATGCAGCGCATGCAGGAACACGCCGAGCGCTTCGAGACCGAGATTGTCTTCGACCACATCCATGGCGTTGACCTGGCCGGCAAGCCTTTCGTGCTCAAGGGCGACAGTGGCACCTACACCGCTGACGCGCTGATCATCGCCACCGGCGCCAGCGCGCGTTACCTGGGCCTGCCCTCGGAAGAGAGCTTCATGGGCAAGGGCGTGTCCGCCTGCGCCACCTGTGACGGTTTCTTCTACCGCAACCACGAAGTGGCGGTGGTCGGCGGCGGTAACACCGCCGTGGAAGAGGCCCTGTACCTGGCCAATATCGCCAGCAAGGTCACCCTGGTGCACCGTCGCGAAAGCTTCCGCGCCGAGAAGATCCTGCAGGACAAACTGCGAGCGCGCATCGCTGACGGCAAGATCGAACTACGCCTGAATGCCCAGGTGGAGGAAGTGCTGGGCGACGACATGGGCGTCACCGGCGTGCGCCTGCGCCACAACGATGGCGAGGCTTCCGAACTGAAGGTGGATGGCCTGTTCGTCGCCATCGGCCACACGCCCAATACCTCGCTGTTCGAAGGCCAGCTTGAGCTGAAGGACGGTTATCTGGTGGTCAGCGGCAGTCGTGACGGCAATGCCACTGCGACCAATATTCCCGGTGTCTTCGCCGCCGGCGACGTGGCCGACCACGTCTACCGCCAGGCGATCACCTCCGCTGGCGCCGGCTGCATGGCCGCGCTGGATGTGGAGCGTTACCTGGATTCCCTGTAACGGCCCGAAGAGCCGGCGTGCAGGAAGGGGCTCCGCTTGCGGGGCCTTTTTCTTTCCCGCTCAGCGAGGCGTGTGCTTTTCGCAGGTGGGGCTTTTCGTAGGAGCGAGCTTGCTCGCGAACCTCCCGGACGCTCATCCCTCCGATATTACGGCGGAGTTCGAGCGTAGGATGGCGTGGAGCGCAGCGATACCCATCGCTGGCGACGTGTGGGGCAGCATGGCTATCGCAAGCTCCACCCACCTGCGAAAAAAATTTGCCGGCGATGGCGGCAGAGTGCGGTTCGCGAGCAAGCTCGCTCCTACAGGGTGAGTCCGGCGCACAGCCCTAAGAAAAAGCCCCGCATCAGCGGGGCTTTTTCATGGAGCGGGCTAACCTCAGCCGCGGCGCGACAGCGGCTGGCGCTCGAAGTTGACGCCGGCCAGGCCCGTGACCATCAGGGCGCGGATATTGGCGTGGTCGGTGCCCTCGGGGTTCTCGCGCACGGCGCGGTAGTGCTCGCCGAACGCCAGCAGCGACTCTTCCTGGCTCAGGCCTTCGAGGATCGCGAAACCGAGGGTCTTGCAGGAACCTTCGTTCTGCCCGGCGGGGTTTTCCACGCTGCCGTTGGTGAAGGCGCTGGGGGTGTAGCTGTAGTGCTCGGCGATGTACGCCAGGGTGTCGGTGAACAGGTGCTGCTCGCTGCGCAGGCGCGAGCGAAAATCGTTGAGGGTCATCAAGGCAAACTCTTAGTGTTTCTTCGCGTGGTCGAAGGCCGCCTGTTTCTCGGGCGAGGCTTCCGTCTGGTGCTTGGCCTTCCATTCGGCGTAAGGCATGCCGTAGATCTCTTCGCGGGCCTGATCCGGGCTGACTGGCAGGCCCATGTCGTCCGCTGCGGCCTTGTACCACTTGGACAGGCAGTTGCGGCAGAACCCGGCAAGATTCATCAGATCGATGTTCTGCACGTCCTTGCGGGTACGCAGGTGCTGCACCAGGGTACGGAAGGCGGCGGCTTCGAGTTCGGTGCGCTGCTCGTCGGTCAGGTTCATCGGCTCGGTCATGGCAGGTCTCTCAACAAGGGCGCATCGGAGGCGCATGGCGGGGCTGGCGAGATTCTAAGAGGCGGGCGATCTGCCAGCAACGCCCGTTGGCCGACTGGTACGGGCGTGCAAGCGAAGGCGCGGCTCAGCGCTGGGCGGCCAGGGCGATCGATACCGACTCGGCGAAGCGCAGCGCGTGGGGCTTGTCCACTTCCACCTCGGCGTAGTGCACGGCCGGATTGGCCATCACCAGGTCGAGCAGTTCCTGAGTCAGGCGCTCGAGCAGGGCGAAGCGGTTTTCCTCCACGTGGGCGATGATCGCCTTGGTGATGGTGCGGTAGTTCAGCGCGTGGTCGATGTCGTTGACCTGCACCGCATCGCCGGCGGGGTAGAGGATGGTGAGATTGATCAGCACATCCTGCTTGTTGAGGATTTCTTCTTCCTTGATGCCGATGTAGGTGCGCACGCGCAGGTCCTTGACCCGGATTCGCGCCATGCCCGGCTGCAATTGCGTCATTTCACTTGCTCCGTCCGATCAGTTGCAGGAATTCCTGGCGGGTATTGGTGGAGGCGCGGAAGGCGCCGAGCATCACCGAGGTGTTCATTACCGAGTTCTGCTTCTCTACCCCGCGCATCATCATGCACATGTGCTGCGCCTCGATCACCACCGCCACGCCGGCGGCGCTGGTGACCTGCTGGACTGCCTCGGCGATCTGCCGGGTCAGGCTTTCCTGGATCTGCAGGCGGCGGGCAAACATGTCGACGATGCGCGCGACTTTCGACAGGCCCAGCACCTTGCCGGTGGGAATGTATGCCACATGTGCCTTGCCGATGAAGGGCAGCAGGTGATGTTCGCACAGCGAGTAGAGCTCGATGTCCTTCACGATCACCATTTCATCATTGTCCGAGGCGAACAGCGCGCCGTTGACGATCTCGTCCAGCGTCTGCCCGTAGCCGTGGCAGAGGTACTGCATGGCCTTGGCCGCGCGCTTGGGCGTGTCCAGCAGGCCTTCGCGGGTCGGGTCTTCGCCGAGCCCCTGGAGAATCTCACGGTAGTGGTGAGACAGGTCTTCAATCATGGTGGGAGTTCCTCGCGCCCGCGCCGGGCGGGTCATTTGAGGTGCCGGCCGCCGTTGACGGTGAGGGTAGTGCCGGTCACGTAGGGGCTGTCGAGCAGGTAGCGCACGCTCTGGTAGATCACGTCCGGGCCCGGCTCGATGCCCATGACGGATTTCGCCAGGGTGCGGGCGCGGTAGGCGTCGTCGTCGCCTTCGTTGAACAGGATCAGTGCCGGCGCGATGCCGTTGACCTTGATGCGTGGCGCAAGGCTCGCGGCGAAGGACAGGGTGAGGTTGTCCAGGCCGGCCTTGCTGGCGCAGTAGGCGATGCGGTTGGCGCTGCCCTTGCGGGCGACGTCGTCGGAGAGGTGGATGATATCCGCTGGGGCGCCGCGCTCGGCGGCGTCGCGTTCGAGCAGCGGCGCGCAGCGCAAGTTGATCAGGTAGGGCGCGAGCATGTGCAGGCGGAACAGCGACTCGAAGGCCTGGGCCTCCTCGCCGGGCTTGTCGCCGATCCACGCCGAGGCGTTGTGGATGATCGCGCGCAGCCGGTCGGTGCAGGACTTCAGCTCGTCGATGAAGGCGAGGATGCCGGCTTCATCGGCCAGTTCGGCGTGCAGGCAGGTGGCGCCCAGTTCGCGTAGTTCGGCGATGCCGGGCTTGTCCTGGCGATAGGTCACGATGACCGGCTGGCCTTGGAGCAGCAGGCGTTTTGCGCAATGCAGGCCGATACGCTGGCTGGCGCCGGTGATCAGGATGGGGGCTGGGGTCTGGCCCATGCGCGCCTCGCGAAAATCCACTTCAGGGAGCGCCGCGGCGGACAATGTCCTAGCGGCCGGGTAGGGCAAAACTATACCAGCCCCGGCGCGGTGCGGCACGGATGGGGCATAATGGGCGGCCTTGTCTTGCCTTGTGGGAGTGAACATGAAAGTCGCCATCGTGTCCGGTTCGGTCTACGGCACCGCCGAAGAAGTCGCGCGCCACGCCAAGCGCTTGCTCGAAGCCGCCGGCTTCGAAGCCTGGTACGACCCGCGCGCCACCCTGGACGCCATGCTTGAGTTCGCTCCCGAGGCCTTCCTGGTGGTGACCGCCACCACCGGCATGGGTGACCTGCCGGACAGCTTCCAGCCGCTGTTCCATGCCATCCGCGACCGCCTGCCGGGCGAGTGGCGCGGTCGTCCGGGCGCCGTGCTGGCGCTGGGCGATTCCAGCTACGGCGATACCTACTGCGGCGGCGGTGAGCAGGTGCGCGAGCTGTACGCTGAACTGGGCGTGCAGGAAGTGGTGCCAATGCTGCGCCTGGACGGCAGCGAGACGGTGGATCAGGAGACCGACTCCGAACCCTGGCTGGCCGATTTCATCGCCGCGCTGAAGGCCTGATGCATCCCCGCGCCCGCCATCTGATCGACATCCTGCAGCTCGCCCCGCATCCCGAGGGCGGCTTCTACCGGCGAGTGTTCGAATCGGACCTGGTGGGCGCCGATGGCCGGCCGCAGTCGTCGGCCATTCTGTTTCTGCTGCCCGCCGGCACTGTCAGCCGCTGGCACCGCGTGGACGCCGATGAGCTCTGGCATTTTCACGAAGGCAGTCCGCTGGAGCTGCTGACCGCCGATCGACCCGATGCCGACGTGCACCGCGAAATCCTCGGCCCGGTGAGCGAGGGCAGCCTGCCGCAACGGGCCGTGCCCGCGCATGCCTGGCAGGCCGCACGCTGTCTGGGCGATTACGTGCTGGTGGGATGCACCGTCTCGCCGGCCTTTGAGTTCGCCGGCTTCGGGCTGCTGGCCGATGATGTCGAGGCGCAGCGGCAGTGGCCGCGCCTGATGGAATATGAGTTCAACGATCTGATCTGAGGGGCCAAGGATGATCCCGGTACCGCTGTTTTCCACGACCTTCCTGGTCGTGCTCGGAGTTTCCTCGCTGGCTGTGCTGGTGCTGCTGCTGTGGCTGCTGATGCTGGTGCTGTTCCGCTCCGCGCGACAGTGGTGGGGGCGTCATCGCCTTGCCTGCTGGAGCCTGCTGGTCTTACTGCTGGTGCTCTGTGTTCCGCAGGCCTACATGGCTTACATCTGGCATGTGGTAGGCGAGGAGATGCGGCAGGAAGAAGCTGCCCGTCATCCGACGCTCACCGAGCCCGCGCGCATCCGTGGTCTCGACGTGCCGGCTGGCACGCGTCTGTCGTTGCCCGGCTCCCATGACTGGCAGGCAGCCGAAGAGGTCGTATTCCCGGTGCCGACGCGGGTCCATGGAGTGTCCGCGCTCGCGGTGCGCTTCAGCTCGACCTGGGACGATCAGGCGCCGCCAGGCAGTTCGGTGGAAATTTCCGTCCACGAATTGCGCATCGTCGCGCCGGCCACGATCGACGGCTGGCACTGCAGCCCGCAGGCGCCCCTGCGCCTGGCGGTGCGGGCGGTATCGGAGATCCTGCTGATGGGTTGCCAGGTTGCGGAGGACAATCGTGTTGCCGACCTGGACATCCCGCCGGGCAGCGAACTGATGCGTTACACCACCACCTACGGCGATGGCCTGCGCGACCCGAACGTCTGGCGCATAGACGTGCACGCGCCGCTGCAACTGGCGCAGCTACCGCTGTCGGGCGTCACGCTGCTGCTGGACAGCGAGCGCAAGCTGTACGGCTTCGAAAGTGCCAACCTGGCGCGAGACTTCACCCTGGGTGAGATAAGCTATCCGGCCGGGACGCAGCTCCAATCCGTCAACCGCACCCTGCGCGATCGCGCTCCAGGCGCGTGGCTGTTCACGCCCGTGGCCGGCAAGGTGGCCAGGCGCGCGGACGGCGGGACGATTGCCGAAGGCATGACCGTGGTCCAGCAACCGGACGGACGCATCGAGGGCGAGTTGCCCAACGATCAGGCCGGCGTGATCGTCTTCGACACCTTCGACTTCTCACCTGAGGATTCGGGTTCGTAGGCTGGGCAGCGTCTGAGCGAGAAGCATCCTGCGAGAGCGCATCTTCTCCGTTCTATCGGGGGTAAAGGCCTTGGCGCCGATCCGCTCTTCGTAGGGCCGATGGGGCGCCCAGCCCTTGCTCGCGAACTCGCCTCACTCCGATCCCGGCGGATGCAGTGGCATCTCGACCATCAGCCCCAGCCAGGCCTTCGCGGCATTCGACAGGTACGCGTCGCGACGCCAGATGAAACTGATGTCCCAGCGCAGGTCCGGCCGGCTCAGCAGCACGCGCACCAGCCCCGGTCGCTCCAAGTCCTTTGCCACCACGCGCGGTAGCAGCACCGCGCCTTGCCCGGCGGCGACCAGAGCGCCGAGGAAGTCCGCCTGGCCGCTGCGGCCGCCTTCCTTCGGCTCGAAACCGGCCTCGCGGCAGGCGCGCAGCAGGCGGTCGTTGAGGGTGAAGCTTTGTTGATAGAGCAAGAAGGGCGTGTCGGAGAGTTCCGCCAGTTCCAGGCTGTCGCGCCCGGCCAGTGGATGCGCGTCGGGCAGCAGCACGTCCAGCGGCTCGTTGCAGAAGGGCTGCCATTCGAAGCCGGAGTCATCCGGTGTCAGGCCGCCGCCCAGCTCCAGCTCGCCGCTGTAGACCATTTCTTCCATGGTCTTGCTGCCGCCCTCGATCAGGTGCACGTCGATGTTCGGGTAGCGCCGTCGGTACTCGGCGAATCGTCCGGCGAACAGTGCGTCTGCGCCCAGCAGCGGCAGGCCCAGGCGCAGCTCACCGCGGTGCAGTTGGGTGAGATCGTCCAGTTCGGTATGCAGCTCGCGGCGCAGGCGCAGCATGTCCTCGGCGCGGCGCAGCACCACTTCGCCTGCGGCAGTCAGGCGAATATGCGGGCCACTGCGCTCCAGTAGTTGCACGCGCAGGCTCTGTTCCAGTTGCGCGACCTGCTTGCTCACCGCCGACTGGCTGGCGTTCAGATACACCGCCGCCTGGGTGAAACTACCGTGGCGCACGACTTCGGCGAAGGTGCGCAGCTGCTTGAATTCCATTCTGGAATGGCTCCGATTCGATCTATTCGCTTTGGGGATGATAGGTGCGGGAGTAGGCTTTGCACCATACCCAACCGATTTTCTTCATCCGCCCCACGCACCGAGATCGCCGCCATGTTCCGCCGTGCCGCCCGCCTGATGTTTGAACTCGCCGTGCTCGCCGCCTTCTGGTGGATCGGCGGCTGGATCGCCACCCTCACCGGACTGCCGGTACCGGGCAGCGTCATCGGGTTGGCGTTGCTGCTGGTGCTTTTCGCCTGCGGGGCGATACGCCCGGCCCTGCTGCAGGGTGGCGCCGGCCTGCTGCTGGCGGAGATGCTGCTGTTCTTCATCCCCGCCCTGATGAGCCTGCTCGACTACGGCCCGCTGCTGCGTAGCGAGGGCTGGAAGATTCTGCTGGTGATCACCGCCAGCACCGTGATGGTGATGCTCTCCACCGCCCTGGCGGTGGAGTGGATGTGCCGCTGGAGATCGCGCCATGAGCCTCGATAAGCAAGCCCTGTTCTGGTTGGCCGTGACCCTGGGCGGTTACCTGCTCAGCCGTACCCTCTACCGCCGTTTCCAGCAGTACTGGCTGTCGCCCATCGTCTTCGTGCCGGTGCTGCTGTTCGCCCTGGCTATCCCGCTGCAGGTTCGCTACGCCGACTACGCCCGAGACACCAGTTGGCTGGTGGCGCTTCTCGGCCCGGCCACCGTGGCCTTCGCTATCCCGATCTGGCAACAGCGCGCCTTGCTTGCCCGCCACTGGCCGGCGCTGCTGACCGGCATGCTGGCTGGCTCGACCATGGCCATCGGCAGTTCCTGGGCGCTGGCCCACGCGCTGGCGCTGGACGGCCAGGTGACCCTGTCGCTGATCCCGCGCTCGATCACTACGCCCTTCGCCATGGAAATGTCCCACGACCTGGGCGGCGTGCCGGCGCTGACCGCGGCCTTCGTAATGATCACGGGGGTATTCGGCGCCATGATCGGCGGCGTGCTGATGAAGCTGCTGCCGCTGCGTTCCGCCCTGGCCCGTGGTGCGCTGCTGGGCGTTGGCGCCCATGGCGCGGGTACCAGCCGGGCCTACGAGTTCGGTGGGGAAGAGGGATCGGCGGCCGGGCTGCTGATGGTCCTGACCGGGCTGTTCAACCTGCTGCTGGCGCCCGTCCTGGTCTGGTGCCTGTAAAGGGCATTCAGCTCAGCTCGTAGGCATCGAGCATCTGTGAGGTTGCGGCGGGGGAGTTGAACATCATCACGTCGATGATCGACAAACCCGCCTCGAAGGTCGGGCGCTTTTGTTCGTAGGGCGTGAGCTTCGGCTCCTGGAAGCGCAGCGTCAGCCCGGCGGCCTCGTACTTGCCGCGGTCAAAGAAGCTCTGCCCGCCCGGCGGGTTCCAGTACTCCTCCACGCCCCCCAGCGCCTTGCAGATGTTCAGCGCCCATTCGTCCGGTGCGGTCGGTCGCTCCATCGGCAGCTCCATGCGCGACAGCACCGGCATCGTCCGTGGGAAGCCCAGGTAGGCGCAGGTGGCCTCCAGGGTGGTCTTGTTCACCGAGACGATGTCGTCGAAGGGGTGATCCAGCGACGCGGCGATCATCTCCCTCACGTCGCGGTAATAAGGCGCGACCTTGCGGTACACGTCCAGCTGGGAGAACAGGCTGCGCCGCCAGTCCTGGCGGTTGTCCAGGCGCACGTCCTTGATCAGCGTCTGGCGGTGGTGCTTGATCCGCGGCACGCGGATGTACGACCAGCCCGCCTGGTGATTGAGGATGCGGTTGCGCTCGATCCAGCCGTGGTGGATGTACTGCACGGTGTCGAACAGGACGAACAGGTCGGTGTGCTTGATCAGGCTGAAGTAGCCCAGGTACGGAAAGAAGTAGGGCTGCATGATGGCGGTTCGTTTCACGTCGGCTGCCTCGTTGGCCGAACTGGAGTCTCCTCCCGACTCCCGGGTACTACTGAGGAATGTTGCGAAAGATATTGCGAAATGTTTCCAGATGGCTGGGAGACGCCGGAAAGGGCGCCGGGGCAGGGGGGGAGATCGGGCACGCTTCCGCCAGCCCTGACGTGCGAACTGGCTGCCGCACTGTCTGGATAGCGCTTTTGGAGGGAGCCGCCGGGCGCCGGGGAAATCGAACACCGCTGGGAGCGACTACCGCCACTATAGGTGGGGAAATTGCTGACGCAAGCCGAGTTGTCGGCCTGCGCTTATAGGGGAACATTCGCCAGGCGCTGCCAGAGGAAATTGTCAGTTCAGTGACAGTCGTTACGCCGCCGCGCTGACTAGACTGCGCCATCGAACAACAACAACGAAGAGGCTACCGACCATGCACGCCGCTCACCCGCTGCCCACCGTGAACGTCAAGGACCAGGTCTCCGCTGCCGAATGGCAGACCCGCGTCGATCTTGCCGCCTGTTACCGGCTGATTGCCCTGCAGGGCTGGGACGACCTGATCTTCACCCACATCTCCGCCAAGGTCCCCGGCACCGAGGACTTCCTGATCAACCCGTACGGCATGATGTTCCACGAGATCACCGCCTCGAGCCTGGTGAAAGTGGATGCCGCGGGCAAGAAGCTGATGGACAGCCCCTACGACATCAACCCTGCCGGCTACACCATCCACAGTGCGATCCACGATGTGCGCCATGACGTGGCCTGTGTCCTGCACACCCATACTGCCGCCGGCATCGCCGTCTCCGCGCAGAAGCAGGGGTTGCTGCCGATTTCCCAGCAATCGCTGTTCGTGCTCTCCAGCCTGGCTTACCACGGCTACGAGGGCGTCGCGCTGAACCATGACGAGAAGGCGCGCCTGCAGGCGGACCTGGGCGAAGCCAACTTCATGATCCTGCCCAACCACGGCCTGCTGACTTGCTCCGGCACCATCGCCGACACCTTCCTGATGATGTTCACCCTGCAGCGCGCCTGCGAAATCCAGGTACTGGCCCAGGGCGGCGGCGCCGAACTGATCATGATCCCGCAGCAGATTCTCGATGGCGCCCGCGCCATGGCCGCCGCCGTGACCAAAAGCAAACAGGGCATGGGCGGCGCGCTGGCGTGGCCGGCGCTGCTGCGCAAACTGGACCTGCAGAACCCCGGTTACCGCGACTGATGGCGCTGGCCGGCATCGCCCTGCGCGACTGGCGCGCGCAGGGCAGCGATTTCACCTTCCGTGGGCACGCTATCCGCTACTGGAGCGCAGGCAGCGGCGCTCCGCTGCTGCTGGTCCACGGTTTCCCCACCGCTTCCTGGGATTGGCACTACCTCTGGCAACCGCTGGCCGAGCACTACCGGTTGATCGCCTGCGACATGCTCGGCTTCGGCGATTCCGCCAAACCCAAGGGGCATGACTACCGCATCCTTGAGCAGGCCGACCTGCAGCAGGCGCTGCTGGATCACCTGGGCGTACGCGAGCCGGTTCATTTGCTGGTACACGACTATGGCAACAGCGTCGGCCAGGAACTGCTGGCACGGCACGAGGAGGGCGGTTTCGCCTTGGCTTCGCTGGTGTTCCTCAACGGTGGGCTGTTCCCGGAAACCCACCGCGCGGTGTTATCGCAGAAGCTGTTGCTTGGCCCGTTTGGTTCGCTGTTTGGCCGGCTCTTCGACCGCAAGCGCCTGGCGCAGAACTTCGCCAAGGTGTTCGGCCCGCAGACCCAGCCATCCGAAGCGGAGCTGGACGCTTTCTGGGAGCTGATCCGCCACAACGATGGACCACGGGTCATGCACCGGTTGATCCACTACATCCTCGACCGCCGCCAGCACCGCGAGCGCTGGCTCGGGGCGATGCAGCGCACGTCGATGCCGCTGCGGCTGATCGACGGGCCGGAAGACCCGATCTCTGGCGCACACATGGTGGTTCGTTACCGGGAACTGATCCCGCAACCGGATACTGTCGAACTGCCCGGCATCGGTCACTACCCGCAGGTCGAGGCGCCCGAGCAGGTGTTGCACCACTATCTGGTGTTCCGACAGGAACGCGCATCGTAGGTAAGGACCGATCCGCGTGCAGATTCGGAACTGCCTGATAGATCGGCCCTGAGTGGCAGCGGTAGCTTCCCCGGCTTTTCTTGGCCGGAGGCCGTCGCCATGCCACTCAGATCCGTCATTCCCGTTCGCCAGCCGCAGGGTTCGTGGTTGTACCGGGCGCTGCTGTACCTGCGCCGGGACTTCGCCGCTGTCGCCATTCTCCTGCTGGTGCTGCTGGCCGGCGTCTTCGCGGCCGGTGGCTATTGCGCCTGGATCACCCAGAACTGGGTGCCGGCGGCCCTGGGCGCGCTGGCGCTGCTCCCGGCCGTCGGTCTGCTTCTGTTCTGGAGCGAGTACGACTGGTGGCTGTTCAAGCTGGGCCCGCGCTCAGAGCTGAACTTGCCGATGCGCTGACGAATCATCCCTTGGCCTTATCGGACACCATTCGCCTCGGTCGTCTTGGTTGT
The DNA here is from genome assembly GCF_044746165.1 of Pseudomonas sp. NPDC086581. Lineage (NCBI taxonomy): Bacteria > Pseudomonadati > Pseudomonadota > Gammaproteobacteria > Pseudomonadales > Pseudomonadaceae > Pseudomonas > Pseudomonas sp. NPDC086581. Next base: position 654,857 of record NZ_JBIVBR010000001.1, on the reverse strand, counting down.
GACCGGATCGCGACTGCTAGACACTCCGGGAAAAACCATCCTGCCTGGAGTCCCAATCATGAGTGATGCCCTGCGTTTCGACGGAAAAGTCGTGATCGTTACCGGAGCCGGTGGCGGTATCGGTCGCGCCCACGCCCTGCTGTTCGCCAAGCACGGCGCCAAGGTGGTGGTGAACGACCTGGGCGGCAGCACCCATGGCGAAGGCGCCAACGCCTCGGCTGCCGACCGCGTGGTCGCGGAAATCCGTGAAGCCGGCGGCACCGCCATCGCCAACCATGACTCGGTGACTGACGGCGAGAAGATCGTCCGCCAGGCCGTCGAGGAATTCGGCCGCATCGATGTGGTGGTGAACAACGCCGGCATCCTGCGCGACAAGACCTTCCACAAGATGGAAGACGCCGACTGGGACCTGGTCTACAAGGTCCACGTCGAAGGCGCCTACAAGGTGACCCGCGCCGCCTGGCCGTTCATGCGCGAGCAGGGCTACGGCCGGGTGATCTTCACCTCGTCCACCTCCGGCATCTACGGCAACTTCGGTCAGAGCAACTACGGCATGGCCAAGCTGGGCCTCTACGGCCTGACCCGCAACCTGGCCATTGAAGGCCGCAAGAACAATATCTTCGTCAACGCCATCGCCCCTACCGGCGGCACCCGCATGACCGAAGGCCTGATCCCGCCGCAGGTGTTCGAGGCGCTCAAGCCTGAGCTGGTCAGTCCGCTGGTGGTGTACCTGGGCAGCGAAGCCTGCCAGGAAACCTCCGGCCTGTTCGAAGTGGGTGGCGGCTGGATCGGCAAGGTGCGCTGGGAGCGCAGCCTGGGCGTGGGCTTCGACCCGCGCGAGGGCTACAGCGTCGAGGACGTGGCGGCGAACTTCGCGCAGATCTGCAACTTCGACAACGCCGTGCACCCCAAGGACAACGTCGAAGCGCTGCGCGAGATGATGGCGAACCTGCAGAAATACGCCGGCTGATCCGGCCAGCCTGACCGGTGGAACGGCCAGCGGGGCTGTTCCACGGTGGTGAACGCAGTAAGGTGAAAGGGCCGGCTCAATGCCGGCCCTTTTGCTTTCCGCTTCCAGGCCCGAGGAGTTCGCCATGAGCGTGATAATCCAGAAGAACGGCCCGGTGACCACCCTGGTCATCGCCCGCCCTGCGGTGCGTAACGCCGTGGACCTGCCCACTGCCCAGGCGCTGGCCGATGCCTTGCGCGACTTCGAGCAGGACGAGGAGGCCCGTGTCGCCGTGCTCACCGGCGCTGGCGGGACCTTCTGCGCGGGGGCCGACCTGGCGGCGGTGGCCGAGGGCGGTGAGCGGCGCAATCGTCTGGAAACGGAAGGCGACGGGCCCATGGGGCCGAGCCGCATGCAATTGTCCAAACCGCTGATCGCCGCCATCGAGGGCTATGCCGTGGCCGGTGGCCTGGAGCTGGCATTGCTGGCGGATTTGCGGGTGATGGCCGAGGACGCGGTGTGCGGGGTGTTCTGCCGGCGCTTCGGCGTGCCGCTGATTGACGGCGGCACCGTGCGCTTGCCGCGCATTGTCGGTCAGGGACGAGCGCTGGACCTGATCCTCACCGGCCGCCCGGTAGGCGCGCAGGAAGCTTTCGCCATGGGCCTGGCCAATCGCGTGGTGCCCAGCGGGCAGGCACTGGAGTCAGCCGAGGAGTTGGCGCGGGAGATCGCCGAGTTTCCACAGATGTGCATGCTGGCCGACCGGGCGAGCGTATTCGCGCAATGGGAGCTGTCGTTCGACGTGGCGCTGGCCAACGAATTCCAGGGCGGGATGGCGGTGATCGAAAGTGGCGAGACGGTGGATGGGGCGAAGCGTTTCGCTGGTGGGGAAGGGCGGCACGGGGAGTTTTGATTCTGTCTGTAGGAGCGAGCTTGCTCGCGAACCCGCCCAGCATGGGTCTCGCCGGTGAATCCAGTTCGCGAGCAAGCTCGTTCCTACAGGTGTCGACTGGCAGTGAGTGAGGCCCGAGCGCCGGGCCTTCCCATCACAGCAATTAGTCGATCAGTCGCGCTCGATGATCACATAGGTCTTGCGCGTGGTTTCCTGGATGTCCCAGATGCCCAGGCTGTTCTGCGGCAGCAGGAAGGCGTCGCCAGCCTGGAAGGCGATCGGCTCGCCGCCGTCCGGGGTGAAGGTGCCGCGGCCGGCGATGAAGTGGCAGAACTCCTGCTCGACGATCTGGCGGCGCCAGCGGCCGGGGGTGCATTCCCAGATGCCGGTTTCCACGCGATCAGTGCGCTCGATGGATTCCACGCGGGTTTCCGAGATCGGCTCACCCAGGGGCACGGCCACCGGGTTGGCTTCACCGAGTTCGGCGTGCAGGGTGTTCTTCAGGTGGGTCAGTTTCATACGGGGGCTCCAGTGGGCTTTCTATTCGGGGCTGACTGTTCGGAAGCCGGTCGGTGTTTCAGCCGACCTTCCAGGTCATCAGGTTTTCCATGCTGGCGGCGACCTTCTCGGCCAGTCGTCGGCGCCAGGGCGCGCTGTGGGGGTTGGCCAGTACATCGTCTTCGTGCACGAAGCTGCGGATGATGGCGTTGTAGCCCAGCCAGCGGCAGGGTTCCGGCTCCCAGCCGCGCAGGCCGTCCTGCACGCTGCGGTCATTGATGACCCAGGGTTGGCGGGTGAGGGCACTGTCCTGGCCGAGGATCAGGTCGGCGAGGGTGCGGCCGCCCAGGTTGGTGGCGCCGACGCCTTCGCCACCGTAACCGCCGGCGAGGGCGATGCCGTTGCGACGGTCGATCAGCATGTGCGGGTGGAAGCGCCGCGACATGCCCAGGTTGCCGCCCCAGGTGTGGGTGATGCGCACGTCCTTGAGTTGCGGGAACAGTTCGCTGAATAGGTAGCGGCGCAGGCCGACCTCATCCTCGGTCAGACTGAAGTCGTTGCGCAGCTTGCCGCCGAAGCGGTAGCCGCCGCGGGCGCCGAAGGCCAGGCGGTTGTCCGGTGTGCGCTGGCCGTAGGTGACCTGGCGGCTGAATTCGCTGAAAGCCTGGCCCTTGTCGAGGCCGATTTCCGCCCACACCGATTCGGGCAGCGGCTCGGTGGCCACCAGCAGGCTCTGTACCGGCAGTTGGTAATTGCCCAGCGGCGGAAGGTCGGCGGCGTAGCCTTCGATGGCCGGCACCACCCAGTGAGCCTTCAGCTCTCCCCGGTCGGTGCGCAGCAGGCCGGGCGCCCAGTGGGTGACTCGGCTCTTCTCGAAAATCTGTGTGCCCTGGTGTTCCACCGCGCGGGCCAGGCCACGGACCAGTTTGGCCGGGTCGATGGTGGCGCAGTGCGGGGTGTGGATGGCGCCCAGCGAGCTGGGAATGCGCAGCTGCTCGTCCAGTTCGCTCTTGCTCAGCCAGCGGTAGTCGTCCTCGGTCAGGCCTTCGGCGTGCAGGTGGGCGAGGTACTCGCGCAGGCGGGTTTCCTGCTCCGGATAGCGCGCGGCGGTGTAGAGCACGCCGGCCTTGCGGTAGTCGCAGTCGATGCCTTCGCGGTCTAGCACTCGGGCCACTTCATCGGGGATGTCGTGCAGCAGGTCGTAGGAGGCGCGGCGCTGCTCAGGCGACAGGCCGGCGAGCAGGCGATCCTCGCCGAGCATGTTGCCCATCAGCCAGCCGCCGTTGCGGCCCGAAGCGCCGAAGCCGGCTGTCTCGGCCTCGACGATGGCGATCTTCAGCTGCGGCTCGCGCAGTTTCAGGTAATAGGCGGTCCACAGGCCGGTGTAACCGGCGCCGGCGATGGCCACATCGACGTCCAGGGTGCCCTGCAGGGACGGCCGCGGGACGAAATCATCGTCCAGTTGGTTCATCCACAGACTGATATGACGCCATGCCGACATAGACGACTCCAAAAGGAAGAGGGGGAATGTCGGCAAGCCTAGATTTGGCGCGGGGTTCTGTCGTGCGCGCGGGTACGCGAGGATTGCTCGCGTACCCGCCGGCAGGGGCGTATCAGGCCTCCTGCTGTTCCTCGCGCAGGCGCTTGAGGTACTCGCGGGGAGACTGGCCGGTCTGCTGGCGGAAGCAGCGATAGAAGGCCGAGAGCGAGTTGAAGCCGGCGGAGAAGGCCAGTTCGTCGATGCGTGAAGGCAGCGGCGGGCGCAGTTGGCTGAGCAGGTGGGTCAGGCGCGTCTGGTTGACGTACTGGTAGAAGCTCAGGCCCATCACCTGGTTGAGCAGGTAGGAAATCTGGTTGCGCGTGTAGCCGGTGGCGGTGGCCACCTGGGTCAGGTCCAGGTCCGGCGCAAGGTATGGCTGGCTCTTGCTGAAATAGTCTTCCAGGTCGCTGGCCAACTGGCTGAGCTGGCGCGGCGAGAGGCCCAGGCGGCTGGTGGCCGGGCGCGGATCGATGGCCTGCGGACGGCTTTCACCTCCTTCACGGACCACCGAGGCGTATTCATTGATGCGCCAGATCAGGCCTTCGCGCACAGTGATCGCTTCGCTGGAATGGAAGGTCGCCAGGCGGCCGCTCAGGGTGACCGCGATGCGGTACTGGATGAAGGCGGTGTCGCCATCCACGCGGATGCGGTCGATGTGGTCGAGGAACTCTTCCGGGCGGCTGGGCATGGTGCTCTGCACGTAGTCGCGCAGGTCGGCGTAGCCCAGGGTGCGATTCTGGAAGAAGTCGTTGTACTGCACCTGCGGGTGATACAGCGCCAGCACCGCTTCGAGGTCGCGATGCTTCCAGCACTGGTGGTAGCGCAGCACCACCTCGCGGGTCTGCTCGGTCAGGTGGCTGTCGGTCGGGCGTTGGTCGATGGCATGCATAGGGGGCTAAGCATGCCCCAGACGGCGCTTCTCGGGTAGTGGCAAAGCACTTACAAGCGCCGGGCACTATCCATCGTCTCGATGATTCGTCATCGCCTGCGCCAATATCGGCCGCCAGAGCCTATGGCAGAGAGGGGATTCACTCTTTCGGGCGACACGCCAAATACCACCTTGGAGCGCTTACTCCCCGTCAGGTCGCTCAGTAGGGTAGCGGCACCTAGACACCGTCAGGAGAGCCGCATGACAACAAAAACAAGGCGCGGATTCTTCCAACCGCAACTACTCGCCACTGCTGTCGCCCTGGGATGCGCCACCCAGGCTCAGGCAATCAATTTCAATATCGGGGAGATCGAAGGACAGTTCGATTCCAGCCTGTCCGTGGGGGCCAGCTGGAGCACGCAGAGTCCGAAGCAGGATCTGATCGGCGCCGCCAACGGCGGCCACGGCATGACCCAGACCAACGACGATGGCCGGCTGAACTTCCGCAAGGGGGACACCTTCTCGAAGATCTTCAAGGGTATCCACGACCTGGAGCTGAAGTACGGGGACTTCGGCGTGTTCACCCGCGGCAAGTACTGGTATGACTTCCGCCTGAAGGACGAGAGCACCGACTGGAAACAGGTTTCCGATGACGGTCGCAAGGAGGGCGCGAAGTCCTCCGGCGCCCAACTGCTGGACGCCTTCGGCTACTACAACTATTCCGTCGCTGACCTACCGGGCACCGTGCGGGTGGGCAAGCAGGTGGTGAGCTGGGGTGAAAGCACCTTCATCGGCAACAGCATCAACACCATCAACCCCATCGACGTCTCCGCCTTCCGCCGTCCCGGTTCGGAAATCAAGGAAGGCCTGATCCCGGTGAACATGGTCTACCTGTCGCAGAGCGTCACCGACGCGCTGTCCGTGGAAGGCTTCTACCAGCTGGAATGGGACCAGACGGTGCTGGACAACTGCGGCACTTTCTTCTCTACCACCGACGTCGCTGCCGACGGTTGCAACACCAACTACAACATCCTCGATCCGGCCACGCTCAATACCCTGAACTCACCGGGGATCCACTCGCTGCTCAACTCCATGGGCGTAACCGTCAACCAGGAAGGCCTGATGGTGCCCCGCGGCGCCGACCGCGATGCGCGTGATTCCGGCCAGTGGGGCCTGGCCCTGCGCTGGCTGGGCGATGACGTGGAGTACGGCGCCTACGCCATGAACTACCACAGTCGCACACCCATCGTGAGCATGCAGAACGCCGGCCGCGCCGACATCATCAATGCACTGCGCGTGTCGGCGCTGGCCCAGCCGATCCTGCTGGGACGCGGCAGCTACTTCCTCGAATACCCCGAGGACATCCGCCTGTACGGCCTGAGCTTCTCCACCACGCTGCCCACCGGCACCGCGTGGAACGGCGAGATCAGCTACCGGCCGAACATGCCGCTGCAGCTCAACACCACTGACATGACCCCGCTGCTCGCCACCACCGTGGCCGGAGGGTTCGCCAGTGGCGGCGTCGCAGGTGCGCTGGCCCAGGCCAACGCGGTCAACCATGGCTACATCCGCAAGGAAGTCACCCAGGCGCAGACCACCTTCACCCACTTCTTCGACCAGACCATGGGCGCGGATCGCCTGACCCTGGTGGGCGAAGTCGGCATGACCTACGTCGGCGGCATGACCAATGAAGTCGGCGAGCGCTACGGGCGCGACTCGGTCTACGGCGTGCCGGAAAACGCCACCGCGCGCAACGAGTACGGCAGCGGCGGCTTCTACACCTCGTCCTCCTGGGGTTACCGCGCCCGCGCCATCTGGGATTACAACAACGTCTTCGCCGGTGTGAACCTCAAACCGAACGTCGCATGGTCCCATGACGTGCACGGCTACGGCCCGGTCTTCAACGAAGGCAGCAAGGCCGCCAGTGTCGGAGTCGATGCGGACTACCAGAACACCTACACCGCGAGCCTGAACTACACGAACTTCTTCGGCGGCGATTACAACACCATCGTCGACCGTGACTTCGTTTCGCTCAGCTTCGGCGTGAACTTCTGACCTGCCTGCTCAAGGAATCGACATGAGAACGACAAGAATCCTCCAATGCGGCGCGCTGGCCCTGAGCCTGCTGTCCTGCGGCGTGATGGCGGCGGTATCCGCCGATGAAGTGGCCAAGCTGGGCACGAGCCTGACACCCATGGGCTCGCAGAAGGAAGGCAACGCCGATGGCAGCATTCCGGCCTGGACCGGCGGCATTTCCCGCACCGCCGGCAAGATCGACGGCAAGGGCTTCCTATCTGATCCGTTCGCCGACGAGAAGCCTCTGTTCACCATCACCGCGCAGAACGCCGACCAGTACAAGGACAAGCTCTCCGCCGGCCAGCTGGCGATGTTCAAGCGCTACCCGGATACCTACAAAATCCCGGTGTACAAGACCCACCGCACCTTCGCGCTGCCTGACGACATCTACGGCGCCATCAAGCGCAGCGCCGAGTTCGTCCAGCCGATCAACGACGGCAACGGTCTGGAAAACTTCGAGAAGAGCCGCTATTACGCCTTCCCGCTGCCCCAGAACGGCGTGCAGGCTCTGTGGAACCACCTGACCCGCTACCACGGCGGCAATATTTCCCGTGTGGTAGTGCAGGTCGTGCCGCAGACCAACGGTAGCTACACGCCGATCCGCTTCGAGGAATCGATTGCGGTGCCGCAGAACATGGGTGACCAGGACGCCAGCAAGACCAGCAACATCCTCACCTACTTCAAGCAGCAGGTAACGGCCCCGGCGCGCCTGGCCGGCAACGTCCTGCTGGTGCACGAGACCCTGGACCAGGTGAAGGAACCGCGTCTGGCGTGGATCTACAACGCCGGCCAGCGCCGCGTGCGCCGTGCCCCGCAGGTTGCGTACGACGGCCCGGGCACCGCCTCGGACGGCATGCGCACCTCGGACAACTACGACATGTTCTCCGGCGCCCCGGACCGTTACGACTGGAAACTGGTGGGCAAGCGCGAGATGTACATCCCGTACAACAGCTACCGCCTGAACTCGCCGACGCTCAAGTACGACGACATCGTCAAGCCGGGCCACATCAACCAGGACCTCACCCGCTACGAACTGCACCGCGTCTGGGAAGTGGTGGGCACCCTGAAGTCCGGCGAGCGCAACATCTACGGCCAGCGCCACTTCTACCTCGACGAGGACAGCTGGCAGATCGCCGTGTCCGAGCTGTACGACGGTCGCGGCCAACTGTGGCGCATCGGCGAAGGCCACTCGATGGTCTTCTACCCGGAACTGGCCACCGGCTATGCCGCCGAATCGCTGTACGACATCCTCGCCGGCCGCTACGTGACCTTCGGCCTGAACAACGAGGAGAAGCGCGGCTACGTGTTCGGCAACAAGGCCTCCATGGCCGACTTCACCCCGGCCGCGCTGCGTAACACCGGCGTGCGCTGAGTAACACCCCGCTCCTTGGCCCCGGCATTCCTTGTGGATGCCGGGTTTCTTTTTGGGCGCCCGTTAGTAAGGCGCCGCCTCTGGTTCGGGCCTGAGAGCGGCCTGCGCTATACCGCACCATGAGTCTGGCTGATGGTCCTTTGCCCGCTCCGCCCAGGGGCATAGTCTGGCCTGCAAATGGCCGGAAGAAGCCCATGTCGACAATCGCCCTGCCCAGTCTTACAGAGCACGGTGCGGCGCTGCCTCGCCTGCCCCGCCAGCACCTGCCCCGCGAAAGGCTGCATGCCAGCCTGAGCGCCACCGAGTGCCGCCTGCGCCTGCTGGTGGCGCCGCCCGGTTGCGGCAAGACGGTGCTGATGAGCGAATGTGCGCGCCTGGCGCCCCCTGGCACTCGCGTCGTCTGGTTGGGCCTGGGTGGCCGGGCGCTCGAACCTGAGCAGTTCTGCGAACGTCTGGGCGAGGCGCTGGGCGTACCCTGGTCAGGCGAAGCGGCCCTGGCCGCCTGGCTGGAAAACGCCAGCGAGCCAGTCTGGCTGATGCTCGACGACTACCCCCGTGCACCCGATTCCGCCCTCGACGACTGCTTTGACCGCCTGCTCGCCGTGGCCTCGCCGCAGATCGGCTGGTGGCTGGCCAGCCGCCGTCGTCCGGCCTGCAATCTGACCCGCCTGTTGCTCGAAGGCGAGCTGCTGGAGCTGGGGGCAAGCACTCTGGCACTGACCCAGTGCGAACTGGATGCCTACCTGCAGACCGCCGGCTTGGAGTGGCCACAGGCCCAGCGCCAGGCCCTGCAGGATGCGACCCATGGCTGGTTCGCCGGCGTGCGCCTGCGCCTGCTCAGCCTGGGCAATGAACCCATCGCGCCCTGCGCCACCCAGGTGGTCGAGACCGGCAACGGCCTGTTGCAGGACTACCTGCAACGCGAAGTCCTGGCGAGCCTGCCGGCAGAGCTGGCGGAAACCCTCTGTGGCCTGGCGCAGATCGCCCGCTTCAATCGTGAACTCTGTGATTATCTGTTCGACGAGCCCGGCCTCGGTCTGGAAGGCCTACAGTCCTGGGGCGTGCTGATCGAGGCAGTGGACAACACCCAGCACTGGTTCCAGGTCGCGCCCATGGTCGCGGCGGCACTGGCGAGCCTGTCGCGCTGGCCGGCGGCGACCTTGCACCGGCGTGCCTGTCAGTGGTTCACCCAGTGCGGGGAAATCCACTCGGCATTCGAGCATTCCCTGTACGCCGAGCAGCCGGACGTTTCTGCCAGCCTGCTGCAACGCCTGACCGAGGAGCAGTTGCTGCACGGGCGCAATGTCGAGCGCGTGCTGCAACTGCGCGAGTCGCTACCCGCCGAACTGCTGTGCAGCACGCCGCGCCTGCTCATCCTCAACGCCTGGACCCTGCTCTTCGTCGGTCGCCTGGACGACGTGGAGGCGCTATTGACCGGTTTCGACCGCTTTCTGCCGATGCCAGGCGAACACCGCCAGCGCGCACTGATCGCCCAGTGGCAGGGCCTCAACGGCATGCTCACCCACGCACGTGGCCTGCCCGGCTCCCGCGAGCAGCTGCGCGAGGCGTTGCAGCACCTGCCGGAGGAAGCCTGGTCGCAGACGCTGATCTGCCTGTCCGCGCTGACCCAGCAAGCCCAGGCGGAGGGACGTCTGGCCGAGGCCCGACTGATCAACCGCGAAGCGCTGCGGCGCGCTCGCCTGCAAGGCAGCACCACCTTCGAAGCGTTGCTGGAGCTGGACCGCGCCCAGTGGCTGGAACAGCGCGGCGAGCTGCAGCGCGCCGATGCGCTGCTGGCGCGGGTGCAGGAATACCTCGACGAGATGCGCATCACCTGCAATGCCATGGCCGGCCGCGTCGCGCTTCGTCGTGGCTGGATATGCCTGCGCCAGGGGCGCGACGAGGAAGCCCGCGAGCTGTTCATCGCCGGGTTGAACGAAACCCGCCGCAGCCATGACCCGAGCCTGATCTATGGCTTCACCGGTATGGCCTGGCTGGACGCGCTGGACGGTGACACCGATGGTGCCTTCAACCGCCTGCTGGAAGTCGAGCGGCTGATGCAGTTGCAGCACGTGCCGGAGCCGATCTATCGCGGCCCGCTGTTGCTCGCCAGCGGCGCGCTACACCTGCGGCAGCACCGTGCGGGATCGGCGCGGGAAATCCTCCAACGGGTTGCCTCGCGTTACCGCACCGACCATCTCAGCCCGCCCGCGGCGGCGCCTGACCAGATCCTGCGCGTCGAGCACCATCTGGCCCTGGCCGAACTCTATGACAGCGATGTGGACGCCGCCCTGCAGCGCTTGCTGGCGATGCTGCCGGACCTGCTGCGCCAGGGTCGCAACACCTTGGCCTGCGACGTCTGGCTGGCGCTGGCGGAGGCGCACTTCATCGCCGGCAACCTGGACGAAGCGCGCAGTGCGCTGGATCAGGGCGTGTCCCTGGCCCAGCGCTTTGGGTTGCTCGCCACCCTGCGCGACACCCAGCGCCGCCAGCCCGGCCTGTTCGGCCTGCGCCCGCACGCCGGCGAGATGGCTCCGCACAACCTGCTGAGCCTGCGAGAGCTCTCGGTATTGGAGCTGATCGCCCGTGGTTGCTCGAACCTGGAAATCGGCGAGCGGCTTTATATCTCGCTGCACACGGTGAAGACCCATGCGCGCCGGATCAACGGCAAGCTCGGCGTGGAGCGCCGCACCCAGGCGGTGGCGCGGGCGAAGGAACTGGGTCTGCTGAAAATCTGAAGCGTGAGTATCAGTGCAGCGCCTTGGGCGGCACGCTGATCTCGGCCAGGCGCTGGGCCAGGCGCATTTGCTCGGCGGAATCGTTGCTGAGCAGCATGGCACGCTCCAGGTCGTAGCGCTCCGCCTGCGGGCAGTCCAGTACGTGATAGAGGTCGGCGCGGGCGAGATGATCGCTGGCGCTGGGCGGCCCCAGTTCCAGCACACGCTGGGCATCCTTCAGCGCCGCCAGCGGTTCCCCGGCGGCCAGATGCAACTGACGCAGATTGCGTGATAGCCGCTGCAGCATGTCGGCGGCGCTGGCCGTGCGCAGGTGTTCGGCGGTCAGTTCGATACTGGCACCCAACTGCCGTGCCAGCAGGTCGCGGCAGTCGCGGGTATAGAGACGGCGGCCGGTGGCTGGATCGAGCAGGTGGTCGGCGCCGGGCACGCGCAGCAGGAAACGTCCGGGGAAGTTCACCCCGACCAGGGTGATGCCGTTGCGCCGAGCCATCTCCAGCGCGATCAGCGCCAGCGACAGCGGTTGGCCGTGGCGGCGCTGCAGTACCTGAGGGAGCAGGGCGGCGTGCGGCTGAAACGGGTACTCGTCGTCCTCGGCGAAGCCCAGCTCGCTCAGCCGGCGCAGCAGGAACTGCGCGCGCTCTGCATCACCGGTGCCCTGGGGCAGGGCCACCGCGACCTGGTGAGCGAGTGAGTCGAACCACCGCAGCGCCTGGTCCGGCGGCAAGTGCGGTTCGTGTTCGGCGGCGATCCACAGGGCCGCTTCGAACAGGGCGGGCGGGTCCTGGGCAAGACAGGCAAGGCAGGCTTGACGCGGGTCCATGGCGTTCTCCGGCTGACCCTGCGGTTGTAACCGGAGCGCCGGGCACTCGTCCAGTGGTGCAGTCGTCGCCCATGAAGGTGTAGTGACAGGCGCTGCCTATACTGAAGAGAGTCCGTCTTCGGACCGCCGTCCACCCCAGCAAGGGAGCGCCGCCATGTTCGACATGATGGAAGCCACCCGGCTCGAGTCGCTGCATCTGTTCCAGGACCCGGCCACGGGACTCAAGGCGATCATCGCTATCCACAACTCCCGGCTCGGGCCGGCGCTGGGCGGCTGCCGCTACCTGCCGTACCCCAGCGACGAAGCCGCACTGCGCGATGCCGCACGCCTGGCCCAGGGGATGAGCTACAAGGCCGCGCTGGCCGGCCTGCCTCAGGGCGGCGGCAAGGCGGTGATCCTGCGCGCTCCGCACGTCAACAACCGCGGCGAGCTCTTCGAAGCCTTCGGCCGCGCAATCGATTCCCTGGGCGGCGCGTACATCACGGCGGTGGACAGCGGCACTTCCAGCGCCGACATGGACTGCATCGCCCAGTTCACCCGCCATGTGACCAGCACCACCAGTGGCGGCGATCCCTCACCGCACACCGCTCTCGGTGTATACGCCGGCATTCGCGCCAGCGCCCAGGCACGCCTGGGCAGTGACGACCTGGACAGCCTGCGCGTGGCGATCCAGGGGCTGGGCAATGTGGGCTATGCGCTGGCCGAACACCTTTCGGCGGCAGGGGCGGAGTTGCTGGTCAGCGATATCGATGCTGGCAAGGTGCAGCTTGCCGTCGAGCAATTGGGTGCCCGGCCGGTGCCCAACGAAGCACTGCTCACTACGCCGTGCGACATCCTTGCGCCCTGCGGGCTGGGTGGCGTGCTGACATCGCACGTGGTCGGCCACCTGCGCTGTGCTGCCGTCGCCGGGGCGGCCAATAACCAGCTGGCTCATCCGGAAGTCGCCGATGAGCTGGAGGGGAGGGGCATTCTTTATGCGCCCGACTACGTGATCAACTCAGGCGGGCTGATCTATGTCGCCCTGCAACACCAGGGCGAAGCGCTGCCGATCATTACCGCGCACCTGTCACGCATCGCCGAGCGCCTGACCGAGGTCTACGCCCACGCCCAGGCTGATCACCTGTCACCGGCGCGGGTCGCCGACAAGCTCGCCGAGCGGATTCTCTACGGCGAGTATTCGGGGCATTGAAACTGCCGCGCCTTGCAGGAGCGGGGGTCATTCCTCGGCGGCTGGCTCGCTGAAAATCTCGCTCAGCGCATCGGGCTGGTTCTTGAAGGCGCGGGCGAAGGCGTCGCGGTTCCTGGCCATGAAGATCCCGATCTCCTCGACCTGATCCTCCTTCAGCGAAGGCACCGCCTTCTGCAGCACGTCGGCCAGCGTTTCCGCCAACTCCAGCATCTTGTCGTGCCGGTCGGCCTCTGCCTTATCCATGAACAGGCGCTCCGGATCGCGGCTGCTGCGGTACACCACTTCGACGGCCATTCATCACCTCTGTGCCTTCTCTTTGATTGGGGAGTTCGAAATTACTGTCTATTTATACAGTAAGGTGATCGCGCAATGCTACTGCGGCTGTGCGAATCGTTGCCAGCAGCGTAGACGCAGGAAAGGGATGTGCTTGTAGAAGGCCAGTATTGTCGGCGGCCCAAAGCAGTGCGCGCGCCCCGTAGGCGCGCGCAAGGCAGCCACGTGACTGGCGCAATGAATTGTCAGTCAGATGGCTCTGTAGGAAGGATTTCTTGCGAAGGGTGGCGTCAGGACGCGATCGGCAGACCGTTTTCGCCGCGCGTCATGGCAGCCAGCAGCTGCGGCGCCGTGCCGCCTTGCTCGATGGCGATGCCGAAGCGGATGCTCTGAATGAAGCGCTGCAACTGTTCCGGATCCTGCAGCTGGGTATTGCGGATCAGACGGCGCGCGGCGACGCCTGCCTCGGTGGAGAGGGTCAGGACAATGCTGCCGTCGGGCCGTTCAAGGCTGAAATTGACGCGGTATTGGTCCTGGAAGGCGTCGGTCAGCTTCTGAAAGGGACTTTCCATCACTCGTTCCTGCCTGTTTTGTGGCGTGCCCCTGGATGGACTCGGGGGCGGCCGAAAAAGTTGCAGTCATCTTGTCGCAGCCTGTCTGTGGGATGGCTGCGCAAGATCAATGGCGTAGCACTTGCAGGCTTCACGCCAACAATGCCTTGTATTGCGGAGACACGACGAATGAAACAGAACTGGGCCGAGCGCCTGAGCGAGCGGATGCACGGCTGTGCCGAGTCACTGGGCAACCTGCTGGTGGAGGGCTTCCACTACCTGGCGCTGTTCGCCATCGGCGGCACGGTGTTCTGGTCGGCGGCGGTGGCCTTCGGCGAGATGGTCAGCAAGGGGCACGCAAGCATCGACGACATCCTGCTGCTGTTCATCTACCTCGAGCTGGGCGCCATGGTCGGTATCTACTTCAAGACCAACCACATGCCGGTGCGCTTCCTGATCTATGTGGCGATGACCGCGCTGACCCGCCTGATGATCGCCGACATCCAGCACAACCACGTGCCCGACGACGGCATCATCCTGGTCTCGGTAGCCCTTTTGTTGCTGGCGCTGGCGATTCTGGTGGTGCGCTACGCTTCCTCGCGCTTCCCTTCGCCCAGCTCTCCGCAGCGCGGCAGCGAGCGTGACCTGATCAGCGACGACGAGCGCTGATCGCCCGGCGGCGTTGATCCAGAGCCGCCGCTCGGGCAACGGATGCACTAACATCGGTGCATCCGCTGCCTGAGAAGAGCACTCCATGAAGGGATGGAAGCTGTTTGCGCCCCTGCTGATCCTGGTGATCATCGCCGTCACTCTTTACCTGCGCCTGCACACCCAGCCGCTGCTGCTGCAGGGCGAGGCGGACGCCACCAACGTCATAGTCGCTTCCAAGGCCAAGGGCCGCGTCGAGGTGCTGCATGTGCGGCGCGGGGACGATGTGAAGCAGGGCCAGGTGCTGATCTCCCTCAGTAGCCCGGAGCTTCAGGCCCAGCTGGACTCGCTGCGCGCCGCGCGCAACCAGGTGCAGGCGAACCTCGACGAATCCCTTCATGGCACCCGCGAGGAAACCCTGCGCGCCCTGCAAGCCAGTCTGTCCCAGGCTCAGGCGGAGCTGCGCAACGCCGAGTTGGAGTACCAGCGCAACGAGGAACTGGCCGGCCGCGGCTTCGTTTCCCAGGCGCAGCTGGACCTGTCCCGCCGTGGTCGCGACGTGGCGCGCAACCGCGTCGCCGAGGCTCAGGCCAACCTCGATGAAGGCACCCAGGGCGACCGAGAGGAACGCCGCCGCGCGCTGGAAGCCGCCGTGCGCCGGGCTGACGCCCAGATACTTGAGCTGCAGGCGCAGACCGATGATCTCAACGTGGTTGCGCCGGTTGACGGCGAAGTCGGGCCGATCCCGGCGGAGCAGGGCGAGCTGGTCAACGCCTACAGCCCGTTGCTGACGCTGGTGCGGCTGTCCGACAGCTACTTTGTGTTCAACCTGCGCGAAGACATCCTGGCTGATGTGAAGAAGGGCGATGAAGTGGCGATCCAGGTGCCGGCGCTCAAGGGCGCCGAGGTGAAAGCCAGGGTCGCCTACATTGCGCCGCTCGGCGACTTCGCTACCAAGCGCGCCACCCGCGCCACCGGAGATTTCGACCTGAAGACCTTCGAGGTGCGCCTGTATCCGGACCAGCCGGTGCAAGGCCTGCGCCCCGGCATGAGCGCGCTGTGGCAGTGGAAGCAGTAAGGCGCAACCTGCTGCGTTTCGCCCAGGCCTTCGGCAGCGAAACGCGGGTCGCCCTGCGCAGCTGGACCATCCACTGGCTCGGCTGGCTCTGGCCTTTGCTGCTGTTCGTGGTAATCAGCGGCGTGTACCAGGCGGGCACGCTGCTGGACATGCCGGTGGCGGTGGTCGACGCGGATCACAGCAGCCTGTCGCGGCGTATCGTCCGCGAGCTGGATGCTGGCTCCCACGCCAAGGCCGAGGTGCTTGGCGGCGGTCTGCAGGAGGGCCTGCACCGCCTGCGCATGGCCGATGACTATGCGTTGCTCTACATCCCGCGCGACTTCGAGGCGGACGCGCTATCCGGCCGCCAGCCCGTCGCGGAGCTTTACTACAACTCACTGTTCTATTCCGCCGGCTTCTACTCGACCCAGGATTTCAGCGGCCTGATGAGTTCGGTCAATGCCGAGCTGCGCCCTCGCCTGGCCACCGGCATGGACCGCGCCATGCCCGCGCTGGCCAGCATCAGCGTGTCCTATGAAAGCCTGTTCAATGCCAGCGGCAATTACATCTACTTCCAGCAGTTCGCCGCCATCGTGCACCTGCTGCAATTGTTCGTGATCGTCGCCACCGTGCATGTGCTGGCACGCGAAGCGCCGGAGCTGCGTGCGTCGTCGCCGCACATCCTGCGCGCCCAGGCCCTCGGTGCGCGGCTGCTGGGCAAGCTGGCGCCCTACACGTTGCTGTTCAGCACGCTGCTGATGGTCGAGCTGTTCCTGCTGGTGGAACTCAATGGCGCGCGAATCAATGGCAATCCCTGGTGGATGCTGGCGATCACCGTCTGCTACGTGGCGGCAGCGCAGAGTGTCGGGCTGATGCTGTTCATCTTCACCGCCAACCGCTACAGCGCGTACTCCCTGATCGGCCTGCTGATCGGCGTGGCGCAGACCTATTCCGGCGTGCTGCTGCCGGAACTGGCGATGCCGCAGATCGCCCGTGTCATTTCCGAGGCCGAGCCGCTGACCCATACCCTGCACGGCCTGTTCGACCAGTTCCTGCGCCGGGCGCCGGCCGAGTCCGGGCTCTACACCTGCTGCAAGCTGCTGCTCTATCCGCTGATCGCCTACATGATCGCCAAGATGCGCCTGCGCCGGCGCCTCGACCTGAGCCCGGCGTAAGGAGCCGCCATGGAGAATTTCTGGAAGGTCTTTCGCGAATCCCTCACCGGCATGCTCGGCAAGCCGCTGTGGCTGCTCATGGTCCTGTCCGTGGCTCTGACCACCTTGCCCTATGCCCACCGCACCATGGACGACCTGCCGGTGGCGGTGATCGACATGGACCACAGCTCGGTATCTCGAGAGCTGGTGCGCCAGTTGGACGCCGCACCGAAGATCGCCACGGTCGGTTACGACCAATTGCCCGATGCGCAGCACGACCTGGCCTGGCGCAAGCTGTTCGCCATCGTGGTGATCCCGCTGGATTTCGAGAAGCGCGTGCTGCGCGGCGAGGCTGTGACCGTGCCGATCTTCGGCGACGCCACCAACCGCATGGCCAACGGGCAGATCCAGCAGGACATCAGCGCTACCTACACCGAGCTGTCGCTGCGCTACAACCGCGAGCGGCTGATGCGTGGGGGCTTCTCCGAGGTGCAGGCGAACGTCCTGCTGCAGCCGGCCATCGGCCAACTGACCGACCTGTTCAACCCTGGCACCAGCTTCGCCGCCATCGTACTGCCGGGGCTGGTGACGCTGATCCTGCAGCACAGCCTGCTGCTTTCCTGCACGCGGGTGAACCTCAACCTGCGTGGCGGCACTCCGCGCTCGCTACGCCAGCCGACCTCGACGCGCTTTGGCCGCTATGCCGCGCAATTGCTGATCTGGACAGTGCTGGCGATGCTCTTCTACGTGATCTGGCCGTGGATCATGGGCTACCGGCAGACGGCCTCGTTCTTCATGCTGATGGGACTGGTACTGCCCTTCCTGCTGGCGGTGATCGCCATGAGCGAGTTCATCGCCGAGGTGCTGCCCTCGGAAGAGGCGGTGTACCTGACCATGACCTTCATCACCCTGCCGCTGTTCTACATGGCCGGCTTCACCTGGCCGCCCCAGGCCATGCCGCAGTGGGTGCAACTGTTGGCCGACGCGATCCCCTCGACCTGGGCGATCCGCGCTGTGGTGGAAATGAACCAGATGAACCTGCCGCTTTCCGCCGTGGCTGACCGCATTCTCATCCTTTTCGCCATGGCGGCGGCCTATGGACTGCTGGGCACGCTGATCTACCAGTACCGCAACTGGCGCTGGGACCAGCTGAAGGGCTGGTGACCGCGGCGCCTGGCTCCGGGCCGACTAGAGTGAGAATTCCAACTTCCCTGGGAGCTCTCTGATGAACGCATTGAACGGCAAGGTCGCGGTGGTCACCGGTGCGGCCAGCGGCATCGGCAAACAGATTGCCCTGACCCTGGCGCAGGCTGGCGCTGCAGTAGCTATCGCCGACTTGCAGCAGGACGCCGCCCAGCGCGTGGTGGTCGAGATCGAAGGCGCTGGCGGCAAAGCGCTGGCGGTGGCGATGGACGTGACCGACGAGCAGGCCGTGGACAGCGGCGTCGAGCGGGTAGTCGCCACGTTCGGTGGGCTCGACATTCTCGTCTCCAACGCTGGCATCCAGATCGTCAATCCACTGCAGGACTATGCCTTCGCCGACTGGAAGAAGATGCTCGCGATCCACCTCGACGGCGCCTTTCTCACCACCCGCGCGGCGCTGCGTCACATGTACCCGGCCGGGCGCGGCGGCGTGGTGATCTACATGGGCTCTGTGCACTCCCACGAAGCCTCGCCGCTCAAATCCGCTTATGTCACCGCCAAGCACGGCCTGCTCGGCTTGGCCCGCACCCTGGCGAAGGAGGGAGGGCCCCACGGCGTGCGCTCCCATGTGGTTTGCCCCGGTTTCGTCCGCACGCCACTGGTGGAGAAGCAGATTCCCGAGCAGGCGAAGGAACTGGGCATCAGCGAGGAGGCGGTGGTGAAGCAGGTGATGCTCGGCGGGACGGTGGATGGCCAGTTCACCACCGTGGAGGACGTGGCGCAGACGGTGCTATTCCTGGCCAGTTTCCCTTCGGCGGCGCTCACCGGGCAGTCGGTGCTGGTCAGCCATGGCTGGGGGATGCGCTGACGAGGCAGCGCAAGAACAATGACCCCGTCTCGTAAGGGGACGAGCGGGGTCACTGAGTCGACTTGTTTGCGCCGGCTGGAGCCCCGGTTTGCCCGGGGCGTCTGCCTCTGCCGGGGCCGGGCTCGTTGCGTCGGCGCAGGCGTAGATTCCTACATGTCAGTGCCTGGCGATGTAGTGGATTTCCCCTTCGCGGTGTCAGGGATTTCTTCACTGTAGGAACGCCCTCATGGCCTTTCGAAGAAGCGGCTCGCTCCTGTAAGGGAATGCCGACGGTCAGACGGCCTTGGGCAGCGGCGCGAATAGCGCGTCGATATCCGCGTCGTCCAGCTGCCAGTCGCTGCCCGAACCGTCGAGGATGCCGGCGGCCAGGGCGGCCTTGTCGCGCTGCAGCAGCTGGATCTTCTCTTCCACCGTGCCACGGGCGATCAGCTTGTAGACGAACACCGGCTTGTCCTGGCCGATGCGGTAGGCGCGGTCGCTGGCCTGGTTCTCGGCCGCCGGGTTCCACCAGGGATCGTAGTGGATCACGGTATCGGCAGCAGTGAGATTCAGGCCTACGCCACCGGCCTTCAGACTGATCAGGAACAGCGGCACGCGGCCTTCCTGGAAATCCTTCACCGGTGCGCGGCGGTCGCGGGTGTCACCGGTGAGCAGCGCGTACTCCAGGTTGCGTTCGGCCAGCGCCTCGCCGATCAGCGCGAGCATCGAGGTGAACTGCGAGAACACCAGCACGCGGCGGCCTTCGGCGAGCAGCTCTTCGAGCATGTCGAGCAGGTAGACCAGCTTGCCCGAGGTCACCGCGCGCGCGGACTTGCCGGTGGGTGGCGGCGCTTCCTTGTTCACCAGGCGAATGTCGCAGCAGACCTGACGTAGCTTGAGCAGTGCCTCGAGGATGATGATCCGGCTGCGTGCCAGGCCTCGGCGGGCGATCTCGTCACGCACTTTGCGGTCCAGCGCCAGGCGCACAGTCTCGTAGAGATCGCGCTGCGCCTCGCTGAGCTCGATGTGCTGGATGAACTCGCTCTTGGGCGGCAGTTCCGAGGCCACCTGTTCCTTGGTGCGACGCAACAGGAACGGGCGGATGCGCGCGGCCAGGTGCGCCAGGCGGCCCTGGTCGCCGTGGCGCTCGATGGGCGTGCGGTAGTCCACGGCGAACTGCCGCGCATCACCCAGCCAGCCCGGCAGCAGGAAGTGGAACAGCGACCACAGCTCGCCCAGGTGGTTCTCCAGCGGCGTGCCGGTCAGGCACAGCCGGTGGCGCGCGCGCAGGTGCCGCGCGGCCTGGGCGGCCTTGGTGGTGGCGTTCTTGATGTTCTGCGCCTCGTCGAGGATCAGCAGGTGGTATTCGTGCTGGCCGAGCTTCTCGGCATCGCGGGGCAGCAGGGCGTAGGTGGTGAGGATCAGGTCGTGCTCGGCGATCTTCGCGAACGCCTTGCGCCGCCCGGCGCCGTGCAGGGCGAGCACGCGCAGGTCGGGAGTGAAGCGCTCGGCCTCGTCCAGCCAGTTGGGAATCAGGCTGGTGGGCATGATCACCAGCGCCGGGCTGGTCAGGCGCCCGGCCTGCTTTTCCAGCAACACGTGGGCGAGGGACTGCAGCGTCTTGCCCAGGCCCATGTCGTCGGCGAGGATGCCGCTGGCGTCGACTTCGCGCAGGGTCTGCATCCAGCTCAGGCCTTCGTGCTGGTAGCCGCGCAGCTCGGCGTTGAGGCCGGCGGGAATTGGCGCCGGCTGGGCGCGGTAGTCGCGCAGGCGATGGGCAATCTCGCGCAACTGCTCGCCGCCCTGCCAGGTCAGTGGCAGCTCTTCCAGCTCGGTCAGGCGCGCGGCGTCCGGGGCACCCATGCGCAGGCGGCGCACCGGCGGCTGTTCACCGATGTAGAACTCGGACAGCGTGCCCAGCATCGGCTTGAGCTTGCCGAACGGCAGCGAGACTCGCAGCGGACGGTCGGAGGCGGTCTGCCAGGTGTGGATCGGGTTGCGCCCGGCATCCAGACGTAGCACCAGTTGTTCATCGTCGGCATGGCGGGCAAGGGCGACTGGATCGAGCAGCGCCGGCATGCGCCGGATCAGTTCGATAAGCGCCGGCAGCAGGCTGATGCGCCGGCCTTCCACCTCGATGCCCAGTTCCAGGTCGAACCACTGGCGGTCGTCGGTTTCCTCGATCTCGGCGTACCAGTTCTCCACTGGCGTGAGGTCGAAGACGAATTCGGGGCGGACATCGATTTCCCAGCCCTGTTCGCGCAGTTGCGGTAGCCCCTCGCGCATGAATTCCTGCCAGGCGTTGTCGTCGGGCAACTCGAACATCTCCCCGGCACTGTCTTCCAGGGCATCGCTGCGGCGCATCGCCGGCTTGAAGCCGAGCTCACGCAGGTCCAGGCGCCAGGCGTGCTCCTGCTCCAGTTCGCGGCTGACGCGGACGATCTGGTCGTCGCGGAATACCCGGATCTCGCGACCCGAGCGCGGCGTGACGCTGCCCGAGACCGGCATGTCGCCATACAGGAACGCCAGCGCGGCGCGGTGCCGGGAGATGTTCTGCATGCGCCCGCTGCGCAGGTCGAAGCCGCTGTGCACGTGGCTGCCCAGGGTCAGCCGTGGCCGGGGCGCGAGCTCGTCGCGCTCCACGACGGGCAGTGGAGATCCGGCGGGTGGCTTCATCCGAGTTTCCTTCCGGCAGTCCAGCCGAGTACGCAAACGCCCGATGATACCGCGATTTTTCTCGGGCGGGACGCGGAAGGAAACCGGCGGTCAGCGGGCGAAGCGTTTCGCCCCCGCTACGCACAGCACGACGGCGACGGTGGCGCCGGCCATCAGCGGGCTGATCTGCTCGTGCAGCAGCAGGCCGGCCAGCGCCAGGCCGAAGAACGGCTGCAGCAGTTGCAGTTGGCCGACCGCGGCGATGCCGCCCGTGGCCAGGCCGTGGTACCAGAAGAAGAAGCCGATCAGCATGCTGAACAGCGAGACATAGCCCAGGCTCAGCCAGGCGGGCCAACTGGCGCCGGTGAAGGTTTCCGGCTGGGTGTACCAGGCCAGCGGCAGCATCAGCGGCAGGGACAGCACCAGCACCCAGCAGATCACCTGCCAACTGCCCAGGTGGCGCGCGATGCGTCCGCCTTCGGCGTAGCCCAGGCCGCAGACCGCCACTGCAGCGAGCATCAGCAGATCGCCGGTGAAGTTGCCCGCGCCGCTCTGCGACAGGGCGAACCCGGCGACGACGGCGCTGCCCAGCAACGAGCAGATCCAGAACGCCGGACGCGGCTGTTCGCCGGCGCGCATCACGCCGAACAGCGCGGTCGCCAGCGGCAGCAGGCCGACGAAGACGATGGCGTGGGCCGAGTTGACGTGCTTGAGCGCCAGCGCGGTGAGCAGCGGGAAACCCACCACCACGCCACCAGCGACCACCAGCAGGGGGATCAGGTCCTTGCGCGCTGGCAGCTTCTGCCGCAGCAGCAGGAGGATCGCCGCCGCCAGCAGACCGGCGATGCTGGCGCGGGCGAGGGTCAGGAAGGTCGGGTCGAAGTCGGCCACCGCGACCCGCGTTGCCGGCAGAGAACCGCTGAAGATGAGTACGCCGAGGAAGCCACTGAGCCAGCCGCCGAGGTTGCTGTTCGTGGTCAGAGTGTGGGTGTTGTTCATGGTGGGCGTCCGGCAGGAGAGCGAGCTTGCAGGTTGCGCGCGGAGGCGCCGGATGGCCAGTGACAGAAAGGTACAATTTGCGCAAACTGTCTGTAAATTATATCGGTACACCTTATTCGAGCAGGCGAGGGCAGCATGGGCAGACCAAAGAGCACGCGGGTCGATTCGGTGATGCACCACGTGCGTGAGCGCCTGGCCGCACGGGCGCTGGTGCCCGGTGAGCGGCTGCCGTCGATTCGCCGGTTAGCCGAACAGCTGGAAGTGTCCAAGACCACCGTCGTGGAAGCCTATGACCGGCTGGCCGCCGACGGCGTGATCGCCGCGCGCCGGGGTTCCGGCTTCTATGTCGCCGGCCACGCGCCGCCGCTGTCCCTGGCGGATGTCGGCCCGGCGCTGGACCGCAGCATCGATCCGCTGTGGATTTCGAGACAGTCGCTGGAGGCTGCGGATACCTCGCTCAAGCCCGGCTGCGGCTGGCTGCCGCCGTCCTGGCTGCCGGAGGAGGAGTTGCGCCGGGCGCTGCGGCAGATTGCCCGCGCGCCGCAATCGAGCTTGCTGGAATACGGCCGCCCCTACGGCCATTCCGGCCTGCGCGAGCAGCTCGCGCGCCGACTGGCGGACTACGGCGTGCCGGTCAGTCCGCAACAGGTGGTGCTCACCGACAATGGCACCCAGGCCATTGACCTGGTCTGCCGCCTCCTGCTGGAGCCGGGCGACTGCGTGCTGGTGGACGACCCCGGCTACTTTAACTTCCAGGCGCTGCTGCGTGCGCACCGCGTGCAAGTAGTGGGCGTGCCGTACACGCCGAGCGGACCGGACGTCGCCGTCATGGCCACCCTGCTGGAGCAGCACCGCCCGCGCCTGTACATCACCAACTCGGCCTTCCATAACCCTACCGGCGCGGTGCTGTCGCCACTGGTTGCCCATCGCCTGCTGAAGCTCGCCGAGGCCCATGACCTGCTGATCGTCGAGGACGACATCTTCGGCGACTTCGAGCATGAGAGCGCGTCGCGCCTGTCGGCCTTCGACGGGCTGGAGCGGGTGATCCAGGTCGGCAGTTTCTCCAAGACACTGTCGGCCTCGGTACGCTGCGGTTATATCGCCACCAAGCCTGAATGGTGCGAGCGCCTGGTGGACCTGAAGCTGGCCACCAGCTTCGGCAACAGCCCGTTCAGCGCGGAGATGCTCTACGAATTGCTGCGCAAGGGCAGCTACCGCCGCCACCTGGACAGCCTGCGCGGGCGCCTGGCCGACGCCATGGGCGAGACGCTGCTGCGCCTGCGCACGCTGGATATCCAGCCCTGGCTGGAACCGCGCGGCGGGGTGTTCGTCTGGGCTTGCCTGCCAGGGAGGTTGGATGCCGCCGAGGTTTCTCGGGCGGCCCTGGCGGACAACCTGGTGCTGGCGCCGGGCAACGTCTTCAGCCTGAGCCAGAGCGCTACCGGCTACTTGCGCTTCAACGTCGCCCAGTGCCTGTCGCCCCGCGTCTTCGAGGGATTGGAACGGGCTATGGCGCAGGTGGGCGGGCGCTGACAGAAATCGAGCTCAGAACCGGCTGGCTATTCCTTTTCCTCACACGAATACAGAGCGTTTCCCTCTCCTGGAGCTGGCAGAAAAGGACGAGGATGGGGAAATAAGCCATGAGTCGACTGAAAAGCCTGCGGAAAGTTGAACGGCTGTACAACACGATCTGAAAAAACCATCTCACGGTCGAAAACGTAGGGCGAACCGCGAACAGGCCAAACCTCTAGCATTATCGATTCAGCACCTCTACCTCGCGACAAGCGATTCGAGGTGAATCGTTGGATCAGAAAAAGAGGAAACTTCATGGCCGAGCCATGCCAGCTGTACCTGAAAGTCGCCATCAGCCGCGCAAGGCTGGAAGATTTCCTGCGTCAGGAGGCAGGCTCCGCTGCGGGGTTTGATGATCTGGAGCAGTGGCTGGATCGCAATCCCCGGTTCCGTGGTGGTTTGACATGGAGCGAACTGTGCGAACTGGGGCAGGGCACGGCGGCAGAGGGGTGGGTGGATGGTTGGAGTCGGCACCTGCGCTCGCCGGCCTGGGATCATTACGATGACTGGTCCCAGACCTGGAGCCTGGGCGTGCTGGAATTTCGCGATAGCCGGGACTGGATAGTCGGTGCGCTCAATGTGCTGAGGCGTGTAGCGGAGTACAAGGACCGGCCGGGCACGGACTACCTGCTGATCTACCAATACCTCTTCGGCAAGGGCACGGTGGTGGCCGCGGTCGAACTGACCCCTGGCGCATCCCGAATCCTCCTTGAGCCGCCGCCACCACGTGTCATGGCCGAAGCTGACATGGTGATGAGCAGGCTGGTGCGCGCAATGGATGTGACCGCTAGCTATGCCGTTCAGCGAATTTTCGACACGGATACTCACAAAGGACGCTGTTGAGTCCTTACAATTGAGAATTAATATCATATAATTCCGCTTTTCAATTGCGCGCCAGGAAGTACCTGGGCTGCCCCGTCAGGATTGAGCTGCATGTGCGTTTCCTTGCGCCCGCCCCAACCGAGAATCGCCGCATGAGCGCTACCCAAGCCGGCGCCGTCGCGGCCCGCATCCTCAGCGCCGTGATCGGCGGCTATGCCCTGGCCTATGCCGCTACCGCCTTCCTCAGTGTCTACCTGCCGATGTCGCGGCCGGACCGCGTCTCGCTGTCGAGCCTCGCCTGTTTCATCGTCTGGGTGGCGGCGATCATTTACGCCTTTGGCGCCAAGAGCCCGTGGCGTGCAGTCTGGTTGCCGGTAGTGCTGAGCATCGCGCTGGGCGTGGCGGCCTTCGTGCCGGCCACATACGGAATGCGCCCATGAGCCTGCGTCAATCGATGTCCGGCCTGCACACCTGGGCCGGGCTGCTGGTCAGCTGGATTCTCTTCGTCGTGCTGTTCTCCGGCACCGTCGCGGTGTTCGACAAGGAACTCACTCGCTGGATGACCCCGCAGTTGCACAAGCTGGAACAGGTCAAGGTAGCCGCCGACCAGGTGCGCGAGCTGATCGTCCAGCGCGCACCCAAGGCCCATGGCTACTGGATGCACCCGCCTACCGAGCGCATGCCCTACTGGACGGCAGGCTGGGAGCCGGCCGACTTCAGCGAGTTCCAGTCCTTCCTGGTGGACGCCCAGAGCGGCGAGGTGCTGCCCAAGACCGTTGGCGGCAACTTCTTCCTCGAACTGCACTACGAGCTGCATGGCGGCATGCTTGGTCTCTACGTAGTCGGCGTTGCGGGTGTGTTCATGCTGGTGGCACTGGTCAGCGGGGTGATCGTCCACCGGCGCATCTTCAAGGACTTCTTCACCTTGCGCCCGAAGGCAGCGAAGCAGCGCGCCTGGCTGGATGCGCACAATGTTTTGGGCGTTCTGGGCCTGCCGTTCCATCTGCTGATGGCCTACACAGGGCTGGCGATCTTCATCACCTTCTATATGACCGCCGGCATCAAGGTGGCCTACAAGAACGACATGGAGCACTTCTTCCATGACGTGCAGGGCGCCTTCGACCGTGAGGCGCTGGGCAAGCCGGCCAAGGCGACCAAGTCCATCGACAACATGATCCTCAAGGCCCGCGAGGCCTGGGGCGATGACAGCCAGGTCGGCTGGATCAACATCGAGAATCCGGGTGACGCCGCGGCGATGGTGCAGATCCGCAAGGCGATCGACAAGAGCATGGTCAACGACCAGCGCACCGTCTCCTTCGACTCGGGCAGCGGCGCGCTGCTGCACATACAGAAGCCCTATAAGCCGGGCTACAAGACCTACGCCTGGCTGACCGGCCTGCACATGGCGCAGTTCGGCAACGAGCTGTTGCGGGTGATGTATTTCGTCCTTGGTCTGGTGGGCTGCGTGATGGTGTTCGGCGGCCTGCAGGTCTGGGTCAGCAAGCGTGAAGGGCGCGGCCACCGTGGCGTTGCGTTGGTGCGCACGCTCAACGGCGCGGTCTGCGGCGGCTTGCCGATCGCCTCCCTAGGCCTGCTGGCAGCGTCGCGCCTGCTGCCGGCCGACCTGCTCCAGCGCACGCGCTGGGAAGCCGCCGCCTTCGTGGTGATCTGGCTGTTGGCGCTGGCCCACGCGCTGCTACGCCGTGGCAGCCGCACCATGGCCCGCGAGCAGTTCGTTGCGCTGTCGGCGCTGGCGCTGCTGCTGCCGGTGCTGAGCCTGTTCGGCCCCGAGCCAGGGCGGGTCACGACGCATGTCGCCAACGGCGACTGGATGATGGTCGGTATCGATCTCGGCCTGCTGCTGATCGGCGGTCTCTGCGCTTTCCTCGGCTGGCGACTGGGACAGGAGCGTGTTGAGCCGACTCGCGCACGCCGCGTCCGTAACGAGGAGTACGCCTGATGCTGCTGGTGTTCGGTCTCAACCTGCTGGCGCTGGCGGCGGCCTGCCTGTCGCTGTCCCGCCATCATCGCGATCTGTTCGGCAGTGCTCCATCGCCGTCCCGCGTGCGCCTGCTGCGGATCGTGGCGTTGGTGGATGGCGTGCTGGCGCTGGCCTATTCGATTCACCGTATGGGCATCGAACTGGGCATCGTCTACTGGGCATGCCTGCTGATGATCGCCTGTGCTGCGCTGGTCCTGCTGCTGGCCTGGCGTCCGCGCTGGGCTTTGCCGACGGCGGCGGCTATGCCGGTGATCGGTGGCGTGCTGTCGGTGCTGGGCTGACGCCGGACTTGCCGGCGTATTCGCTGATGAGTAGTGCAGGACTCAACCTGTAGGAGCGGGCCATGCCCGCGAACCCTGTACCGGCCGGTACACGACCGAATGCCTACTCCTCGAACGCCTGCCGGTATTCCCCTGGCGTCCCGCCTACCACCGATCTGAAACGGTTGGCGAAGTGGCTGGCACTGGAGAACCCGCAGGCAAGGGCGACCTGGCTCAGCGGCTGGCGGGTGTCGCGCAGCAGGCGCTGCGCCAGGGCCACGCGGCGGGCCAGGACGTACTGGTGCGGCGGCATGCCAAAGCTTTCGCGGAACATCCGCGCGAAGTGGTATTCCGACAGCGCCGTCTGCATCGCCAGCTCCCCAAGCGACAGCGGCTGGTCCAGGCGCTGCTCGATATAGTCGGCGATGCGCCGGCGCATGGTCGGCGCCAGCCCGCCCTTGAGTTTCAAGCCTTCGCGCATCCCGACCTGGTTCAGCAGCAGGTGATCGATCAGGTCGTGGGCCAGCGTGCTGGTGCGGATGCGTTCACCCGGCTCGTGCCAGTCCAGCTTCACCAGTTGGCGGAAGCGCGCGGCCTGCTGCGGGTCGTCGAGGAAGGTGCGTTCGTGCAGTTGCAGTTCGCGCGGCTCGCGGTCGAGCAGGCGGATGCAGCCGAGCGAGAACTGTTCCTGGCCGATGTAGAGGTGGGCCAAGCGGATGTCGCCGTTAACGATCCAGGCCGATTCGGCGCCGGCCGGCATCACGCAGAGCTTGTCCGGCGCACCGGTGGTGCCGGGGGCGCCACGGCGGAAGGTGCCGGTGCCGTCGTTCAGGTAGCAGGACAGCGTGTGGTGGCTCGGCGCGTGGTAGTCGCGGGCGTCGTGGCTGTTGCTCCAGATCGCCGCAGACAGCCCGTCGCCCAGCTCCGCGCAACGCTCCAGGCGGGCGTTGGGCGAGGCGTTCATCGACTGGAAAACTTCGAGCTGCGAAATGGCTGACATGGGTGTTCCTCTGTTGCCATCACTCTAACCGCGCGGGCGCGCCTTGCCAGCCCGGTTGTCGCAATAAGCGCAAGAATCTGCAAGCCGGCGCGGGGGGCGGGCGGGAGACTGTTTCCGTAGGATTTTCGGAGACCGCCATGAACCTCTCGCTTTACCTGCTCACCGTGCTCATATGGGGCACGACCTGGATCGCCATCAAGTTGCAGGTCGGCGTGGTCGCGATTCCTTTGTCCATTGCCTATCGCTTCAGCCTGGCGGCGCTGGTGCTGTTCGCCCTGCTGCTGGTTTCGCGCCGGTTGCAGCCGCTGGGACGGCGCGGGCAGGCGATCTGCTTTGCTCAGGGGCTGTGCCTGTTCTGCGTGAACTTCCTCTGCTTCTACACCGCCAGTCAGTGGATACCCAGCGGGCTGGTGGCCGTGGTGTTCTCCACCGCGACGCTGTGGAATGCGCTGAACGCGCGCATCTTCTTCGGCCAGCGCATCGCGCCCAACGTACTGGGCGGTGGCGCGTTCGGGCTGGCGGGACTGGCGCTGCTGTTCTGGCCGGAGCTGTCCGGGCACCAGGCCACGCGGGAAACCATCTATGGGCTGGGCCTGGCGCTGCTGGGCACGCTGTGCTTCTCGGCGGGCAACCTGTTGTCGAGCCTGCAACAGAAGGCTGGTCTGCGGCCGCTGTCGACCAACGCGTGGGGCATGCTCTATGGCTCGCTGATCCTGCTGGCGATCTGTCTGGTGCAGGGCGTGCCGCTGACCTTCGACAGCAGCCCGCAGTACGTCTGGTCGCTGCTTTACCTGGCGATTCCCGGTTCGGTGATCGGCTTCACCGCCTACCTGACGCTGGTCGGGCGCATGGGACCGGAGCGCGCGGCCTACTGCACCGTGCTGTTCCCGGTGGTGGCGCTGAACGTCTCGGCCTTCGCCGAGGGCTACCAGTGGAGCCTGCCGGCGCTGGCCGGGCTGGGTCTGGTGATGGTCGGCAACGTGCTGGTGTTCCGCAAGCCCAGGCCGGTGCTGCAGCCGGCACAGGCCTGACGCTCCTCGTAGCTTGGTAGGGCGAATAACGCGCCAGCGTTATCCGCCGCCGAGGTGCCGGCGGATAACCTGTTCCAGGTTATGCGCCCTACGAAAAGTGCATCAGGCTTTCCAGGCTTGCGGGTTGACCAGGTTCTTCGGCCGCTCACCGCGCAGGGCGGCTTCGAAGTTGTCCAGCGCGCACTCGGCCATGGCCTGGCGGGTCTCATGGGTCGCCGAGCCAATGTGCGGCAGGGTCACGGCATTGGGCAGCGAGAACAGCGGCGATTCGGCCAGCGGTTCCTTCTCGTAGACGTCCAGGCCGGCGGCGAGGATGCGCTTCTCCTGCAGCGCTTGCACCAATGCGGCCTCGTCGATCACCTGGCCGCGGGCGATATTCACCAGGATGCCGGTGGGCTTCATCAGCTCCAGCTCACGCTTGCCGATCAGCTTGCGGGTCTTGTCCGACAGCGGTACCACCACGCAGACGAAATCCGCCTCGCCCAGCAGTTCCTCGAAACCGCAGAAGCGCGCGCCGAACGCCTGTTCCAGCTCCGGCTTGCGGTTGTTGCCGTGGTAGAGGATGTCCATGTTGAAGCCGAAGTGGCCGCGACGGGCGATGGCCGCGCCGATGCGGCCCAGGCCGAGGATGCCGAGCTTCTTGCCGTGCACGTCGACGCCGAAGTGCTGGGCGTCCACGGTGCGCTTCCACTGCCCGGCCTTGGTCCAGGCGTCCAGCTCGGCGGTGCGCCGGGCAGCGGCCATGATCAGGGCGAAGCCCAGGTCGGCGGTGGTTTCGGTCAGCACGTCCGGGGTGTTGGTCAGCGGGATGCCGCGCTGGTTCAGGTAGTTCAGGTCGTAGTTGTCGTAGCCGACCGAAACGCTGGAGATGACCTCCAGCTGGGCGGCCTGGGCCAGTTGCTTCTCGCCCAGCGGGCGGCCGACGCCGATCATGCCGTGGGTGGTCGGCAGCGCGGCGGCCAGCTGCGCATCGACGTCGCCCAGCTTCGGGTCGAGCACGGTGACATTGAACTGGCTGCGCAGGCGGTCGAGGTGTTCCGCGGCAAGGCGGCTGAAGACGAAGACGTTCTTTTTCATGGCTCTCGGACGGCGGGTAAGCGGAGGGGGCTTAACCCTACCATTGCCGAGCCAGAGCGGCGCAAGGCCTGCGTGCGCGCCGGGCGATTATCGAACGTGGGGTATGTGCGGCGGAAAAGAAGATGGGTTCGCGGGCAAGCTCACTGAACACCGGGGTAGGGAGTTACACAGTGAGCTTGCCCGCGAAACACGACGAAAAGGGGTGGTCAGGGTCCCACATCGGCGAGCCCGGCGCCATCGGCCTGGAGCACACCGGGGAGATTTTCCCGCAGGTAAGCGACCCAGGTCTTGATCTTTGCGTCCAGGTACTGGCGCGACGGATACAGCGCGTAGACGTTGAGAATCTGCAGCTTGTAGTGCGGCAGCACGCGCACCAGCGAGCCGTCACGCAGGCCGTCGATAGCCGAGTAGACGGGCAGGGCGCTGATGCCCATGCCCGAGCCGATGGCCTCGGTCATGGCGTCGCCGACGTTCACCTGGAAGGGCGAGGGGCCGAGGGTGATCATTTCCTGGCCGTTGGGGCCGTCGAACAGCCACTTGTCCAGCGGCAGCACCGGGCTGATCAGGCGCAGGCAATCGTGGTCCATCAGCTCCGTCGGGGTCTTCGGCGTGCCGCGCCGGGCCAGGTAGTCGGGCGAGGCGCAGAGGATGCTGTAGGTCTCGCCGATGCGCTGGGATACCAGGCCGGAGTCGGGCAGTTCCGAGGCGACCACGATGGCCACGTCGAAGCCTTCGTCGAGCAGGTCCGGCACGCGGTTGGCCATGGTCAGCTCGAAGGTGACGTCCGGGTGCAGTTGGCGATAGTTGGCGATGGCGCGGATCACGTAGTGCTGGCCGATACCGGTCATCGAGTGCACGCGCAGGCGGCCGGCGGGGCGGGCATGGGCGTCGCTGGCCTCGGCTTCGGCTTCCTCGACGTAGGCGAGGATCTGTTCGCAGCGCAGCAGGTAGCGCTGGCCAGCCTCGGTGAGGGCGATCCGCCGGGTGGTGCGGTTGAGCAGGCGGGTCCGCAGGTGGGACTCCAGATTGGCGACCGCGCGGGATACGTAGGCGGTGGTGGTGTTCAGCTGCTGCGCGGCGGCGGTGAAACTGCCGGTTTCCGCGACACAGGCGAACGCACGCATGGTCTGCAGTGTGTCCATTGGGGCCTCGTCAGTGGGGCGTCTGTCCCGGGTGGCGACGCCAGTGAAGCGATACGTCGTCGCCGGCAGCATGTCCTTGATGGGTGGCAATGCGCGGAGCAGAGCGGGGGCGGCCTATTGTCACATGGATGGCGACACACATTGTTTCATTATCGGTAATAAACAATCACAAATCAGCCGGCTTATCCGTTCCCTTCCCCATCCCTAGAATTCAATCGCCGCCAGTGGCTTTGCCGGCATCTCCACGCTTAAAAGCCCCACGCTGAAAAGCTAGACCACTTCCAGGACCTCCACCGTGTCGCGTCACCTCATGAAAGGACTGACGTTCGTCGGCTCCTTTGTCATTTTTTCAACAATCGCCGGATGTATCAGCACCAACGGCATCGCCCCGCAGGAACAACGCCTGGGCGACACCGAGCTGGCCACCGACGCCGCCATCGCGCACGCCAACCAGGAAGCTGGCTGGCCGGCCGAGCAGTGGTGGCGCGCCTATGGTGATCCGCAGTTGAATGCCTGGGTGCAGACCGCGCTGGAGGGCAGCCCGACCCTGGCCCAGGCGGAGGCGCGGGTGCGCATGGCCATGGCCATGGCCGGCATCGCCGAGTCCGCCGAGTCGCCGCAAATCGGCGTGGACGCATCGCTGACCCGTCACCGCTGGCCGACCGACTATTTCTACGGCCCGGGCGACCTGGCCGACAGCACCACCTTCAACAATAACGCCGCCCTGGGCTTCAACTATTCGCTGGATCTCTGGGGCCGCGAGCGCAGCAATACCGAGCGCTACGTCAACATCGCCAAGATGACCGCCGCCGAGGCGCGCATGGCCCAGCTGGAGCTGGAGGGCAACATCGTCCGCGCCTACATCCAGCTATCGCTGCAGTACGCCAAGCTGGACATCGGCAAGGCCATGCTGGCGCAGCAGCAGGGCATCCTGGCCCTGGCCCAGCGTCGTCTTGACGGTGGCATCGGCACTCATTTCGAGGTCAGCCAGGCGGAAGTCCCGCTGCCGGAAACCGAGCGCAAGATCGAAGCGGTGGACGAGGAAATCCAGCTCACCCGCAACCAGATCGCCGCCCTGGCCGGCAAAGGCCCCGGCGCCGGCGCCTCGATCCAGCGTCCGAGCCTGAAGCTTGCCGCAGGCCCCGGCCTGCCCAGCAAGCTGCCGATGGAGCTGCTCGGCTACCGTCCAGACGTGGTCGCCAGCCGCTGGAAGGTCGCCGCCCAGGCCAAGGGCGTGGACGTCGCCCGCGCTGAGTTCTATCCCAACGTCGACCTGGTCGCGAGCATCGGCTACAGCGCCGTCGGTGGCGGCGTGCTGGAATTCCTCAACGCCGAGAAATTCACCTACGGCGTCGGCCCGGCCATTTCTCTGCCGATCTTCGACGGTGGTCGTCGCCGCTCGCAGCTGAGCCAGGAATCCGCCGGCTACGACGCCGCCGTGGCGCAGTACAACCAGACCCTGGTCAACGCCCTCAAGGGCATCTCCGACCAGCTGATCCGCATGCATTCGATGGAGCTGCAGGAAGGTTTCGCCGCCAAGTCCGTGGCCTCGGCCCAGCGCACCTACGACATCGCCACCAAGGCCTACCGTGGCGGCCTGACCGACTACCTCAACGTGCTCAACGCACAGACCCGTCTGTTCCAGCAGCAGCTGGTGGAGCAGCAGGTTCGTGCCGCGCGCCTGGCTACCCATGCCGGCCTCGTCGTTGCCCTGGGCGGCGGCCTGATGGACAAGCAGGAAGGCCCGAAAGAGGCGAAGATGGTCCCCGAGACCGTCGACGTCCGCGCGGCCAGCGAGCGCTGAGATGGCCGGCGACTCCTTCAACGGCAGCACCGCCACCCGCCAGCTCGCGCCGCTGGACGCCCTGCGTCGTGCACTGCTGGAGTGGGGTCGCAGTGACGGCGTCACCTGGGTGTACATCGCCAAGGTGCTGCTCGCCGCGCTGCTGACCCTGTGGCTGGCGATGCGCCTGGAACTGCCGCAGCCGAGCACGGCGACCATCACCGTGTTCATCGTCATGCAGCCGCAGAGCGGCCAGGTGTTCGCCAAGAGCTTCTACCGGATTCTCGGCAGCCTGGTCGGACTAAGTGTGATGGTTGCGCTGATCGCCATTTTCGCCCAGCAGCGCGAGCTGTTCCTGCTCGTCTCGGCGCTGTGGATCGGCCTGTGCACCGTCGGCGCCGCGCGCTACCGCGACTTCCGCTCCTACGCCTGTGTCCTCGCCGGCTACACCGCCACGCTGATCGGCCTGCCCGCCACCCTGCACCCGGAAGCCGCGTTCATGTCGGCGATCTGGCGCGTGCTGGAGATCAGCCTCGGCATCCTCTGCTCCATGGTGGTCAGCGCCACGCTGTTCCCGCAGACCTCCAGTACCGCCATGCGCAGTGCGCTGTACCAGCGTTTCGGCGCCTTCGCCGGCTTCGTCCTGGACAACCTCGGCGGCGGCGAGCGGCCAAAGTTCGAGGCCGCCAATGTGGCGTTCGCCTCCCAGGCGGTGGGCCTGGAAGCGCTGCGCAGCGTCACCCGTTTCGAAGACCCGCATATGCGCCTGCGTTCCGGCCGCCTGTCGCGCCTGAACAACGAGTTCATGGTCCTCACCACCCGCTACCACGCGCTGCACCAGTTGCTCTCGCGCCTGCGTGCGCAGGAAGCCGAGGCCGTGCTGCGCGCGCTGCAGGCGTGCCTGGATGAACTCGCCCAGGTGCTCGCCCCGTGGCGTGGCCAGTCGGTCACCGACCGCGACGCCGAACGCCTCGCCGCGCAGTTGGAAAGCCACCGCACGCGGATGATGCAACGCATCCGCTCCGGTCGCGCGCAACTGCTGGAGGAGCAGGACGAGCCGTCCGCGCTGATGGACTACAACACCGCCGGCGAGCTGCTCTACCGCCTGGCCGACGACCTCTACAACTACGCCCTGACCCACGCCTCCCTGGCCGCGCACAAGCACGAGCGGGAGAACTGGAAGCACGGCTTCT
Source organism: Pseudomonas sp. NPDC086581 (assembly GCF_044746165.1). Lineage (NCBI taxonomy): Bacteria > Pseudomonadati > Pseudomonadota > Gammaproteobacteria > Pseudomonadales > Pseudomonadaceae > Pseudomonas > Pseudomonas sp. NPDC086581. Next base: position 620,706 of record NZ_JBIVBR010000001.1, on the reverse strand, counting down.
CGCCCAAGGCCAACCTGGTCGCCTCGCTGGTGGCCGGCGGGCGAACCGCATTGATGGTGCTGGTGTTCGGCATCTTCTGGATCGAGACCGCCTGGCCCAGCGGCAGCACCTTCGTGCTCAACGCCGCCGCCGTCGCCGCGCTGGTCTCTGCCGCGCCAGACCCGGCAAAGATGGCCATGCAGATGGCCGTGGGCACCTTCTTCGCGGCCATCCTCGGCTTCTCGGAAACCTTCTTCGTGTTCCCGCACCTGGACGGCTTCGCCTTGCTGGCCTTCGCCCTGGCGCCGGTGTTCGCGGTGGGCGCGTTCCTCTCGATCAAGCCCAAGTACGCCGGCTACGGCCTGGGTTTGCTGGTGTTCTTCAGCTTCGGCGCGATCCCGGCGAACCTCACCGTCTACGATCCGGGCCGCATGCTCAACGAGTACATCTCCCTGGTGCTGTCGCAGAGCCTGGCGGCCGTGGTCGCCGCGGTGATCATGCCGCCCACCAGCGCCTGGCTGTGGCGCCGCCTGGAGAAGGACCTGCGCCTGCGCGTGGTGGAAGCCATCAGCGGCAAGCTCGACGGCCTCGTCTCGTCCTTCGAGAGCGGCACCCGCGACCTGCTCAACCAGGCCTACGGCGTCGCCGCGCGCAGCCCGCAGATGCAGCGCCGCCTGCTGCGCTGGACCTTCGTGGTGCTGGAGATCGGCCATTCGATCATCGAGTTGCGCGTCGAGCAGGAAGCCCTGCCGGACGAGCCCTGCTACGCCGAGTCGACGCCCTGGCGGCAGTCGATCCGCGCCATGGGCCGCGCACTGATCCGCCTGTTCGTCAAGCCGTGCGAGGCCAACCGCGAACGCGCCCTGGCCGCCGTCGAGCAGGCCATCGACTGTGTGAAGACCACCGACGAGCCGCGCGCCCCGGACTTCGAAAGCTCGCCGCTGCGCCGCGTGCTCAGCTACCTGCACTTCCTCCGCAGCAGCCTGCTCGACCCGCAGTCGCCGCTGCGCGATGGCGAAACCTCTTCTGGAAGATCGACCCATGTTGCCTGACCTGCCCCGCGAGATCGCGTTCCACGGGGTCTACATGCCGACCCTGACCCTGATGTTCCTCGTTGCTGCGGTGATCTGTTGGGGCATCGACCGCATCTTCGCCTCCATCGGCCTGTACCGCTTCACCTGGCACCCAGCGCTGTTCCGCGTGTGCCTGTTCGCCTGCCTGTTCGGCGGCCTGTCTCTCACTATCTATAAGTAACGAGCGTGCACCCATGACTCTCAAATCCATCATCAGCCTGCTGGCGACCCTGATCATCCTGGCGGTCGCCGCGTTGATCGGCCGCGCCCTCTGGGTGAACTACATGGATACGCCCTGGACCCGCGACGGCCGGGTGCGCGCCGACATCATCAATGTCGCCGCCGACGTCTCCGGCGTGGTGGTCGACGTGCCGGTGCGTGACAACCAGCAAGTGAAGAAGGGCGACCTGCTCATGCAGATCGACCCGGACCACTATCAGATCGCCGTGAAGCAGGCGCAGGCCCTGGTCGACTCGCGCAAGGCCACCCTGCAGATGCGCCTGCTCAACGCCAAGCGCCGCCGCGCCATGGACGAGGAAGTCGTCTCCCGCGAGAGCCTGGACGACGCCAGCAACACCGCCGCCGCCTCCGAGGCCGACTACCAGCAGGCCCTGGCCGCGCTGGACGCCGCCAAGCTGAACCTGGAACGCACCCAGGTGCGGGCCTCGGTAGACGGCTACGTGACCAACCTCAACGTGCACCGTGGCGACTACGCCCGCGTGGGCGAGGCGAAGATGGCCGTGGTCGACGAGAACTCCTACTGGATCTACGGCTACTTCGAAGAGACCAAGCTGCCGCACATCCGCGTCGGTGACCCGGCCGAGCTGCAACTGATGAGCGGCGAGCGCCTGAAAGGCCATGTCGAGAGCATCGCCCGCGCCATCTACGACCGCGACAACCCGGAAAGCCGCGAGCTGGTGGCCGATGTGAACCCGACCTTCAACTGGGTGCGCCTGGCCCAGCGCGTGCCGGTGCGCATCCACATCGACGACGTGCCGGAAGGCGTGCTGCTGGCAGCGGGCATCACCGCCACCGTGATCGTCAACCCGCAGAGCCGCAACGCGGAACTCTCCGACGGCGCGGCTGCGGCGGCGCAGTGAGTTGATCGGGTGAATGAAAACGGGAGCTGCGGCTCCCGTTTTCGTTTCAGGTCCGTGCAGCGGGAAGCTCCGTCGCCTGGGCTGCCCTCACCCCAACCCTCTCCCGAGGGGAGAGGGGGCCGACTGTGCCGGCTGATGCCCTGGATCCCCCTGTGCCTAACAGGTCGATGGGACAGCCGCGCAGGGCGAAGATCTTCGTAGGAGCGAGCTTGCTCGCGAACAGCCCAGCGCCGGTGCCATGCGGTTCGCGAGCAAGCTCGCTCCTACAGGGATCGCTTATCCCTCGGCGTTTTCGCGCCGGCGGTTCTTGTAGCTGCCGCGGATATTCATCGCCGCCAGGCACAGCTGCAGCAGCACCAGCGCGTAGGCCTTGGCCGGCAGGCCCCAGGCAATCCACAGCGCATTGCTGACGAGAAACACCCAGAAGCCCACCTTGCGCCGTTTGCGGTCGCGCGAGCCCACCAGCCAGGCGGCGAGGACGGTGACCAGCATGGCTGGCCATTGCAGCAGGTCGATCAGTTCGTTCATGGGGGCTCGAGCTCAGGTGGATGTCCTGAACTCAGACCAGCCCCGGCGCTGCAAAGTGCGGTCGAACTGGATAGCCATCGAGCAGCGCGTTGGTTTTCTCCGCGTCCAGCTCGCCATTGAAAGGCACGCCCAGCGCCTGGCGATGGATGCCGGTGGACGCCAGCCACAGGGTATCGATGCGCGCGGCCAGCGCGCCGGGTACGTCGGTCACCAGCGAGTCGCCGACGAACAGAATGTGCTTCGCGCCGCGCGCCTCCAACTGCCGCTGGGCGATGCGGAACGCCGAGGGATCGGGCTTGCCGTACCAGTGCACGCTGCCGCCTTCCTCGGCGAACGCCTCGGCCAGGCGGCCGGCGCCAAACACCGTCTGGCCGCCGGAAACCACCACACGGTCGGGGTTGGCGCACAGGAAGGGTTTGTCGGTCGCGCTGCGCAGAGGGGCGAAGCGCTCTTCCAGCTCGTCCTGCGGGAAGCTGCCGACACCGAGGATCAGCGAGGCGGCATGGATGTCGTCGCAGAAGCGCTCGCGGATCTCCACCGGCCAGGTGGTCAGCGCATCGCCCACGCCGACGGTGTAGATACCGCCGCGCTGGAATTTACGTTCATGGGTGAAGGCGTCGATGGCCAACTGGCCGGAAGTGGTGATGCCGGCGAACAGCTCGCGGGAGACGCCCAGGCGCACCAGGGTGTCGGCCATTTCCGGGACGCTGCGCGAGGCGTTGCTGAGGAACCACACCGGCTTGCCTTCGGCAGCGCGGCGCGCGAGCCAGTCGAGGGCGCCGGGGAACACGTCGACACCGTCGATCAACACACCCCAGAGGTCGAGCAGAAAGCCGTCGTAGTCGGCGCAGAAGGCATCGAGGCCTGCATGGTCGATGTAGCGGGTGTGGGTGACGGCGCTGAAACGGGAGGAAGTCATGGCATGCCTGTGAAACGGTGAGAGTGCGCCCACGTTAGCGCACTCTCGCCATGACGGTGTGACAGATACGCCGATCAGTGCGCCGGGTGCGGCGGCCGTTCCTCGCCGAAGGTGTCCGCCAGCCAGCCCTTGAGTTGGCAGCCGGCGAGGGCCGAGGTGCTGCATGCGCCGCTGGCCAGGGCCAGTTGCAGCTTGCCGATGTCGGCTTTCTGCACGTAGGCGATGGCGTCGGTCATGTCGTCTTCGGTGCCGTAGCCACCCTCGACCATTTCCTTGAGCGCGTCTTCCTTGCTCCAGCCCTGGATCACCGTGCGGTACATGGCGGCGAACAGGCCGGTACGATCACGCCCGTGCTTGCAGTGCATCAGCACCGGGCCATTCTGCTCGGCACTCTGCAGGATACGCAGGACTTTCAGCACGTCGGCGTCGTCGACGCGGTCGGCGTGGGTCGGGAAGCTCACGACCGCGATGTTCTGCTGGCCGATCCAGGCGCGATCGTCGTCCTTGATGAAGCTGACCACGGTCTTCACCTTCAGTTGCTCCAGCACCGGCAGGTTCTGCCCGGAGGGCAGGGCGCTGCGGTAGAGGGTCGGCGACATCTGGTACAGGTTGAACGACTTGTCCACCGGCTTGGCCCAGTCGGCCTGCGTCTCGCCAGCGGCCAAGGCGAGCGGGCTAATGCTCAGCAGTGCAGTGCTCAGCAGGGCGGCGGCGATGGCGCCACGGAGAATCGAAGGCAGGGACATGGGGACTCCTCTAAGGTCCGCGTCACCTTAGAAGGAGGCCGGTTGTAAGCGGATGAAAAGCAGGTGAAGAAAGCGTGAAGGCGACTCAGCGTCGGTCGGCCGGCAGGAAGCGCGCGAGCACGCCGGGGCGAAAGAACCACCAGACGCACAGCGGATAGCACAGGTAGTTCAACGCGTAGATCAGCAGCGCCGCAGGGCTCGGCGTGTTCTTCCACGCAGCCATGCCGACGAGGAGGGCGTAGAGCACCGCCAGCCCACCGCCGTAAAGCGCGGTCAGCCGCCAACGCTCGGCGGTCTCCGCCAGGCGTTTGTGCCGGCGGGCGAACCAGAAGGCCATGGTGGCGGCGATCACCGCTGCCACCAGCAAGGTCGCCGGCACACCGCCGACCCGCAGCAGCCCGCGTGCCACCACGTTGAGGAAGAAGGCAGCGAGGATGCCGGCGAGGGCGAGGTAACGGATCGGGTAGGTCATCAGAGTTGCCCGTCGAGGCCGAAGCGCTTCTTCAGCACCTTGTCCAGCAGGCCGGTGGGCAGCCAGCGCGAGAGCAGCGGCAGGGCCCGGCTGCCGTTGCCGATGCGCAGCAGGCGCGGGCGCGGGGATTTCTGTGCGGCAGCCAGCAGCTCGCGGGCGAAGTCGCTGGCGGGGGTGGGTTTGTCCTGGGAGGCCGCGGCGCGCGCCTGGATGAATTGTCGCAGCGGCCACCAGGCGGAGTCTTCGCTGACCACCGCGGCCATCTCGCGGCTGGCGTTGGCGCCGAAGTTGGAGGCGATGGCGCCGGGCTGCACTTCCATCACCTCGATGCCGAAAGGGGCCAGCTCCAGGCGCAGTGCATCGTTGAGCGCATGCACCGCGGCTTTCGATGCGCAGTAGGCGCCAGCGAAGGGGGTGACCAATACGCCGGACACACTGCCAATGTTCACCACCAGCCCGCGCCGCGCCCGCAGCGCCGGGAACAGTGCGCGGGTGACGCCGACCACGGCGAACACATTGGTTTCGAACTGCCGGCGGATCGCCTGGCTGCCGCCGTCCAGCAGCGGGCCCATGGCGCCGTAGCCGGCGTTGTTGATCAGCACATCGAGGCCGCCGGCTTCGCGCTGCAGTAGTTTGGCGAGACGCTCGACGGCGGGTTCGTCGTTGACGTCCAGCAGCACGCCGCGCAAACCCGCCTGGCCGAGGGTGGCGACATCTTCATCGCGGCGGGCGGTGGCCCAGACCTGGTAACCGGCGGCCTGGAAGGCATCGGCGAGGGCGCGGCCGATACCGCTGGAGCAACCGGTGATGAGGGCGACGGGCTGGGGCATGGTGTGGCAGTCCTTGGGCTGTGGGCGGGACTACCGTACCGGATTGTGCGGGGCAGGTGAATCAATTGCCGAAGCGGCCGCTGACTCGCTCGGCGCGAAATTCCAGGGTGCTGGCGCGGTAGCCGGGGCGCAGCGGTGGCAGCGGCAGGCAGTCGTTCCAGCTATCGCCGGCGAGCAGCGCGCCGGGGCCACGGTAGCGCGGCGCTTCGTAGAGGTTTTCGGCGAGGTCGGTGGTATCGCCGGGACGGTAGGCGGCAACTTTCCAGCGCAGCTCCAGCAGCGGGCGCGCGGAGCCGTTCTTCAGGCTGACGGCCAGGGGGCGGCCAGGCTGGCACTGGTCGGGTTGATAGGCGATGCGCAATTCCAGGTGCTGGAGCTGGCGGGTGTCGCTGTTGTCCTGCCAGATGGCCACGGCGATGACCGTGGCCAGCCCGACCAGCCCGGCGCCGGAGATCGGCAGGGCGCGGGAGGGGTAGCGGATCAGCAGGATGATCCAGGTGACGATCAGCAGGATGCCGTACAGCATGGAGCGCTCCGCGCAGGGTTTCGAGCATTACCTTAGCAGGCGGCGGGATAGGGCGGGTTGATGTGGCGCGGGTGTTCCCTGTGGGGCTCGCTCGCGAACCGTCCGGCAACGGTGTATCCCTGAGGGAGTGGGCAGCTACGGGCATAAAAAAGCCCCCGCACCGGAAGGTGCGGGGGCATGGCGCCGATGGGGGAAGCGCCGGATTCTCGCGTGGAATCAGCGCACGACGGCGCGCAGCTCCACGTTCTCGGTGGTTCGGCCGTAGACGTCTTCCAGACGCTCGATGTCGTCTTCGCCCAGGTAGCTGCCCGATTGCACTTCGATGATCTCCAGCGGGATCTTGCCCGGGTTGGCCAGGCGGTGGACCGAGGCGATCGGGATGTAGGTGGACTGGTTCTCGGTTAGCAGGAAGGTGTTGTCGTCACAGGTCACCTGGGCGGTGCCGGAGACGACGATCCAGTGCTCGGCGCGGTGGTGGTGCATCTGCAGCGACAGGCGCGCGCCGGGCTTGACGGTGATGTGCTTGACCTGGAAGCGGCCGCCCATGTCCACCGAGTCGTAGGAACCCCACGGACGATAGACCTGGCAGTGGTTCTGGGTCTCGCTGCGGCCGGCAGCGTCGAGCTGGTTGACTACCTTCTTGACGTCCTGCACGCGGTCCTTGTGGGCGATCATCATGGCGTCCTTGGTCTCGACCACCACGATGTCTTCCAGGCCGACCACGGACACCAGCTTGCCGTTGCCGTGCACCAGGCAGTTGTGGCTGTCGTGCACGACCACGTCGCCCATGGTGACGTTGCCGTCGGCGTCCTTGTCGTGGACTTCCCAGATCGACGACCAGCTGCCGACGTCGTTCCAGCCGGCGGCCAGCGGGACCACGCAGGCGCGGCGGGTCTTTTCCATCACGGCGTAGTCGATGGAGTTGTCCGGGCAGCACTCGAAGGTGGCGGCGTCGATGTTGATCAGGTCGCCGTCGTGCTGGCTGCGCTCGAGGGCGAGCAGGCAGGTGTCGTAGATGTCGGCGTCGTGCTTCTTCAGTTCTTCCAGGAAGCGGCTGGCGCGGAACAGGAACATGCCGCTGTTCCAGAAGTAGCCGCCTTCCTCGACGAACTGACGGGCACGGGCTTCATCGGGTTTCTCGATGAAGCGCTCGACGCGGATGACGCCGTCCGGCAGGCCGCGCTCGTCGCCGGACTTGATGTAGCCGTAGCCGGTTTCCGGGCGGTCGGCGGGGACGCCGAAGAGCACCATCTCGCCCTTTTCGGCGGCATTGGTGGCCAGTGCCAGGGCGCGCTGGAAGGCGCGCTGGTCTTCGATCACGTGGTCGGCGGGAAGGATCAGCAGCAGTTCGTCACGGCCTTCGGACATCAGCTTCATGGCGGCGATGGCGACTGCCGGGGCGGTGTTGCGGCCAAAGGGTTCGAGGAGGATGGACTGAGTCTTCAGGTCCAGCGCTTCGAGCTGTTCCTGGACGATGAAACGGTGTTCCTGGTTGCTCACCACCACCGGCGGCTCCATGCCTTCGAACACCAGGCGCTCCAGGGTCTGCTGGAACAGGGTGTGGTCGCCGGTCAGGGCCAGGAACTGCTTGGGATACTGTTTGCGCGAAAGAGGCCAGAGTCGCGAGCCGCTACCACCGGAAAGGATTACTGGGATCATCGGGTTTCTCCTAAAGCGTTTGCGTTCTGTTGGCCGGTCCACGTCATGCGGGCCGGCGTGCGGTTTGGGTGACCTCTCCTGTGCTTGCCGTCGTTGCGGCGCACGGGTTCTTCTGCCGGTGCTTGGCCGGTCTTGTTGTTCTGGGTGGAGCGGGGCGCGTCAGTTGCCGGTGCGCCCCAGGACCCTCCCCGAGGGAAGGGCAGGCAGTTCGTGCCGGCGGGAGGTGTGGCGCCTCGTCCGCACTCCGGATGGGAGTGGCAGTGCAGCATCCGCCGGCGCATGGATCAGTCCGCCTTCACCGGGCGCTTGACCCACACAGGGTTCAGCTTGCCGGCGTCGCCAGTGACGTAGAGGCAGACCACTTCGCCGCGCTCGAGGGTGACGGGCTTGAGGTCGCTGACCTTCTTCGCGCCGTCGAACAGCGCCAGGTTCACTTTCACCGGGTTGATCTCGCGGTCGCCGTGGCTCTGCGGGGCGACGTTGCTGACCACTTCGGTCTTGCCGTCGGCGGTCTTCAGGGTGAGGGCCTTGCCGCTGAGGTTCTGTACACGGACGAGAGCCTTCTGCTTGTTCTTGAACGGCGGCTCGGGCACTAGTCGCGGCTGGCCGCCGGGCTGGCTGACGAGGGTGTAGTAGGCGTCCGGGTCGAGTTTCACCGGCAGGCTCTGGGTGCCGACCTTGGCGGTGTAGTTGCCCGGCGGGAGGAACTTGAAGTCGCTGGAGCCCAGCGGCGAGATGTCGTTGAGGGTGGCGTTGCCGACGCTGACGGACAGCTCGCCGCTGCCGGCGTTGTAGGCCCGTACGAAGGTGGAGCCTTTGGGCGCCTGCGGGCCGTACAGCGCGCCTTCACCACCGGCGAAAGCGCCGAAGGATGCGGCGCCCAGGGCCAGTGCGAGGGCGGACGACTTCAGGGTGCGAATGGTCAGTCGGTTCATGCTCAGTCGGTTCATGGGGTGTACCTCCGTCTACTTTTTCTCGTATGGGCAAGGGTGGTGCCCTGTTCCAGCGCTCGATGCGCCGTGGATGTATCTGCTCAGTGAGCCGGGGCCTGGTTGGAAGCCAGGCGTTCGTCGCGGCTACCGGCTGCCCGCAATTGCGCCACCCAGTCCTGGTTGAACTGGCTCAGGTCGCTGTGCATCGGCAGGTAGCGTTCGGGGAATTCCCAGACCAGCAGTCGCGCCGGCTTCTGCTTGAAGCCTTCGTCCTGCAGGAGTTCGAGCATCGGTTCCAGGGGGCCCTTGCCCTCCTTGGCGTAGTTGATGACATCCGCCGAGAGCGCCTGCTTGAGGGCGCCGGCGAAGTTCCAGCGTGCGTTGGCGCTGTAGCTGGTGCCGACCAGGGCGACCTGCGGCTGGGTGCTGTCGCCAAAGAGGTCGCCGCCGCTGGTGTCAGCAGAGCCGGCGGTGTCCTCGGCCGGGTGGGTCTGGCGCTGCTGCAGCTGGTCTTCTTCAGGCAGCAGGTTGGTGAACAGCGGGTCCAGAGGCAGGAAGGTCAGCAGGTCGCCCTTGTGCGCGCCGCTCTTGCCGGCCTCGGTGACGAAGCTCTGGGTCGGCAGGTCGGCGCCCTGGCCGGCGCGGATGCTTTCGCCCAGGCGCTGGGCCACGGCTTCGGCGCCCAGCGGGGTCCAGTGGGTGTCGGTGCGCAGGAACACCTGGCCGTTGTCCTTGGCCTTTTCCATCGTCTCCAGCAGCTCGGGCGCGGCCATGCCGGCCTGGCGGGCGCGCTGCAGGAAGTCGGTGTAGAGCGAGGCGTGCAGGGCTGCGGGTTGCTCCTTGCCGACGTACTCGGGGTAGAGGCGGGTCTTGGCGGGGATGATCGCCAGCACCAGCTTCACGCCGCGGCGCTCCAGCTCCTGTTGCACGCCGCGCACCAGCGCCCAGTTATCTTCCAACTGTTGCTGGGAGGGGGCGGGCTTGAACTCTTCATCGGTGAACAGCCAGCCGTCCTTGCCGATCACCACGCCGGGGCGGCCTTCGTCGAAGACGGTGTAGTCCAATGCGGCCCAGAGGTTGGTGCCCAGGCGCTTGATGGGGAATTCGTCGTCGTAGTGGCCTTCGAAGGCGTGGGCCAGCTTGCCGTTGAGCACGGTGGTGCCCTCGGCGGCGGAGAAGCTGGGGAAGGCCTTCAGCGACCAGCCGGCCAGGCCCAGCAACATCCCGCCGAAGGCGGCGATGTAGGCGTACTGGAGGGGTTTGGCGATAGTCATGGATGCCTCGTCCGGATCAGAACTGGAAGTAGAGGAACGGTGAGTAGCTCTGCGCCGAGAGCTTGAGCACCGAGGCGGCGAACAGCAGGAGCAGGGCGATGCGCGTGGCCAGTACCGGCAGCTGGGTCATCCAGTGCGGCTGGTAGACGGCGGCGCCGCTGGGCGAGTAGGCGATCGCCGCTGTGTCCTGCTGGGCCATGGCCGGAGCGCGCGGCTGGGCGCTGGCCGGGCCGTCGGCGTCGACCTGTTCGGTCTTCGCGGCGGCCTTGGGCGCCTTGCTCTGCATCGGTTGGTTGTAGAACTGGCGCAGGCCGAAGAAGGCGAGCACGAGGTAGGCGATCACCAGGGTGCCGACCTGCAGGCCGGTGAGGCTGGCGCGGTTGAGCTCGGAGAGCTTCCAGTCGCCGAAGCTGAACATGGCTTCGTACATGCGCCAGGCCACGTGCAGGTCCTCGGCGCGGAAGATCACCCAGCCGACGATCACCAGCAGGAAGGTGAACGCCCACTTCAGCGGATTGAGCACCCGGGGTGCGGCGTTCACGCCCAGCGCGCGCTCGATGGCCAGCCACACGCCATGCCAGGCGCCCCAGATGATGTAGGTGACGTTGGCGCCGTGCCAGAGGCCGCCCAGCAGCATGGTGAGGATCAGGTTGCGGTAGGTCTGGAAGGTGGTGCCGCGGTTACCGCCCAGGCTGATGTACAGGTAGTCGCGCAGCCAGGTGGACAGGCTGATGTGCCAGCGCCGCCAGAACTCGGTGATGGACTGGCTGATGTAGGGCTGGTTGAAGTTCTCCATGAAGCGGAAGCCCATCATCAGGCCGAGGCCGATAGCCATGTCGCTGTAGCCGGAGAAGTCGAAGTACAGCTGTGCGGTGTAGGCCAGCGCGCCGAGCCAGGCGTCGCCGGTGGTCGGGTCCTGCAGGGCAAAGCAGTGGTCGGCCACCGCCGCCAGGGTGTCGGCGATGAACACCTTCTTGACGAAGCCCTGCATGAAGCGGGTACAGCCTTCGGCGAACTTGTCGACGGTGTGGGTGCGGTGGTTGAACTGGTCGACCAGGTCCTTGAAGCGCAGCACGGGGCCGGCGATCAGGTGCGGGAAGATCGCCACGAACGCCGCGAAGTCGATCAGGTTGTGCGTGGCCGGGGTGTCGCCGCGGTACACGTCGATGATGTAGCTGATCGATTCGAAGGTGTAGAAGCTGATGCCGATCGGCAGCAGGATGTGGGTCAACACGAAGGGCTGCATGCCCAGCGAGGTGATGATCTCGTTGAGGCTCTCCACGCCGAAGTTGGCGTACTTGAAGTAGCCCAGCACGCAGAGGTCGACCACTACGCCGAGGATCAGCCAGCGCTGGGCAGCCTTGGTGCGCACGCCGGCGGCGCCGATGCGCAGGCCGATCCAGTAGTTGAAGACCGTGACGCCGGCGAACAGCAGGAGGAAGTCCACCCGCCACCAGGCGTAGAAGATGTAGCTGGCGACCAGCAACAGGAGGTTCCGGTAGCGGTTCCCGCTCAGGTAGTACAGGCCGAGGAAGACCGGCAGGAACAGGAACAGGAATACGTTGGAAGAAAAGACCATTCCGCGTCTCTCTCTGGAGCTTCAAACCTTGAGTCGCTCCGAACCTTCCGGCGTCTTCGCGACGCCTTGAGGAAAGGCCGGGGCAACCCGCCAATTCCTCCCCATGTGGTGCTCAATCTGTTGCGCCCGCCCGCGTCTTTATTGCGTGGGTCGGGTGGTGTTGCCGTTGCTTCGGAGCGAGGGCTTGCCCTCACCCCAGCCCTCTCCCAGTGGGAGAGGGGGCCGTCCGGTGTTGTCGGATGGCTCGGTGTTGCCGCTCTGCTCTGGTAGGGCGAATAACGCGAAGCGTTATCCGCCGTGGTTTCGTGCCAGATCCTTCGGCGGATAACCGCAAGCGGTTATGCGCCCTACGGGAGTTCCGCTTTCAAGGAGACGGGCGCTGCTTCAGCTCCCCGCCCCCTGACGGTTGAAAACCTTGGTCACTTCACCCCCCAGGCGGAAACTGTTGAACGGCTCCATCTTCTTCTTCCAGTCCTGGGTCTTGGGCGCGCAGCTGTAGAGCGCGCAGTAGGGTTCGAGCCAGGCGAACTTGCTGTTCTCCTTCAGGTCGCCCATGTCCTGGTCGTTGCCGGTCTTCTGGTCGAACGCGTCCTGGTCGTCCACGCCTTGCATCACGCGGTTGGCCAGGCGCTGCAGGGCGCCGTTATTTTCCTGGCGCAGGTCGACGCCGTTCACCTGGGCGAAGGCGGCGATCATGGTCAGCGGCGGCAGCGAGTAGTTGTGGTACGACAGCGCGCGCTGGCGGCGCTTGAGTTCGTTGGGCAGGTAGCCGTCGGCGTCGACCTGGTTGGCGGCGACCTTGAACTCCTGCACCGACCAGTCGAACAGGTCGCGGCGGTTGGTTACCACAGCGGTGGACATCACCGACCAGGCGGCCCAGTAGGAGTGGTTGTTGATCTTCTTCAGCGGCAGGTCGCTCCAGTCGCGCACCACCTGGCTGCCCAGGGTGCTGAACCAGTTCTCGATCTCTTTCGACTGCTCGCCGTAGGCGGCCAGCGGGCGGCTGCTGGAGAACTTCAGGCGCATGTAGGAAGACGACAGGCTGCCCAGCGCCCATTTGCGCATGGACTTGCCGGTGTGGTTGTAGTCGCTGCTTTCCAGCGCACCGGCCCGCGCCCAGGAATCCAGCCAGTTCATCGCGCAGTCCAGGTCGCCCTTGTTGCCGCTGCGCATGTACTGGGTGATGAGCTTGGTGGCGCCGCGCTCCATGTCGGTGATGTCCTTGATCTGGCTGCGGAACTCTTTCTCCGCGTCGACGTTCAAGGTCGAGCGCGCCGAATCCGAGCCCTTGTACTTGCTGGTGAACTGCAGGCTGCCGGTGTAGGGCGTGGGCGGTGTCGGGCAGTTGTCGGCGTCCTTCTTGCTGCCCTTGTCGCCGACGGCGGAGAAGTAGCCCGGTGGCGGCATCAGGTCGGCGGCGTAGGTGGCGCTTTCGCCACCGAACAGGGCGCCGAGCACGGCGATGGTCAGGCCGATGCGGGCGACCACGGGGGTCTTGATCTTGCGTAGGCTGGGCATGGAATTCACTCCCTCGCGTCAGTTGGCGGCCATGTCGGCCGACTTGGCTTTGGGCGTCTGACAGAGCTTGGCCTCGACTTCCAGGCCCGCCGGCATGTCTTCCGGCGCCTCGATCTCCAGGGAGAGGAACTGCTGGTTCGACCAGTCCTCGTCGTTGCGCAGTTCGAAGACGTAGCGTCCGCCGGTATCCACGGCCTTGGACTGCTCGATCTTCAGCTGCTCGCGACGACCGTTCATGTACCAGATGGTGTTCTTGAGTTCGTGCACGCCGGGGTCGGAGTAGGTGACGTCGGCGGTGTAGCTGCCCGAGCGGATCGGCAGGGCGCTGCTGTTGACCAGCACCTCGTTGCTGCCGGCGTGCAGCTTGACCTTGCGGCTGATGGCCGGCTTGCCGTCGGCGCAGCCGTTGTCCACCAGCGGCATGGCCTGGCGGTAGAAGCTCTTCTGCGCCATGTCGTAGTGGGTGGCGAATTCCCAGATGAGGATCTTCGGCGGCTTGTCGTGGAATTCCTTGCTGGTCATGTAGGCCAGCAGGGAGCTGTCGAAACCGCCGCCGGACACGGCGTTGTTGAGGATGTCGACCTTGCCGTACTGCTCCAGGAAGCCGGCGAAGTTGTACGCCGGGCCGCTGTTGGAGGTGCCCACCAGCGCGACCTGGGCATCGCCGCCTTCACCGAATAGATCGCCGCCGCCCGAATCGCCCACCGGCTCGGTCTCGAAGCGGTCGACGTACTGCGGCGCGTAGCTGCTGCCGCACAGCTGGGCGGCGGCCTTGTGGAAGGTGCCCAGCTTGGACAGCAGGCCCACGCGCTTGCTCTCGAATTCCTTCTTGGGAATGTCGTTGTAGGCGGGGATTTCCTTCAGCGTCTCGGCGACGATCTTCGCACTGCGCATGGCGCCGTACGGGGTCCAGTGGTGGTCGCCCTTGAAGTAGTAGGGGTGCTCTTCCTTCTCGTCGAACAGCGGCGAGAAGTCCGGGGTGTAGATGCCGGCCTTGCGGAACTGGGCGATGGTCGCCTGGTAGTTCTGCTTGGCCAGCTCGAAGTTGAAGCTGGCCTTCTCCTGCGGGTTGAGCTTCTCGCGGTTCACCAGGCCACGGGTGGGCTGGTAGACCACGACCAGGTCGATACCCTTGCGCTTGAGTTCGTCGCGCAGTTGCTTGAGCTCGCGCCAGCCTTCGGCGCTGGTGCCGAAGTCGGTGCGCAGGTCGTAGGTGGTACGGAACAGCCAGTCTTCCTGGGCCGGCACCAGGTGGGTGAAGAAGCCCAGGTACTTGGTGTTGTACGCCGCGTTGTTGGCGGCGGTCGGGCACAGCCCGGCAGCCGGCTGCGCGGAGTAGCTCGGCGCGTCGGCGGCGCTGGCCTGGTGGGCGAGCAGCAGGGCGGCGGTGAGGCCCGACAGGCGCAGCAGGTTGGTGGTGATTTTATTCATGGTCGGTCCTCAGTTCTGCAGTTCGGCCTGGCTTTCGACGGGGTCGATCAGCACCGCGCGTTGCTGGCGCACCAGCAGGTCCAGGATCTGGTCCTGCTTTTCGCCGAGCACGCCGTTGAAGGAGATGCCGGATGATTTGGTCGGGCCGAGCATGGCCACCTTGTAGAGCTCCAGCGACAGCGGCGAATCCACCGACAGCGGACCCGAGCCGTTGCCGGCCAGCTTGCCGCCGACCACGATCAGCGAGACCTTGGTGTCGAAGGGGTCGAGGTCGATGTTGCGGTCGGTATCGGAGAGGTCCTTGATGTGGCCGTAGACGCCGATCAGCTTGTTGCCGGCCGCGAGGTTCTCGTACAGGCGGATGTTCACGCTGTTACGGATGCGGATGCCGTGGCGCAGGTTGGCCAGCACCTGGTTGCCGTAGATGAGGTTGTCGCCCGACTCGTAGAGGGTGATGCCGTCGGAATGGTTGCGGTACACCTCGTTGTAGGCCACCAGATTGCGCTCGGAATTACGGTCGAGGACGATCCCGGAGAGGTGGTTGTCGTAGGTCTTGTTGTGGATGATCCAGCTGTCGTTGACCTCACGCGAAACGATGATGCCGTGCTTCTTCTTGGTCCCGTAGACGGTGTTCTCGGCGATGATCAGGCGATGCGAACGGTCGTGCGGGTCGATGCCGTAGACGATGTTGTTCTTGTAGGTATTGCCGCGTACCACCAGGTCGTCGGCCTCGTAGCAGTAGAAGCCGTACCAGGCGTCCTCGAAGGTGGAATTGAGCACCCAGCCCTGGGGCCGAGGACGCTTCATGGTCTTGTCCATGCCCGGGCTGTACTGCGAGATGGAGATGCCGTAGGCCTTGGAGGCGTTGTAGCCGAAACTGGTGAAGTGGCTGTTCACCAGGTAAGCCTCGGCGCCGCCCCAGGAGATCAGGAAGGGGCGGAATTCGTTGGGCTCCTTGAACCACGCCGGTTCCTTCTTCGCCTCGTTCCAGGCGGTGACTTTGGTGTTACGCACGAACAGCTTGCCGTCGTTGACCAGGAACGCACCGCGGTCCTGGGACAGGCGCAGTTCCTTGACCTTGCCGTCGATCTCCAGGGTGGCGCCCTGACTGACGACGATGGGCAGGCGGGCCACGTAGACGCCCGGCTCGGTCTGTTCCAGGGCAGTTTTCGGCAACTTGCCCACGAGGTCGGCGAGGTTGACGTAGCCGCCGTCGATGAAGATCGCCTGGGGCATCTGGCGCTGGCGCTTCACCCATTCGGCGAGACGGTTCTTGCCGCCTGTGAATTCCTTCAGCGGCTGCTGCTGGACCATGCGTTCGATGTGGGCCTTGCCGCGCTTGTTGCGCTGGATCTTCTTCTCCACCGCCTCGGCGGTGTAGCCGGTGAGGTCGGGCAGCTTGGGCGGTTCCAGGTGCAGCGGCTCGCTGGGTGCCGCGGTCACCGTGTAGTTGCCCGATTGCTTGAGGGTCTGGGTGTGGCCCGGTTCTTCTGCCGGGGCCTGTTCGCCTTCGGCGGTCTTGCCGGTTTCGGCTTTCGCGGCGTCGGTCTTCTTCGCATGTGCGCTGCTGGCTTCGGCCTTGGCCGCGGGCTGCGCCGCCCAGGCTGGAGTGGTGGCCAGCAATACGCTGCCCAGCAGCAGGGTGGACCATTGCACGGCGCCGGACTTGCGCTGGCCTTGCGGCCCCCTCACCCCAACCCTCTCCCGCAGGGAGAGGGAGCTGTTCGGAGCGATCGGCTGGCACGGCACGCAACCCAACGCCAGAGCGTCCCCTCTCCCCCTGGGAGAGGGCTGGGGTGAGGGTGTTGGAGCGGGGAAGGGTGCTCGGATAGTCATCGCTACAGTCCTCAGAAGTGCCAGATCACATCGACGAACGCGTGGTGCATGGTCGAGTCGACGTGGCTGCCGTAGGCGTCACCAGGCTTGAATACGCCGCCACGGAAGCGGATCAGCGCCGACGGCTCGTCGATCGCCTGGCTCATCGAAGCCGGCAGCAGGCCCTGCTTGAAGTACTTGGTGACGACGAGGTCGACTTCCTGGCCGATGTCCTTGGAGTCGTTGACCAGCGGAGCGGTGATGCCGCTGCTGCCGATGTCCGAGTCGCTGTCCACGCGGCGGAACTTGTTGTAGATGACGCTCGCGTCGTAGTCGTCGCGCAGCTGCCAGGAACCGAAAAGGGTCGCAGCTTCGAGGTTCGACAGTTCGCCGCGGAAGGCCTCGCCGAAGCGGTGCGCGCGGGCGCGGGTGCCGGTGAAGTTGGAGCGGTTGCTCTCAAGGCCGGTCTGCTCGAACTGGTCTTCGCCGTTCTTGCCGCCGCCACTGCCGCGGGCGTAGGCACCGCCGACGCGCCATTGCTCGTCGATGTTCCAGCGCAGGCCCAGGTCAGCGCCGTAGGCATCCACGTCGCCACTCTGCTTGCCTGCAGCGACTCGCTCACCGTTCACCGGGACGGTGGTCAGGCGGTCACGGTTGCCGGTCAGCCAGGTAGCGCTGGCCCAGTAGTTGATGGGCATCTGCGAGCGCCAGTTGTAGCCATCGCCGTTGGCCTCGATGCCGACCCAGGTGAGGTCGCCGGTGGAGCGTTTGTCCAGCGAGTCGACGGTCTCGCCCCGGTCCGGCAGGCTGCCGCTGTCGTCGGAATGGTGCAGGCGCAGGCCGACCCAGTGCTGGGGCATCCACTGCGTGGATATATCGCCGAACACATGGGTGCGGTCCTTGTCCTCCGGCGCCAGGTCGGTGATGTCGGTGCGGTAGTCGGAGAAGCGCTGGGCGGCGCCGAGGTGGGCGCGCAGCAGGGTGGTGTCGAAGGTCCAGTTCAGCGCTTCGATGTTGGTGTCCTGCCACATGCCGCTGTCTTCGCGCAGGCGCTGGCGACCGAAGCGCAGGTGCTCGCCGGGGTACTGGGTAAGGCCGGCGTAGTCGACCCAGAATTCGCGCAGGGCGAGGTAGGCATCGTCGGGCTCGCGCTTGTTGTCGCGGCTGCCGCTGCTGGTGTTGTTGACGTCGTCGTTCTGCAGGGTGTCGGTCTGGATGGTGTCGGTGGCGGCGACTGCCTGGCCCATCACGTAGGCGCTCCAGTCGCCCCACTGGCCGAAGGCCCAGGGGCGCAGGTCCAGACCGATGCCGTTGAGGTCGCCGCCGCGGGCGGTGCCCAGGTCGCGGTCATCCTCGGATTCGGCGGTCACCTTGATGTCGAGGCCGAAGTTCTTCGGTGGCTCTTCTGCCGCGTGGGCGAGGCTGCCGAACAGGGTGCCGGCGAGGCTCAGGCCAACGCCGAGCATGGCGGGGAACAGGCGGGCGCGGCGGACAGCGGAAGCCAGGGCACGCGGCTGAACTCCATCGACGAGAGCAAACAGCGGGGTGGTCATCGGGTCGTTGCGCTTCATAGATTTTCTTGTTCCTGGTTGTTCTGCAGAAGGCTGACGGTGGCTTGCCAGTTGGCGCCGCGAGCCTGTTCTTCACGCTTGAGCAACTGCTGGGCCGCACTGCGGTCGGCCGGCTGGATCTGCGGTTCGATCTGCGCCATCAGGTCGCTCGCAGTGGGTACCTGCTGGCGCTGGGCGAGCTCGCCGAAGACGTAGGCATTGACCAGGTTTGGGCGAATGCCGCGACCCTGCGAATAGAGCTGGGCGAGGGCCATGTCGGCGCTGGCCTGGCCGGCGCGGGCGGCGATGATCAGGTGGTCCACGGCCTTCTGCGGGTAGACCTGGCCGAGGAAGCCGCGGCGGTAGATCTGGCCCAGGTAGTAGTGCGCCTGAGGCTCGGTGGCGGCGGCCTTGAGCAGGTGCTGTTCGGCCTTCTGCGGTTCCTGCGGGGCCCACTTGCCGTCGTAGTAGAGGCGCCCCAGCAGCAGTTCGGCGCGGGGCTGCGCGGCTTCCTGGCCCTTCTTCAGGTAGTCGAGCATCTGGTCGAGGTCGCCCAGGTCGGGGTTGTCGTACTGCAGCTTGGCGAGGCTGACCCAGGCGGCCGGGTAGGTTGGCGCGATCTCGTTGAGCAACGCCTGTGCGGCCTGCGGGTCGGCGGTGCCGATGTTCGGGTCGGCCAGCACGCCGGCTACCGATTCGACGCGCTCGGACGGTACGCGGCCGGCCTTCCAGCCTGCCTTGAGCGATTCGATGTGGGCCTTCTGCTTATCTGCGTTGCCCTGCTTCTGGTACACGGTGGCCAGCTCCATCCAGCACACGTCCATGCGGTTCAGCCAGCGCTGGCAGACCTGCTCGACTTCGGTGAGGTGCTGGTCGTAGGTGCCCTGGGTGCGGTACAGGATGATCTGCGCCAGGTCCGCCTGCGGCAGTCCCTGGGCGCGCCACTGGTCGATGCGCTGCTGCGGGTTCACGTTCGGCCAGGCCTGCGGGTACTGCAGGTAGAGGACGATCAGCGGAACCAGCGCGCTGTCCTCGCCTTCGTTGAAGGCGCGGGTCAGCAGCTGTTCGGCTTCGCGGTGCTCGGCGTCGGTGCCGCCGGGCTTGGCCGCCAGCCACTTGCCCAGGCGGGCGCGGGCGCGCGGGGAGCTCTCGGCCGCTTCGCGGTAGAGCTTCTCGGCGCGGGCCTGTTCGTCGGGGTCGCCGGTGGCGGCCTGCATGTCGGCCAGTCCGACCTGTGCGTCGGCGTAACCCATGGTGGCCAGGGCCTGGAAGTTGGCCTGGGCGGTGGCGATGTCGCCGCGGTCCAGGGCCTCCTGGGCCAGGCGCTGGTCGGGCAGGCCGGCGCATCCGGCCGCGGCGGCGATGGCCAATGCCAGTGCCAGGTGCGGGGCGTGTCGCAAGGCAGGTCGATTCATGCGGGCGGTCCTCTTAGCGAGCGGTGGCCAGGGCCATCGCTTTGTTCAGCAGAGTGCGGCCCGGCAGGCCGCCGATGCTGACTTCAGTCGGGCGGCCAGCCATCTGGCTGTCGAGCGGCTGGTCGGGGGTGATCTGCACACGGATTTCCGAGGACAGGTCACCGTCCACCGGCGCGGTGCGCAGGATGCGGCCGCCGCGCACTTCGCTGTCGCCGGCGACCTGGAAGTTCACGTGGGTGCCGGGGGAAAGCTCGGCGGCGTTGCGGTAGGGGAAGCGCGCTTCGACGGTGGCGGTGCTGTCGCGCGGGGTCAGGGTGAAGATCACGTCGCCCTTGTTGGCGAACTGGCCGTTGGCGACGCGCTGCTCGACCACGCGGCAGTCGCACGGGCTGGTCAGGGTGCCCTTCATCTGATGGCCGAAGAGCTTCTCGATGTTGCTCGGGTTGAGCTGTTCTTCGGTCAGGTTGCCCTTGAGCAGGTCCAGCAGGTTGGCGGAGAAGGAGGCGATCGGCGCGCCCTTGGCGACTTCGGCGCCAGGCTCCACCAGGCTTTCCACCGTGCCTTCGCGGGGCATGGTGATCTGCTGGTTGGCCACACTGACCACACCCGAGTCGGCATGGGTGACGAAGTACAGGTTGTAGATCTGGTTGAGGATCACCGCGAAGGCGCCGACGCCGACCACGAAGATCGCGGTGCTTACGGTGACCGCGCGGAAGCGGCCGAAGAAGCCCATGCCGCCGGAGCCTGCACCGTGCTTGCGGGCCTTGGTGAAGTTCTCGCGCTGCAGGGTGTTGAGCATGTCGCCCACGCTCACTACTTCACCGGCCAGGTAGGAGGTGATCAGGTAGCGCAGGGCGGCGATCTCGCGCGGCTTCAGGTGCTGGAATTCGCAACCGACGCGCGCGCTTTCGCGGTCGTAGGAGCGCACCTGGAACTCCACTTCCAGGGAGAAGCTGATGCTGTCGATCTGGAACAACAGTTTGCCCTTGTGCAGGTCGCCGACCTGTACCGGCGTGTTGTTCGCGGAAGTGAAGGCGAAGCCGCCGGCGGACAGGTCCAGCAGGCGGGCGTCGACGCCCTCGCGGTGGGATCCGATGTAGCGGATACGGGCGGGCAGCTTGACCCGGGCGTGCTGGCGCTGGGCTTCGGATTCATGCACGACATTGACGTTGACGGCGGTATTCATGAGGTCGAGTCCTGTACGTAGCTAAAAAGGAGGTCAGACGATGGTCAGCAGTACGGCGACGAAAACGCTGGCCGCGGAAAAGGTCATGGCTCGCGAGGACCAGGTGTTGAACCAGCGCTGGAAGCTGGCCAGGCCGCGGTCGAGCTTGGTGTTCTGGCGGGTCCACGACTGCTGGTCGAGGCGGAAGAACACGTAGATCTTCACCAGGGCACCGACGATCTGGTTGTAATAGAGGATCGCGGGATAGGCTGGCCCGATGTGGTGGCCCGACAGCGACAGCAGCAGGGTCAGCACGAAGCGGGTGATGCCGATCCACAGCAGGTAGATGAGCAGGAAGGCGATGCTGTACTTGATGCTGGCGATGATCGCGGCGACCAGGCCGAGCAGGCAGGTCCACATCGACAGGCGCTGGTCGAACAGCACCACGCTGGTGAACCAGCCCAGGCGTTGCGGGCCCAGGGCCAGGGCGCGGGAGTTCTGCCGGAGGTTGTTGCCGTACCAGCGGAACATCAGTTTGCGGCTGGCCTTAATGAAGCTCTTCTCCGGCGGGTGCTCGACCGTGTTGATCGCCGCGTCCGGCACATAGAAGGTGTCGTAGCCCAGGCGCATCAGGCTGTACCAGCTGGACTTGTCGTCACCGGTGAGGAACTGGAAGCGGCCCAGGCGCCAGTGGTCGAGGTGGTCGCTTTCAACGTCGGTGATGAAGTCGGGGTCGGTTACCACCGCGGCGCGGAACACCGACATGCGCCCGGTCATGGTCAGCACGCGCTTGGACAGGGCCATGGAGCACATGTTGATGTGGCGCTGGGCGAAGCGCAGCTTGTGCCACTCGCTCATCACGTAGCTGCCCTGCACTTCGCAGAATTCGTTGGTGGTCAGGCCGCCGACGTTGGGGAAGAGCTTGAACCAGGGCACGGTCTTCTTCACCACGCCAGGCTCCAGAACGGTGTCGCCGTCGATCACCGCGACCACCGCGTCTTCGTCGGGCAGGTGGCGGGAGATGGCACGGAAGCCGTGAGCCAGGCCGTCGCGCTTGCCGGTGCCGGGGATGCGCACGAAGTCAAGTTCGACATGCTCCGGCGGGTTGAGCTTCTGCCACTGCTGCTTGATCAGCACCTCGTCGGACATCTCGACGATGGAGCACACCACGGTAGTGGGGTAGCCGCAGGCAATGGCTTCCTCGATGACCGAGCGATAGACCATCGAGGTGGTCAGCGCGTCGATCCGGAAACTGGTGACCATCAGGTACACGTGGGACGGGTCGGCCGCGTCGCCGAGCTTGCGCATCTTGCGGCGGTAGTGCGGATAGACCACGTAGAGGAACAGCATGCCGCGCAGAAAGTGCAGGCCTCCCATGGAATAGCGCCAGATGCCGACCGCGCCGATGAGCAGCAGGAAGTCCTTGGATTCGGCGTCGAATACGGTCGGCGGCACGAGCAGTGCCAGCAGCATCAGCAGGCCGAGAAAGACCAGCCAGCCGGTGGCCTCACCGATGATTCGTTTGTAGGTTTCCATCGTCGTCTATCCGTCTGGTTGGGCTTGGTCATCGGCCCGCCTGGGCGGGCCGGTGACCGGCGCTTTTAGGGTCTGAAGGCATGGACTCGATTGAGCGAGCTAGAGTCCGGTTAGGCGGAGAGGGACGAGGAAGCGGAGTTCACTGAAGTGAATGAGCATTTCCGAGTTCCTCTCCGCCTAACCGGGCCGACGCGCAGCCAATCGAAACCCAATTACCAGCAGATGCCTTCGGCGCGCTCGTCTGTGACGCTGGGCATGAAACCGATCAGGTCGACGACCTTCTTGCCTTCAGGCGCCTGCTTCACCACGTCGACGAACAGCTCGTCACCGTTGCCCAGGACCAGGACGTCGGAGGACTTCACGACCGTGTCCAGGTCCGAAACCAGCAACGAGGAGACATGCGGGATCTTCGATTCGATGTACTCCTTGTTCGCGCCATGGACGCGGGCGTACTCGACGTTGCGGTCGAAGATCTGCAGCTCGTAGCCCTTGCCGATGAGCATCTCGGCCAGTTCCACCAGCGGGCTTTCGCGCAGGTCGTCGGTGCCGGACTTGAACGACAGACCGAGCAGGCCGACCTTGCGGCTGCCGTGGGCGGCGATGATGTCGAAGGCCTTCTGCACCTGGTGCTGGTTGCTGCGCATGATCGAGCCGAGCATCGGGTGCTCGATGTCCAGCTGGCTGGCGCGGTAGGTGAGGGCGCGCACGTCCTTGGGCAGGCAGGAGCCGCCGAAGGCGAAGCCGGGCTTCATGTAGTAGCGCGACAGGTTCAGCTTGCGGTCCTGGCAGATCACGTCCATCACCTCGCGACCATCGACGCCGACGGCCTTGGCGATGTTGCCGATCTCGTTGGCGAAGGTGACCTTGGCGGCGTGCCAGACGTTGCAGGTGTACTTGATCATCTCGGCGACCTCGATGGTCTTGCGGATGATCGGCGCGTCCAGCTCGCGGTAGATCTCTTCCAGCAGGTCGCCGGTCTGGGCGTCCAGCTCACCGATGACGGTCATGGGCGGGAAGTCGTAGTCCTTGATCGCGGTGGATTCGCGCAGGAACTCCGGGTTGGTACCCACACCGAAGTCGGCACCGGCTTTCTTGCCCGAGCAGTCTTCGATGATCGGGATGACCACGTTATTCACGGTGCCCGGCAGCACGGTGCTGCGCACGACCACGGTGTGGCGCTCTTTTTTCTCGCGGATCGCATAGCCGATCTCGCGGCAGACGGATTCGATGTAGCCCAGGTCCAGGTCGCCGTTCTTCTTGCTCGGGGTGCCGACGCAGATGAACGACACGTCGGTGTCCAGTACGGCCTTCTTGAAGTCGGTGGTGCCCGACAGGCGACCGGTGCGGATGCCCTGCTGCAGCAGAGGCTCCAGGCCCGGCTCGACGATGGGCGATTTCCCGTTGTTGATCAGATCGATCTTGGTGGTGGACACATCCACCCCAACGACTTCATGGCCCCGTGCGGACAGGCAGCCGGCACATACTGCGCCAACATACCCAAGACCAAAGATGCTGATACGCATCGCATTCACCTCTTCAATGGTCGAACTGTTTAAAGTTGCCCGGTAGGGCGATTTATTCAGGTTGCCCCGAAGGGCGCTTTATTCAGGTTGAGTGAATCCCCGGAGTTCACTGTCAAAGTGTTCTCCGTACTTCCTTCCAGGCAGGCATGGGAATCGAGTGCTAAACTTTCGAGCACGGTATTGGCGCAAACTTTGGATGTTTGCCCTGTTATGTTTCAGGCAGATTGCAAAGTTGGTGCAATGTCTGCCTGGCGTGCTCCAGTCTGGTTAGATGATTGCCTCGTCATCTGAAAAGTTCAGTTATTTCATTGGGTTGCGTTTCAAGGATGAATCGACAAGAGCTGATCGAAATAACCTTGGAAGTAAAACTCCAATTTCCATCGGGGCATTTCTGTTTCGCCAACGATGCTCGTTGCGCAAATAGGATTTATCCGAAATGCGGTTAGTTCCTTCCGCCCATCCCGTCCCTGAAAGAATGTGAAATATCCAATTGATATCACCTGATGCTGCGCTAATGGCAAAACACAGGTCATTTCCGTCAATGCAAAGTGCAAGGTCGGGGAAAGTTCCATTGAAATTTTCGTTAAAAACGACCGTGTATCGTCGTCAAGACATTCGTTCAGCTGCCGTTCAGCTTTCTCTATTGCAAAGTGCAATCGTGAAATGCATGTCATGGCCAAAGGCTGTTAATGGCCAATGGATTACAGGGGAGGGGGCGAATCAGGACGATTTCCATCCTTCCGACCGGTCCTGGCGGTCGAAAAAATTTCTCACGATTAATCCTGAAGCAGACGAACGGTCATTTTGACCATTCAGCGAGTGTGGTCTTGAGGGGGTGTTTTGGACAGGAAACGTACAGAACCGCCACCCGTGACTGGGCAGTTCCATGGTCAATGGCTTACAGGCCACTTGGAATCAGCGGTGATTTTGGGCGGCGAAACAGAAGCGAAGCGGCGCGGGTAATCGTCCCCTGCAGGAGCGGACCACGCCCGCTAACCGTCCGCAGGGCCGGCGGTTGCACCCGCTTCGGTCGTACAGGGGCTTTCGTAGGAGCGAGCTGGCTCGCGAACCGCCCAACACCGGACGTCCCATCGGACGCACGGGGCGGCAGGTCCATGCACACAATCGCACCCATGGGGCGTTCCCGCAGGTTCTGCGCGGAAACGAAACGGGAGCCTCAGGGCTCCCGTTTGGTGCAGCAGGGCCGGCGAATCAGTCTTCGGCGTGGTCGCGCAGGAATACCAGCTGGTCCGCCTTGGAGTGCTCGGCGCTGTAGGCGTAGCCGGCGTAGTTGAAGTCCTTCAGGCCTTCTGGGTTGCTCAGACGCTCCTTGATCACATAGCGCGCCATCATCCCGCGGGCCTTCTTGGCGTAGAAGCTGATGATCTTGTACTGGCCGTTCTTCAGGTCCTTGAACTCGGTGTCGATCACCCGCGCATTCAAGGCCTTGCGCTTCACCGCGCCGAAGTATTCGTTGGAGGCCAGGTTCAGCAGTACGTCGTCGCCCTGCTCGGCCAGGGACTCGTTCAGCCAGGCGCTGATGCGCTCGCCCCAGAAGGCATAGAGGTCCTTGCCACGGGCGTTGGCCAGCTTGGTGCCCATTTCCAGGCGGTACGGCTGCATCAGGTCCAGCGGACGCAGTACGCCATAGAGGCCGGAAAGCATGCGCAGGTGGCGCTGGGCGAAATCGAAGTCGTCTTCGCTGAAGTCCTCGGCCTGCATGCCGGTATAGACGTCACCCTTGAAGGCCAGCAGGGCCTGCTTGGCGTTGGCAGGGGTGAAGTCCGGGTGCCAGCTGCCGAAGCGCGCGGCGTTCAGGCCGGCCAGCTTGTCCGACAGGTGCATCAGCTCGGCGATCTGCGCCGGGGCCAGTTCCCGCAGGATGCCGATCAGCTCCTGGGCATCGTCCAGGTGCTCGGGCAGGGTAAAGCGCTGCGTCACCGGCGCGGTGTCGTAGTCCAGGGTCTTGGCGGGGGAAATCACCATCAGCATCGTGCGGTCTCCTACAAGCGAGCGGCGATTGTAAGGAGTCCCGGGCGTTGGCTCCACCTATGGGGACGATTAGCGTCGGGCCAGTGGCGGAGGCGACATCTATATAGGCAGGCGAGGAAGCGATGGCAGTCGGCGGCGAGTGCCGGGGTAGACGCAGCGTGCAGGGCTAAGGGACTGATCCTGCGAAAAAAGCGGACGGCGTTACGAGGGGTAGGACTCCTAAAACTAGCGCTGTCCGGAGCCCTCGCCAAGGTATTTCGTCGTACGACGAAAAAAAACTTTTCTAGGAAGGAAAAAGACTTTTTATCGTCATGTTTTTTCCTGTATTTGTTGAGTCGTAGACCGCCGAACCCTGCAGACAGGTGGCGGCCCCGGCCCGGCCAGTCCCTTGTATGCAGTGCTCTCGAATCCTGGCGATCCCAGGAATCCGAGAGCCGGTGGCTCACCGCACGGCGGAGCGCTGTAAAGGCATTCCGTCGTAACGCTCCTACAAGAGGTGACCTGCGTATGGATGACCACGGACGCTCCCGCCCCACCCAGCCCACCCTGTACGTACTCGACACCAACGTCCTGATCCACGATCCCAACGCCTTGCTGAATTTCCAGGAGCACCACGTCGCGATCCCGATGACGGTGCTGGAGGAACTGGACAAGCTCAAGACCGGAAAACACACCGTGGCAGCGGAATGCCGCCAGGCAATCCGCCTTATCGATTCGGTGCTGGGCGAGGCCTCGCCCGAGCAGGTAGAGGATGGCGTGCCCATCCAGCGCGGCAAGAGCGGGCCGTGCGGCAGCCTGTCGATCCTCATGAGCAAGCGTGCCGAGCCGATCACCTGGTTGCCCGAGCACCTCAACGACAACAAGATCATCAACCAGTTGGTTGAGCTGAAGAGTCGCCATAGCAGCAAGCGCGTGGTGCTGGTCACCAAGGACATCAACATGCGCCTGAAGGCGCGTGCCTGCGGGGTATTCGCCGAGGATTACCACACCGACCAACTGGTCGATGACATCAACCTGCTGTCGCGTGGTTACCACTCGCTCAGCGGATCGTTCTGGGACCGCGTCAGCAAGGTGGAGACCCGCCAGGATCGCGGTCGCACCTGGCACCGCGTGCAACTCACCGACAACCTGCCGGCGGTGCACATCAACGAGTTCATCGTCGATGAGCAGGGTTTCGTCGGCTGGATCAAGGGCATCGACCAGGACGAGCTGACCATCCTCGACCTGCACCAGGAACCGCTGCTGCACCAGGAGGCCTGGGGACTTCGTCCGCGCGATGTCTACCAGTCGCTGGCGCTGTACGCGCTGCTGGACCCGGACATTCACCTGGTCAACCTGTCCGGCGCCGCCGGCTCGGGCAAGACCATCCTCGCGCTGGCTGCCGCCATCGAGCAGACCATGGTCACCAAACGCTACAAGCGCATCATCGCTACCCGCAGCGTGCAGGGCCTGGACGAGGACATCGGCTTCCTGCCCGGCACCGAGGCGGAGAAGATGGAGCCCTGGCTGGGCGCGATTACCGACAACCTTGAAGCGCTGCATTCGGATGATGAGTGCACCCATGGCAGCGTCGACTACATCCTCAGCAAGGTGCCGCTGCAGTTCAAATCGCTGAACTACATCCGCGGCCGCAGCTTCCAGCAGAGCCTGATCCTGATCGACGAGTGCCAGAACCTCACCCCGCACCAGATGAAGACCATCATCACCCGTGCGGGCAACGGTTCGAAGGTGGTCTGCCTGGGCAACCTGGCGCAGATCGACACCCCCTACCTGTCGGCCACCAGCTCCGGCCTGACCTACCTGACCGAACGCTTCAAGGACTTCCCCCATGGCGTGCACGTGACCCTGCAAGGGGTGCCGCGCTCGGTGCTGGCGGAATTCGCCGAAGCCCACATGTAACGCAAACCAAGGCCCGCCACCCGGCGGGCCTTTTCTTTACGCCCCGCCTACCTCTTTTTGTATACAATCCTTCCCCCAATGCGCCGTCCGCCGGTCCGCCGGCTGCGCGCACTGGGAGTACACTGTTCCCCTGATTCACCGGAGAGTTCCCAGCCGTGCTGACCCATCTCGATTCCCAGGGCCGCGCCAACATGGTCGATGTCACCGAAAAAGCGGTGACATCCCGTGAGGCCGTGGCCGAAGCCCGGGTGCGCATGCTCCCGTCCACCCTGCAGCTGATCCAGGACGGCGGCCACCCCAAGGGCGACGTGTTCGCCGTGGCGCGCATCGCCGGCATCCAGGCGGCGAAGAAGACCCACGACCTGATCCCCCTGTGCCACCCGTTGCTGCTCACCAGCGTGAAGGTCGAACTGGCCGCCGAGGGTGAAGACACCGTGCACATCGTCGCCCGCTGCAAACTGGCCGGGCAGACCGGCGTGGAGATGGAAGCGCTGACCGCCGCCAGCGTCGCTGCGCTGACCATCTACGACATGTGCAAGGCCGTGGACCGTGGCATGACCATCGACAGCGTGCGCGTGCTGGAGAAGCTCGGCGGCAAGAGCGGTCATTACGTTGCTGCAGAAGGCGTAGCAGGAGACACCCCATGATCCGCGTGCAGTACTTCGCCCGCTACCGTGAAGCCCTCGGCCTGGATGGCGAGCAGCTGAATTGGAGCCAGTCCCTGGCCAGCCTGGACGACCTGCGGCGCCTGCTGCTGGAGCGCGGTGGCGCCTGGGATGTGCTCGGCGAGCAGAACCTGATGTGCGCGCGCAACCAGGAGCTGTGCTCCCTGGACGAGCCCCTCGCCGATGGCGACGAGGTGGCGTTCTTCCCCACCGTTACCGGAGGCTGATCCCATGGCGATCCGCGTCCAGCCGGCGGCGTTCGATCCGGGCGCCGAACTCAACGCGATGCACGCTGCCAACGTCGGCGTCGGCGCGGTGGTCGGCTTCGTCGGCTATGTGCGTGACTTCAACGACGGCCGCGAAGTGGGCGGCATGTTCCTCGAGCACTACGCCGGCATGACCGAGAAGGCGCTGGCGAAGATCGAAGTCGAGGCCAATGAGCGCTGGCCGCTGCTGCGCCTGGAAATCCTCCACCGCATCGGCCGCCTGGAGCCGGGCGAGCCCATCGTCTTCGTCGGTGCCGCCAGTGCGCACCGCCAGGCGGCGTTCGATGCCTGTAACTTCGTCATGGATTATCTGAAGACCCGCGCACCGTTCTGGAAGAAGGAAGACACCAGCGAAGGTCCGCGCTGGGTCGAAGGCCGCTGCAGCGACAAGACCGCTGCCGAGCGCTGGAAGGGCTGAGCCCTTTCGTCGCGTCTGCGTACCTGCGGGGGCGCATTCGCGGAGCTTGTCTATGCTCAGGGGCGATGCCAGGGAGGTGTCGTTGCTCTGCGCCAAGGACGCGCTCCTCGCCACGCTGTACATCTCCCGGCTCCGCCGCCGTGCCTGCCTTGGCCGCGCGGCGAATCGCAAGCCGAGGAGATTTCCATGACCAAGCCCAACTTTGCGCTCAAGACCCTCGCCGCCGCCCTGCTGGCGGGCGGCTTCTGCCAGGGCGCGCTGGCCTGCACCACCATCATCGCCGGGCGCAACGCCACCGCTGACGGCTCCGTGCTGGTCGCGCGGCTGGAGGACTACACCTACAACAACCACGCCAAGCGCTTCGTCGTGGTGCCGCCGCAGACCTACAAGGACGGCGACAAACTCAGCTTCGACAACGGCGTCAGCGTGCCCGCGCCCAAGGCAGGCTTGCGCTACACCGCCATGCGCGACTGGAACGGCGATCAGCTTGGCGCCCTTGGCCCGTGGAGTGAGTTCGGCGCCAACGAGGCAGGCGTGATCCTCTCCGCCACCAACAGCACCGAGCCCAATGACAAGGCTGCCAAGGCCGACCCGCTGGTGGCGGACGAGGGCGGGGTGATCGAGGCCATTCTGCCGGACCTGATCCTGCTACAGGCGAAGACCGCCCGCGAAGGCGTGGAGCTGTTGGGTAAGTACGTCGAGACGCTCGGCGCCGGGGAAACCAACGGTATCCAGATCGCCGACGACAAGGAGGCCTGGCTGTTCGAGATCGGCTCCGGGCACCACTGGATCGCCGTGCGCGTGCCGGACGACGGGTACGTGGTCATGGCCAACGGCATGCGTGTGCACGACGCCGACCTCAACGACAAGGCCAATGTTCTGAGCAGCGCCGACATCGCCGAGTTCGCCGAGAAGCACCAGTTGCTGGACAAGGTCGACCCGACGAAATTCAACTTCGCCAAGGCCTTCGGCGTCGTCGGCGACGCCTACAACGTCGACCGTGAATGGCTGGTGCAGAGCAAGCTGGAGCCGGGCCGCAAGCAGGACATCCGCCAGCAGCAGTATCCCTTCTATACCAAGCCGGAGAAGCCTATCAGCGTCGAGCAGGTGGCGGGCATCCTGCGCATCGACAGCTACGCCGGCACCCCGCTGGACGGCAAGAAGCCGGCCGGTGACCAGAAGCAGCGGCCGATTGCCATGGAGCGCAACGTCGAGGCGCACATCCTGCAGGTCCGCCCGCAGATGCCCAAGGGCTTGCAGGTGCTGTCCTGGCAGTCCCTGGGCAACGTGCGCGACGGCCTGCTGCTGCCGTATTACCTGGAAAGCCTGCGCAGCACGCCGCGGGTGTTCCAGCAGGGCAGCGACGACTTCGACGAGCACTCTGCCTGGTGGACCTTCCGCAGCCTGACTTCCCTGGCCCATGCCAACGACAAGCAGTACATGCCGCTGCTGCACGGCTGGCGCGATCGCCTGGAAGGCAGCCTGCGCGCCGCGCAACCGGCCCAGGATGAAATGCTCAAGTCCCTTGCGCAGAAGGACGGTGAAGTCGCCCGTGCCGCCGCCGAACGCTTCAGCAACGGCACCGCGCTATGGGCCCTGGACCAGGCCGGCGTGCTGCGCGCCAACATCCTCACCGACCTGACCAAGTCCACCGAGCAGAACTACAGCGCCGAGGAACTGGAGAAGATCAAGCACCTGTAGGCGCTGAAGGGAGGTACTGCCCCGCACGCGCCGCGGCAGTACCTCCTAGGAGGAATGGGCGCTGGCGGGGAAGGAGCGCAGGCTGGCGCCAGCCCTTTTTGCTCCGTCTCGGAGAGCCCCTCATGAGCCATCTCAGCACCGCGGAATTCCAGCCGCTCCAGATCGCCGTCCTTACCGTCAGCGATACCCGCAGCCTGCATGACGACACCTCCGGCCAGGCCCTGGTGACTTCGCTGCAACGCGCCGGCCACGTGCTCGCCGAACGCCAATTGGTGATCGACGATATCTACCAGATCCGCGCCGTGGTCTCGGCCTGGATCGCCGACCCCAAGGTCCAGGTCGGCCTGATCACTGGCGGCACCGGTTTTACCCTGCGCGACAATACCCCGCAGGCCGTCGATCCTTTGCTCGAGCGCACCGTGGATGGCTTTGGCGAACTGTTCCGGCAGATTTCCCGTGAGGAAATCGGCACCTCCACCATCCAGTCCCGCGCCATCGCCGGCATCACCAACGGCACGCTGATCTGCTGCCTGCCCGGCTCCACCGGCGCCTGCCTGACGGCCTGGGAAAAGATCCTGGTGCAGCAACTGGACAGCCGCACCAAGCCCTGCAATTTCGTCCCTCATCTCAAGCGCCTGCCCGAGCGCCCGGTTCTGGCCTGCGGTACACGCTCGTGAGCGCCTGCGGCTGTTCCGGCACTGGCCTGCGCCCGGTGGACGAGGCCATCGCCGCGCTGATGGAGTTCGTTCCGCTGGCGCCGCCAACCGTGCGCGTCGACCTGGAAAGCGCCCTGGGCCGCACCCTCGCCAAGGATATTCACTCACCCATCGACCTGCCGCTGTGGGACAACAGCGCGATGGATGGTTACGCCCTGCGCAGCGCCGACATGGGCCCGGCAGGCGCACGGTTGAAGATCGCCGGCTACATCGCCGCCGGCGATGCCGCCCAGGTCGAACTGCAACCTGGCCAGGCCATGCGCATCTTCACCGGCGCGCCGTTGCCGCCGGGGGCGGACAGCGTGATCGCCCAGGAAGACTGTGAAGTCGATGGCGACTGGCTGCAGGTGCCCGTGGTCGGGCATGGCAGCCATGTGCGTCGCCGCGGTGAAGAGCTGTGCGAAGGCGATGCCTTGCTCAGTGCCGGGAAGAAACTGCGCGCCCAGGACCTCGGCCTGCTCGCCAGTGTCGGCCTGGACCGCGTCAGCGTCCACCGCCCGCTGCGCGTCTGCCTGCTGAGCAGCGGCGACGAGCTGCGCGAGCCCGGTGAGCTCCTGGCTCCGGGGCAGATCTACAACGCCAACCGCTTCAGCGTCGGCGCGTTGCTGCGCGGCTGGGGCATCGAAGTCCACGACTACGGCGTGCTCGCCGACACCCTGGCAGCCAGCCGCGATGCGCTGAGCCTCGCCGCCTCCGAATGGGACGTGCTGATTACCAGTGGCGGGGTGTCGGTGGGCGACCGCGACTACCTCAAGCAGGCGATCCGCGAACTGGGTGAGCTGCACTTGTGGAAGCTGAAGATGCAGCCGGGCAAGCCGCTGGCGTTCGGCAGCATCGCCGGCAAGCCGTGGATCGGCCTGCCAGGCAACCCGGCCGCCGCGCTGGTGACTGCACTGGTGGTGGCGCGGCCGTTCCTCTGGCGTGCCCAGGGGCGTAGCTCGGCCAATACCTTGCCGGTGACGCTGCCGGCGGGGTTCGACTGGCCCACGGCCAACTCGCGCCGCCAGTATCTGCGCGCGCGCCTGGAGCTGGATAGCGCTGGCGTCGCCCGCATCTGCCTGCATCCGCAGCAGGGCTCGGCCATGCTGCGCGCGGCGAGCTGGGCCGATGGCCTGGCGGTGGTGGAGGCCGGGCGCACCATGCACGCCGGCGAGCCGCTGCCCTTCCTGTCTTTCAGCGAACTCGGCGCCTGACGCCGTTCCCGGCTGCCGGCGGGGGCCGGCGGCCTCCGCACTGCCCGGGGGAAGCATGCAACTGGTCTGTCCGGCGGGGAGTCTGCCCGCCCTGAAATCGGCCCTGCGCGAGGGCGCTGACGCGATCTACGTCGGCTTTCGCGACGACACCAACGCCCGCCACTTCGCCGGCCTCAACCTCGATGACCGCCAACTGCTCCAGGGCGTGGAGCTTATCCACTGCGCCGGCAAGCAGATGTACGTGGCGGTCAACACCTATCCCGGTGCGGCCGGCTGGGCCCGCTGGCAACGCGCGGTGGACCACGCCGCCGACCTGGGCGTGGATGCGCTGATCGCTGCCGATTGCGCGGTGCTCGGCTACGCCGCCAGGCGCCACCCGAACCTCGCACTGCACCTTTCGGTGCAAGGCTCGGCCACCAACGTCGCGGCGCTCGCGTTCTACCACGAGCGCTACGGCATCCGCCGCGCCGTGCTGCCGCGCGTACTGTCGCTGGCGCAGGTGCGCCAGGTGGCGGCGAACAGCCCGGTGCCCATCGAGGTCTTCGCCTTCGGTAGCCTGTGCATCATGGCCGAGGGGCGCTGTCACCTGTCCTCCTACGTCACCGGCGAGTCGCCCAACCTCTGCGGCGTCTGTTCGCCGGCCAAGGCGGTGCGCTGGAACGAGGAGCCCGAGGGCCTGACTTCGCGCCTCAATGACGTGCTGATTGACCGTTACGCGCCGGATGAGCCGGCAGGCTACCCGACCCTGTGCAAGGGCCGCTTCGTGGTCAACGGCGAACGCTTCCACGCCCTGGAAGAGCCCACCAGCCTGAACACCATCGACCTGATCCCGCATTTGGCGGAAATCGGCGTGGCGGCGGTGAAGATCGAAGGCCGGCAGCGCAGCCCGGCCTATGTCGAACAGGTCACGCGCGTCTGGCGCCAGGCGCTGGATGCCTGGCAGCGCGCCCCGCAGAACTACCGCGCGCTGACGCAATGGCAGGACGCCCTGGACAAGCTATCCGAAGGCCACCAGACGACCCTGGGTGCCTACCATCGCTCCTGGCAGTGAGGACCTTTTGATGAAACTCAGCCTGGGACCGGTGCTGTTCTACTGGGACCGCCGGACACTCCTGGATTTTTATGCGCAGATGGCCGACCAGCCGCTGGACGCCATCTATATCGGCGAAACCGTCTGCTCCAAACGCCGCGCCATGTCTCTCGACAACTGGTTGGGCCTGGGGCGCGAGCTGCAGCAGCAGAGCGGGGCGCAGATCCTCGTTTCTGGCCTGGCGCTGATCGAGGCGGCCTCCGAGCTGTCGTCGCTGCGCCGCCTCTGCGCCAACGGCGAACTGCAGGTCGAGGCCAGCGACATGGGCGCGGTGCAGATTCTCTCCGGTCTGGGCGTCGAGTTCG
This sequence comes from Pseudomonas sp. NPDC086581, assembly GCF_044746165.1. Taxonomy (NCBI): domain Bacteria; kingdom Pseudomonadati; phylum Pseudomonadota; class Gammaproteobacteria; order Pseudomonadales; family Pseudomonadaceae; genus Pseudomonas; species Pseudomonas sp. NPDC086581. The sequence goes on along the minus strand of NZ_JBIVBR010000001.1, from coordinate 586,891 downwards.
TCGGTGGTCCTGCGCTCAACGTCTACAACGGCCACACGCTGGCTGAGCTGTACGCCGCCGGCTTGCGCCGCTGGGTGCCGCCGGTGGAATGCTCCGGCGAGCAGATCCACGCGGTGATCGAACAGGTCCGCGAGCTGGGCATCAACTCTGTGGAGACTGAGGTGTTCGCCTACGGCCATTTGCCGCTGGCCTATTCCGCGCGCTGCTTCACCGCGCGGGCGGAGAATCGGCCCAAGGATGACTGCCAGTTCTGCTGCCTGAACTACCCGGAGGGCATGTCGATGCTCAGCCAGGAGGGTTTCCCATTGTTCACTCTCAACGGCATCCAGACGATGTCCGGCGAGGCCAGCAACCTGTTGGCGGACTACGCCTCGCTGCGTGATTGCGGCGCCGACCTGCTGCGCCTGAGCCCCCGTGCGCAAGGCATGGTGGAGGTCGTGCAGGCCTTCGACCGCGTGCGCAAGGGCGCTACACCGCCGCTGGCGGTGGAGGGTTGCAACGGATACTGGCATGGCCGTCCGGGCATGCTGCGCAGCGATGAGGTGAACCTGTGCTGACACTCGAAACAGGTGCCCTGCGCGCCGCCAACCGCCTGCTGCCGCTCGCCGCGCGTGTCCCTGCCGGATTGCAACGTGCGGTGTTGCAGCGCGCCGCCAACCGCCTGTTCGCCGAGCCGCTGGCGAACGGCGCCTTCGACATCCTCGACGGTCACTGGCTGCGTCTGGAAGTGAGCGATCTCGGTCTGGCCTGGTGCTTCACGCACGATCGCAATGGTCTGCGATTCGCCGATGCCTGTACGGCGAGCGTGACCATCCGGGGCAGCTGGCGCGATTTCCTGTTGCTGGCAGGACGGCAGGAAGACCCGGACACGTTGTTCTTCCGTCGCCGACTGGTGATCGAGGGCGATACCGAGCTGGGGCTGGCGGTGAAGAACCTGATCGACAGCCTTGATCCGGACAGCCTCCCTGCCTGGCTGTGGAGCGCCATGCGCCGCGCCAGCCGGGTGGTGCAGGAGAGCGCCTGAGCCGTTCAGCGTCTTCGATATCCGTGCTGTTTTGGCGCACCTATCGATGGGTGTCGCTTGGCTCGAAGCCATCTCGCGTTTTGGCTTCGAGCCTGGTCTGGTCGATTGACGCTCAGCCCGGGGCGCGTACGAGGAACTGCAGTTCCTCGTAGAGCATCTCGAAATCCTGCACCGGCGCGTCCTGGCTGTAGCGTTTCTTCAGGCCGTACTCGGTCAGGGTGATCTCGTGCGTGGCCTTCACCCCATGGCGCGCCAGGCAGTTCTGCACGCAGTGCAGGTGGCAGCCGTCCACGGCGATGATCGTTCGGTCTGAGCAGGCCTTCTTCACCAGCGCCGGCACGTCGCCGCCGACTCCCGCGATGCAGGACATCTCCGCCAGGCCGTCATGGTCCATGCGCAGGGCGAGGTCGTTGGCCAGCTGCGCGAGGTTCGAGCAGCCGGAACAGGAATAGACGAGGGGCAGGTGCGGCGAGGGCGGCATGGGGACCTCCAGGGTGAGTCCCGCAGTGTCCTGCCGCGACGCCTTGCCGCGACATGATCTGAATCAAGTCGACGAGTGGACTACTCCCTGTTGGGTATCGCGCTCAGGCTGTTGGCGGGTAGCGTTATGCGCCCTACGCACCTTCTCCCTTCGCACTGTGGGGGATTTCGTGCAGGAGCGGGCCACGCCCGCAACTCGCCGGCAGTGCCGGCGTTGGGCTAGGCACAGACGTTGCCGGGAGCAGCATATTAGCCGCAGCGAATGCCACAGATGTGTCCGCTTCCATGGCGGCCCGGAGTGGAATTGTGGGCGCGGACCTTGTCCTCGGTCGCGGCCATGGCCTGCTACTACAAGGGAAGTTCGGCGTTGAGCGGTTCGCGAGCAGGCTCGCTCCTACAGGGGTAAGAGCGAGCCACTCAGACTCAGGACGTCAGCCCGGGAACAGCACCTTCGCCACGTCCCCATAGCGCTTGGCAAAATGCACCGTCAGGCCTTCCTTCAGGTACTCCGGCAGCTCCTCGAAGTCGCCGCGGTTGGACTCGGGCAGGATCAGCTCGAAGATTTTCTGCCGGCGCGCCGCGATGACCTTCTCGCGCACCCCGCCAATGGGCAGCACCTGCCCGGTGAGTGTCAGCTCGCCAGTCATGGCTACGCCTTTCTTCGGCGCCTGGTTGCGCGCCAGGGACAGCAGGGCGCTGGCCATGGTCACGCCTGCGCTGGGGCCGTCCTTGGGCGTGGCGCCCTCGGGTACATGCAGGTGGACGAAGGCCTGGTCGAAGAAGCTCGACTCGCCGCCGTACTTCTTCAGGTTCGAGCTGATGTAGCTGTAGGCGATCTCTGCCGACTCCTTCATCACGTCGCCCAGTTGTCCGGTGAGCTTGAAGCCGCGGTTCAGCGTGTGGATGCGCGTCGCCTCGATGGGCAGGGTAGCGCCGCCCATGCTGGTCCAGGCAAGGCCGGTGATCACGCCGACGCCGGAAAGCACCTGCTCGGTGCGGAACACTGGCGTACCGAGGTATTCCTCGAGGTCCTTGGCACCGATCTTCACCACCGACTCGGGGTCTTCCAGCAGCTTCATCACTGACTTGCGCACCAGCTTGCCGAGCACTTTCTCCAGCTGGCGCACGCCGGCCTCGCGGGCATAGCCCTCGATCACCGCGCGCAAGGCGGCGTCGTTGATCGACAGGCGATGCTTCGGCACGCCGGCCTTTTCCAGCTGCTTGGGCCACAGGTGACGCTTGGCGATAGCCAGCTTCTCCTCGGCGATGTAGCCGGACAGGCGGATGACTTCCATGCGGTCCAGCAGCGGACCGGGGATGGAGTCCAGGGTGTTGGCGGTGCAGACAAACAGCACCTTGGACAGGTCCAGGCGCAGGTCCAGGTAGTGGTCGAGGAACTCCACGTTCTGCTCCGGATCCAGCGTCTCCAGCAGCGCCGAGGCGGGGTCGCCCTGGTAGCTGCTGCCGAGCTTGTCGATCTCGTCGAGCATGATCACCGGGTTCATCACCTCGACGTCCTTCAGCGCCTGCACCAGCTTGCCGGGCAGGGCGCCGATGTAGGTGCGGCGGTGGCCCTTGATCTCGGCCTCGTCACGCATGCCGCCGACGCTGAAGCGATAGAACGGCCGCCCCAGGCTCTGGGCGATGGACTTGCCGATGCTGGTCTTGCCCACGCCGGGCGGGCCTACCAGCAGCACGATGGAGCCGGCGATCTCGCCCTTGAAGGTTCCTACCGCGAGGAATTCGAGGATGCGGTCCTTCACGTCTTCCAGCCCGGAATGGTGGCGGTCGAGGACCTTGCGCGCGTGCTTGAGATCGAGCTTGTCGACGCCCATCAGGCCCCACGGCACCGAGGTCGCCCAGTCGAGGTAATTGCGCGTGACGGCGTATTCCGGCGAGCCGGTCTCCAGGATCGACAGCTTGTTCAGCTCTTCATCGATGCGCTTTTTCGCCTGGTCGGGCAGGGTCTTGCCTTCCAGGCGTGCACGGAATTCATCGGAGTCGGCGCTCTTGTCGTCCTTGGTGATGCCCAGTTCCTGCTGGATGATCTTCAGCTGTTCCTGCAGGAAGAACTCGCGCTGGCGTTCGCCGATCTTGCGGTTGACCTCGGCGGACAGCTCCTTCTGCAGGCGCGCGACTTCCACTTCCTTGCGCAGCAGCGGCAGTACCTTCTCCATGCGCTTGAGCATCGGCACGGTGTCCAGCACGCCCTGCAACTCGGAGCCCGGCGCGGTGGTCAGCGCGGCGGCGAAGTCGGTCAGCGGCGACGGATCGTTGGGGTTGAAGCGGTTGAGGTAGTTCTTCAGCTCTTCGCTGTACAGCGGGTTGAGCGGCAGCAGTTCCTTGATCGCGTTGATCAGGGCCATGCCGTAGGCCTTCACCTCGTCACTCGGGTCGTTGGGAGTGTGCGGATACTCCACTTCCACCAGGAAGGGCGGGCGGTGGCGCTTGATCCAGCCGCGGATGCGCACGCGCGACAGGCCCTGGGCGACGAACTGCAGCTTGCCGCCTTCGCGGCTGGCGTGGTGCACGCGCACCAGGGTGCCGTGCTCGGGCAGGCTGTCCGGGTCGAAGTGGCGCGGGTCTTCCGGCGGGTTCTCCATGAAGAACAGCACCAGGCTGTGGTGATCGGTCTTGGCGACCAGTTCCAGCGTCTCGGCCCACGGTTCCTCGTTGACGATCACCGGCAGCACCTGCGCGGGGAAGAATGGGCGGTTGTGGATCGGAATGACGTAGACCGTGGTCGGCAGGTTCTGCCCCGGCAACACCAGCCCGGTATTGCTGACCTCTTCGGCGCTATGGATATCGTGAATCTCGTCGTGGTCGCTCATGAGGCACCTGACTGATTGAACATGACAGTCTAGATGGGGAAACCAGCACGGGGTTTCAATCCCATCGTTTCGAAGGATGTATCCGAAGATGTTGCAGCCGATTGTGCGCGCACGGAACTTACGTACGGATTAGCGGGCGCTGCCGTAGGAAATCGCTGGGCGGCCGGCCGAACTGACGGCTGAACATGGCGCTGAAGGCGCTGGGCGTGCTGTAGCCCACTTCCAGCGCCACACTCAGCACGCTTTCGCCCAGGGCCAGGCGCTCCAGCGCGGCCAGCAGGCGCGCCTGTTGCCGCCATTGGCCGAAGGTCAGCCCGGTTTCGGCGAAGAACCAGCGCTGCACCGTCTTGCTGTCGACATTCAGCCGGGCGGCCCAGTCGGTAAGACTGGCGTTGTCGCCGGGCTGGGCCTGAATGGCCTGGCACAACGCGCGCAGGCGCGGATGGGTGGGTAAGGGCAGGTGCAGCGGCAGGATCGGGTCTTCACGCAGTTCATCGAGCATCAGGCCGAGGACGCGACCGTCGCGGGAGTCCGGGGCGACCTCGCCGCTGATCGAAAGCGCCGCCAGGATCAATTCCCGTAGCAGCGGCGAAACCGCCAGCACGCAGCAGTCCGGCGGCAGGTGCGGGGCGCTGCCCGGTTCCACATAGAGGGTTCGCACCCGCACGTTGCCGACCATCCGCGTCCAGTGCTCCACGCCGCCGGGTATCCACAGGCCGCGGTTGTCCGGCACCACCCATTGGCCACTGGCGCTACCCACCACCAGCACCCCGCGCACGGCGTAGAGCAGTTGCGCGCGGTGATGGCTGTGCGCAGGCACCTGATGCCCATCGGGGAAGTCCAGGGCGATGGCCGCCACCGGGCTGGCTGCCCGTTCGTCGCCGTGGTTTTCCAGCAGTGGGGCTGCAATGTCCTTTTTACGCATGTGGATGCCTGTTTGTCGTTAGACGACCACTTTCATCCATCGTTAGGCTGCTGAACAGCCCCCATCTGCATCGATGATCCCGCCATGACCGACATGTCTGCTATCGCTGAACAACTGGCCCGAATCGCCCGGTTGCTCGAACAATCCCTGCCTGCGCGGCCCGAACTGGCGCTGGAAGAAGGCGCCATCGCCCACCTGTGGGAATACCGCCAGGGCCAGCCGCGCCTGACGCCGGTGATCGAACCGGCACTGATCGCCTTCAACGACCTGCGCAACGTCGACCGGCAGAAGGCGCTGATCGAGCAGAACACCCGCCAGTTCGTCTCCGGCCGCCCGGCCAACAACGTGCTGCTGACCGGCGCCCGCGGCACCGGCAAGAGTTCGCTGGTGAAGGCCTGCCTGCATGCCTTCCATGCCGACGGGCTGCGTCTGATCGAAGTCGACAAGGAGCACCTGGCAGACCTGCCGCAGATCATCGACCTGCTGCGCCATCGCCAGGAACGCTTCATCCTGTTCTGCGACGACCTGTCCTTCGAGGACGGCGAGACCGGCTATAAGGGCCTGAAGACCGTGCTCGACGGTTCGGTCGCCGGGCAGTCCGGCAACGTGCTGATCTACGCGACGTCCAACCGCCGCCACCTGCTGGCAGAGCGCGCCGAGGACAACCTGTCGTTCCAGCGGAGCGAGAGCGGCGAGTTGCACCCTGGCGAGGCAGTGGAAGAGAAGATCTCGCTCTCCGAACGTTTCGGCCTGTGGATATCTTTCTATGCCTTCAGCCAGGAGCAGTACCTGGAGGCGGTTGCCCGCTGGCTGGAGTCCCACGGTCTGGGCGGGGTGCGGCAGGAGGAGTGGGAACCGGCGGCGATCCGCTGGGCGACCCATCGCGGGTCGCGGTCCGGGCGGATCGCCGCACAGTTCGCCCGGGATTACGCCGGGCGTCAGCTGTAGAACATCAGAAAGCCGCTGCTTAGAAGGCTACTTTCACCCCCGCCTGGATGCCACGTCCGCCGGCCGGCACGCTGTCGCGCAGGATGGAGCTGGCGTAGCGCACGGTCTGGTTGGTCAGGTTCTCGCCCTTGACGAAGGCCAGCCAGCGGCTGTCGCCCAGGTCGAAGCGGTAGCCGACGCTGGCGCCGAGGGTGGTGTAGCCGTCGGTGCGCAGCTCGTTCTCCGGCACGCGGTTCTGGTCGGCGGCGTATTCCACGCCGACCCGTGCCTGCCATTGCTGCAGCCCCCACAGCAGCGCGCTGTTCAGGCGCAGCGGGGCGATGCGTGGCAGGGCTTCGCCGGTGTCCTTGTTCTTGGCGCGGGTGTAGTCGCCGGAAAGTTCCAGGTCGAAGCGGCCGTAGGGGCTGTCCAGCAGGTGGATGCGGTCCTGCGCCTCGACGCCGTAGAAGTCCGCCTTCACGCCGCTGTAGAGGTATTCGGGCAGTGCCTCGTCGTCACCGGCATCTACCACCGCGCCATCCTCGTCGCGATAGCGCCCGCTGGCCAGGAGGCCGATGTAGTTGGAGAAACGGCTGTAGAACACGCCAACGCTGCCCTTGTGGCGGCCGCTGTCGAAGCGCAGGGCGAGGTCGGTGGATACGGCCTTTTCCTTGCTGGCGTCGGCGTCGCCCACTTCGAAGGTGCCCGTGGCGGCATGGGCGCCATTGGCGTAAAGCTCGTAGAAGGTCGGAGCACGCTCGGTGTAGGCCAGGGTGCCGGCCAGCGACCAGATCGGCGTCAGCGTGTAGACGGCACCAGTGGACAGACTGCCAGCGGTGAAGCTGCGCGAGCCGTCGTTTTCGGCGAAGCGCTCGTTGTCCTTGGCATTGGGCTCGATGCGCGTGTGCTCGATGCGGCCGCCCAGGTTCAGCGCCAGGCGTTCTGTGGCTTGCCAGTTCTCCAGGAAGAACAGCGCGGCGCTATCGGTCTCGGTGTGCGGCACGAAGGCTTCTTCGCCCAGCGCGGAGAAGCGGCTGTTGGCGATCTGCGCGCCGACCACGCCGTCCAGCGGCCCGATGGGCTTGTGTCGAGCCTCGATGCGCGCCTCGTAGCCGTCGTTCTTGAAGGTGGTGCCAGTCTCACCGTCCTCGATTTCCTTGTGCTGGTACTCGGTGTAGGCGGCGTCCAGCTTCACCGAGCTGAAGGGGCCGTCGAGGTCGCGGATTTCCGAGGCGAAGGCGTAGCGGTCCTGCTGCATCTTCAGGCGCACGTCGTCTTCGGCGGGCGAGCCGTAGTTGCTGTCGTAGCCGCTGTAGGACAGGCCGGCATAGCCATGGTCCCAGTGGTAGCTGCCGCCGATGGCGCCGCTGTCCTGGCGGCCGTCGCTGTTTTTCACGCGATGCTTGGAGTCATCTGCATCGATCTGCCTTTGGCGGGCCGAGTGGGCGTAGCCGGGGATGCGCAGGTCATTGAACTCGCGGGAACCTGCGTCCAGGTGCAGGGCGAAGTTGCCGTCGCCGGCTTCCAGCGCGCCAGCGGCGCTGCGGGTGGTGTCCGAGCCGCCGTAGCGCAGCTCGCCCTGGCCGTGGATGCCGTCCACCGGTTCGCTGGGGATACGGTTGTCGAAGCTGTTGACCACACCGCCGATGGCGTTGCCGCCGTAAAGGAGGGCGGCTGGGCCGCGTACGACTTCGATGCGCTCGACCACATTGGGGTCTTCCGGCACGGCGTGGTCGTAGGACAGCGACGAGGCGTCCAGCGCGCCCACGCCATTGCGCAGGATGCGGATGCGGTCGCCGTCCATGCCGCGGATCACCGGGCGGCTGGCGCCGGGGCCGAACCAGGTGGACGACGCGCCCGGCGTGCCGTTGAGGGTTTCACCCAGGCTGCCTTTCTGTCGCAGGGTCAGCTCGTCGCCCCGCAGGACGCTGCTGGGCGCAGCGGGGGAGGCATCACCCAGGGGGTTGGCGGTGATCACCTGGGGCTCCAGTTCGGAGGGGGCGGCATCGGCCAGCGAGGGCGCGCCGGCGCACAAGGCGAGGCCCAGCGGTGCTAAACGCCAGCGCGGACGAGGAAGGGATGGGGGCATGACGAACTCCTGGTTTTTTCTTCTGGCAAAGCGAACCCCTCCCTCGTGATCAGGGATGCGCCAGGCGGCGGAGGAGGGGGAATGGGAATGTATTATTTGTTATAACATAACATATCTATCGGTTAGCAAGATTTTCCGGCTTAGATGCTTTAGTGCTTGCGTATCCCTGGAGTTGCGCCCGGTTGCACCTGTGCGCTGGGCAGGCCTGGTCGAATCCCGTACCATGCTCAAAATTTGATCAGCCCAGCGCCATGTTCAATACCCGCCTCGCCACGCTGTCCGACCAGACCGACCAGCACGCCCATGACCATCACCAGTTGGTGATGTCCCTGAGCGGCCGCGCGGAATTCGAGATCGGCGGCGCCGGTGGCGAGGTCTGCCGGATGCGCGCCTGCCTGGTGCCGGGTGATGTTGCCCACGAGTTCGCCGGGCTCGGCGACAACCGCATGCTGATCCTCGATCTGAACGAGGCCGGCACCGGCGAGCAGGATCGCGAGCTACTGGCGCGGTTGTTCGAGATGCCGCGCTACCCGACCCTGGATGCGGACTTCCAGCACCTGCTCAGCTACGCCGGCGCGGAGATCGCCCGCTACGGCGATGACCCATTGCTCGCCCGCGCCCTCGGCGGCGTGCTGCTGCGCGCGCTGCACCTGCGTCTGTTCGGCGAGGACCGCGCGCCGCGCCAGGGGCCGCTGGACCTGGAGCGGCTGGACGGCTATATCGCCGACCACCTGTCGCGGCGTATCACGGTGGCGGAGCTTGCGCAGGTGGCCTGCCTGAGCCCCAGTCACTTCCACGCGCAGTTCAAGGACCGCGTCGGCCTCACGCCGCACCAGTACCTTTTGCGCCAGCGCCTGGATCGCGCTGCGCGCCTGCTGCGCGAAACCGATCTGCCGCTGGTCGGCGTGGCCGGCGAATGCGGCTTTTCCAGCCAGAGCGCGCTGACCACCGCGATGCGCCGATACCTCGGCTTGACCCCAGGCAGCCTGCGCCGCTGCTGAATCCGTCGGCCTGCGCGACCTGGATTGCTGATCGAACCGTCAATTGTCGACCTTCGGGTGTCGGAGTCTTTTGCAAGAACTCCAGAGCTTTCAGCAAGAATTCCGTTGGGTGCAACCCATAGAGTCCGCCCACCGTGTTGCAGGTGCAACCCGGTCATACCAAGAACAACAGCCAGCTCGATACGCGGGAGGGGCAGCATGCCCATCACCGGTTCTGCATTTGCTTGTAGCGCGCCCGCACCTGGCTGCGCGATCGCTGTCATTGCACAGCCCGCCACGGCCCGGCCCGCAGCGCCAGCCCGTGGTCCTGCGCCGTCCGCCCTCGGACCAGCGGCGCCATTCGCTCCGGTGCTTTCTGTACAATCCGCGCCCTCGTGCGCCGGCCACCCCCTGCCGCACCTCCATGCGCGCGTGAACCCAGTTTCGAATCGCTCCGGCCTGCCGTGCCGCCTGTCCATGGGACGGCGTGCTCCGCATTTCCGGAGTGCTGGCGCCGACTCCGGCGCCTGATGGATCACCGGGCCCAGCCCGGGAAACGGCCCGCACCTCGCTTACCGGCGAAGGCGGGGCGGAAGTCGCCGTGGTGAGACGGTGGCTGCAGGAAGACGCCAGCAAGGACGAGGGCGTGCCTGCGTCGGGAGGCGTAGCGGTTCGGTGCCGGTTTGGCCCCACGCGCAACCCGGTCTGCTTGTGAGCAAGCGCTAACCGGTCGGCGTCAACCACGCCGGCTGCCAGACAAGGGCCCGCGATACCCCGCGAGCCCGGATAAAAACAAGCTGTAGGGGAGTCCCCATGAGCGTCAACACGCCAACACTGATCACCTTCGTGATCTACATCGCGGCCATGGTTCTGATCGGCCTGGCTGCCTATCGTTCGACCAACAACTTCTCCGACTACATCCTCGGTGGCCGCAGCCTCGGCAGCTTCGTCACCGCGCTGTCGGCCGGTGCCTCGGACATGAGCGGCTGGCTGCTGATGGGGCTGCCGGGCGCCATCTACCTGTCGGGCATCTCGGAAAGCTGGATCGCCATCGGCCTGATCTGCGGCGCCTACCTGAACTGGCTGTTCGTCGCCGGCCGCCTGCGCGTGCACACCGAGCACAACGGCAACGCACTGACCCTGCCGGACTACTTCAGCACCCGCTTCGAGGACAACAGCCGCATCCTGCGCGTGATCTCCGCGCTGGTGATCCTGGTGTTCTTCACCATCTACTGCGCCTCCGGCATCGTCGCCGGCGCCCGCCTGTTCGAAAGCACCTTCGGCATGTCCTACGAGACCGCCCTGTGGGCCGGTGCCGCCGCGACCATCGCCTACACCTTCGTCGGTGGCTTCCTGGCGGTGAGCTGGACCGACACCGTGCAGGCTTCGCTGATGATCTTCGCGCTGATCCTCACCCCGGTGATCGTGCTGTTCGCCACCGGCGGCGTGGAGCCGACCTTCGCGGCCATCGAGCTGAAGGACGCGGCCAACTTCGACATGTTCAAGGGCGCTTCCTTCGTCGGCGTGCTGTCGCTGATGGCCTGGGGGCTGGGCTACTTCGGCCAGCCGCACATCCTGGCGCGCTTCATGGCCGCTGATTCGGTGAAGTCGATTCCGGCTGCCCGCCGCATCTCCATGACCTGGATGATCCTCTGCCTGGGCGGCGCGGTCGCCGTGGGCTTCTTCGGCATCGCCTACTTCCAGGCGCACCCGGAGCAGGCCGGTGCCGTGGGCGAGAACCACGAGCGCGTGTTCATCGAGCTGGCGAAGATCCTCTTCAACCCGTGGATCGCCGGCATCCTGCTGTCCGCCATCCTCGCCGCGGTGATGAGCACACTGAGCTGCCAGCTGCTGGTGTGCTCCTCGGCGCTGACCGAAGATTTCTACAAGGCCTTCCTGCGCAAGAACGCCAGCCAGCTGGAGCTGGTGTGGGTCGGTCGTGCCATGGTGCTGCTGGTGGCGCTGGTGTCCATCGCCCTGGCCGCCAACCCGGACAACCGCGTCCTGGGCCTGGTGTCCTACGCCTGGGCCGGCTTCGGCGCCGCTTTCGGTCCGCTGGTGCTGTTCTCCGTACTGTGGAAGGGCATGACCCGCAATGGCGCGCTGGCCGGCATCATCGTCGGCGCGGTCACCGTGATCGTCTGGAAGCAGTTCGGCTGGCTTGGCCTGTACGAGATCATTCCGGGCTTCATCCTCTCCAGCGTTTCCATCGTGGTCTTCAGCCTGCTCGGCTCCGCGCCGTCCAAGGCGATGATCCAGCGCTTCGAGGAAGCCGAGGCGGAATACGCCGAAGCCACTCAGTCGACCGGCACTGCCGTGACCAGCCGCTGAGACTTCGCTGAATGAAAAAGGCCGCGCTCCGTGAGGGGCGCGGCCTTTTTTGTGGCTCTCTTATCGGGGTGAGCTACGGGTCTCCCTGTAGGAGCGCGCCATGCGCGTGGTCGCGGGCATGGCCCGCACCTACAGGGAACACCGATGTTTCAGTGCGAGGCGTGCCCGCCGTTCATCGCCACCGCGTAGCGCCAGCAGGCGAACAGGCACAGCAGCAGGCCGACCACCGCCAGCGCGCCACCGACGTAGCCGATCCATTCCAGCCCCATACCCACCGCCACGCGGCTGCCCAGCAACGCGCCGCCGCCGATGCCGACGTTGTACAGGCCGGAGAACATCGCCATGGCCACGTCAGTGGCGTCATGGGCGAGCTGCAGCACCTTCGCCTGCAACGCCAGGCCGAAGCAGAGGATCGCCGCCCCCCAGAACAGGCTGAGGCCCAGCAGCGCCGTGGGCGAATGGGCCAGCGGCATCAGCAGCAGGAGCGAGCCGCCGAGCACGGCGATGGCCATGCACGGGAAGGCTCGCGGGAAGCGTTCGCTGTAGCGGCTGAAGAGGATCGAGCCGAACATCCCGGCGCCGCCGAACAGCAGCAGGAGCAGGGTGGTCTTGTGGCTGTCCAGCGCGGCGACTTCCCGCGCGAACGGCTCGATGTAGCTGTAGGCGGTGAACTGCGCGGTGATCACCAGCACGGTGAGCACGTACATCGACACCAGCGCCGGGCGGCGCAACAGCAGCGGCAGGCTGCGCAGCGAGCCGGAGTTCTGGCTCGGCAGCAGCGGCAGCGCACGGCCCAGCCAGAGCACCACGACCACCGAGACGCCGGCAATCGCCAGGAAGGTGGTGCGCCAGCCCATCGCTTCGCCCAGCACGCGGCCCAGCGGGATGCCCAGCACCATCGCCAGGATGGTCCCGGTTGCCAGCAGGCCGAGGGCTTTCGCCTGTTGGCCCGGCGGCGCTACGCGCACCGCGAGCGACGCGGTGATCGACCAGAACACCGCATGGGCGAAGGCGATGCCGAAGCGGCTGATCATCAGCACCGTGAAATTCCAGGCGAAGCCGGAGAGCACGTGACTGACGATGAACAGGCAGAAGATCACTACCAGCAGGCGCCGGCGCTCCATGTTGCGGGTCAGCTGCATCAGCGGTAGCGAGGCCAGCGACACCACCCAGGCGTAGAGCGTGAGCATCAGGCCGGTCTGTTCCGGACGCATGTCGAAGCTCGCGCCGATGTCGCTGAGCAGGCCCACCGGGACGAACTCGGTGGTGTTGAAGATGAAGGCGGCGATGGCCAGGGCGATGACGTTCAGCCAACTGCCGGAGCGGGTTTCTTGCGCGGTGGTCATGGGAATCCTGAGGTGAAGTTGGGCTCAGGCCGTGCCTGGGGATCACGCGCGGGGCGTGTCGCGGGCAAAGAAGAATTGTTGTTGCGGCAGGCGTGATTCTACCCACGGGTTGCCCGTCGCGCACGGCGAATGCCTTCCGGCGCGGGCGCAGCGGCAGGCTCAGGCGGCGTTGTCGATCAGCGGGTCGGCGGCTTGCGCGGCTTCCTCGGCCAGCCAGTCGAGGAACGCCCGCACCGGCGGGTGGCGCTCGCGGCCCGGCACGCAGAGCGCGGTATAGCGGGCGCCGGGCACGTTGATGTCGGGGCGGTAGGGCGCCAGCAGGCCTTTCTCCACGCTCTCGGACACCAGCAACGAACTGGCCAGCACCAGTCCCTGGCCTGCGATTGCCGCCTGCAGGGCATAGAACTCCTCGTCGTATTCGCGCTGTACCGCCTGGGCCAGCAGGCATTCCTCGCCGGCCACCTGGCACCAGGCCTTCCAGCCACGCTCGTAGAGCTCGGAGTTGTGCCAGCGCACGCTGATCATCTCCGGCACTTCCACGTCCGCGGTAGCCACCAGCGCCGGCGCGCCGTACACCGCGAAGCGCTCGGCCAGCAGGAACTGGTTGTGCATGCGCGGGTAGTCGCCGAAGCCGTAGCGGATCGCCAGGTCGACACTGGCGTCCTGCTGCAGGTCGAGCAGCTCGCACTGGCTGTCCAGGCGCAGGCGGATGTGCGGGTAGCGCGCGTAGAAGCGGCCCAGGCGCGGTACCAGCCACAGCGCGGCGAAGGCCGGCGTGGTGGAGATCGTCAGGCTGCTGGCATTGCGTTGCGGGCGCAGGCTGTCCACCGATTGCGACACCTCCAGCAGCGCGCCGTGCAGGCTGCGGAACAGTCGCTCGCCGGCTTCGGTCAGGCGCACCTGGCGCGGCAGGCGCTCGAACAGCGGCAGGCCCAGCCATTCCTCCAGCGCGCGTACCTGGTGGGAGACCGCCGTGGGCGTCACCGCCAGTTCCTGGGCGGCGGCCTTGAAGCTCAGCTGGCGCGCGGCGGATTCGAAGGTGCGCAGGGCGGGAAGCGGCAGGTTGGCGAACATGGTGTGCTCCATGGATGAGTTGAATTCATCTGGAAGGAAATCCCCTCAGTTGTCCGGCCATACGGCTGGAAATAGCTTTGGCGGCAACAGGAGGCCAATCAGGCCTTCCGCAGTGTACACCTTCAGCAAGGAACGACAGATGAACAGGATTCTCGCCATTCACGCCAGCCCCCGCGCCGACCGCTCGCATTCCCGTCGCCTGGCCGAGGGCTTTCTTTCGGCGCTGCCGCAGGCGCAACTCACCCGCCGCGAGGTCGGCCGTGCCGATCTGCCCCACGTCAGCGAAGGCTTCATTGCCGCCGCCTTCCATCCTGAGCCCGACAATCGCCCGGCCGAGTTGCAGGCCGAATTGGCGCTGAGCGAAACGCTGGTGGACGAGCTGCTCGCCCACGACCTGCTGGTGATCTCCACCCCCATGTACAACTTCAGCGTGCCCAGCGGGCTGAAGGCCTGGGTCGACCAGATCGTCCGCATCGGCCGCACCTTCGATCTGCACCTGAAGGACGGCGAGGCGGAGTACGAACCGTTGCTCAAGGGGCGCAAGGCGCTGATCGTCACCAGTCGCGGCGGCGCCGGCATGGGGCCGGGTGGCGAGCTGGAATGGATGAACCACGCCGACGCCTGGCTGCGCGTGGCGCTGGGCTTCCTCGGTATCGAGGATGTGCAGGTGATCGCCGCCGAGGGTGAGGAAGGCAATCCCGAAGCTTTCCGCACATCCTATCAACAGGCCGAAAAGGCCCTGGCCGATCTCGCCGAGAGCGAGTGGGCGCGTGCGTGATGGCCTGGGCGATGCTGATGGTGGCGGCGGTGTTCGAGGTGATGTTCGCGGTGTCGATGAAGTACGCCGAGGGCTTCACTCGACCGCTGCCGACCCTGGTGACGGTGGTCGCGGTGATCGGCGGGATCTTCTTCCTCACCCTGGCGATGCGCCAGTTGCCGGTGAGCATCGCCTACCCGATCTGGACGGCCATCGGCACGCTGGGCACGGTGTTCTTCGGCTTCGTGCTGCTGGGCGAGACGCTGACCCTGACCAAGCTGGCGTCGGTCGCCCTGATCGTGGCGGGCGTGGCCGGGTTGCGGGCCTGATGCTAAGGTGCCGCGCATTCTCCAACACGGCACCGAAGATGAACGACAAACCGAAGAACCCGCTGCATGGCGTGACCCTGGAAGCCATCCTCAACCAGTTGGTGGCGCAGTACGGCTGGGACGGACTGGCCAAGCGCATCGACGTGCGCTGCTTCAAGAACGACCCGAGCATCAAGTCCAGCCTGACCTTCCTGCGTCGCACGCCCTGGGCGCGGGAGCAGGTCGAGGCGCTGTACGTGAAGAGCGTCCAGGGCAAGTAACCGAGCGACTCGCTCCTACAGATCTAGCGCCAACTCACCCGTAGATTATCCAGCCGCTCCTGGCACCCGGTGCTGATCCCCGGCTCCAGGTAGCTGGTCAGCAGCGGCGCCATTCCCTTGAGCACTTGCACCGGTAGTGCCGAAGTGAACTTGAAGCCATCCGACTCGCTGCCGGCCACGTAGGCGGTGAGTGTGCCGAAGTGGCGCGGGCCGATGTAGAAGACGAAGGTTGCCGTGCGGTTCATCGCCTTGGAACTCTTCACCCAGCCACTGCGAGTGACGCTCTCGATGCGGTTGTCGCCGGTGCCGGTCTTGCCGCCCATCACCAGTGCATTGCCATCAGCCAGCTTGAAGGTGCCGGACAGACGCCGCGCAGTGCCCGCATCCACCACCTGGGATAGCGCAGTGCGCAGGGCCTGGGCCACTTCCGAGCGCATCACCTGGCGGCCGTTGCCGGATTCCGGACCCAGGGTGATTTCATAGGGCGTGGCGGCGGCGAAGTGGAGGCTATCGATGCGCAGGGTCGGCAGGCGCACGCCATCGTTGAGGATGATCCCCATCAGTTCCGCCAGCGCCGCCGGGCGGTCACCGGAGCTGCCCAGCGCGGTGGCCAGCGACGGCACCAGGTGGTCGAACGGATAGCCCAGGCGCTTCCACTGTTCATGCAGGTCGAGGAAGGCCTCCACCTCCAGCATGATGCGGATGCGCTTGTCGCGGGCATACTTGTGCCGCGACTTGAACAGCCAGCCATAGACTTCCTTGCGCTCCGCGCTGCTGGCGGCCACGGCGTCGGCGAAGGTCGCCGCCGGCTGGCGTTGCAGGTAGCCCAGCAGCCAGAGTTCCAGCGGGTGCACGCGGGCCACGTAGCCCTGGTCGTTGAGGTTGAAGGCACCCGGGCCATAGCGGGTATAGAGGTCCTCGATGCGCTTGTCGGTGAGCTTGTCGCCGGCGTACTTGCCCTGCTTCAGGCGATCCTGCAGGAAGGCGGCGAAGGTCGGGACATCCGCCTGCGGCTGCAGGTAGCGGTGGATCGCCGCCAGCCGCACCGGCCAGGCGCGCAGGCCGTCGAGGAAGGTGCTCAGGCGCGCGTCGTTGTCCTTGCCCTTGTACTTCTGCCAGAAGCGCAGCAGGTAGACCTGACTTTCCTTGTCGACGAAGCGGTCTAGGTAGTCCTGCCGACGCGGGTCCTTGTCGTCGGCCAGCACGGCGACCTTGCTGCCCTCGTTGGCGTAGATGTCGTGACGCACCAGGTCGCGCAGCAGGCGCACGAAGGGCAGGTTGATCGACTCGCGCAGGGCGTCCTGCAGGGTCGGGATGCGGCCGTTGTCTTCCTTGCGGAAGTTGCTGAAGGTGTGGATGCCGCCGCCGGTGAAGAAGCTCTCGTAGGGGCTGGCGGAATACTTGCGCTGCAGCGCAGCGGCGAGCATGTCCGGCAGGTCGCGGTCCTTGGCGGCGATCAGGTAGTCGATGGACCAGCGGGTGAGGAAGTCCAGCGGCTCCACCGGCACCTTCTTCAGTTCCGCCACGCTCATCGGCGAGTACAGCTGGTGCAGGTCGGCGATGGTTTCCAGGTAGGTGGACAGTACGCGCAGCTTGGCGGTGGAACCCAGCTCCAGCTTGCTGCCCTCGTTGATATCGAAGGGTTGCTCGGTGCTGTCGGTCTGCACGCGCACGCGGTTGCCGCTGGGAGTGCGCTCGAACAGGGTGAAGCTGTAGCGCACGTCTTTGGTCTTGTCCTTGGACAGCAGGTGTTCGCCGAACAGGCCGATCTGCTCGGCGAATTCCGGGTCGGACAGATGCCGCAGATAACCGGTGACCTGCTCCTGCAACTCATGCTGCAGGGTGGTGGTGAAGCTCATGTCGAAGCGGTCGAGGTCATACAGCGGCACGTCGAGCATGCCGGCCAGGCGGGTGCGCGCCAGGCCTATGCCCTTGTTGTTCTCCAGCGGGGTGAAGCTCGGTTCGCTGCGAGGGTCGCGGAACGTCAGTTTCTGCTTGAGCGCGGCGTCGCGCAGCTCGGGGGCGATCACATTGTTCTGCGCCAGCAGGCGCAGGTAGCTGTCGGTCAGCACGGCGAGCTGGTCGCGGCCGCGCGCCAGATACCAGGACGGCCGGCGATGGGCGATCATCAGCGACACTACCTGGCGCAGCGCCTTGCCCTGGGCGGCCAGTTCGGCGCCGGAGCCGGGCGGGGCGTTGAGCAGCTTGTTGACCTGCTGGTAGTCGGCGCCGTACCAGATCCACAGCCCGTCCGGCAGGCCACTGACTTCGCCATAGCCCGGTTGCGCCGAGAGTGGTACGGAGTTGAGGTAGGTGAGAGCGACGTTGCGCCGCGCGGCCATATTCTCCGCGCCGTTCTGGTAGGTGCGCACGCTGGCCGAAGCCATCTGCCGCAGCTTGTCGGTGATGGAGTTGGTGCGGCCATCCTCGGAGTGGCGGTACTTCTCGATCTGCGTGGCGAGGGTGCTGCCGCCGGGCGCGTGGTTGCCCAGGCCGACCAGCTTGCCCACCTGCGCTACCGAAGCCTGGGTGAAGCGGCTCCAGTCGATGGCCGGGTTCAGGTAGGGACGGTCGGGGTCGAGCAGATCGCGGTTCTCGATGTACAGCAGGCTGTTGACGATGGCCGGCGAGATGCTCTCGAAGTTGGCGTAGAGCCGCTGCGGGTAGCGGAAGTTGTAGATCGGCAGGCCGCGGCAGTCGGCGATGTCGACGCCGGCCTGGGCCTTCTCCGGGTAGGGCGGGAACATGCCGTGGCTGGTGTACTGCATCAGCGGGTCGGAGAAGCGCGCCTGGCTCAGGGTGACGAAATTGCGCTCGTGCAGGCGCCCGAGGAAGCTCGGCAGTTGTTGGTAACCTAGGCGCCGGTCGAAGGGGCCGCCCTGGGGATAGACCACGTCGCCGGTGCCACCCTGTTCCAGGCTCCAGGTCAGCCCGGTGGCGTAGCGTGCCAGCTCGCGCGCCTGTAGCTTGGAGGTGCGCGCTTCATAGAGCAGCGCCGCGCCCATGGCGGCCAGCAACGGCAGGAGAAATAGGAAGAGGATGAGGAAACGGTGGTGATGCACTTTCTGCGGGGAAAGGCCGGGCCCCAGACTTCCCGGTTGACCTGCCACTTGCGTACCGGAATGCTTCGAGTTGCCCATCTCCACGCCCCGCCCTTGCTTGTACGACAGCCCAGGTAGCGGACTCCGCCCACGTGATGGCCGGCGCCATCCTGGCGCCGCGAAAGCCGCTTCCCCCGCGGCTTTCCTAACTTCCAGCGTAGTCGGCGGCAAGAAAACTGCGCACCGGCTGGCACCGTTCACGACCGTGCGGATTGATTTGCCGACGGCCAGCAGGTGCAATGTACTGACTTCGACAGGAACCCTTGCCCATGCGTTCGCCTTTTCTGCCTTGCCGCCTGCCCCATGTTCTGCCTCTGGCCGCGCTGCTGCTGGCGTCCTTGAGCGCCCAGGCGGCGCCCATGCCGTTCTACCGCTGGCAGAGCAAGCTCGATGGCGCCTACACCTGCCAGCAGACGTCGCCGGGCAGTGGCTGGCAGAAGATCGGCGGGCCGTTCCGCGACGCCGGCTGCCGCGAAGCGCTCCCGCAGACCCCGCCGCCCAAGGGGTTGGCGGTGCCCAAGGTGCTCAGGGGGCAGTAGTCCGCGTTCGCTTGCCCCCATGCACGGAGCTCACCATGACCGACCACGACGCCCGAATCCGCCAAAGCTGGCAGGCCAACGCCGAGGCCTGGACCCGTGCGGTGCGCGAGCAACGCATCGAGAGCCGTCGACTGGTGACTGACGCGGCGATCCTCGGCGCCATCGCCGATGGCTCGGCGCAGCGCGTGCTCGATATCGGCTGCGGCGAAGGCTGGTTGTGTCGCGCGCTGGCTGAGCGGGGCAGCGAATGCGTCGGCGTGGATGCTTCGGCGCCGCTGATCGATTCGGCGCAGGCGGCAGGCGGCGCACGCTTCGAGGTGATGGACTACTCGGCGCTGATCGAGTCCGGTAGCAGCCTGGGACAGTTCGACGTACTGGTGTGCAACTTCACGCTGCTCGACGAGTACATTGCGCCCTTGCTCGGCGCAATGCGCGAGCGGCTCAACCCCGGCGGGCGGCTGCTGATCCAGACCGTTCACCCCTGGGCCGCTTGCGGCGACGAGCCTTATGCCGATGGCTGGCGGCTGGAAACCTTCGCCGCCTTCGGGGGAGAATTCAGCTCGCCGATGCCCTGGTTCTTCCGCACCCTGGAGTCCTGGCTGGCGCTGCTGGCCGCCAGCGGCTGGCGTTTGCGGCAGTTGCGTGAACCGCGCCATCCGGGCACCGGCCAGCCCTGCTCGTTGTTGCTGGAATTGCAGCCGCTGGCGGGCTGAATCGCTCTAAAACGGCCCTGGCCGGGCATGTGGATGTGGCAATACGCCGCTATTCCTTTGGTCACATTGCACCTTGATGGTGCAGACGTTTCCTACACACTTGTGTAACACTCGCCCGCGACCTCAGCCGTGGTCCTCCCGCAATGCCCACGTCCGCTTCACAAGAGCGGGCAGCCTCTTCCGGTGTGCCGTCCTGGAACTGCCAGACACTTCTCTCTCCGTGCCGCCCGGCGCGGTGGCGAAGCCTTTCCGGTGGTTCCGCACCCTGACTGCACTCAGAGTCCGCAGCTGATTAATCCCAAGAACAAAATGAGGTTGCATCACCATGTCGTCCCACGATCTCCAAAGGGATCTCAACGAGCGGCACATCCGTCTCATGGCCCTCGGCGCCTGCATCGGCGTCGGCCTGTTCCTCGGCTCCGCCAAGGCCATCCAGATGGCCGGCCCGGCCATCATGCTCTCCTACATCATCGGCGGTCTCGCCATCCTCGTGATCATGCGCGCCCTCGGCGAGATGGCCGTGCACAATCCCGTGGCCGGCTCCTTCGCCCGCTACGCGCAGGACTACCTCGGCCCGCTGGCCGGCTACCTGACCGGCTGGAACTACTGGTTCCTCTGGCTGGTGACCTGCGTTGCAGAGATCACCGCGGTGGCCATCTACATGGGCATCTGGTTCCCCGACGTGCCGCGCTGGATCTGGGCGCTGGCCGCGCTGGCGAGCATGGGCACCATCAACCTCATCGCCGTGCGCGCCTTCGGTGAGTTCGAGTTCTGGTTCGCGCTGATCAAGATCGTCACCATCGTCGCCATGATCCTGGCCGGCGCCGGCATGATCTTCTTCGGCCTGGGCAACGGCGGCATCGCCACCGGCATCTCCAACCTGTGGAGCAACGGCGGCTTCATGCCCCATGGCATCACCGGCGTGCTGATGTCGCTGCAGATGGTGATGTTCGCTTACCTGGGCGTGGAGATGATCGGTCTCACCGCCGGTGAAGCGAAGAACCCGCAGAAGACCATCCCCGGTGCGATCAACTCGGTGTTCTGGCGCATCCTGCTGTTCTATGTGGGCGCGCTGTTCGTGATCATGTCCATCTACCCGTGGAACGAGATCGGCACCCAGGGCAGCCCCTTCGTGATGACCTTTGAGCGCATGGGCATCAAGACCGCCGCCGGCATCATCAACTTCGTGGTGATCACCGCCGCGCTGTCGTCCTGCAACGGTGGCATCTTCAGCACCGGCCGCATGCTCTACAGCCTCGCCCAGCATGGCCAGGCGCCGGCCGTGTTCGCCAAGACCTCGAAGGGCGGCGTGCCGCGCAATGCGCTGCTGCTGTCGATCTTCGCGCTGCTGCTGGGCGTGCTGCTGAACTATCTGGTACCCGAGAAGGTGTTCACCTGGGTGACCTCCATCGCCACCTTCGGTGCGATCTGGACCTGGGCGATGATCCTGCTGGCGCAGCTGAAATTCCGCCGCGGCCTCTCCGCCGCCGAAGCCGGCAAGCTGCAGTTCAGGATGTGGCTGTACCCGCTCAGCTCCTACCTCGCCATGGCCTTCCTGGTGCTGGTGGTGGTGCTGATGGCCTTCTTCGAGGACACCCGCATCGCGCTGTACATCGGCCCGGCGTTCCTGGTGCTGCTGACGGTGCTGTACTACGCGCTGAATCTGGCTCCCAAGGAGCAGAACAGCGTTGCCAGCCGTGCCTGATGCTCGGTTGAGCGAATGAAAAAGGGCCTCTTCGGAGGCCCTTTTCTTTTGCCTGGTGATTACGCCGTGGGCAGGCTGCCGGCCATGCGCGTGAGGCTGCGGTCGAGTTCGGTGACTTCCAGTTGCAGGCCCACGGGGCGTTTTTCAATGAGCGCGGCCAGGGTCTGCTCGGCGGTGGCGAACAGGGTATCGACGATGCGCTGGCGCAGCTCCTGCGGGCGGCCGGGGGCGATGCGGATGTGGATATTGATGAAGGCTTCGTTCCGGGTGTCGGCGCCGACGTGATGCTGGTCGATGGCGCGGGCGAAGGTGCGCAGGCCGTTCAGGGGAAATACCCCCAGACTTATTGCCGCTTCGTGGAGCTTGCGGGGCAGTTCCAGTGGGCGTAGGTCGTCGGTGAGGTTGGCGGTGTAGTCGATGGCGATGTGGGGCATGGGGGCAGTCCGGCATCAGTGATGCCAGTCATCCTAGGGCGATGGGCCCGCTGGGGATATGCGGGTGACTACGTATTTGACGGGGCCGACCTGCAGAAGCACCCGCGAGCGCGATCGGGGTCTCCATCCACGTCGAATATATGGGCGAAGCATCAACGTAGGATGGCCTGGAGCGAAGCGATACCCATCGCTTCCTGTGCACCGAAGCAGCATGGGTATCGCAAGCTCCACCCATCCTACGAATGCGTTCACTGCGGAGGGCGGCAGAGAAGATTCGCTGCGGGGTTGGGGACGTTTCATCCCGCCAGCAAGGGCGGCATTGGGCAGTCCAGGATATCCGCCACCGCGCGCATCAGCTCCGCCTCGCCGGCAGTGATGTGGCCGTCGTGCTCGATGCAGCATGCCAGCGCCTTGAGCAGGTGCGGCTTCTGCAGTGGGCGCAGTTGCTCCAGTTGCTTTAGTGCGGTCTCAAGGTCGCGCAGACTGGCAGCAGCGGGGAGCGGCCGCGGCGCGAAGGGCAGGCCGCTCCAGGCATCGGCGAACGCCTGCTCGGTCTGCAGATCGCTGGTCTCCCCGACTCGGGCGAGGAAGGCCAGCAGCGTCGCGCAGGCTTCGGACAGCTCCGCCAACGCCACATTGCCGATCTTCCCGCTGCCGGGCCGCAGGTTGCGTTCGACGATGCGCAGCAGGGTCCACTCCAGCAGCTTCACCTTGCCGTCCAGCTTGATCAGCAGCGCCATGTTCTCGCGCAGGGCAAGGAAGGCCTTGGCGTCCAGCTGCTTGAGCGCCGGCATGGCCAGGTCCAGCAACGGCAGACGCTGGCCGGGGTCGAGCCGGAGCAGCGATTCCTCCAGCAGGTCCAGTTGCAGTGCCAGGCTCAGGTTCAGGCGCTGCTTGATCGCCTCCAGCTGACGCGCCCGCTGGCCGGGTTCGCTGTCCAGCAGCAGGCCGTAGACCAGCGCTTGCGCACCTTCACTGTCGTGGGCGGCGCGCTGCAGGCGCTCGTCCAGGCGCTGCAGGGTGCTGCGGGCTTCCTGCAGGTGCGCAACAGTGGGAGCACCGACAGCGGCGACGGCCACTTCCACGGCGCTGGGCTGGTAGGGCTGGCCGGTCACGGCAGCGGTCCAGGCGTCCTTGTTCATCAGCGCCACGTCCAGGCGCGGCTCGAACTTGGGGTAGCGACCATCCCAGCCCGGATCGACCCGGCGGATGCGGTCCTTGAGCGGCGGGTGGGTGTCGAACCAGCTGCTGCCCACGCCATCGCCGAAATACAGGTGGCTGAACTCGGCCGCGCGTGGTGCGCTGAGCAGGGCGCCCAGCGGGTTGCCGCCGATTTTCTTGAGCGCGCCGGCGATGGTCGAGGGATCGCGGGTGAACTGCACCGCCGAGGCATCGGCCAGGTACTCGCGCTGGCGACTCACCGATGCCTTGATCAGTTGGCCGAAGAAGGTGCCGACATAGCCCAGCACATAGAGCACCACGCCCGCGCCGATCACCAGCAGCACCACGCTGCCGCCACCGTCCTTGTTATTGCTGCTGCTCCGGCTGCTGGTGCGGACGCCGGTGCTGGTTTCGCTCCAGCCGCGCAGCAGCATCCCGCCGATCAGGCCGAGCAGGAGCATGCCGTGGAGCAGGGCGGTCAGCCGCGTGTTGAGCAGCATGTCGCCGTGGTGGATATGGCTGAATTCGTGGGCGATCACGCCCTGCAGCTCGTTGCGGTCGAGCTGCTCGATGGCGCCACGGGTGATGCCGATCACCGCGTCGCGTGGCGTCAGCCCGGCGGCGAAGGCGTTGATCGAGCCATCTTCCAGCACGTACACCGGCGGCACTGGCGAGCCGGAGGCCAGGGCCATTTCCTCGACGACGTTGAGCAGACGGCGTTCATCGGCGTTGCCGGCGCTGAGGTTGAGCAGGCGACCGCCGAGACTCTCGGCCACCACCTTGCCGCCTGCGCTCAACTGCACCTGCTTGTACAACGCGCCGAGGACGACCACGCCGATGATTACGGCGGCCACCGACAGGTACAGCTCCGGGTCGGGCAGGGAGGCGCGGGAGGTGAGGTGCAGCGCCGGTTCGCCCAGATGTCGCCAGAGCCAACCCAGAGCGACGCTGGTGATGGTGACCAGGCAGACCACTGCGACAGTCAGCAGCAGGACCAGGCGCCCGGTCTGCTTGCGGGCGCGGTCCTGGTGTTCGAAGAAGTTCATCGCGCTTCCTGCGCCAGGATTTTAGAAGGCGACTTTCGGCGCGGCCTGGATGACCTTGCTGTCCTCGAACTCCAGCAGGCTGGCGTCCTTGCTGTGGCCGTAGGTGGTGGCCAGGAAGTTGGCGGGGAACGACTGGCGGTAGGTGTTGTACTCCATCACCGAGTCGTTGTAGGCCTGGCGGGCGAAGGCGACCTTGTTCTCGGTGCTCGACAACTCCTCGCTGACCTGCTGCAAGTTCTGCGAGGCCTTGAGGTCCGGGTAGGCTTCCAGGGTCACGTTCAGGCGGCCCATGGCGCCGCCCAGAGCGTTCTCGGCGGCGGCCAGTTGCGCCATGCGGCCGGCGTCGCCGGGTTGCTCGGAAGCGGCCTTCAAACCTGCCACCGCAGCGTTGCGCGCGGCGATCACCGCTTCCAGCGTCTCGCGCTCGTGCTTGAGGTAGGCCTTGGCGGTTTCCACCAGGTTGGGGATCAGGTCATAGCGGCGCTTGAGTTGCACCTCGATCTGCGCGAAGGCGTTCTGGTAGCGGTTGCGCAGCGCCACCAGGCGGTTGAACACGCTGATCAGCAGGAAGATGACGCCAGCGATGATGGCGAGGGTGATGATCGAAGAAACGCTCATGGGATGTCCTTATCGGCAGGCGAATGTGGCCCGATGATAGCGGAAAGCCGGCGGAGTGTTTCGCAGCTTCTCACGTCCTGCTGCACCGGTTCGTCGGCAGTGTTACGGAGCGCTTCTGAACGAAAAGCGGCCTTCGGGGAGGCCGCTTTTGCCGAACGGGTTGATTAGCGATTCAGGTATTCGGCGGTGGAGACCACTTCGGCGTAGGCAAATGCCAGGGAGGCCATATACGCCGCATGTACCTGGGCTGCCGGAACCTTCACGCCATTGAACTCCAGGTCCAGGGTGGCGCAGGCGTCGTGCAGCACGGTCACCGGGTAGCCGAAGTCGGCGGCGGCGCGCACTGCGCCATCCACGCACATGTGGCTCATGTGGCCGACCACCACCAGCGATTCCACGCCGTGCTGGTCGAGGATGGCCTTCAGGTCGGTGTCGCGGAACGAGTTGACGAAGTGCTTGAGCACCACCGGCTCGCCGGGCAGATTGGCGACCTTGCCGTGGATCTTCGCGCCGTCGCTGCCGGGAGCGAAGAACGGGGCGTCGGCGCTTTCGAATTCGTGGCGCACGTGGACCACCAGGTCACCGCGCTCGCGGAAGGCGGCCAGTACCTTGGCTGCATGGTCGGCGGCGGCTTCGATGCCGACCAGCGGCCACTTGCCGGAAGGGAAGTAGTCGTTCTGGATATCCACTAGGATGAGCGCTTGCTTGGCCATTTCCGAATTCCTTATTGAGTGGTGAGGAAGTGCGACCAGTATGGTTCGCCGCGCGCCGCGCGGTGATCAGCCGGAACGACAATAACCGGGGGAAAACTGACAATGGCTGTGGAACGGAGCGTCGTCGAGATCGGGTTGCTGCTCTATCCCGGTGTACAGACGGCGGCGCTGCATGGGCTGACCGACCTGTTCGCGGTGGCCGAGCGCATCGCCGGCGAAGAAGCCGCGCAGCAGCTGCCGGCACTGCGCGTCAGCCATTGGTCCGGTGAGGACGGCGGTGAGCCGCGGCGTGTGTTCGACACGCATCCAGGCGCCGACAGTCGCTTGGTCGCCGTGCTGGTGCCGCCCTCGTTGTTCGGGCTGCCCGACGCCGCGCCGCTGCGCAATCTCACCGACTGGCTCGCCGCGCGCCACGGCGAGGGCGCCATCGTAGGCTCGGTGTGCATCGGCGGCCTGCTGGTGGCGGAGGCGGGGCTGCTTGACGGCCGCAGCGCCACAGCCCACTGGAGTGGTGCCGAGGCCTTCGCCGAACGCTTCCCGCGCGTGCGCCTGGAAGCGCACAAGCCGATGGTGGACGACGGCGACCTGATCACCTCCGCGGGGCTGATGGCCTGGTCCGAGCTGGGCCTGCGCATCGTCGACCGCCTGCTCGGCCCGAGCATCGCCAACCGCACCGCACGTTTCCTGGTGGTCGAACACAGCGACAGCGCCCAGCAATGCGGCAGCAATTTCGCCCCGCTGCTGGGGCATGGCGACGCCGCCATCCTCAAGGTGCAGCATTGGCTGCAGGGCAACGGCGCGGTGGACGTCAGCCTCGCTGCCATGGCCGCCCAGGCTGGACTGGAAGAGCGCACCTTCCTGCGCCGCTTCCGCGCCGCCACCGGGCTCAAGCCCACCGAGTACTGCCAGCACCTGCGGGTAGGCAAGGCGCGCGAGCTGCTGGAATTCACCAACGGCACGGTGGACCACATCGCCTATACGGTCGGCTACCTCGATCCGGGCTCGTTCCGCAGCACCTTCCGCAAGATCACCGGGATGGCGCCGAGCGATTATCGCAAGCGCTTCGGGGCGAAGGTTGGCGCGAGCGCACTCAGCGATTGAGCGCAGCCTGTTTCTGCTGCATCAGCTCCATCATCAGCGGTGCCAGATCCTGGTCGGTGAGGGCAGGATGAACCTGCATGTCCAGCAGATCGTTCCACTGCATCATCCAGCGTTGTATTTCGATAGGGCTCTCGGCTTCGGCCAACCCGAAGCCGAGCATGTGCCCGACGGCATGCCAGCGGCCTAGCAGCTTTACCGCAGCATGCGGCAGTGCGCCGTTCTTGAGGAAGCGCTCGATGGCGGCATCACGGTTTTCCATGGGAATGGTCCAACTCACCAGATAGAGCATGTCGCACCTCTGGCCCGGGTCCGGGCAGTCAAGTGTCGCGGACCCGAATCGGTACCGCCGCCAGAGTCACGCCTGTTGTTTCCCAGGCGTTACAGCCGCCGGCTGGGAGCGGTTTCCTCCCGTCAGGCATAGCAGCCGTCGCCCGAAGGCGAGATGCCGCTGATCGGCGGCGCACGATGCCGTCGATCGACGGTCACACCCAGCGATCATTCTCCGCCGTGCGTTCGCCGCCCTGGTCGCCGGTGTTCAGCACCCCGCGCGGTTCGATCAGCATCACCTGCACCTCGTGCTCGGCGTAGGGCTTGTGCTCCACGCCGCGGGGCACCACGTACAGTTCGCCGGCGCGCAGGGTCAGCGGGCCGTCGCGGAAGTCGATGCGCAGCTCGCCATCCAGCACGATGAAGGTCTCGTCGGTGTCGGCGTGGCTGTGCCAGACGAAGTCGCCCTGCAGCTTCACCACCTTGAACTGGTAGTCGTTCATCTCGGCGATCACCCGTGGTTGCCAGGTTTCACTGATGCGGTCGAGCTTGGCCTGCAGGTTGATCGGTTGGCGTTGGGTCACGGTGGTGTTCTCCTTGGGATCGTTGCGTCGACACTACGACCGACCCGTCGAGCGGTCTTGCAGGAAATTGCGCTTCGATGCGGCTTACCGATTTGCTGCTGGTCGCCGCATGGCGCTGAGGGGCGAAAACGGGTGACTATGCTCAGATCATCGCGCCCGTTCTTGCTGGAGACCGCCATGTCCACGCCCGCTCCCATTGCCCGCCCCAGCGTCATCCCTTGCCTGCGCTACCGCGATGCGCCCCAGGCCATCGACTGGCTGTGCGCCACCTTCGGCTTCCAGCGGCAACTGGTGGTCGCCGATGATCATGGCGGCATCGCCCACGCGCAGCTGGCGCTGGCCGACGGCAGCGGGCTGGTGATGCTCGGGTCATTGCACGACAACGAATACGGCCGGCTGATGCGCCAGCCCGACGAGATGGGCGGCTGCACGCAGAGCATCTACGTGGTGGTGAAGGATGCCGAGGTGCTGTATCGCGCGGCAGTGGACGGCGGCGCGCAGATCGTCATCGACATCAAGGACGAGGACTACGGCGGCCAGGGTTTCACCTGCCGTGATCCGGAAGGGCACATCTGGAGTTTCGGCACCTACGATCCCTGGCACTGATCCCGCGCTTTCGCGCCAAGCCCGCAACATCCTGCCCAACCCCTGCGCTTGACGCTTTCGTCCGCCAAGTGTTCAGATTCGCCCCGTTTCAGGTGCCCCCCGCCGCCGTGCGTGGGGTGAAACGGGAAGCCGGTGCGTCGCCCTCGTGCGACCAGTCCGGCGCTGCCCCCGCAACGGTAAGCGAGCGAAGCATCCACTAGGCCACTGTGCTCAGGCATGGGAAGGCGGACGTTTCATGACCCTCGCAAGCCCGGAGACCGGCCTGGAACCTGTTTGGCAAACCCGCGGTGGGCGGGCGTGAGCCGGTTCCCGGGGCGCGCTCGTTCCGGGTGTCGCTGCGCCGCCTGCGAAATCCCGATTTCGAGGCGATCACCTTGCAACATTCTTCGTTCCTGAACCGGCGTGTCCTGCGCTGGAGTTCTGTCCTTCCTCTCTGTGTCCTTGGCTCGCAGCTCGCTGCGGCGCCGCTCGACCTGGCCGATGAAATCGTCAGCGGCCCTTCCGTGGAATCCACCACCGTGGCCGACATGGCCCGCTACGGCAGCAAGCTGGAGGTCATCGACCGCCAGCAGATCGAACGCGCCGGCCCCAGCGCCGACATCACCCGCGTGCTGCAGATGGTCGTGCCCGGCCTGTTCGTTGCGCCGAAGAACGGACCGTTCGACTACGGCACCTACTCACTGCTCGGCGGGCGTAATGACGACACGCTGATCCTGCTGGACGGCGTGCGGCTGAACAACCGCCTCTACGGCGGCATCTACATCGACACCCTGCCGACCACCGCGGTGGAGCGCATCGAAGTGCTCAAGGGCGGCCAGGGCCTGCTGTTCGGCACCCAGGCGGTGTCCGGGGTGATCAACATCGTCACCCGCAGCGCGCGGAGCCGCGAGGCGGCCGGCGAAGTGAATCTCGGCCTGGACACCTTCAAGGGCCGCAGTGGTGATGCCCGCGCCGAGAAGATCGCGCAGAACGGCCTGGGCGACCTCGGCCTGATGGCCTACGTCAGCCACAACCGCTCCGACGGCTACCAGCCCTACCGCGACCGCGACATGACCGACACGGTGAGCGACAAGCGTCGCTCCTACGACGTCAACGTATTCGGCGCCAAGGCCATCCAGGCCATCGGCGATGCCTCGCGGCTGGAGCTGTTCTACCAGTACGCCGACGCCGAGCTGGACTTCGCCCGGCCAACTTCCAACCACCACACCAGCAACAACCGCGTGCAGCAGATTGCCACGGCGACTTTCCAGCAGAGCGTCAGCGAGGACTTCAGCTGGTTCGCCAAGACCCACATCAATGACTGGGATACCCGCTACGACCGCGTCTACAACCTGCAGGGCGGCGGCACCCAGGTGCTCAATCACAACGACTACTGGGGCTTCACCGACTGGGGCGCGCAGCTCGAAGGCAAGGCGAAGCTGGCGGGCGGTCACGAGCTGGTCCTGGGCAACGACAACCAGTGGTACAAGGGCCAGGACGATGTGCTGATCATCGACAACGACAAGGCCGAGTCCCACGCGCTCTACGCCCAGCTGCGGCCGAACATCGAGGCGCTGCCCGACTGGCACCCGAGCCTGGGCGTGCGCCGCGAGGAAATCTCCGGCGGTGAAGGCGCCACCGTGTGGATGCTGACCTCGCTTTACGACCTCACGCAGCAGCTCAAGCTGCGCGGCCAGTTCGGCACCGCCTTCAAGCTGCCCACCGCCGAGCAGTTGTTCGTCAACGAGCCGGGCGATGAAGTCGGCAACCGCGACCTCAAGCCCGAGCGCAGCCGCAACGCCGAGCTGGGCCTGGACTACAACGGCGAGCTGTTCGAGCAGCCGTGGAGCGGCAGCGTCACGCTGTTCCGCCGCGAGATCACCGATCTCATCACCCTCGCGGGCGATCAGTGGGTGAACGGCAACGGCGAGATCACCGTACGGGGCATCGAAGCCAACGGTCAGTTGCAGGTTGGCCGGCACTGGCAGGTCTCGGCCGACGCCACGCGCAACCTGGTGGACAGCCGTGAGGGGGTGACGGTGAACAACATCCCGCACTTCTTCGCCCGTGTGCGCCTGGGCTATGACGACAGCCTCTGGGGGGCGGGCCTTGCCACGCGCTATATCGGCTCCATCGTCAGCGCCCAGGACGACGACTATGGCCACTACACGGTGCTCGACGGCGACGCCTACCGCTACCTCGACGCTGCCCACGCGCACCGTCTGAGCCTGCTGCTGGAGAACCTGCTGGACCGCGACTACGCCACTGGTCGCACCAGCAACGGCATCCGCCAGGTGGACAACCTCGGCCGGCCGCGCACCGCCGAGCTGCGCTACACCTTCAGCTTCTGATGAAGGCCATCCTGCTGGTCGGCCCGCTGGCCGGAGCCCAGGGCGAGCGCCTGCATCGCGAGGTATCGGCGCGTCTTGCCGGTGTCGAATGCATCGATACCGGCGAGGGTTTCGATTCGCTGTGGGCGCGGGTGCGCGAGCTCTTGGCCGAGGAGCGAGAACTGCTGCTGGTGGACCTTGAACCGACCGGCGACGGCGCCTATCTCGACTGGTTGCGGGCTGAACTGGCTGCCTTGTTCGCGGAGCACCCGCAGGCGCCGCCGCCGAAGGTCACCGCTTCTGCGCTCGGCCGGCGCGGGCTGGATGCGGCGGCGGTGCTGGCGGCGATTGATGATCCGGCGCAACAGCTGGATTGCCAGGGCGTCGGCGAAGTGCCGTCGCAGCCGGACTGGTCCGCGCCACCGCCGCACCGGCATCACCTGTTCCTCTGCACCGGGCCGCGTTGTGTGCGGCGCGGTGCGCTGCCGTTATGGAAGACCCTGCGTCGCGAGCTGATCCGCCTCGATCTGTACGAGAACGCCGAGGGCGCCCTGCTGACCCGCACCGGCTGCCAATTCCCGTGCAATCGCGGGCCGCTGCTGACGGTCTATCCCGAACGCGTCTGGTATGGCCTGCGCAGTGACGAGCAGGTGTGCCGGATGGTGGCGGAGCATTTGCGTGATGGCGTGCCGGTGGACGAACTGCGTGTGGACGGTGAGCCATGAAGCACAGGTTGCTCTTCGTAGGAGTGAGCTTGCTCGCGAACCGCTTGATGCCATGGGTATCCGGGCAGGTTCGCGAGCAATGACTAGGCGTCCCCCACGTTCCTACAGGCTGGCTAAGGCGCTCGGGGTGGCTGTGATGCTCAGCGCAATGACGGCCTCCGCCCAGGACTACCGCAACTGCGCCCAAACCTGGCGACTCGACCACCCGCCGCAGCGCATCCTCGCCCTCAACCAGCACGCCGCCGACCTGCTGCTGGCGCTCGGGGCCGGGGAGCGGCTGATCGGCGTGGCGTACATCGATGATGATCTCGATCTGACGAAGGGAAGCTATCGCGGCGTGCCGCTGCTGTCGCGCCAGTATCCGTCGGCGGAAGCGGTCTACGCGCAGCGACCGGACCTGGTGGTGGCGGGCTTCGCCTCGGCCTTCCGGCTGGGCAACCTGTCCCGCGAGGAACTGGCCGGCCATGGCGTCGCCAGCTACCTGCTGGATGCCGGTTGTGGCGTGTGGCAGGACGACCTGTTCAGCGGTGTCGAGACGGACCTGACTACCCTGGGCGACCTGCTCGGCGAGCAGGAGCGGGCGCGCAAGCTGGTCGCCCAGCAACGAGCCGAACTGGCCGAAGCACGCCGGCTTTCGACCGACCGCCTACTGCTGAAAGTCTTCTACCTCGACAGTGCCAGCAACGGCCTGGAGAGCCAGGGGCGGCGCGGCGTGGTCACCCAGTTGCTGCACGTTGCCGGGGGGCGCAACCTGTTCGAGGACGTCGATCTGGGTGGCTTCACCGCCAACAGTGAGCAACTGCTGGCGCGCGATCCGGACGTGATCCTGCTGGCTGATGCACTGTGGTCCACGGCCGAGCAGAAGATTCGAACCCTACGTGCCGACCCGGTGCTCTCGCGCCTGCGCGCCGTACGTGAAGGGCGTTTCGTGGCCTTGTCTTTCACCCATCTGTTCCCCGGCGTGCAAAGCGGTCAGGCCGCCCGGGAGCTGGCGCAGGCATTGAGCCGATTTTGATGAGGGGCGTCCCGTCTGTTCACTGGCCACTGTTCCTACCCAAGCGCCGGAGCCCGTGTTAGAAAGCGCCCATCGACGATTCGGAGGCTGTCATGGGCAAGTTGCGCGTTGGGGTGATTTTCGGTGGGCGTTCGGCGGAGCACGAGGTGTCCCTGCAGTCGGCGAAGAACATCGTCGACGCATTGGACCGCGAGCGCTTCGAGCCAGTGCTGATCGGCATCGACAAGGAAGGCCGCTGGCACCTCAACGATGCCTCCGACTACCTGCTCAACCAGGAAAACCCGGCGCTCATCGCCCTCAACCGTTCCAACCGCGAGCTGGCCGTGGTGCCGGGCAAGGCCGAGCAGCAACTGGTGGAAACCGGCAGCCGCCAGTTGCTCGATCACGTCGACGTGATCTTCCCCATCGTCCACGGTACCCAGGGCGAAGACGGTTGCCTGCAGGGCCTGCTGCGCATGGCCGACATTCCCTTTGTCGGCTCCGACGTGCTGGGCTCGGCCATCTGCATGGACAAGGACGTGAGCAAGCGCCTGCTGCGTGACGCCGGCATCGCCATCACGCCCTTCGTCACCCTGACCCGCGCCAGCGCCGCGCGTACGCCTTTCGCCGAGGCGCAGCGCAAGCTCGGCCTGCCGCTGTTCATCAAACCGGCGAACATGGGCTCCTCGGTGGGCGTGAGCAAAGTCGAGGACGAAGCGGCCTACGACGAAGCCGTGCGCCTGGCGCTGGCCTTCGACGACAAGGTGCTGGTGGAGTCCGCCGTGAAGGGTCGCGAGATCGAGTGCGCGGTACTGGGCAACGAACAGCCGATCGCCAGCGGTTGCGGCGAGATCGTCGTCGGCAGCGGCTTCTACTCCTACGACAGCAAATACATCGACGAGGACGCGGCGAAGGTCGTGGTGCCCGCCGATATTCCCGCCGAGGCCAGCGAGCGGATCCGCCAGCTTGCCGTGGAAGCCTTCCTGGCGCTGGAATGCTCAGGGTTGGCGCGGGTCGACGTGTTCCTCACGCAGACCGGCGAGGTGCTGATCAACGAGCTGAACTCGCTGCCCGGCTTCACTCGCATCAGCATGTACCCCAAGCTCTGGCAGGCCGCCGGGATGACCTACAGCGAGCTGGTCAGCCGGCTGATCGAACTGGCCATCGAGCGCCACGCCGCGCGCCGGAATCTGCAGACCAACCGCTGATCCGCCCCTCGCTTCCTGCAACTGCGCTAACCTGACACCCCGCCGCCCGAGTTCGGGCGGCCGGCCCCGTGTCCCCATTACCAGCGCAACAAGGAGCACGAGATGAACACCGTAGTATTCGCCGACGGCACCGCCGTTCCCGCCATCGGCCAGGGCACCTGGCGGATGGGCGAGGACAGCTTCCAGCGCAAGCGCGAGGTCGCCGCGCTGCGCGAAGGCATCGAGCGCGGCCTGACCCTGATCGATACCGCCGAGATGTACGCCGAGGGCGGCTCGGAAGAGGTGGTCGGCGAGGCGCTGAGCGGCCTGCGTGACCAGGTCTTCCTGGTCAGCAAGGTCTACCCGCACAACGCCAGCCGGCGCGGTATCCCCGAGGCCTGCGAACGCAGCCTGCGGCGCCTGGGCACTGATAGCCTGGACCTCTACCTGCTGCACTGGCGCGGCCAGTATCCGCTGGAGGAAACCGTCGAAGCCTTCGAGCGGCTGCGCGAGGCCGGCAAGATCAAGCGCTGGGGCGTGTCCAACTTCGACCTCGACGACCTGCAGGAACTGAACGAACCGGCCTGCGCCACCAACCAGGTGCAATACAGCCTGGAGGAGCGCGGCATCGAGTGGGACCTGCTGCCCTGGTGCCAGGAACAGCGCATGCCGCTGATGGCCTACTGCCCGGTGGGGCAGGGCGGCAAGCTGCTGCGCCACCGGGTGCTGGGAGAAATCGCCGGCCGCCACGACGCCACTCCAGCCCGTGTGGCGCTGGCCTGGCTGATCCACCAGCCGGGCGTGATCGCCATTCCCAAGGCGGTGGAGCCGTTGCACATACGCGATAACGCCGCCGCGCTGCAACTGCGCCTGACGCCCGAGGACCTCGAAGCTCTCGACGCCGCCTTCCCGCCGCCGACCCGCAAGCGGCACCTGGCGGTTGTCTGATGTCCGGGCTCCGGTCGTCGCCCGCAAGGGCGAGGCCGGGGTGCGGTGCTAGCCTTGCCCCATTGGTCACCGGCCGGGAGGGCTGCAGCGATGAGCAACTACACGGCGGACAGCGCCGCCATCAACCGCGTGCTGACGGACTATGTCGAGGGCATGACCTTCGGTGACGAGGCGCGCTTGCGCCTGGCCTTCCATCCGTCCTGCAAGATCATCGGCAACTACCATGGCGCTCTGGAGTGGGCGTCGCTGGACGAGTTTATCGGCGCGATCAAGGCCGAGTCGCCGCCTTCCGAAGGCGCACCACCGCCCTGGGAGCTGAAGTCGCTGGACATCACCGGCGACAGCGCGGTCGCCAAGGTCACCGACGAGTTCCTCGGCATGCACTTCACCGACTACCTGGCCCTGCTGCGCATCGGCAACGGCTGGCAGATCGTCAACAAGCTCTATTACCTGCACGAATGACGTGGAACGCATCACCCTGCGCGGCACGCCGGAAACCCTGCTGATCACCCTGTACGCCAAGGCGAAGGAGAGCGAGCTGCCCGACAGCCTGCTGCGCGATCGTTTCTCGTGGAAGGCGGTGGAGCAGATCGACTACGACTTCGTCCGCCTGCACATCGGCCGTGCCGAGCAGGTGGGTATCGCCCTGCGGGCCTGGCTGTTCGATGACTGGGTGCGCGACTTCCTCGCGCGGCATCCGGTCTGTGTGGTCCTGCAACTGGGCTGCGGGCTGGACAGCCGGGTCTTTCGCATCGATCCGCCGTCCAGCGTGCAGTGGTTCGAGGTGGACTTCCCGGAAGTGATCGCGCTGCGCGAGCGCCTGTATCCCGCGCGGGAAAACTGCCACTTGCTGGCCAGCTCCCTGACCGCGCCGGACTGGTGGCGCGTGGTGCCGATCGGGCGACCACTGCTGATAGTCGCCGAGGGCGTGCTGCCCTATGTGGAAACTGACGAGGTGGTCCGCCTGTTGACTGCGCTGACCGCGCGCTTCGGCCAAGGCGAACTGGTATTCGACGGCTACAGTCGCCTGGGCATCCGCCTGTTGCAGTGGAACCCGATGATCCGGCGTACCGGCGCTTTACTGCACTGGGGCATCGACGAGCCGCAGGAGCTGGAGCAACAGGTGCCGGCCCTGCGTTTCGTCGACGCCATCGCCGCCTACGACCGTGCGCAGATCGGCCGGCTGTCCCTGGGGATGCGGCTGCTTTACGAGATTACCCTGGCTATTCCGGCGATGCGCCGCATGGGGCGACTCTTGCGCTATCGCTTCGGTCCATCGTCCTGAGCAGATGGCCGCACCGCGCCCCGGCTGCTTTACTGATGCGTCTACGACGACCTTGTTCAGGAGCTGGCGATGAAGCTCGAGCCGTTGATGGAAATGAACGTGAAGGCCAGTGTGCCGCTGGAGATCGGCCGCGTGCCGCAGGGTCAACGACTGATCTCGGCGGCCGGCGGCGGCACCTTCAAGGGACAGCGCCTGAGTGGCGAGGTATTACCCGGCGGCGGCGACTGGATCCTGGTGGACAGCGATGGCGGCTGGCACCTGGAGGTGCGCCTGGTGCTGCGTACTGACGATGGCGCGCGTATCCTGATGCAGCACAACGGGCTGCTGGTGGCCAATCCGAAGATCATTCATGCGGTCTCGCGGGGCGACAGCACCGAGTTCGGCGATACCTACTTCATGATCCAGCCGCGCTTCGAGGTCGGCGACGACCGCTACCGCTGGCTCAACCATCAGTTGGCGGTGGGCGAGGGGCGCCTGGGGCCGGGATGGGTGGAGTACCGGTTGTTTTCATTGGCCAATGGGTGAGTCGATGGCTTGTCACAAGCGGCGGGCAAAGTTGCTTCACCAGGCTTCTGGAGGCGACGCCATGGCTCTGCCCCCCAACATGCTGCCCGACGACAAGGTCGTGCTGTTCGATGGCACCTGCCGGCTGTGCAATGGCTGGAGCCGCTTCCTTCTGCGGCACGACCGCGAGCGCCGCGTGAAGCTGTGCAGCGTGCAGTCCGCCGAGGGGCAGGCGATTCTCGACTGGTTCGGCCTGCCCACCGAATACTTTGACACCATGCTCTTTGTTGATGGTCGCGCAGGCTTCGAGCGCAGCGATGCCTTCCTGCGCGTAATCGGCCAGTTGCCGGCGCCGTGGAACTGGCTGCGTGTGCTCTGGCTGGTGCCTCGGCCGCTGCGCGACTGGTTCTATGACCGTGT
Organism: Pseudomonas sp. NPDC086581; assembly: GCF_044746165.1. Lineage (NCBI taxonomy): Bacteria > Pseudomonadati > Pseudomonadota > Gammaproteobacteria > Pseudomonadales > Pseudomonadaceae > Pseudomonas > Pseudomonas sp. NPDC086581. The sequence goes on along the minus strand of NZ_JBIVBR010000001.1, from coordinate 550,578 downwards.
CGCGCTCAACCGCTATCGCTTGTTCGGCCGCGAGGATACTTGCCTGCTGCCGTCGCCACAGCACCGCGGGCGCTTCCTTGGCAATGACTAGCGCGGCCATCGCGCGCCTGGCGCTGGGCGTGGTGTTCTTCTACCACGGGCTGGTGCCCAAGCTGCTGTTCCTCAGCCCCGATGAAATCCGCATGATCGAGGCCCACGACTGGCCTCTGTCGACCCTGCGCGTTGCCCAGGTCGCCGGTGCGGTGGAGATAGTCCTGGCGCTGTGCATCCTGTTGCTTCGTCGCAGTCGCTGGCCCTTGTGGCTGGCGGCTTTCGCTTTGCTGGCGCTGCTGGTGGATGTAGCGCTGTTCGCTCCCCAGTTGCTGCTGGGTGCATTCAACCCGGTGTCCACCAACATCGCCGCTTTGGCGCTGTGCGCCATCGCCCTGCTGGGCGAGCGGGGCGCGCACCATTCGCGCCCCGTCCATCCGCGTTAGAAGCTTCTGCTCACACTCGCGACCACGGTTGCCGTGCACACGTCGCCGAAGCCGAACTGGGTGCGGCATTCGTTCTGCGACAGGTCGGTATCGATATAGCTCACCGCCCAGTCGAAGCCCAGCAGCTCGTGGCTGAGCTTGGCTTCCCACTCATGGTAGGTATCGCGCGTGCTGCCGTTCCCGGAGAGGTAGAGCGGGTCCTTGGCGTCGTTGCGGCCGTAGCGCACGCGCAGCTTGAACTCGGCTGGCAGCTCGGCGTTGTAGGCCAGGTAGGTGTAAAGGTTGGCCTGGTCTTCGCCGAAGTAGGTGGGATAGTCGTTGCCGTAGTAGGTCCCCACTTCGAAGCCGTAGGCATGGAGGATGGCGTAGGTGTCGCTCTGGTTGAACTGGCTTTCCTTGGGATAGGCGTACTTGATGTAGCCCAGGTCCAGGGCGATATCGTCGTTGGCCTGCCAGTACCAGCCGCCGTAGTAGTCCAGCTCCTGGCGGGTTTTCAGGCCGCCGCCGAAGTCGACGTTCGAGCTCCACACGCCCAGGTAGGCGCCGGAGGCGTGCTGCAGGGTGGCGCCTACCTGGACGGCAGGATCGCCCTGGGTCTGCGAGATACCGCGGGTGCGATAGTCGCTGACCAGGGCGGTGTCGATCTGCAGGGCGAAGCCCTCGCCGAGCTCCACGGCCAGGACGGAGGTGAGCGGAGCGCAGGCGAGCAGCGCGCCGACAAGCCATTGCGGGCGATTCATACGGGGGTCCCTTTGTTGTGATTGTCTGTGGGCAGATGAAAAATCCCGCGCAGCGCCGACCCTCCCGGTCAACTCGGAAAGCTGCGGCAAGAGTTGGGCTGGCGGGCAAGGCGCCGGGGGTGTTCAGGCCCCGGCGCAGGAGCCCGGCTCAGAGAGCCGGTTGGTCTTCGGCGCGGTAGATTTCGCGGCCTTCGAACAGGGTGTGGAGCACGCGGGCCTCGTCCAGTTGCTGGTCGGGCACGGTGAACACGTCGCGGTCGAGCACCACCATGTCGGCCTGTTTGCCGGGGGCCAGGCTACCGATCTTGTCGCCCAGGCCGATGGTCTGCGCGGCGTTGCGGGTGTAGGCGTAGAACATGGTCTGGCGATCCACGCGCTCGGCGGCGTTGAGCACGCCTTCCTCACCCTGGCGGGTGACGGCCTGGTAGATGGCCTTCAGCGGGTCGGGCGTGGACACTGGCCAGTCACTGGCGCCGGCGATGATGGCGCCGTTGTCCAGCAGCGACTTGGCCGGGTACATGTAGCGGTAGGCCTCGTCGGCGATGTAGGGCTTCACCAGCTCCACGGTGTAGGGCTCGGCGGTGGCCCAGTCCAGCTGCATCGAGGCGATCACGCCCAGCTGCTTGAAGCGCGGGAAGTCCTTGGGGTTGACCAACTGCAAGTGGGTGATCGAGTGGGTCACGCCGCTCTGCCGGTCCTTGCGCGCCTGCGCGACGCCGTTGAGCGATTCGCGCACCGCGCGGTCGCCGATGGCATGCACGTGCACCAGCCAGCCACGGGCATCGGCGGCGCTGACCAGCTCACCGAAGTGCTTGGGATCGATCAGCAGCTCGCCCGGCTTGTGGCTGTTCTTGTAGTTCTCCAGCAGCGCGGCGGACTGCGCCGGGAATTCGATCACGCCGTCGGCGAAGACCTTGATGCCCGGCAGTGTCAGGTTGGGGATGCCCTGGAACTGCTGGCGGACCTTCTCGATGACGTCCAGATCGGCCGGAGTGCTCCTGGGGTTGACCACCTGCAGCGCGGCAACGTGGGCGGTGAGCTCACCGTCGCGGGCCAGGTCGCGGTACACCGGCAGTACACCGACGGTCTTCTCGGTGGGCTTGATGTTGAATACCGCCTCGCCCGGGGCGCCGTTGGCGGCCGGGTCCATCCAGGCGGTGATGCCCAGGCTGTTGTTGTACTTCACCGCGGCGCGGCCGGCGCGGTCCATGGTTTCGGTGCTCGCGGCGGGCATGGTCGCGGCGACCAGGTCGAAGCCCGAATCCACCAGGAAACCGGTGGGGTTGAAGGCCTTGTCGTGGGTGATGTTGCCCTGTTCCAGCGAGCTGAGACCGCGTACTCGCTGTGCGTCCAGCTTGGCGCGCTTGAGCATGGCGGCGTTGGCCCAGGCGGTGTGGTGGTCGCTGCCGATCAGGATCACCGGCACCTTCTCCCATTCGCCATGGTTCAGGCGCTCGGCGAGGCCGTCGGCCTTGGACCAGTAGCTGGAGTTCATGCCGTTCATCACCACGACGTCGCCGTTCCTGGCCTTGCCGCTGTCGCGGTCCTGCTTCAGGCGGGCGACGAAGGCGTCGAGGTCCATCTCTTCATCCTGCAGGCTGGCGGAGATCAGCTCCAGGCCGCCGAAGATGGAGTGAGAGTGGCTGTCGATGAAGCCGGGCATCAGTACCTTGCCGCCCAGGTCGACCTGCTTGCTGCCGGTACCGGCGAGCTTGCGGATGTCCTCGTTGGAGCCCACTTGCAGCACCTTGCCGCCAGCAACCGCAACGGCCTGCTGCAACGGTTGGCCAGGCTCGGCGGTGAAGACCTTGGCGTTGTACAGGATCAGGTCCGCGTTCTGTGCCTGAGCTTCAAAAGTACCCAGTGCGATGGCGAGCGCCAGCGCGCCCTTGAGCATGCCGTGCATGACTTCCCTCTGCTTTTCGGTGGATTATTGTTGGTCTGCGGCGCAGGCTACTGGCGGACCGGAGCGCGCGGAAGTCGCCGCCAGGCATAACACTTGTGAAGGATTGGCACGAATGACGATGGACAGATTCAGCAGCCTGGCAATGTTCGTCGCCAGTGCCGAGACCGGCAGTTTCAGCCGCGCCGCCGAACAGTTGGGCAAGACGCCCTCGGCGGTCACCAAGGCGGTCGGCCAGCTGGAAATCGAAGTCGGCGCGCGCCTGTTCGAGCGCACCACACGCAGCATGTCGCTGACCGAAGCCGGCCAGCTCTATCTCGATGGCGCCCGCGAGGTGCTGGCGCGGATGCGCGAGACCACTGAGGAAATCGCCCAGTTGCAGCACAGCCTGCGCGGCGTGTTGCGCATCACCGGGCCGCTGATCGTCGGCCCGGTGTTCCTCGACCAGGCCTGCGCCGAGTTCCTCGATCTGCACCCGGACGTGCGCCTGCAGGTGGACCTTTCCGACAGCTATGTCGATCTGCTCGATGGCCGCTACGACCTCGCCCTGCGCATGGGCAACAGCGACCTGCCGGGGCTGATCGCCCAACCCCTCGCCGAGAGCCGCCTGGCGCTCTGCGCCACACCCGCCTACCTGGCCCGTCGCGGCATACCCCGGCACCCCAGCGAGATACTCGACCACGATTGCCTGGTCTATCGCCATCCGGCGCTGGATGATCGCTGGTGGTTCGACGTGGAAGGCGAGCGCTATTCCACCCCGCGCAACGGCCGCCTGAACAGCGACAACCAGGCTGTGCTGTTGACCGCCTGCCTCGCCGGCCATGGCCTGCTGCCTTGCCCGCGCTGGAGCGTGCTGGAGCACCTGCGCAGCGGGCGGCTGGTGACGGTGCTGGAAGACTACTTCTTCGAGCCGGACACCTTCGGTGCGCAGATTCTCGCGGTCTACCCGAGCAACCGCCGGGCGACGCGCAAGATCCACGCGTTCATCGAGCACCTGCGCGACTACCTGAGGCGCGACGGCATTCTCTGAGTCTCAGGCCCGGATAGTCAGAGCTCGGCGCTTTCCAGTCGATTGCGGCCGTTGGCCTTGGCCCGGTACAGCGCCTGGTCGGCGCGTTCGAGCAATTGCGCGAGATCGCAGGCCCGCGCGGCCGAGACCAGCCCGATGCTGACGCTGACCTTCAGTTCGCCGCCCTCGCCGTCATCAATATCCAGGCGCAGGTCCTGCAGGCTTTCCCGCAACCTGTCGAGGAAGTGCCGCGCCGCATCGACGTCAGTGCTGGGCAGCAGGAAAACGAACTCTTCGCCGCCGAAGCGGGCGAACAGGTCGGTGCTGCGCGCCTGCCGCCGGCACAGCTCGCTGAACTGACAGAGCACGCGGTCACCGGCGGCATGGCCGTACCGGTCGTTGATGCGCTTGAAATGGTCGAGATCGAGCACCGCCAGGCTCAACGGCGAGCCATAGCGCGCGCTACGGGCCAATTCATGTTCGGCCTGGGCCTGGAAGGCGCGGCGGTTGAGCGCACTGGTCAGCGGGTCGAGCGTGGCGAGTTGGCGCAACTGGTTCTCCAGCGCCTTGTGGTGGCTGACGTCGCGAATTTCCGCCACTCGTTGCCCGCCTGCCAGTGGCTCGATGCTCAGCTCGGCGGCGAAGGTGCTGCCGTCGTCGCGCATGGCCAGGATGTCATGGGGCTGGCCGTCGGCACCGGTCAGCAGAGCATGCAGTTCTTCCCGTGCCTCGCCGACGAAGAGTTCGCTGAAATCCTGGCCGAGCAATCGTTCGCGGGGCCAGAGCAGCATGCGTTCGAGCATGGGATTGGCGTCCACCACCTGGCCATCGCGCAGTACCAGCATGCCGGCATTGGCAACCTGCATCAGGCGCTCGAAGCGTTCGGCGCTGGCCGAGGCCTCCAAGGCATGTCGCTGGCTGTCGGCGAGGATGCGGCGCATGGTCATCAGCGCCATGCCGACCAGTGCGATCACCCACAAGGGGACGCCGAAGTTGTAGGGCAGCAGGTAGCTGAAGGAGCGGGTGACGTCTGCGTGCTCAATGCCCTGCAGGCCGTCGTGCAGGCCGATGGCGGCGCGCGCCAGGGTGACCAGTGCGTAGGCGCCGAGCGCCACGGTCACGAAGCGGCGCACTCCGCGCAGCTCGCTTTCACCGGGTGCCCGCAGCAGGACCAGGCTCGCCTGGATCGGCAGCAGGCCGCCGATGGTGGCGTAGATGGCGATCAGGTATTCGGAATTGATCGGTGCAACCCACCAGTGCCAACTGAGTGCCAGGCTCATGGCCGCGGCGCTGGCCGGCACCGTCCACCAGGGCGGCGGCAGGCCGAGGAAGCGGTAGACGCCCAGCATCAGCAGCGCTTCGCCTGCCAGTTGGATGGCGTTGCCGGAGATGTTCAGCAGTTTGCTGCCGCTGGCCATGAAGCCCATGAACAGCAGGATGCCGAGGATCAGCGTCCAGGCGCCGCCCATCCACAGGCCGGGGCCGCGATAGGGGCGGGCGAAGTACCAGAGGCCGGTACAGGCGATGGCGCTGGCGAGCATCAGGTTGAGGCCGAGCAGCATCGGCGAGAAGTACAGGGATTCCACGGCCCCAGCCTCCTTGTGTGGTTGCCGCGGATTCTGCCAGCGCTGCCGGTCCTTTGTCAGTGTTGTTCAGAGCAGCGCACTGGCCCAGGCCGACACCAGCAGCAGGATCGCCATCAGCTGGTTGAGCCGCTGCATTTGCGTTTGCGAGAGCAGCCGCTGGCTGCCGATGCCCAGGCCGGCCCAGACCGCCGTGCAGGGAATCGACACGAGGAAGAACAGCAGCGACAGCAGCTGCACGCGGTCCAGCCGGTCGACGCCGTGGCCGGCGTACACGCTGATCACCGCCAGCGCCATCATCCAGGTCTTGGGGTTGACCAGTTGCAGCGCGGCGGCGCCGAGCGCTCCCAGGCGGGCGGCATCTGTGTCTCGCTGCAGGTCCGCTGGCGGGCTGCGGAATATCTGCCACGCCAGCCAGCTCAGCCAGAGCACGCCGACCACGCTCATCGCCTGTTGTACGCGCGGCAGGCTGGTGAGCACTTCACCCAGGCCGCTGCCCACGGCGAGTACCAGCGCGGCGGCCGCCGCACAGCCGCCGAACATGATCGGCAGCGCGGCGCCCCACCCGAAGCGTGCGCTGTTGCTGAAGATCAGCAGGTTGGTCGGGCCCGGTGTGATTGAGGCGACGAAGGCAAAGAGGATGAAGGGCAGCCATTGGCCGAGCTGCGAGAGGTGCATGGCGGGAACTCCGGCAAATCCGTGGGAGCTCATCTTCGCCAGCGCGGCGGGCTCAGTCTGGAAGCTTTGAGCAGCGCTTGCGGTAGTAGGCGGGTGTCACGCCATAGGCGCGGCGGAACCAGCGGCCGAGGTGGCTCTGGTCGGCGAAGCCGAGGTCGGCGGCGATGTCCGCCGGCGCCAGGCCACGGCCGAGCAACTGCCGTGCGCGGGCCAGCCGCAGCTGGATGAGGTAGGCGTGGGGCGGCAGGCCGAAGGCGAGCTTGAAGGCTCGGGTCAGGCGGAATCGGTCGCAGCCGCTGGCCTTGGCCACGTCGTCGAGGCTGATGTCGGCGGTCAGGTTGGCGTGCAGGAAGTCCCGCGCGCGTTGCGCCACCAGCGGCAGGTACGCCTGCGTGGTGGCGCGCTGGCGCCAGTGCAGGTGACGGGTCATGCCGTCGAGCAGGTCGTCGACGGCGCTTTGCCGAACGATCTTCAGGTCATGGCCGTGCACGGCCTGGAAAGCGTTGTCGATGCGCCTCGCCAGTTGCGGGTCGTCGATCAGCAGCTCGGGCACGGCTAACTGGCAGTTGCCCGGAGCCTCTTCGAACAGCGTGGCGATTTCGCGCTCCAGCCAGGGCGCGTCGAGATACAGGGTGCGGTAGGTGAAGCCGCCTTCGGTGGGCGCGTCGCCGTCATGGATGTCGCCGGGTTCGAGAAAGAACACCTTGCCGGTGGTGCTGATGTGGCGCTGGTTGCGGCTGCGGAACTGCTGCACGCCCGATTCGGTGAAGCCGATCAGGTAGCTGTCGTGCCAGTGCGGATCGTAGGCGTGGCCCTTGAAGTGCGCGCGCAGGCTCTGGATGCCGGTGTCGGCATCCTGCAGCAGGTCGATCCAGTTGTCTTTGTGCATGGGCCTTTTTCGCCTCGCTTGCCCGGTCGGCCAGCATACCGCGCGCAGACGGGCTGTCTGGAAGATTCGTGCAGCCGGTGGTCGAGTGTCGTGAATCTTCCGTGCCCGCGATAGGATGCCGTCACCGAAAAGGATGAACTCCAGGAGGGAGCCGTTCATGGGGCAGGAATACAACCTGGCGTTGAGCATCGCGGCGGCGCTCAGCGCCATCGCGGGGGCGCTGCATGTCGGCGTGGTGCTGGTCGGGCCGCGCTGGTACCGGCTGTTTGGCGCCGGCGAAAAGCTCGCGCGGGCCGCCGAGGCTGGTCGGGTCTACCCGGCGCTGATCACTTTTGCCATCGCCTTCGTCCTGTTCGCCTGGGCTGCCTTTGCGCTGTCCGGGGCCGGGGTGCTGGGCCCCTTGCCGCTGCTGCGCCCGGCGCTGGTGGCGATCTCGCTGGTCTACCTGCTGCGTGGCGTGGCCGGGCCGTTCATCCTCAAGGGCACCGGACGCAGCCAGCGCTTCATCTATGTCAGCTCGGCGATCTGCCTGGGGTTTGCGCTGGTACATCTGGTGGGGCTGGCGCAGGTCTGGAGTCGCCTGGGATAGCGACCTGAGAGTGCAGAGCGCCCATTGCGGGCGCTCCGTGTCTTGTCCTATCAGCCGGCGGCAGCCTCGAAGCTGTCGCTGCGCGCCATGCGCCAGATGCGCTCGTAGAACTCGCCCTCGATGTTGCCCGAGAGCAGTTCGCCGGGCTTGAGGAAGTAATGCAGGTGCGAGAACAGGCGGATCTCGGTGGCCGAAACGCGGCGCACCAGGTGCTTGGCTTCCAGCTGCGACGGGTGCTGGATGCCGGCGGCGGCGATCATCTCGGCCAGGCCTTTGAGCGTGTTACGGTGGAAGTGGTAGACGCGCTCGGCCTTGTCCGGCACCACCAGGGCGCGTTGGCGCAGCGGGTCCTGGGTGGCGACGCCGGTGGGGCATTTGTTGGTGTGGCAGCTCTGCGACTGGATGCAGCCGATGGCGAACATGAAGCCGCGCGCGGAGTTGGCCCAGTCGGCGCCCATGGCCAGCACGCTGGCGATGTCGAAGGCGCTGACGATCTTGCCGCTGGCGCCGATGCGGATCTTGTCGCGCAGCCCCAGGCCAACCAGCGTGTTGTGCACGAACAGTAGGCCCTCGCGCATCGGCAGGCCCATGTGATCGGTGAATTCCAGGGGCGCGGCGCCGGTGCCGCCTTCCTTGCCGTCGACGACGATGAAGTCGGGGAGGATGCCGGTCTCGTGCATGGCCTTGGCGATGCCCATGAATTCCCACGGGTGGCCGATGCACAGCTTGAAGCCCACCGGCTTGCCGCCGGACAGTTCGCGCAGCTGGACGATGAAGTCGAGCAGGCCTTTTGGCGTACTGAAGGCGCTGTGCGAGGACGGCGAGATGCAATCCTTGCCCATGGGCACGCCACGGGTGGCGGCGATTTCCTCGGTGACCTTGTGCTTGGGCAGGATGCCGCCGTGGCCGGGCTTTGCGCCCTGGCTGAGCTTGATCTCGATCATCTTCACCTGCGGGTCGACCGCCTGCTTGGCGAAGCGCTCGGGGCTGAAGGTGCCGTCGTCGTTGCGGCAGCCGAAGTAGCCGCTGCCCAGTTCCCAGGTCAGGTCTCCGCCGTACTCGCGGTGGTAGGGGCTGATGCTGCCTTCGCCGGTGTCATGGATGAAGCCGCCGAGCTTGGCGCCTTTGTTCAGCGCGCGGATGGCGTTGGCGCTGAGCGAGCCGAAGCTCATCGCAGAGATGTTGAACACCGAGATGGAGTAGGGCTGCTTGCACTCCGGGCCGCCGACGGTGACGCGGAAGGTGCAGGGGTCGGCCACCGGGGCGGGGCGGATGGAGTGGGCGATGAATTCGAAGCCCGACTGGTAGACGTCGATCAGGGTGCCGAAAGGCTTGTCGGCGGTCTCGTTCTTCGCCCGCGAATACACCAGCGCACGCTGGGCGCGGGAGAAGGGCAGGGCCTCCTGGTCGCCTTCGAGCAGGTACTGGCGGATTTCCGGGCGGATGGCTTCGACCAGGTAGCGGATGTTACCCAGGACCGGGTAGTTGCGGCGCACCGCATGGCGCTCCTGCAGCAGGTCGAAGACCCCGAGCACGCTCAGGGCGAAGGTGGTGAGAGTGAAGGGCCACACCCAGTCATGCCCGAGGAAGGGCAGGCTGAGCACGGTGAACAGGACGCACGCGGCGAAAAAGGCATAGCGGCTGAGCAGCGACAGGTTCATGGAATCTCCAGTCGTCGGGCTTTGATCACGGAAAGGTTGGCCGAAAGGGCCGCCACAGAGCATGGCAGGCATCGCGCGAACGTGCCTGGGCAAAGGTCAATGGGACGGGATTTCGGGTGTTTTTCTGGTTATGCGGGCTGTGACGGTAGCCCGGTGGGATAGTAAATGAAAGCTAGCTAACGATTTTCTCTGGAGTTGAGAAAACTTGTTTCGGGTGGTGCAAGAAATAGCCAGGCGATTCTCTGCGGCTACGAAAATAGCTTGCTGCGATAGGGTTGATTTCGGTGTCCTGCGCCGCTTCTGCATGTGCTGATGCCTTTTGTTTCGCCCCCTCGGGCGACCTTCTTTGGCAAACGCCCCAAAGAAGGCAAAGGTCTTGCCCCTCCATCCGGTTTTTCGCCTAGGCGAAAAATTCCCTCGTTGAATCGAAGTTTCAGGGGCACGAACTAGGCGTCCCCCCACGAAGGGCCATCCCTGGCCCATCGTGGCTCTCGCGACATCCATGTCGCTCAACCCCTGAAACTCCAATTCATCGAGGCCTCCTGAAAGGGGCGGTCCGGTGTGTGCGGTTGTTTTTCTGGAAGACCAAGGGCCAGAGCACAAGCAGCTTTAGTTGGGGTGTTATGGTCAGCAGGCAATCACATTCACCGCCAGCCCGCCCTTCGCCGTCTCCTTGTACTTGTCCATCATGTCGCGGCCGGTGTCGCGCAGGGTGTCGATGGCCTTGTCGAGGCTGACCAGGTGCTGGCCGTCGCCGCGCAGGGCGAGTTGGGCTGCATTGATGGCCTTGAGCGAGGCCATGGCGTTGCGTTCGATGCAGGGCACCTGCACCAGCCCCGCCACCGGGTCGCAGGTCAGGCCGAGGTTGTGCTCCAGGCCGATCTCAGCGGCGTTCTCCACTTGTTCCAGGCTGCCACCCAGGACTTCCGCCAGCCCGCCAGCCGCCATGGCGCAGGCCGAGCCGACTTCACCCTGGCAGCCGACTTCTGCACCAGAAATGGATGCATTGAGCTTGCACAGGATGCCGATGGCGGCGGCGGTCAGCAGGTAGCGTTCGATGCCTTCGGCGTTGGCGTTGCTGTCGTAGCGCGCGTAGTAGTGCAGCACCGCCGGAACTATGCCGGCCGCTCCATTGGTGGGCGCGGTCACCACGCGACCGCCGGCGGCGTTCTCCTCGTTCACCGCCAGCGCCCAGAGGTCCACCCAGTCCAGCGCGCCGAGGGTGGTGGCGATGAGGTTGCCGCTGTCCGCCTCGTTGAGCCGACGGAATAGCATGGGCGCACGGCGTCGCACCTTGAGGCCGCCGGGCAGCGTACCTTCGGTTTCCAGCCCACGGTTCACGCAGGCCTGCATTTCATCCCAGATATGCGCAAGGCCCGCGTGGATTTCGTCGTCGCTGCGCAACGCGCGCTCGTTGGCCCACATCAGGTCGCTGATGCGTTTGAAGCCGTGCTCGTGACACAGGCGCAGCAGTTCCTCGGCGCTGTGGAAGGGGTAGGGCATGGGATTGTCCGGCAAGGCGCGGTCAGTGTTGAAGTCCGCCGCATCCACCACGAAGCCGCCGCCGACCGAATAGCAGACGCGCTCGGCCAGCAGTTCACCGTTGGCGTCCAGCGCCCGCAGGTGCAGGCCGTTGGGATGGGCGGGCAGGCTGTCGTCGTGGAAAACCAGCTGGCGCGCCGGGTCGAAGTCGATCTCCTGCACACCGCCCAGGCGCAGGCGATGGCGCAGCAGGATGTCGTCCACCTGCGGGGCGAGGGCGGCGGGGTCGGCTTCCGCCGGATCGATGCCGAGCAGGCCGATCAGGCAGGCGCGGTCGGTGGCGTGGCCCTTGCCGGTGGCGCTGAGGGAACCGTAGAGGTGCACTTCCACGGCGGCAGTGCGCGGCATCAGGCCGTCGTCGCGCAGGCGGTCGACGAACTCGCGGGTGGCCCGCATCGGCCCCACGGTATGGGAACTGGACGGCCCGACGCCGGGCTTGAACATGTCGAAGACGCTGAGGGTCATGGGATTTCCTCCTGTCCTCAAGCATGGACCCGCGTGGCTTCGAATGCTCATCGACCGCTCGACGGCTGGGCGCTTTTTATAGGAGACAGCAGGGGAAATGCGAGCGGGGAATCAGCCCTGCGCTTGCAGGAACAGCGAGAACAGCTCCGACTGCGACTTGATCCCAAGCTTTGCGTACATGTGTTTGCGGTGGACCTTCACCGTCTCCGCGGAAATCGCCAGCTTGCGGGCGATCTCCTTGCTGGAGCAGCCGCTGAGCATCAGGCGGCCGACTTCCAGCTCGCGGGCGGTGAGCGGGGTTTCCATCTGCTGCGCAGTGGACTCCAGGCGGTTCTGCCAACGCGGCGGGGGGGGCGCTTCCTGCACTTCGCGCTCGAAGGTCATGCGCTGGCGCATCAGGCCGGCGACCCAGGGTTGCACCAGAGCGAGCAGGGCGATCTGCTCCGGGGTGAAGCGGCCCTTGCTGCCGACCGAACAGCAGAGGGTGCGCTCGCCGTCGAGTTGCACGTTGAACTGCACTTCGTCGGCGACCACGTTGAGGCTGAAGTAGCGCTGGTAGTAGTCGGTCTGCTCGAACATCTCCGGCGCCACGTCGTCCAGGCGGAACAGCCCGCTGCCGGGCGCTTCGCGGCTGGCGATGTAGAAGGGGTCGAGCAGGTAGAGACCCTTGAGGTAGTCCTGGAACAGCGGATCGGGGCCGCCATCCTCGCCCGGGCATTCGGCGAACACCTGGGGGCGGCCGTCGCTGAAGAGCAGCACGACCCAACTGTCGAAGGGCACATACTGGCCCAGCAGGCGCACTAGCGAGGTCCAGAAATTCGGCTTGTCCAGCGCCTCGATCAGCTGCCCGACCGAGCGGTGCCAAGCGATATCCTGAAGGGAAAGGCTCATGACTCTACCCCCGATGGGTTACCACGCGGGCGTAATTACCCGGTGGTGGCGCGCCCGGCATACTCGGTGGATGCCTTGAGCCGGCGCGGTGCGCATTTTGACCCTTTTGCGCTGCACGGTCACTGGAATACAAGAATCCGAGGAAGCCCCATGAAAGTAGAACTCGTCCAACTCGCCGGCCGTGATGGCGATGTGGCCTGGAACCTGGCCCGCACCCTGGAGGCCATCCACGCCTGCGCCGACGACACCCAACTGGTGGTGTTCCCCGAGACCCAGCTGACCGGCTTCCCCACCGAGCAGAACATCGCTGCCATCGCCGAGCCGGTGGATGGCCCCAGCGTGCAGGCCGTGCAGCAGGCCGCGCGGGAGAAGAATATCAGCGTCGCCGTAGGCTTCGCCGAAGCTGCTGACGATGACCGCTTCTACAACACCACGCTGCTGATCACCCCCGAAGGCATCGCTATGAAGTACCGCAAGACGCACCTGTGGGCGTCGGACCGCGGCATCTTCACCCCCGGCGACCGCTATGCCACCTGCCTGTGGAACGGCATCCGCGTCGGCATCGTGATCTGCTTCGACATCGAATTCCCCGAGTCCGCCCGCGCCCTGGGCCAGCTCGGCGCCGAGCTGATCATCGTCACCAACGGCAACATGGACCCCTACGGCCCGACCCACCGTACCGCGATCATGGGCCGCGCCATGGAAAACCAGGCTTACGCCGTGATGGTCAACCGCGTCGGTGCCGGCGATGACGACCTGGTGTTCGCCGGCGGCAGCGCCGTGGTCGACCCCTACGGCCAGCTGATCGTCGAGGCCGGCCGCGAAGAGTGCCGGCAGATCGTCGAGCTGGACTTCGAGCGCCTGGCGCAGTCGCGCCGCGACTACAGCTACCTGGCCGAGCGCCGCTTCGTGCTGCCCGGCGAGATGCGCGAGCACGAAGGTGGCCTGCGCGAACTGATCATTCCCACCTGATTCCTTCTACCAGCCCCCACTGCAACGGGGCCGGGGCGCAGGGCCGCGCCGACACAGCGTTATTCCTCATTCGACGGGCGACTCGAGCGCCCGCGGGGCCTGCGGGTGAGCGCAGGCCAGCAACTTTGCACTGCCATAACAAACACAACGCGGAGTAAGTAGTAATGGCTCGACTCAAACGAACCCTGTCGCTGGGTTCGGTGGTGCTGTTCGGCATCGCCTACATGACCCCGATCATCGTCCTCGGCACCTTCGGCATCCTCGCCGATGTCACCCGCGGCGTAGTCCCCTCGGCCTACCTCGTCGCATCCGTCGCAATGCTCTTCACCGCGCTCAGCTACGGGCGCATGGCTGCCGCCTTCCCGGTAGCCGGCTCCGCCTATACCTACGTACGCAAGTCGATCAGCCCCAAGCTGGGCTTCCTCGCCGGCTGGGCGGTGCTGCTGGACTACCTGTTCCTGCCCATGGCCATCTGGCTGATCGGCGCGGCCTACCTGCATTCTGCGTTCCCCGCCGTGCCCCAGGCCCTGTGGGTGCTGGCGTTCATCGGCGTGACCACCGCGATCAACGTGGTCGGCCTGCGCCTGGCGAAGAACATCAACGGCGTGCTGATGCTGGTGCAGTTCCTCGTCCTGATCGCCTTCGTCGGCCTGGCCATCCACTACATCACCGGTGATGGCAGCCGTCCGCTGTGGACCCTGGAACCCTTCCTCAAGGAAGGCACCCAGCTGCCGCTGATCATGGGTGGCGCGGCCATCGCCTGCTATTCCTTCCTGGGCTTCGACGCGGTCAGCACGCTGACGGAAGAAACCCATGAGCCGCGTAAGACCATTCCGCGCGCCATCCTGCTGATCACCTTGATCGGCGGCGGCATCTTCATCGCCGCCAGCTACTTCGTACAGCTGGCGCATCCGTCGGTGGAATTCCTGAACGCCGATTCCGCTGCCTACGAAATTGCCCGCAACATTGGCGGCGACCTGTTCGTCAGCTTCTTCCTGATCGGCCTGATCGTGGGTCAGTTCACCTCCGGCCTGTCAGCCCAGGCCAGTGCCTCGCGCCTGCTGTTCGCCATGGGCCGCGACGGCGTGCTGCCGCGTCCGTTCTTCGGCCGCATCAGTAAACGCTTCGAAACCCCGGTGAACAGCATCGTGCTGTGCGGCGTGGTGGCCCTGCTGGCGCTGCACATGGACGTCACCACCTCCACCTCGTTCATCAACTTCGGCGCCTTCCTGGCGTTCAGCCTGGTGAACCTCTCGGTGATCTTCCACTACTACCTGAACGCCGAGCGCCGCGGTTTGCGGGAGTTGGTGCTGTTTCTGCTGTTCCCGCTGATCGGCCTGCTCGCCGACCTGTGGCTGATGGTCAGCCTCGACCACCTGGCCATCTGGCTCGGCGCCACCTGGCTGGTGCTCGGCGTGATCTACCTGGCGGTGATCACCAGCGGCTTCCGCCAGCAACCGCCGGAGATGCATTTCGAGGAGGCGTGAGCCCCGCGCGGGGCTATGCTGGGGACTCCGAGCCGTGATGCCCGAGGAGACCTGCCATGCCCCGCCTCACCCTCTACCATTCGCCCCAGACACGCTCCAGCGGCACCCTGGTGCTGTTGGAAGAACTGGGCGCCGAGTACGACCTCGAACTGATCAACATGAAGGCTGGCGAGCAACGCAAGCCGGAATTCCTGGCGCTCAACCCGTTGGGCAAGGTCCCGGCGATCCGCCTCGGCGAGTCGCTGGTCACCGAGCAAGGCGCCATCTTCATCTACCTCGCCGACCTGTTCCCCAGGGCGAATCTCGCTCCCGCCCTCGACGACCCCTTGCGCGGCCCCTACCTGCGCTGGCTGGTGTTCTATGGCTCCAGCTTCGAACCGGCCATCGTCGACCGTGCCCTGAAACGCGATGCCGCCCCGCAGGCCATGAGCCCCTATGGCGATTACGACAGCGTGATGCGCGCCCTCGCCGAACAGCTGGAAACCGGCCCCTACCTGCTGGGCAACCGCATGACCGCCGCCGATGTCCTGTGGGGCGCGGCCCTGCGCTGGACCATCGGCTTCGGCGTAGTGCCCAAGCTGCCGGTGTTCGAGCGCTATGTGGAGCTGGTGACCTCGCGCCCTGCCTTCAAGCGCGTGTGGGAACGGGATGTGCAGTGGGCGGAAGAACATGCCCGCGCGGCGGAAGCGAAGGCGCCCTGATATCCGACAAAGGTCCGCTCCAGAGCCATAGAGGGGGGTCGGCTAGCCATGGCCGTCCGAGGGCGTTTTGCGGAATCGGTCTCAGGCCATGTGGGAAAGTTCTTTTTTCGTGTGACCTTGTTTTCCATCGCAGAGCGCTGGTCAATGATTGCCCCCAACGCCGCGTAACCCCCATCACACGGCGTCACTGGAACCATTAGAACCACAAGTGTTGATCGGTTATATCCCATGGCCCATCCGTAAGGATGGGCCTTTTTTATGTCGAATCGATTTTCCGTTACGCAGCTCTAAGTGCTCACTGGGACTGCACATCGGGAGCATCCCGGACCCGTGGGAGATTCGGAAATCCCCGTCAGCCCTTCGCCGCGCTGACACCTTCCAGGGTGGCGAAGGAAGTGTCCTTCGCAGTCAGTAGGAAATCACGCATGAAAGGCGCATCCAGCATATCGGCGCGAATGGCGGCGAAGAGGGTGCAGTACAGGCCTTTTTCTCCCAGGCGCTTGGCGGTCACGTAGCCGCGGGAGCTGTACTCGTGCAGCGCCCAGTTGGGCAGGCTGCAGACACCGCGCCCGGACGCCACCAGTTGCATCATCATCACCGTCAGCTCCGAGGTGCGCACCTGCGCCGGTTCGACATCGGCGGGTTCGAGGAAGCGGGTGAAGATGTCGAGGCGATCACGCTCGATGGGATAGGTGATCAGCGTCAGGTTGGCCAGGTCTTCCGGGACGATGAAGGACTTGCCGGCCAGCGCATGGTGGTTGTCCACTGCCAGCAGCGCCTCGTAGGTGAACAGCGGCACGTAAGTGATGCCGGCGATGTCCACCGGGTCGGAAGTTACCACCAGGTCCAGGTCGCCACGGGCCAGCGCCGGCAGCGGGGCGAAGGAGAAACCGGAGGCAAGGTCCAGCTCCACTTCCGGCCAGGCGTCGCGGAACTGGTCGATGGTCGGCATCAACCACTGGAAGCAGCTGTGGCACTCGATGGCCATGTGCAGGCGGCCGGCGGTACCGCCGGCGAGGCGCGCCAGGTCGCGCTCGGCACCGCGCAGCTGCGGTAGCACGGCGTCGGCCAGTTGCAGCAGGCGCAGGCCAGCGCTGGTGAAACGCACCGGCTTGGTCTTGCGGATGAACAGGGACAGACCGAGGCGTTCCTCCAGCTCCTTGAACTGGTGGGACAGAGCGGACTGCGTCAGGTGCAGGCGCTCGGCGGCCTCCACCAGACTGTCGGCTTCGCGCAGGGCATGCAGGGTTTTCAGATGACGGAGTTCAAGCATGGCGCGGCCTCGCCTCACTATGAGGAAATCTTGATTAAACGATGGAACAATTGAGCTTCTCTCATGATAAGGCGGCGGCTGGCACTTCACCAGCACGGTTTCGACTGTCCCGCGCTACGGACCGGAGTCACCAGCTCAGGTAGAACATGCCCTTGGCCAGCAGCACGATCAGCACCACATGGGCGAACACGCTGTAGTGGATGCGCCGGGATCGCTGACCAGTCATACGCCCGCTGCGGAAAGAGTTCATGGCAAAGATGAAATGTCCCAGGACGCTGGCGGCCAGCAGCAGCTTGAGGCTGAGCAGCATGGCGAAAGGCGATGCCAGTGGATCGGCCAGCAGTGGTGCGTAACGCAGGTGCAGCATGCCCAGGCCGCTGCCAAACAGGGCCAGGATCACCCAGGGCATCACCCGGCGCAGGCGACGGCCCAGCGCGCCCTCGACCAGTTTTATCGCCCGTGCCGGCACATGGCGGTGGACGCTTTCCAGGATCAGCACCTCGAAGAACACCGTGCCGACGAACATGATCGCCGCGAACAGGTGCAGCACCAGCAGGATGGGGTAGGCCATGAGGAAACTTCCGAGCGGGGGGTTCCTATCTTCGCCAGTGCTAGGGACGACCGCCCTTGATCCGGATCATGGGAAGGGTCGTCGATGACCGCTCGGCGCCTTTCATCAAACTGTCACGGAGCTGTGGTAGAGCGAGCGACGGAAATTCATCAGAATCGCGCTCAACTGGGGTTTTGCGTTCCGGATTTTCATTCATGCGTGCTTTCCTGCTGGCAGTCGCACTTTGCTGCGGCCTGTCCTCTCTTCCATTTGCCGATCGGGCGGTTGCCGCTGATCGTTGCGATGCGCGAGTGCCGACCGAATTGGTCGACCTGGGTGACGTGCGCCTGGCGTACCAGAGCATCGGCCGCCCCCAGGACCCGACCCTGCTGCTGGTCATGGGCCTGGGCGGCCAACTCATCCACTGGCCGGACGAAGTGGTCGAGGCGCTCTGCCAGCAAGGCTTCCGAGTCATCCGCTATGACAACCGCGATGTCGGGCTGTCTTCTTGGCGCGTTCCTACGCCCAGCGGTAACTTGACCTACGAGGTCATTCGCTATCGCCTCGGCCTGCCCGTGACCTCGCCCTACACCCTGACTGACATGGCCGGCGACGCGTTGCACCTGCTCGATGCCCTGCATGTCGAGCGCGCCCACGTACTGGGCGCGAGCATGGGCGGGATGATCGCCCAGCACGTGGCCGACATGGCGCCCGACCGGGTGATCAGCCTGACATTGGTGATGACCAGCTCCGGCGCTGAAGGCCTGCCGGCGCCCAGCGAGTCGCTGCTGAGACTACTTGCCCGGCGTGAAGCGGCCAGCCGCGAACAGGCCATCGAGCAGCAGGCCGACCTGCTGGCGGCCCTCGGCAGCCCGGAAGTGCGCGACGATCGCCAGCAGTTGCTGCAGCAGGCGGCGCGTTCCTACGACCGGGCCTTCAATCCTGAAGGCGTGCAACGGCAGCTACTGGCGATCCTCGCCGAACCGAGCCGGGTAGAGCTGCTCAATCGCTTGAACGTGCCGACCCTGGTGGTCCACGGTACCGCCGATCCGCTGCTGCCGGTTATGCACGGCGTGCACGTGGCGGCACACATCCGCGGCTCCGTGCTCAAGCTGATTCCCGGCATGGCACACCGCTTCCAGGAAGACTTCAAGGAACCGCTGCTGGGCGCGGTGCTGCCTTACCTGCGTGAACACCAGGGCGGCGGCCACGTCGCCCAGCTTTGACGCATCGCGAGCAGTAAACCTTGGGAGACGAGCTAGCTCGCCCCGCAGTCTTGGGCTTCAGCGGATATCGTTCAGGTCAGACTCACGGGTTTCGCGCAGGCACAACACAGCCAGCAGGCTGAGCGCCGCTGCCACTGAGACATAGCCGCCCACCCAGCTCAGGCCACCCATGCCCACCAGTTTCTGCGCGATGTACGGGGCCACCGAGGCGCCGAGGATGCCGCCCAGGTTGTAGGCCGCCGAAGCGCCGGTGTAGCGCACGTGGGTGGGGAAGAGTTCCGGCAGCAATGCGCCCATGGGTGCGAAGGTCACGCCCATGAGGAACAGTTCCAGCGACAGGAATACTGCCACTTCAACCGACGAGCCCTGGCTCAGCAGCGGCTCCATGGCGAAGCCCGAGGCAATGGCGGCGACGCAGCCGACGATCAGCACCGGCTTGCGCCCGAAACGGTCGCTCAGCCACGCGGAGACTGGCGTTGCAGCCGCCATGAACAGCACGGCGATGCACAGCAGACCGAGGAAGTCCTCGCGGCTGTAGCCCAGTGTGCTGACCCCATAGCTCAGCGAGAACACCGTGGAGATATAGAAGAGGGCGTAGCAGACCACCATTGCCAGCGCGCCCAGCAGGGTCGGCTGCCAGTGTTTGCTCAGCAATTCGGCAATCGGCAGGCTGGCGCGCTCGTGGCGTTCCATGGCCTTGGCGAACACCGGGGTTTCCACCAGCTTCAGGCGCACGTACAGGCCGACGATCACCAGCACCGCACTGAGCACGAACGGGATGCGCCAGCCCCAGGCGCGGAACTGCTCTTCGCTGAGGAGCATGGCCAGGCAGAGGAACAGGCCGTTGGCGGCGAGGAAACCGATCGACGGGCCCATCTGCGGGAACATGCCGAACCAGGCGCGGCGGCCCTTGGGCGCGTTCTCCGTGGCCAGCAGCGCGGCGCCTCCCCATTCGCCTCCCAGCCCCAGGCCCTGGCCGAAGCGCAGTACGCAGAGCAGGATCGGTGCCCAGGCGCCAATGCTGTCGTAGCCCGGCAGCAGGCCGATCAGGGTGGTGGAGATGCCCATCAGCAGCAGCGAGGCCACCAGGGTCGATTTGCGCCCGATGCGATCGCCAAAGTGGCCGAACAGCGCCGAGCCCAGTGGGCGGGCGAGGAAGGCGATGCCGAAGGTGATGAAGGCGCTGAGGGCCTGGGCAGTGCCGGAGGTCTGCGGGAAGAACACCGGGCCGATCACCAGCGCAGCGGCGGTGGCGTAGACGTAGAAGTCGTAGAACTCGATGGCGGTGCCGATGAAGCTGGCGACCGCGACGCGGGTGGTTGAGTTGGTCTGTTCGGCCGGTTGTGCGGCTTCGAGCGTGGCGCTGGTCATACGGGGAATATCCCTGGCAGTCAGGCGCGGCGACGACTCTGGCGGTCGTGTCCGACGTTTCTTGAGGCATCGCCATGGCGCGAGTGCGAGCGCGGCCCGGGATCGGGGCAGGGTGGGCGCGGCTCGCGGTGGGTCAGGGCGAGGCCGGCTGCTTCGCAGGGCAACGACGCGGGGTCGAGGCTCGGCGGGGCGTGCGATTGACTGGCCGGCGCGGCGTCGCGGGTAGCGACGGGCGCAGGCGGGAGGCTGGGTAAGCCGTCCGGATTATAGGGGCGGGCGGGGCGGCTCAGGCAAGCTCGTCGGTGTAGGACTCTTCGCGGGGTGGCGCGCCGGGCAGCCAGGCACGCACACTTTTCACCCGGTTTTCGCCCGATTGCAGGATTTCCAGGCGGTAGCGGCCGATCTTCAGGCACACCGCGCAGTCGGGGATCTGCTCCAGTGCTTCGGTGACCAGGCCGTTGAGGGTCTTCGGCCCGTCGCTGGGCAGTTGCCAGCCCAGGGCACGGTTGACGTCGCGCAGATTGGCTGAGCCGTCGATGACATAGGTGCCGTCGGCCTGCGGGTGGATGTCCGGGTTGCGCAGGGTGTTCTGGTTGCTGAACTCGCCGACGATCTCTTCGAGGATATCTTCCAGGGTGATGATGCCGATCACCTCGCCGTACTCGTCTACGACGATGCCGATGCGCCGCTTCTGCTTCTGGAAATTGATCAGCTGGGTCGACAGCGGCGTGCTCTCGGGCACGAAGTAGGGCTCCAGGCATGCGGCCTTGAGGCTTTCCTTGGTCAGCTGGTTGTGGGTCAGCAGGCGGGCGATCTGGCGCATGTGCACCACGCCCTCGACCTGGTTGATGTCGTTGCGGAACACCGGCAGGCGGGTGTGGGTGGTGTTGCGCAGCTGGCCGATGATGGTTTCCAGCTCGTCGTCCAGGTCGATGCCCTGGACTTCGTTGCGCGGCACCATCAGGTCGTTCACCGTGATCTTTTCCAGGTCGAGGATGCTCAGCAGCATGTCCTGGCGATTGTTGGTGAGCTTCTCGCTGGAGTCGGTGACGACGCTGCGCAACTCGTCATTGCTCAGTGGCTTGTTGCCGCGCTGGGTCGGGTCGAGGCCACCCAGGCGCAGCAGGAGGTTGCTGATGCCGGTCATCAGCCAGAGCAGCGGGCTGAACAGCTTCTGCATCCAGATCAGCGGCAGGCTGGCGGGGAAGGCGACGCGCTCGGGGCGCAGGGCGGCGTAGGTCTTGGGAGTGATCTCGCCGAAGATCAGCAGGATCAAGGTCAGTGCCACGGTGGCGATCGCCACGCCGGCCTCGCCCCACAGGCGCAGGGCCAGCAGGGTCGCCAGGGACGAGGCGATGATGTTGACGAAGTTGTTGCCGATCAGGATGGTGCCCAGCAGCCGGTCGGTGCGCAGCAGCAGCCAGCTGGTGCGTCGTGCGCCGCGGTTGCCCTTCTTGGACAGGTGGCGCAGGCGGTAGCGATCGAGGCTGAGCATGCCGGTCTCGACGCTGGAGAAGAACGCCGAGCAGAAGATCAGGAAGACCAGCAGGCCGATCAGGTAGCCGGGGTGGATCTCTTCCATGCGCGGAGGTCCTTCAGCGGCGCTCGGGCGCCGCCGTTAGCGTCAGATGTGCAGGATGAATTCCTTGACCAGCTTGCTGCCGAAGTAGGCCAGCATCAGCAGGCAGAAACCCGCGAGGGTCCAGCGGATCGCCTTGTGGCCGCGCCAGCCGAGCTGGTGGCGGCCCCACAGCAGTACGCCGAATACCACCCAGGCGAAGCAGGAGAGGATGGTCTTGTGCGCCAGGTGCTGGGCGAACAGGTTGTCGACGAACAGCCAGCCGGAAATCAGCGACAGCGAGAGCAGCGACCAGCCGCCCCAGAGGAAGCCGAAGAGCAGGCTTTCCATGGTCTGCAGCGGCGGGAAGTTGCGGATCAGGCCCGACGGGTGCTTGTGCTTGAGCTGATGGTCCTGAACCAGCAGGAGCAGCGCCTGGACCACGGCGATGGTCAGCAGGCCATAGGCCAGGATCGATAGCAGGATGTGGGCGAGGATGCCGGGCTGCTCGTTGATCGGCTCGATGGTGCCGTGGGGCATCAGCACGGCCAGCAGGGTAGTCAGCGCGCCGAGCGGATAAAGGAAGATCAGCAGGTTGTGCACCGGGATGCGCAGGCACGCCAGCAGGGTCAGTGCGGTAACCGCGGCGGAGATCAGGCTGGCGGCGTTGAAGAAGTCCAGCGCCAGGCCCGCGGGCGTCAGCAGCTCCTGGCTCAGGCTGTACGCCTGGCAGAGCAGGGCGACCAGGCCCAGCAGGAGGAGCAGCGGTTTCTGCGGCGGGTTGCGGCGGGCCAGGCTTGCACCCTGGTAGGCGGTGGTGCCGATATAAAGGACGGCGGCGATCAGGCTGGGCAGCAGAGGTTGCATAAGTCCTTGGAACAGTCCTTCGAAAGGGGACCCGAAAGGTCGTGAGTTTGGCACAGATCGCCCGCGCCTAGAAAGCGGCTGAGAACAGTTCGCTTCTGGCCTGCGAAGCGGTCCGTCACATCGGGATCATCGGCGGTGTTGGCGTTGGCCGCACTTGGTTATAATCGGCGGCTTGCTGACAAGCCAAACCCTGGTCCGACCGGGCCTGATTAGGAACGCGCATGTTCGAAAACCTTACAGATCGCCTCTCGCAAACGCTGCGCCACGTCACCGGCAAGGCCAAGCTGACCGAGGACAACATCAAGGACACGCTCCGCGAAGTGCGGATGGCCCTGCTGGAAGCCGACGTGGCCCTGCCGGTGGTCAAGGACTTCGTCGCCAAGATCAAGGATCGCGCGGTCGGTACCGAGGTTTCCAAGAGCTTGACCCCGGGCCAGGCCTTCGTGAAGATCGTCCAGGCCGAGCTGGTCGAGCTGATGGGCGCGGCCAACGAGGACCTCGACCTCGCAGCAGCCCCGCCGGCGGTCATCCTGATGGCCGGCCTGCAGGGCGCGGGCAAGACCACCACCGCCGGCAAGCTGGCGCGCTTCCTTAAAGAGCGCAAGAAGAAGTCCGTGCTGCTGGTATCCGCCGACGTCTATCGCCCGGCGGCGATCAAGCAGCTGGAAACCCTGGCCAACGACCTGGACGTGACCTTCTTCCCGTCCGACACCAGCCAGAAGCCGGTCGCCATCGCCGAAGCGGCGATCCGCGAAGCCAAGCTGAAGTTCATCGACGTGGTGATCGTCGACACCGCCGGCCGTCTGCACATCGACGCCGACATGATGGACGAGATCAAGCAGGTCCATGCGGCGATCAAGCCGGTGGAAACCCTGTTCGTGGTCGACGCCATGACCGGCCAGGACGCCGCCAACACCGCCAAGGCCTTCAATGATGCGCTGCCGCTGACCGGCGTGGTGCTGACCAAGGTCGATGGCGACGCCCGCGGCGGTGCCGCGCTGTCCGTGCGCGCCATCACTGGCAAGCCGATCAAGTTCCTCGGCATGGGCGAGAAGAGCGAAGCGCTCGATCCGTTCCACCCCGATCGCGTGGCCTCGCGCATCCTTGGCATGGGTGACGTGCTCAGCCTGATCGAGCAGGCCGAGCAGAGCATGGACCGCGAGAAGGCCGAGAAACTCGCGAAGAAGATCAAGAAGGGCAAGGGCTTCGACCTGGAAGACTTCCGCGATCAGCTGCAACAGATGAAGAACATGGGCGGCCTGGGCAGCCTCATGGACAAGCTGCCGATGCTCGGCGGCGTCAACCTGTCGCAGATGGGCAACGCGCAGAACGCGGCGGAGAAGCAGTTCAAGCAGATGGAGGCGATCATCAACTCCATGACTCCTGCCGAGCGCCGTGATCCGGAAGTGATCAGCGGCTCGCGCAAGCGCCGCATCGCCATGGGTTCGGGTACCCAGGTGCAGGACGTTGGTCGCCTCATCAAGCAGCACAAGCAGATGCAGAAGATGATGAAGAAGGTCACCGCCAAGGGCGGCATGGCCAAGATGATGCGCGGCATGGGGAGCATGTTCCCCGGCGGCATGCCCAAGATGTGAGGCCAGACGGCTCGCCGCCCGGCGGGCCGAGCGCGCTGCGGCTTGCGGCGCGGGGCTTTAGCTCATAGAATATGCGGCCTTTCGGGCTATGTGCCCGAGGGCTGCATTTCTTTTTTGCAAGCAAACCATAGGAACAACGTACGCATGGTAACCATTCGTCTGGCTCGTGGCGGCTCCAAGAAGCGCCCGTTCTATCACCTGACCGTGACCAACAGCCGCAACGCTCGTGACGGCCGTTTCGTCGAGCGCGTCGGCTTCTTCAACCCTGTCGCCACTGGCGCCGAAGTCAAGTTCTCGGTCAACCAGGAGCGTCTGAACTACTGGCTGAGCCAAGGCGCTCAACCGTCTGAGCGTGTTGCTCAGCTGATCAAGGACGCCGCCAAGGCTGCCTGAGATCGATGAACACGAATACTGCTCCCGCCGAGGAGATGGTTGTTCTCGGCAAGATCGTATCGGTGCACGGTATTCGTGGTGAGGTGAAGGTGTATTCCTTTACCGATCCGTTGGACAACCTGCTGGATTACCGTCGCTGGACGCTCAGGCGTGGCAACGAGGTTCGACAGGCTGAGCTGGTTCAAGGTCGCGTGCAGGGCAATGTCCTGGTCGCGAAGCTGAAGGGACTGGAAGATCGCGAGATCGCCCGCACCTTCGCTGAATTCGAAATCCTGGTCCCGCGCAGCGAGCTGCCGGTGCTGGACGATGGCGAGTTCTACTGGAGCCAGTTGGAAGGTCTCAAGGTGATCGACCAGAACGGGCAACTGTTCGGGATTCTCGACCACATGCTGGAGACCGGCGCCAACGATGTGATGGTAGTCAAGCCCTGCGCAGGCAGCCTGGACGACCGTGAACGCCTGCTCCCGTATACGGATCAGTGCGTGCAATCGGTGGACCTGGAAGCCGGCGAGATGCGGGTGGACTGGGACGCGGACTTCTAGCCCATGTGGATGAGAGCCCTCAGCCGATGTGGATAGGAGTGATCAGCATCTTTCCGGAGATGTTTCGCGCCATCAGCGACTATGGCATCACGAGTCGCGCGGTCAAGCAGGAGCTGATTCAGCTTCAGTGCTTCAACCCGCGAAGCAACACCGAGGACCGTCACCAGACGGTGGACGACCGGCCTTTCGGCGGTGGTCCCGGCATGGTGATGAAAATCAAGCCGCTCGAAGGCGCACTGGGCGATGCCCGGCAAGCCGCAGGCGGACCGGTGAAGGTGATCTACCTCTCGCCGCAAGGTCGCAAGCTGACGCAAGCGGCCGTGAAGGAACTGGCGAACGAGGAGCGACTGATCCTGATCGCCGGGCGTTACGAAGGCATCGACGAGCGCTTCATTGAAGAGCATGTCGATGAGGAATGGTCAGTCGGCGATTATGTCCTGTCCGGGGGTGAGCTTCCGGCCATGGTGCTGATTGACGCGGTCACGCGGTTGTTGCCCGGTGCACTGGGCCACGTGGACTCCGCCGAGGAGGACTCCTTCACGGATGGCCTGCTCGACTGTCCGCACTACACCCGACCTGAGGTGTACGCAGACAAACGTGTTCCTGAGGTGCTGCTCAGCGGCAACCACGAACACATCCGGCGCTGGCGTTTGCAGCAGTCCTTAGGCAGGACCTGGGAACGACGTGCCGATCTTCTGGATTGCCGCTCGCTTTCTGGAGAAGAGAAAAAGCTGCTGGAGGAATACATCCGCCAGCGGAACGATAGTTAACGTATCGATGGCCCGCGCCGAGCGCAGGTCTTAGGAGCACGAAATGACCAACAAGATCATTCAGCAGATCGAAGCTGAACAGATGAGCAAAGAGATTCCGGCGTTCGCCCCCGGCGACACCGTAATCGTCCAGGTTAAAGTGAAGGAAGGCGACCGTCAGCGTCTGCAGGCCTTCGAAGGCGTTGTCATCGGCAAGCGTAACCGCGGCCTGAACAGTGCTTTCACCGTTCGCAAGATCTCCAACGGCGTAGGCGTAGAGCGTACCTTCCAGACCTACAGCCCGCTGGTTGATAGCATCTCCGTCAAGCGTCGCGGCGACGTGCGCAAGGCCAAGCTGTACTACCTCCGCGAACTGTCCGGCAAAGCAGCTCGTATCAAGGAAAAACTGGCCTAATTCGCCGGTTGTTCCAAAAAAAGCAGCCCGCGGGCTGCTTTTTTCTTGCCCGGATTTTTCCCTCTTCACTCCGGCACCATCTGCCTTCGTCAGCGCATTAGAAGCACAACATCCGCAGCACCGGCAACCACGTTCATTGCAACAGGTAGCAGTGGCATGACCCCTAGAGACCAGGAAATCCTCCGTCGTACGGAGCTTTCCGAAACCCGCGTGACCAAGGCGATCTTCCCGCCTACCACCAACCACCACAACACCTTGTTCGGTGGCACCGCGCTGGCCTGGATGGACGAAGTCTCGTTCATCGCCGCGACGCGTTTCTGCCGATTGCCGCTAGTGACCGTTTCCACCGACCGTATCGACTTCAAGCACTCGATCCCCGCCGGCTCGATTGTCGAGCTGATCGGCCGGGTGGTAAAGGTCGGCAACACCAGCCTCAAGGTCGAGGTGGAGGTATTCGTCGAGAGCATGGCCGCCGATGGCCGCGAGAAGGCCATCCACGGGCAGTTCAGCTTCGTCGCCATCGACGACGAGAAGCGCCCGGTGCCGGTACTGCCAGGCTTCGAGAGCTGAAACGAAAGAAGGCGCCCGCGGGCGCCTTCTTTCATGGCGGATCGCCGTCAGTGACGCAGACTGATCTTCAGCGAAGCCTGGGACAGGTCGATGTTCTGCAGGCTCAGGCTGCCCATGCTTTGGGTCTTGGGCGCGCCGGCGACGCGAATGTTGTCGAAGCGTACCTCGCCGATAGAGCTGGGCAGGCGCACGTTGATCGAGCCGTCCGGGTTCAGGGACGAGGAGGCGTGCGCGGTGTCGTACTGCACGTCGTGCAGCGAGGTCTCGGCGTCGAGACTGTCGACCACCGGCATCACCAGGCGTGACAGCTGCTTGATAGCACCTACGCCGTCACCGCTCTCCGCGCTGACCAGCAGGCTCTGCAGGGTGTCGTCAAAACCCTGGGCGCTGACGTCGCTCATCTCGCGGTCGCTCAGGGGCTTGAGGCCCTTGGGCGCTTCGTGGCGGGTGATGCTCGTTGGTGCCTGGCGTTGCACATCGGCGCTGGCCAGTTGGAACGGGCTGAGCAGGGCCGCGACCAGCGTCGCCGCCAGGCGCAGGTTATTCTGCTTCTTCAGCGCGCGGCTGAGCTGGCGCTCGCTGATCCAGCCCTGCTGGATCAGGGTTTCGCCCAGGCGCAGGCCGTTGGTGAGCTGGAGCTGGATGGCCTTATCCAACTGATGGGTGGTGATCAGACCCTTGGTGACAAGGATTTGGCCGAGGCGGGAGTTCTGTTGACTAGGCATGGCTTGGGCTTCGTGGGCGCTATGATGGCGTGGTGCAATCATTGTCTTTTGGCCACATTCTGTCACCAGCCTAAAGATAGGCTGACATGGCCGGCCGTCAGGTTGTCAGGGCCTGCACGGTGTCGTTCTTACTCACGACGGTTTCTGCCTCTTCCTCGATCAATGCAATCACCGTCCAGCCGCTGGCAGGGGAGAGCGGCTGCTCAGGGCAGGCAATGTGCAGCCGGCCGCTCGGGTCGCGGGCGAATAGCAGGAGGGCGCGCTGTCCATGCTGCGCCTGGTATTCGTCCCAGCCGAAGCTGTCGCTGAGCAGCGTCGAGCGGACTTCCGCGCCGCGAGCGATCAGTCCGGCCATCTGCGGGTAGGTGACGAGACTCTGCCCCAGCGGATGACCGCGGTGGCGGTCGCTGACCCGGTGCTTCTCGCTGCGACGACTGTCCTGGCTGGAGGGCAGGATGAAGCGGTGGCGTGGACTGAACTCGTGGCGGAAGCTCATGCACATCAGGGCGTTCAGTTCGGCGTTGGGCGATAGAGCCAACAAATGGCCCAGACCGATCAGGTCGAGATGGGCTTCCGCGTGCTGCGAGGCGGGGTTGCCGAAGTAGGTCGGCAGGTGCTCCATGCGTGCCGCGCGGGTGTTCTCCCAGCTGGAGTCGGTGAGCAGCACCTTTACTCCGGCATTCTGCAGACCGGTGCCGACGGCGCGCGCCACCGGGTTGGCGCCGATGATGAGGAAGCCGGTGGGCACTGGCTCGGCCACCTTCAGTAGGCGCGCCAGGGGGCGGGCGGTGGCGCTTTGCAGGATCACCGTGCCGATGATCACCAGGAAGGTCAGCGGTACCAGAACGCCGGCCTGGGCGTGGCCGGCCTCCTGCAGGCGAATCGCGAAGATCGCCGAGACGGCCGCCGCGACGATGCCGCGAGGGGCTATCCAGCTCAGTAGCGCGCGTTCGCGCCAATTGAGCGAGGAGCCGGCAGTGGACACCAGTACGTTTAGCGGCCGGGCGACGAACTGGATCAGTGCCAGCACCAGCAGGGCAATCGGGCCGAGGCCCAACAGCGCCGAGAGGTCCAGCCGCGCGGCGAGCAGCACGAAGAGGCCGGAAATCAGCAGAACGCTGAGGTTCTCCTTGAAGTGCAGGATCTGCCGGACGTCGACGCCTTTCATATTGGCCAGGCGCAGGCCCATTACAGTCACCGCCAGCAATCCCGATTCGGACATCAGCGAGTTGGAGAGCACGAACAGGCCCAGTACCACCGACAGCGACGCCAGGTTGTGCAGGTAATCCGGCAGCCAGTGGCGGCGCAGCGCTACACCCAGTGCCTGGCCACCCAGCAGGCCAGCGATGATGCCGGTGCCGATTACGCTGAAGAAGGTCAGCAGGCTGTCGGTCCAGCCCGAGCCGCTGTCACTGGCGGCGATGAAGGTGTAGACCACCACTGCGAGCAGCGCGCCGATGGGGTCGATGACGATGCCTTCCCAGCGCAGGATATTGGCGATGGTGGCGTTGGGGCGCACCACGCGCAGCATGGGCACGATCACCGTCGGACCGGTGACCAGGGTGAGGGTGCCGAACAGCAGCGCCATCTCCCAAGTGAAGTCCAGCAGATAGTGGGTCGCCAGGGCGATCACGCCCCAGGTGAGCAGGGCACCGACGGTGACCATGCGCCGCACAACCGTACCGATTTCCTTCCACTCGTCCAAGTGCAGGGTCAGGCTGCCCTCGAACAGCACGAGGGCGACCGCCAGCGACACCAGCGGGAACAGCAGTGGGCCGAACAGCGCTTCCGGCGTCAGCAGGTGCAGCACCGGGCCGACGAGGATGCCGCTCAGCAGCAGGAACAGGATCGCCGGCAAGCGCAGGCGCCACGCCAGCCATTGGCTGACAAGGGAGGCGGCGCCAATACCGGCGAGAGCGTAGTAGGTGCTGTGTTCATCCATGGAGCGGCGACATCCTGCGCAAGAGTGGTGAGGGTGATGGAGTCTATGAAAGACTACTCGCGCCGTAATTTCCTTAGCTCTGGCCTGAAATGACCCCGGTTCCCCATATTCTGATCGACCGCTTCCTCGATGCCCTCTGGCTGGAAAAGGGCCTGTCCGACAACACCCGCAGTGCTTATGGCAGTGACCTTGCGCTGTTCAATGGCTGGCTCGGCGAGCGCAGCGTTGCGCTGGAGTCGGCCGGTCGCGATGTGATCCTCGATCACCTGGCCTGGCGCCTGGGCGAGGGCTACAAGGCCCGTTCCACGGCCCGTTTCCTGTCCGGTCTGCGTGGCTTCTACCGTTACTGCCTGCGCGAGAACCTGATCACCGAGGACCCGACCCTGCTGGTGGAGTTGCCGCAACTGGGCAAGCCGCTGCCCAAGTCGCTGTCAGAGTCGGATGTCGAAGCCCTGCTGGCGGCGCCGGAGACCGATGACCCGCTCGGCCTGCGTGACCGCACCATGCTTGAGGTGCTTTACGCCTGCGGCCTACGCGTGAGCGAGCTGGTCGGCCTGACCCTGGAGCAGGTGAATCTGCGTCAGGGCGTGGTGCGGGTGCTCGGCAAGGGCAGCAAAGAACGCCTGGTGCCGCTGGGCGAGGAGGCGATCCGCTGGATCGAGCGCTACGTGCGCGAGGCCCGTGGCGACCTGCTTGCCGGCCGGCCGAGCGATGTGCTGTTCCCCAGCTTGCGTGGTGAGCAGATGACCCGCCAGACTTTCTGGCACCGCATCAAGCTCCACGCGAAGGTCGCCGGCATCGGCAAGAGCCTGTCGCCGCACACCGTGCGCCACGCCTTCGCCACCCATCTGCTCAACCACGGCGCCGACCTGCGCGTGGTGCAGATGCTGCTGGGCCACAGCGACCTCTCCACCACTCAGATCTACACGCACATCGCCCGTGCCCGCCTGCAGGACCTGCATGCTCAGCACCACCCCCGGGGGTGAGTGGGGGTGAGCGGGGCTCTAGCAACGCATGCGTTGCCCCGCGAACGCCCGGCCATGGATGGTCGGGCCGGGGTTGAACTTGAACAGGTTGTCTCGACAGGGATGTCTACACCTTGTTCGATCTTTGCGCCGAGAGCTTTAACCACTACTCCCACCGAAGCTTCCGGCTACAGCCTTTGGCTCGGTCTTGCCGGTCCGGTGTGGTAGTCTTCGCCGACTGACATCAGGAGCTTTCCATGCGTTTGTCCCGACTTCTGACTGCCGCGGCCCTTGGCCTCGTCAGCACCCTCGCACTGGCCGCCGAACCGGATCAGGCGATCCGCACCACCCTGCAGTCCCTGCAGCCTGACCTGCCCATCGAGAACATCTCCAAGGGTCCCCTGGAAGGCATCTATCAGGTGCAGCTCAAGGGCGGTCGTATCCTCTACGCCAGCGCCGACGGCCAGTTCGTCGTGCAGGGCAACATCTATCAGGTGAAGGACGGCAAGCCGACCAACCTGACCGAGAAGGCCGAGAGCGCCGGCGTGGCGAAGACCATCAACGCCATCGCGGCGAAGGACATGGTCGTGTTCCCGGCCAAGGGCGAGACCAAGGCGCACATCACCGTCTTCACCGACACCACCTGCCCGTACTGCCAGAAGCTGCACGCCGAAGTGCCGGAACTGCAGAAGCGCGGCATCGAAGTGCGCTACCTGGCCTTCCCGCGCCAGGGCCCGAACTCGCCGGGTGATGCGCAGCTGCAGGCCGTGTGGTGCTCCAAGGACCGCCAGGCGGCCATGAGCGATATGTTCCACGAGAAGGAAGTGAAGGCCGCCAAGTGCGAAAACCCGGTGGACGCGCAGTTTGCCCTGGGTCAGATGGTCGGCGTGCAGGGCACCCCGGCGATCATTCTCGCCGACGGCACCATGCTGCCGGGCTACCAGCCGGCCGGCCAGATCGCCAAGCTGGCTCTGGAAGCCAAGTAAGCCGCGGCTTGCGCACTGATTGACTAATGCGGAACCGCTTCGTAATGTTCGGTTCCTTTTGACTAGGGAGCAGGCAGTCCGCCTGTTCTGACATGGTGCCTGTTCCCATGCCCGCCTCGTTGCGGGCATCGGCGTCTCAGGCGCCCCGATGCTGTAATCATGGGGAGTTTCAGCGTGAAACCGGTGAAAGTGGGAATCTGTGGGTTGGGGACCGTCGGTGGCGGTACCTTCAATGTACTCAAACGCAACGCCGAGGAGATTGCCCGCCGTGCCGGGCGTGGTATCGAGGTTGCGCAGATTGCCGCCCGTCGCCCCAATCCGAAGTGTGAAACCGGCAGTACCCCCATTACAGCCGACATCTTCGACGTGGCGAACAACCCGGAAATCGACGTGGTCATCGAACTGATCGGTGGCTACACCCTGGCCCATGAGCTGGTGCTCAAGGCTATCGAGAACGGCAAGCACGTCGTCACCGCCAACAAGGCGCTGATCGCCGTGCACGGCAACGAAATCTTCGCCAAGGCCCGCGAGAAGGGCGTCATCGTCGCCTTCGAAGCCGCCGTGGCCGGTGGCATCCCGGTGATCAAGGCGATCCGCGAGGGCTTGGCCGCCAACCGCATCAACTGGCTGGCCGGCATCATCAACGGCACCGGCAACTTCATCCTCACCGAGATGCGTGAGAAGGGCCGCGCCTTCGCTGACGTGCTCAAGGAAGCCCAGGCGCTGGGCTACGCCGAGGCCGATCCGACCTTCGACGTCGAGGGCATCGACGCCGCGCACAAGCTGACCATCCTGGCGTCCATCGCCTTCGGCATCCCGCTGCAGTTCGACAAGGCCTACACCGAAGGCATCACCCAGCTGACCACTGCCGACGTGAACTACGCCGAGGCCCTGGGCTACCGCATCAAGCACCTGGGCGTCGCCCGCCGTACCGACAAGGGTATCGAGCTGCGCGTACACCCGACCCTGATCCCGGCCGACCGCCTGATCGCCAACGTGAACGGCGTGATGAACGCGGTCATGGTCAATGGCGATGCCGCTGGTTCCACGCTGTTCTACGGCGCTGGCGCCGGCATGGAGCCCACCGCTTCCTCGGTGGTCGCCGACCTGGTGGACGTGGTTCGCGCCATGACCGCCGACCCGGAGAACCGCGTGCCGCACCTGGCCTTCCAGCCGGACTCGCTCTCTGACCACCCGATCCTGCCGATCGACGCCTGCGAAAGCGCCTACTACCTGCGCATCCAGGCCAAGGACCATCCGGGCGTACTGGCCCAGGTGGCGACCATCCTCTCCGAGCGCGGCATCAACATCGAATCGATCATGCAGATGGAAGTTGAAGAGCATGACGGTCTGGTGCCGATGATCCTGGTTACCCACCGCGTGCTCGAGTCCCGCATCATCGAAGCCATCGCCGCGCTGGAAGCGCTGGATGACGTCGTCGGCAATGTCGTACGCATCCGCGTCGAACAACTGAACTGAATCGACCGCGGCGGCGCCTGCGCGCCGCCGCCAACCCGAAGGTTTCACACCATGCGTTACATCAGTACCCGCGGCCAGGCGCCCGCGCTTAACTTCGAAGACGTGCTGCTGGCCGGTCTTGCCAGCGACGGCGGTCTCTATGTGCCGGAAAACCTGCCGCGCTTCACCGTCGAAGAGATCGCCTCCTGGGCCGGCCTGCCGTACCACGAGCTGGCCTTCCGCGTGATGCGTCCGTTCGTTGCCGGCAGCATCGCCGACGCCGATTTCAAGAAGATCCTCGAAGAAACCTACGGCGTCTTCGCCCACAACGCCGTGGCGCCGCTGCGCCAACTCAATGGCAACGAGTGGGTGCTGGAGCTGTTCCACGGCCCGACCCTGGCCTTCAAGGACTTCGCCCTGCAACTGCTCGGCCGCCTGCTCGACCACGTGCTGACCAAGCGTGGCGAGCGCGTGGTAATCATGGGCGCCACCTCCGGCGACACCGGCTCGGCCGCCATCGAAGGCTGCAAGGCCTGCGAGAACGTCGACATCTTCATCATGCACCCGCACAACCGTGTGTCCGAGGTGCAGCGCCGTCAGATGACTACCATCCTCGGCGAAAACATTCACAACATTGCCATCGAAGGCAACTTCGACGACTGCCAGGAGATGGTCAAGGCCAGCTTCGCCGACCAGGGCTTCCTGAAAGGCACCCGTCTGGTGGCGGTGAACTCGATCAACTGGGCGCGGATCATGGCCCAGATCGTCTACTACTTCCACGCCGCCCTGCAGCTCGGTGCACCGGCCCGTTCCGTGGCCTTCTCGGTGCCCACCGGCAACTTCGGCGACATCTTCGCCGGCTACCTGGCGCGCAACATGGGTCTGCCGATCAGCCAGCTGATCGTCGCGACCAACCGTAACGACATCCTGCACCGTTTCATGTCCGGCAACCGTTACGACAAGGACACCCTGCACGCGTCGCTGTCGCCGTCCATGGACATCATGGTCTCGTCCAACTTCGAGCGCCTGCTGTTCGACCTGCACGGCCGCAACGGCAAGGCCGTCGCCGAACTGATGGACAACTTCAAGGCCACCGGCAAGCTGGCTGTCGAGGATGACCGCTGGACCGAAGCCCGCCGCCTGTTCGATTCCCTGGCGGTGAGTGACGAGGAAACCTGCGAGACCATCTCCCAGGTGTTCGCCGAGTCCGGCGAGCTGCTGGACCCGCACACCGCTATCGGCGTCCGCGCCGCTCGCGAGTGCCGCCGCAGCCTGTCCGTGCCCATGGTGACCCTGGGTACCGCGCACCCGGTGAAGTTCCCGGAAGCGGTGGAGAAGGCCGGCATCGAGGCGGTTCCGGCACTGCCGGCGCACCTGGCCGACCTGTTCGAGCGTGACGAGCGTTGCACCGTGCTGGCGAACGATCTGGCCAAGGTCCAGGCCTTCGTCAGCGCCCACGGCAACCGCGGTAAGCCGCTCTAAACCGCGGATCGCCGTTCGGAAAAGCCCGCCACCTGGCGGGCTTTTTCATGCCTGCGCGTGATGCCGTGACACATGCCGTCATGACCAACGGTACTGAAACCGGCGAACTTTATCGCCGAACGTGCGGTCTTTTGCTGCGTGTTTTTCATTTCGCAACAAGGAGATACGACATGGACCGGCTGAGCGCCCTGCTGACCGAGACCTTCGCTCCCTACGTTTCCTCGCTGGGCCCGGCACGCCCCGACGGCGGCCGTATCCTGACCCTCACCAACGATGATGGAGACGTGGTTCTGCGGCGTGTCATCGAAGGCCAGCACCTGGCCGACCATGAGCAGAGCGAGGAGGCGGTGCAGACTATCCGCCGCGACCTGCTGATCTCCGAGGGCCGCATGGAGGACGATGTGGTGTCCCAGTTGCGCCAGCGTGCGCAGGTGCTGAGTTACGGGACCTGATCCGCCTGGCAACGAAAACGCCGCCCCTGGGGCGGCGTTTTCGTTTCCGCGGCACTGTCTAGAGTTTGCCCAGGTACTTCAGACGCGAGCGGATGTCGACCGCGGTGCGGTCGTATTCGCAGTGATGGCAAGTCACCCTTTCGCCGGCCTCGACCCGTCGAAGTAATCCGTCTCCCTCGCCAGGGTTCGCCGGCCCGCTGGCGGCCTGGGAGCTGCCAGCGCAGGAATGGCATGGAAGAGGGCTCGGGTCGCTGTTGGTGGGATACAGCGGGGAGAACTTGCTCGCGAACGGATTTCCCTGCAGCACCATCGTTGGGACGGTTCGCGAGCAAGCTCGCTCCTACGAAAAGCAAGGCTTCGCAAAGCAAAAAAAACGGCCCCGAAGGGCCGTTTCTGATCGCGGCGGGAGGATCAGCCGCCCAGGTACGCGTCGCGCACCTTGGGGTTCACCAGCAGGTTGGCGCCGGTGTCCTGCATGACGATGCGACCGTTCTCCAGCACATAGCCGCGGTCGGCGAGCTTGAGCGCCTGGTTGGCGTTCTGCTCGACGAGGAAGACGGTCACGCCTTCCTGGCGCAGCTGTTCGACGATGTCGAAGATCTGCTGGATGATAATCGGCGCCAGGCCCAGCGACGGCTCGTCGAGCAGCAGCAGCTTGGGCTTGCTCATCAGCGCACGGCCGATGGCGAGCATCTGCTGTTCGCCGCCGGACATGGTGCCGCCGCGCTGGTTGAAGCGTTCCTTCAGGCGCGGGAAGAGCCCCAGGACCTTGTCCATCTGTTCCTGGTAATCACCCTTGCTGGTGAAGAAGCCGCCCATGGCGAGGTTCTCCTCCACGGTCAGGCGGGCGAACACGCGACGGCCTTCGGGCACGACGGCGATGCTCTTGCGCATGATCACGGAGGATTCCTTGCCGACCAGCTCTTCGCCCATGTAGGTAATGCTGCCGGAGGAGGCGCGTGGCGATCCGCACAGGGTCATCAGCAGGGTCGACTTGCCGGCGCCGTTGGCGCCGATCAGGGTGACGATCTCGCCCTGCTGGACTTCCATGCTGACGTCGTGCAGCGCCTGGATCTTGCCGTAGAAGGTGGAAACCTTGTCGAACTTCAGCATGACTCAGGACTCCCCCAGATAGGCTTTGATCACATCCGGGTTGCCGCGGATTTCCTCCGGGGTGCCGTCCGCAAGGGGGGTGCCCTGGTTGATCACGTAGATATGGTCGGAAATGCTCATCACCAGCTTCATGTCGTGCTCGATGAGCAGGACGGTGACGCCGTGCTCGGAGCGCAACATGGCAATGAGCGCCTTGAGGTCCTCGGTTTCCCGCGGGTTCAGGCCGGCCGCTGGTTCGTCCAGCATCAGCAACTGCGGACGGGTCATCATGCAGCGGGCGATCTCCAGGCGGCGCTGCTGGCCGTAGGCGAGGGTGCCCGCCGGGCGGTTGGCGATGTCCTTGAGGTTGACGATTTCCAGCCAGTGCGAGGCGTAGTCCAGGGCCTCGGCTTCCGCGCGGCGGAAGGACGGGGTCTTGAGCAGGCCGGCGAGGAAGTTGGTGTTGATGTGCCGGTGTTGCGCCACCAGCAGGTTCTCCACCGCGGTCATCTCCTTGAACAGACGCACGTTCTGGAAGGTCCGCACTACGCCCTTGTGAGCGATCTTGTGGCCCGGCAGGCCCTGGATGGGCTCGCCGCGCAGCAGGATCTCGCCACCGGTAGGCGCATAGAAGCCGGTCAGGCAGTTGAACACAGTGGTCTTGCCGGCGCCGTTGGGGCCGATCATCGAGATCACCTGTTTTTCCTGGACCTTCAGGGCCACGTTGTTGACGGCCAGCAGCCCGCCGAATCGCATGGTGAGGCCGGCTACTTCAAGAATCGGTCGGCTCATTTTCGCAACTCCAGGTGCGGGCGCTGCATGGGCAGAAGCCCCTGCGGACGCCAGATCATCATCAGCACCATGAGGGCGCCGAACATCAGCATACGGTACTCGCTGAACTCACGCATCAGTTCGGGCAGCAGGATCATCACCACGGCGGCCAGGATGACGCCGAGCTGGGAACCCATGCCACCCAGCACCACGATGGCGAGGATGATGGCCGATTCGATGAAGGTGAACGACTCCGGGGTGACCAGGCCCTGGCGCGCGGCGAAGAAGCTGCCGGCGAAACCGGCGAAGCAGGCGCCGAGGGTGAAGGCGGAGAGCTTGATCAGCGTCGGGTTCAGACCGAGCGCGCGGCAGGCGATCTCGTCTTCGCGCAGGGCTTCCCAGGCACGGCCCAGGGGCATGCGCAGCAGACGGTTGATCACGAACAGCACCAGCAGCACCAGCAGCAGCGCGACCAGATAGAGGAACACGACCTTGTAGTTCGAGTTGTAGGCGATGCCGAAGAACTCGTGGAAGGTCTGCATGCCCTCTGGGGCGCGGCGCTCGAAGGTGAGGCCGAACAGGGTCGGCTTCTCGATGTTGCTGATGCCGTTGGGGCCGCCGGTGAGCCAGGTCATGTTGCGCAGCAGGATGCGGATGATCTCGCCGAAGCCCAGGGTCACGATCGCGAGGTAGTCACCGCGTAATCTCAACACTGGGAAGCCGAGGATGAAGCCGAAGAACGCGGCCATCAGGCCGGCGATCGGCAGGCACACCCAGAAGCCCAGGCCGTAGTAGTGCGACAGCAGCGCGTAGCTGTAGGCGCCCACGGCGTAGAAGCCGACGTAGCCGAGGTCGAGCAGGCCGGCCAGGCCCACCACGATGTTCAGGCCCAGGCCCAGCAGCACGTAGATCAGGATCAGGGTGGCGATGTCCACCGCGCCGCGCGAGCCGAAGAACGGCCAGGCGAGGGCGACGAGAATCAGCACCATGATGATCTTGCGTTGCACGGAAGCGTGGGTCAGGCGTTCGGCCAGCTTGGTATGCGGGTGCGACAGCGCCTGTTTCACGCTGCCGCCGAAGGCGAAGCGATCACGCACCAGTTGCCAGACGAACATCAGCACGGCGCAGGCGGCGATGGTCCACAGGCGAGTGGGGCTGACGTTCTCCAGTTGCAGGCCGATGCCGATCACACTGAGCTTGATGCCCAGCACCGGATAGGCGACGGCCATCACCAGCAGGGCGCTGAAGAAGGCGGTCTTGATTTTCTGGCTCATACCTTTTCCACCTCCGGGCGACCGAGCAGGCCAGTGGGGCGGAAGAGCAGGACGAGCACCAGCAGGGTGAAGGCCACCACGTCCTTGTACTGGTCACCGAACACGTCGGCGCCGAAGGCTTCGGCAACGCCCAGCACCAGGCCGCCGAGCATGGCGCCCGGAATGCTGCCGATGCCGCCCAGCACCGCGGCGGTGAACGCCTTGATGCCGGCGAGGAAGCCGATGTGCGGGTTGATCACGCCATACTGCAGGCCCAGCAGCACCGCGGCCACGGCGGCCAGGGTGGCGCCGATGACGAAGGTCAGGGCGATGATGTTGTTGGTGTTGATGCCCAGCAGGTTGGCCATCTTCAGGTCCTCGGCGCAGGCGCGGCAGGCGCGGCCCAGGCGGGAACGGGAGATGAACATGGACAGGCCGTACATGGTCAGCAAGGTGACGATGAAGATCAGCACCTGCATATACGAGATGGTTACGCCGGTCATCTCGTCAGCGCCGATGATGAAGTTGCCCGGCAGCAGGTTGGGGATGGCCTTGTCCTTGGAGTCCTGGGCGAGCAGGACCTCGTTCTGCAGGAAGATCGACATGCCGATCGCGGAGATCAGCGGAATCAGCCGGTTGCTTCCACGCAGGGGCCGGTAGGCGATGCGTTCTATGCTGTAGCCGTAGGCGCTGGTGACGATGATCGCCGCGGCGAAGGTGCAGATGATAACGACAGGGAGACTAACGATCCCCATCATAGCCAGCCCCGTGATCACGATGAAGGCTACGTACGAGCCAATCATGTACACCTCGCCATGGGCGAAGTTGATCATGCCGATGATGCCGTAGACCATGGTGTAGCCGATGGCGATCAGGGCATAGGTGCTGCCGACGGTGAGGCCGTTGATCAGCTGTTGCAGGTAGTGATAGAGCTCAGGCATTACCTAACTCCTCGGGCGTCGCGTGAAGCGGCGCTTGTGGCGCGACGGACCCCCGGAATACTCGGATAAACAAAGCCCACTGCCGTGGGCAGTGGGCTTTGTGTGGCGGCGGGTGGCTTACTTGGCTTCGGTCTTGGTGCCGTCCTTGTGCCACTGGTAGACCACGAAGTTGAAGTTCTTCAGGTCGCCCTTCTCGTCGAAGGCCAGGTCACCGGTCGGAGTAGCGAAGGTGTTGGAGCGCAGGGCGGCGGCTACCTTGTCGGTCTCTTCGCTACCGGCTTTCTTGATGCCTTCGGCGATGACCTGGACGGCGGCGTAGGCCGGGAACACGAACGGACCGCTCGGGTCTTCGTTCTTGGCCTTGAAGGCGTCAACCAGAGCCTGGTTCTTCGGATCCTGGTCGAAGGACTTCGGCAGGGTCACGTAAAGGCCTTCGGAAGCCGGGCCGGCGATGGCGGAGATCTCTTTGTTACCCACGCCTTCCGGGCCCATGAAGCCGACTTTCAGGCCTTTCTCGGAAGCCTGGCGCAGGATCAGGCCCAGCTCCGGGTGGTAGCCACCGTAGTAGACGAAGTCGACCTTGGCCTGCTTGAGCTTGGCGATCATCGCGGAGAAGTCCTTGTCGCCGGCGTTGATGCCTTCGAACAGGGCAACCTTGATACCGGCGCCTTCGAGGGTCTTCTTCACCGCAGTGGCGATGCCTTCGCCGTACTGCTGCTTGTCGTGGATCACGGCCACGGTCTTGGGCTTGATGTGCTCGGCGATGAACTTGCCGGCGGTCGGGCCCTGCAGGCTGTCCAGGCCGATGGTGCGGAAGATCAGCTTGTAGCCGCGGGAGGTGATGTCCGGGCTGGTGGAGGCGGCGGTGATCATCAGCACGCCTTCGTCTTCGTAGATATCCGAAGCCGGTTGAGTGGAGCTGGAGCACAGGTGGCCAACGACGAACTTGACGCCATCGTTGACGATCTTGTTGGCAACGGCCACGGCTTGTTTCGGATCGCAAGCGTCGTCGTAGACCACGCCTTCGAGTTGCTTGCCGTCGACGCCGCCGGCCTTGTTGATCTGCTCAATGGCCATTTTCGCGCCAATGAACTGCATCTCCCCGTACTGGGCGACTGCGCCGGTCACCGGGCCGGCCAGAGCAATCTTGATGGTGTCGGCGGCCATGGAGAAGCTGGCAACGCCGGCCAGGGCCATGGCGGTGAACAGCTGGGAAAGACGCTGAGTACCCTTTTTCATAATGCTCCACTCTTCTTGTGTTTTCGTTTTTGTAGTCCTGGTTGCCAGCGGCTCACCGGACCGGGATTGCCCCGGACAGACCCACCGGCAACTGTACCGGTACAGTGTAGAGCGCCGCCGGACCGCTTGAAAAGCGGGTGGCGGGCAGCCGATTGTGGGCATGTCGCAAGATTGAAACAAACGTACAGAAAAACGGCGCTGTATGACTTTTCCCTGTGGGTTCCGTCACCAGCGAAAACGCCGTCCGAACCTTGCCTGGCGCGGTCCCGGCGCTATCATGGCGCCGTTCGTTTACCAGGTGAGATTCATGACTGAACAAGCTAGCACCCTCTATGCCAAGTTGCTTGGCGAAACCGCGAAGATTTCCTGGCAGGAGCTCGCGCCCTTCTTCGCCCGCGGCAACCTGCTCAAGGTCGGGGCTTGCGCCGATCTGGTAGAGGTCGCGATGGGCGTGGCCGAGGATGATCGAGCGAAGGTCGCCGCCTGGTTGGCCAGTGGTGACCTGGGCAAGGTGGACGAAAAGCTGGCGCAGGATTTCCACGACCGTGACCCGGAACTCTGGGCCGTGGTGATTGCGCCCTGGGTGCTGGTTCAAGAAAGAGTTCGAAAAGAGTCCGTGCACTGACGCGGGGCGATTTCCAATTCGAAAAGGCCGGCTAGACTGTCGGGATTCCATAGAAGGAGATTCGCCATGTTCGAACCGGGCCATCTGCATCTTCAGTCCCTGCCGGGGCTGGGGCAGCAGGAGATTGACGCTCACATCAACTATGAAGTCCGCAAGGATGTGGAAAAAGGCACCATTGTCCACTTCACCATGAAGGGCGAGATCGACGGTAATGCCTTTACCGAAGAGTGGGACATGCCCAAGGAGCAGGCCTTCAACTTTGCCAGCGATGCTACCCGCATTGCGCAGAAGCACGGCCTCCACCCGCGGTTTGGCTCGATGGTGCGCAACCACAAGGAGTACGACGCGATGTTCGAGGACATCCGCCAGAAACTCGGCACCCATCCTGGCGATCCGATCGACCTGGACAAGGTGATCCACGGCGACTCGTAAGCTACGCATTCAATAAAAAGCCCGGCCAAGTGCCGGGCTTTTTATTGTGCGTTGTCTGCCGCGGAACTTAGTGGCTGACCCAGCGCTGCCGCGCCCAGGCACTCAGGCTGTCGACGCACAGCACCAGTAGCAGCATGGCGATTATCACCGTGGCCGCCTGGGCCTGCTGGAACAGGCTGAGGCTGAAATACAGCATCTGCCCCAGGCCGCCTGCGCCGACGAAGCCGAGCACGCTGGCCATGCGGATGTTGTTTTCCCAGCGATAAAGCATGTAGGCCACCAACTGCGGCCAAACAGCGGGAAGGGTGCCGTAGGCGAAGGCGGCGACGCGACCGCCGCCTGCCAGGCGTACGGCCTCTGCCGGCGCGGTCGGGGTATTCTCCAGCGCCTCGGCGAACAGTCGTCCGAGCACGCCACCCGTGTGTAGCGCCAGCGCGAGCGTGCCTGCGTTCGGGCCGAGTCCGGCGGCCAGCACCATCAGTGCACCCCAGACCAGTTCCGGCACCGCGCGCAGAGCGTTGAGCAACAAGCGCGACAGGCTTTGTGCGATCCGTCCGAAACGCCCGGCCGCCGGCAGCGCGAGCAGCATCCCCAGCAGCGCCGCGAGCAGGGTGCCGATGGCTGACATCGCCAGGGTTTCCAGGGCACCGCGACCGACTGCCGTGAGGTGTGTGGCGCCCAGGTCCGGCGAGAGAAAATCGCGACCGTAGTCGAGCATCTGGCCGAGGCCGCGCGCGTCGAACAGCCCGCCGGTGTCCATCTCCAGGTAGGCGAAGGACGCACCGATGGCGAGCAGGATCAGCAGCAGCCAGCCCAGGCTGCGCAGCAGGCCGGTCATTCGAGCCTCCCGCGCAGGAAGCGGCTGAGCAGGTCGGCGCCCAGCACCAGTACCAGGAAGGTCAGCAGGATGCTCGCCACCTCGCCCCCGGCGAACATGCGCAGCGACAGGTCGATCTGCTGGCCGAGGCCACCGGCGCCGACGAAGCCCATCACTACCGAGGCGCGGATCGCACATTCCCAGCGGTAGACGGTGTAGGAGATCAGTTCCGGCGCGGCCGAGGGCAGTACGCCGTAGGCGAAGGCCTGCAGCCGCGAACCACCGCCCAGCAGCAGGGCGCGGGTCGGGCGCGGGTCCACCGATTCGAAGATTTCCGCGTAGACCTTGCCGAGCATGCCGCCGTAGGTGATGGCGATGG
Organism: Pseudomonas sp. NPDC086581; assembly: GCF_044746165.1. NCBI lineage: Bacteria > Pseudomonadati > Pseudomonadota > Gammaproteobacteria > Pseudomonadales > Pseudomonadaceae > Pseudomonas > Pseudomonas sp. NPDC086581. Next base: position 508,324 of record NZ_JBIVBR010000001.1, on the reverse strand, counting down.
CCAGCACGCCAGCGGTGGGGCCCAGGCCCACGGCGCGGACGAAAAGCAGCGCCCAGACGATTTCCGGCACGCTGCGCAGCACGATCAGCAGCCCGCGCACCGGCCAGCGCAGCGCACGCGCCCACCAGGCCGGCAGGCCGCCGCGGGGCAGGGCGGAGATCGACAGCGCGCGGGTTGCCAGCAGGGCGGCGGGGAAGGCGATCAGCCATGCCAGTGCCATGCCGGCGGTGGCAATCGCGAGGGTTTCCAGGGTGGCGCGTCCAAGCAGGGCGAGGAATTCTTCGTCATGGGCCGGCGGCCAGAAACCGCCGAGGAAGTTGGCCATGGTCCGCGCGTTGTCGCCGCTGAACAGGCCGGCGATATCCAGCTCGGACAGACGCAGGCCCGGCCAAAGTAAAGCCAGGGCGAGCAGGGTGAGTAGCAGGCGCGGCAGCGCCGCCGGGTCGCGCGGAGGGCTCTTGGAAAGCGCGGGGTTCAGCATCGCGGAATCTGCACCACCAGCGGCTTGCCCACCGGCGAGGAAGCGTCCTGCTGGCCGAGCTGCTCGTTGGCGTAGAGGGCGCGCAGGTCCTCGGGAGTGACGTTCTCCGCTGCCTTGTCGAAGGCGATGCGGCCGTCGCGTACGCCGACGATGCGCGGGAAGTGCTCCAGTGCCAGGTCAACCGCGTGCAGGCTGGCGAGTAGGGTCACGCCACGGCTCTGCGCTTCACGGGTGAGCACGCCGAGGGTGTGGCCGGCGAGCACCGGGTCCATGGCCGAGACGGGTTCGTCTGCCAGCAGGACTTCGGCCTGCTGATACAGCGCGCGGGCGATGCCGACGCGTTGCAACTGGCCGCCGGATAGCTGGTCGCAGCGCTCGAAGAGCTTGTCGCCAAGGTCCAGGCGCTGCAATTCGCTGCGTGCGCCGGCGCTGTCGACGGGATAGAGCAGGCTGGCCAGGCTTTTCCACAGAGGCCACTGGCCGAGGCGACCGGCGAGCACGGCGGTGACCACCCGCTGGCGCGGAGGCAGCGGTGGAGCCTGGTGCACCAGGGCAATGCGCGAGCGCAGGCGCTGGCGCGCGGGACCACTCAGCGCCCAGGGCTGGGTGCCGAGCAGGTCGAAACTGCCGGAGGCGGGTTTCAGTGCGGTGGCGAGGATGCGCAGCAGCGTGGTCTTGCCGGCACCCGACGGGCCGATGATCGCCACCCGTTCCCCGGCAGCGACGCTGAGGTCGATACCGGCGAGCGAGCGCTGGCCGTTGGCGTGGATGTGCTCCACGCCGGTCAGTGTCAGGGTCACTTCAGCAGGCCGGCGGCGCGCGCCGATTCCTCGATGCCCTTGTAGTTGTCAGGCTGGGTCTCGATGAAGCGGCTGGCCGCCTGCAGGTCGAGGATTTCCTTGTCGCGCGGCTTGCTCGGGTCGAGGGCGAGGAAGGCCTTCTTGATCTTCTCCGCCAGCGCGGGGTCGAGGTTGCCGCGCACGGTCCAGTTGTAGTCGTAGTAGGTCGGGGTGGTGGCGAAGACCTTCACCTTGTTGGTGTCGACCTTGCCGCTGTCCACCAGCTTCTGCCAGACGGAGGCGTTCAGCACGCCGGCGTCGACCTTGCCGGCCTGGACCCAGGCGACGGTGGCGTCGTGGGCGCCGGAGTAGGCCACGCGGGAGAAGAACTGCTCGGGCACCACGCCGTCCTTCTGCATGAAGTAGCGCGGCATCAGGCTGCCGGAAGTGGACGACACGGAACCGAAGGCGAAGGTCTTGCCCTTGAGATCCTGGATCGATTTCACGTTCGGGTCGGCAGTGATGAATTTGCTGGTGAACTGCTGGTCCTGCTCGCGCTGTACCAGCGGGATAGCGTTGCCGGTCTTCAGGCGCGCCTGGACGAAGGTGAAGCCGCCCAGCCAGGCCATGTCGAGGCGATCCGAAGCCAGGGCTTCGACCACGCCGGCATAGTCGGACACCGGGATGAACTTCACCGGCATGCCCAGTTGCTCTTCCAGGTAGGCACCCAGCGGTTTGAACTTGCGCAGCAGTTCGGTGGGAGCTTCATCGGGGATGGCCGAGACCTTCAGTTCTTTCGGCGTGTCGGCGTGGGCGAATACGGCGGACAGGGACAGGGCAAAACCGGCGGCGAGCGCCAGGGAGCGTTTCAGCATGGGGAGAGTTCTCCGGTTCAATGGCGGAAAAAACTCCGGGAGTATAGTGGCGGCGCGTCTGTTTAGCAGCTGTCCCGCTATCTAAAGCATTGCCGGCCGGGGCAACTTCGCGCCTGCTAGAATGCCGCCTCCCCGTGCCCGTCCTGCTGTCGAACTGGAGATCACCCCATGTCGTCCCCTTTGCCATCCCTCGCTTTTGCCGGTCTCGGCCTGATGGGGGTACCCATGACGCGCCGCCTGCTCGCCGCCGGTTACCCGCTGGCCGTGTGGAACCGCTCCGCTGGCAAGCGTGAGCTGCTGGCCGCCGAAGGCGCCCGGGCCGTGGAAACGCCCGTGCAGCTCTGTGCCGACGCCGAGGTGGTGATGCTCTGCCTGGCCGATACCGACGCCGTGCGCGAAGTGGTGTTCGGCGCTGGCGGTATCGTCGAGAGCGCCCGCGCCGGTCAGGTGCTGGTGGACTTCTCCAGCCTTGAGCCGGCCGCCACCCGCGAGATGGCCGCCGAGCTGGAAGCGCGCACCGGCATGCGCTGGGTCGATGCGCCGGTTTCCGGTGGCACGCCGGGCGCCGAAGCCGGCACCCTGGCGATCATGGCCGGCGGCCGTGTCGAGGATATCGAGCGGGTACGGCCGATCCTCGCCCATCTCGGCCAGCGCCTGACGCGCATGGGGGATGTGGGCGCAGGGCAGGTGACCAAGGTGTGCAATCAGATGATCGTCGCCTGCAATGCCCTGGTGATCGCCGAAGTGGTGGCGCTGGCGGAAAAATCAGGCGTCGATGCCAGTCTGATCGCCCCGGCGCTGGCGGGCGGTTTCGCCGATTCGAAACCCCTGCAGATCCTTGCCCCGCAGATGGCCGAGAGCCGTTTCGAACCTGTGAAATGGCATGTGCGCACGCTGCTCAAGGACCTGGACACCGCCGTCAAGCTTTCCCGCGAGGAAGGCTCGGCCACGCCCATGAGCGGCCTCGCCGCGCAGCTGATGCGCCTGCATGGCAGCCAGGGCAATCTCGAACGCGACCCGGCTACCCTGGTCGAGCAATACCGTCAGTCGAAGGAATTCCCCGCATGAAACTCTGCGCCAACCTGTCCCTGCTGTTCACCGAGGTCCCGCTGCTGCAGCGCATCGACGCCGCCGCCAAGGCCGGTTTCGAGGGCGTGGAGATCCAGTTTCCCTACGACGTCCCCGCACAGGACCTGAAAGCCGCACTGGACGAAGCCGGCCTGCCGCTGGTGTTGATCAACCTGCCGGCTGGTGACTTGATGCAGGGCGGTCCCGGCATCGCCGCCGTGCCGGAACGTGCGGCGGAGTTCGAAGCGGCGCTGGCCAAGGCGCTGGACTATGCGCGCATCGTGCAGCCGCAGCACATCAATGTGCTGGCTGGCCGGCTGGTCGAGGGGCAGGAGCGCGAAGTCGCGCTGCAGACCCTGGCCGAGCGCCTGCGCGCCACCTGCGATGCGTTCGCCGGCAGCGGCACCGACGTGCTGATGGAAGCCATCAACTGCCACGACATGAAGGACTTCCTGCTCAACACCCCCGAGCACTTGCAGGACATGCTCGAGCGCGTGGCGCGGGAGAACCTGCGCGCGCAGCTGGACCTCTACCACATGGCGCGCATGGGCCTGGAACTGGTGGATTGCATCTACGCGCTGATGGGCCAGATCGGCCACGTGCAGTTCGCCGACTACCCCGAGCGCGGCGAGCCGGGCTCGGGCGAGATGGAGTTCGCAGTACCGCTGCAGGTGCTCGACGATGTCGGCTACGAAGGCTGGCTGGGCGCCGAGTACCGCCCCACCGGCACCACTGCCGACTCCCTGCGCTGGCTGCCGCGCTGGCGTGCCGGCAAGTTTGACTTCTGAGCCTGGATCACGGGCCTCAGGCCTGGCTGCGCAGCAGCGCCGAGTCGCTGTCCTCGCGGTAGGCCTCGAGGAACTCCACCAGCGCGGAGAGGGGCAGCGGCCGGCTGAACAGGTAACCCTGGGCCAGCTCGCAATGGTTGTCGCGCAGGAACGCCAGTTGCTGCGCGTGCTCCACGCCTTCGGCAATCACCTTGAGGTGCAGCTTCTGCGCCATGGCGATGATGGCCTGGGCGATCTCGCTGTCACGCCTTGATTGCGGCACGTCGCGGATGAAGGAACGGTCCACCTTCAGCGCATCCAGCGGCAGCTGGCGCAGGTAGGAGAGTGACGAATAGCCGGTGCCGAAGTCGTCGATGGACAGGCTCACGCCCAGGTCGCGCAGGCGATTGAGCAGCGGGATGGCCTGGTTGATGTTGGCCATCACGGCGTTCTCGGTGACTTCCATCTCCAGGTAGCGTGCGGCGAGGCCGGTGTCGGCGAGAGTCTGCTGGACTTCATCGACCAGCCCCTCGCGGCCCAGGTTGCTGGCGCAGCAGTTCACCGCCACCCGCAGGTCCTTGTAGCCCAAGTCGTGCAGGCGGCGCAGGTCTTCGCAGGCGCGGCGCATTACCCAGGCATCCAGCGTGCCGATCAGGCCGTTGGCGGTCGCCAGGCCGATGAATCGGTCCGGCGCCAGCAGCCCGTGGGTCGGGTGTTTCCAGCGCACCAGGGCTTCGAGTTGCTCCACCTCGCCGTGCTCAATGCGCAGGATGGGTTGGTAGTAGAGCACCAGTTCGTCGTCCCACAGCGCCTTGCGCAGTTCCTCTTCCAATTGCAGTTCCTGGGTCGCCTTGGTCTTCAGGTGCGGGCTGAAGAAATGCGTGGCGTTGCGACCGTTGCCCTTGGACTGGTAGAGCGCGAGGTCCGCATGCTTGAGCAATTCCTCGGGCTGTTCGCTGTCGTTGGGGAACAGGCTGATGCCGACGCTCATGGTCATCACCAGGCTGCGCCCGGCGATGCTGATCGGCTCCTTCATGCGTTGCATCAGGCGCTGGGCGAGGATGCGCGCCTCGTGGTCCTCGCCCAGGTCGGCGAGGATGCAGAACTCGTCGCCGCCGAAGCGCGCCAGCAGGTCGGTGCTGCGCAGTGCGCTGCGGATGCGCTCGGAGACGATGCACAGCAGTTCGTCGCCAGCGGCGTGGCCGAGGGAGTCGTTGACCCGCTTGAAGTGGTCCAGGTCCAGCAGGATGACCGCCATCCCCTGGGCCTTCTGCCGGTTGCGTTGCAAGCGAGCCTCGAACTCGTCGTTCAGCGCGTTACGGTTATGCAAGCCGGTGAGGCCGTCGAAGCGCGCCAGTTTCTGCAGCGAGGCGTTGGCGCTGTCCAACTGGTTGAGCAGGGCGTTGACCCGGCTCAGCTCGCTCACCTTGCTTTCCAGGCTGTCCTCGATCCAGGCCGCCCAGAGCCCGGCCATCACCACGGCCAGCGCCAGCAGGCCGACCATCAGACCGAGTTGGATGGCATTGTTGCGCCTCAGGTCCGCCACTGGAGCTACCCAGCTGGGCAGGGTCAGGGTCAGCGCGGCCATGCCGGTGAAGTGCATGCTGGAAATGGCGCCGCCCAGCAGCAGACTGGCGAGAATCTGGTAGATCCACTGGCGGCCCGCCGGCTGGCGGTTGAGTACCGGCGCCAGTACCAGCGCGACGAAAGCCACCAGGACGGCCATCAGTACCGAGAGCGTGACCAGCAGCGGGTCGTAGTGCTGCATCGGCGGTGACTCGATGGCGGCCATGCCGGTGTAGTGCATGCCGGCGATGCTGGCGCCGATGCAACAGGCGGCCAGTAGGTACTGCAACGGGCTCAACCCGGCGTGGGCGAGCAGGCGCATGGCGATCACGCAGATGGCGATGGCGATGAGCAGCGAAAGCAGCGTCAGCCCTCCGGCGAAGTGCAGCGGCACCGAGGCGTGGAAGGCCAGCATGGAAACGAAGTGCATCGACCAGATGCCGCTTCCCAGGCAGATGCCACCGACCCATTGCCAGCGGTGTGCGTGTTGCGGCGCGCGGACCATGCGCGCGGCGATGTTCAGCGCGACGAAGCTGGTGACGCAGCCGATGAGGATGGCCAGGAGGACCAGTCCGGGGTTGTGAGAACACTCCAGCAGCACAGCATCGGGTACGGCGTCCTGGTGCCAGTCCATGGGCGGGATGCTCCGGATGTCGGGGGAGGAGGCAGATTGATATCACTTTGCGTCAAGTCTAGGAAGTCAGGATGACGCTGCAAGGAACTCGTTGAGTTTTCGGCGTAATGCCGGAATGCGCGCGACGTACGGTAGTACCAGGTTCCAGCCGATCACAGATCCGACCACCGGACGAAAGCTTGTAGCCAACTTGACACTTTTTTGACTAACTGCCCGCTAGAGTTGCGCCGCCGGCCGGCAGGGTCGGCCATCCATTTCCTATCCGACTATCGATGTAAGGAGTGCGCTCGATGTCCGAGGGCAAGCGCCGCCTCTTCCCCCAGGTCAGCTCTGCGCGGCTGGTCCTGCTGTTCTCGCTGGCACTGGTGCTGTTCTACAACTTCGCTACCTGGCGGGCGCTGAACAGCCTGGTGCCCATGGAAGGCCTCTGGGGCGTCGCGTTCTTCGCCTCCTTCGGCCTCTTCCTGTGGGCGGCCTTTACCCTGCTGCTGACCCTGGTGTCGTTCCGTCCGCTGCTCAAGCCCGCGTTGAGCCTGGTGGCGCTGGTGTCCGCGTCCGCGGCGTACTTCATGAACTCCTACGGTGTCGTGATCGATACCGTGATGGTGCAGAACGTCATCGAGACCAATCCTGGCGAGGCCACCGCGCTGTTCAGCGCGCGCATGGTCGGCTACCTGCTGGTGCTCGGCGTGCTGCCGGTGACGATCATCTGGCTGACGCCGGTGCGCTACAGCTCGTTCTTCCGCGGCCTGCTGAACAAGGTGCTGGTGATCTTCGGCTGCCTGGTGGTGGTCGCCGTCTGCGTGGGGGCGTTCTATTCCACCTACGCCCCGGTGTTCCGCCAGGAGGAGAAACTGACCCACTTCATCAACCCGACCAACTACATCTACGCGGTGAGCAAGTTCACCAAGCAGCGCCTGGGCATCAAGGAACACCTGGTGGTGCAGCCCATCGGCGAGGACGCGGTGATGCCGCGCAAGGTGAGCGCCGATGGCCGCAAGTCGCTGATGATCTTCGTGGTCGGTGAAACCGCTCGCGCGGACCACTTCTCCCTCAATGGTTACGCCCGCGACACCAACCCGGAATTGAAGAAGCTCGACATCCTCAACTTCACCAACGTCAGCTCCTGCGGCACTTCCACCGCGGTGTCGGTGCCCTGCATGTTCTCCAAGTTCCCCCGCGAGGACTACAGCGACAAGAAGGGCAAGACCAACCAGGGCCTGCTGGACATCCTCCAGCGCGTCGGTGTGTCGGTGCTGTGGCTGGATAACAACAGCGACTGCAAGGGCACCTGCCTGCGCGTGCCCAATCGCGATATTCCCAAGGATCAGCCCGGCCCGTTCTGCGACGGCAAGAACTGCCTGGACGAAGCTCTGCTGCAGAATCTGCAGGCGTACATCGACGGACTGAAGGACAACGCCATCATCGTCCTGCACGCCGACGGCAGCCACGGCCCGGAATACTACGACCGCTATCCCAAGTCGCTGGAGCGCTTCACCCCGGTGTGCCGCACCAACCAGCTGGGCAGTTGCAGCAGCGAGGAGCTGGTGAACGTCTACGACAACACCATCCTCTACACCGACTTCTTCCTGTCCAAGGTGGTCGAGCTGCTCAAGCAGAACCAGGAGCGCTTCGACACCTCGATGGTCTATGTCTCCGACCACGGCGAATCTCTGGGCGAGAATGGCGTCTACCTGCACGCTGCGCCCTATGCCATCGCCCCGAAAGCGCAGACCCATGTGCCCATGGTGATGTGGTTCGGCAGCGGCGCGCTGGGCGGCATGGGTGTGGATCGCGGTTGCCTGGAGAAGAAGGCCGACGGCGCCGAGCTGAGCCACGACAACCTGTTCCACTCGGTGCTTGGTCTTTACGGTGTGCACACCAGCCTGTACCAGCCGGACCTGGACATCTTCCACTCCTGCAAACGCGATATGACCGCCGCGCAATGACTGAGCCTGCCTGAACGACGGCCATGAAAAAGGCCCTGCGACGAAAGCCGCAGGGCCTTTTGTCTTTCCGGGGGCTGTTACTTCTCGCGAACCAGCAGCACCGGGCGGTTGCTGACGCGCAGCAGGCCTTCGGCCACGCTGCCCAGCATCAGGCGGCGCACACCGCGGCGGCCGTGGGTGCCCATGACGATGATGTCGGCCTTGGAGCCTTCGGCCTCAATCTCGATGCGCTCGGCGATCTCTTCGCTGGCGCGTTCCTGACAGACCCGCTCGAAACTGGTTTTCACCGGGAATTCGGCGATCTTGTCCTTCGCCTTGGCGAGGATGTCGTCGGCGGCCTTCAGCGCTGCTTCGCGCAGCGGCTCCGGGTTGTAGTACACGGCGTAGTCGGGCAGATGGCGCAGCGGGCTGTCGACGATGGTGATGACCCGCAGCTCGCCGCCGCTCAGCTGGGCCAGCTTGGCCGCTTCAACCAGGGCTCGGTCGGAAACCGGGCTGCCGTCCACCGCTACCAGAATGCGCTCGTACATGATGTGTTCCCTCAATGAGTGGCTTGGTAGGAAAACTCTATCCCTCCAGGGCGGAGATTCCCTTGCGCAGCGTCAATGGTAGTCGGTGTGTCCGATCGTGCCGGGAATAGAGCGGCGTAACGGGGTGTTTCGAAGTCGGCCGTCGCGCCGGCCAGGCATGAAAAAAGCCGCCACCGGTTGCCCGGTGGCGGCTTCTTCATGACGCGACGGCGGGGATCAGCCAGCGACCAGTACGCGGATCGCTTCCAGGCGCAGGGAGGCCTTGTCGAGCAGCGCCAGGCTGTCGTCGCGCTGCTTGCGCAGGGCGTCCAGCTCGCTGTCGCGCACGCTGGGGTTGACGGCCTTGAGCGCGGTCAGGCGCGCCAGTTCCTCGTCCAGGGTCGCGGTCAGCTGCTGGCGGGCGGCTTCGACGCGCTCGGCATGACGCGGGGTGATCTTGACCTCGGCCTGGGCGAACTGCTTGGCCAGTACATCACGCTGCGCCTGCACGAACTTGTTGGCGCTGGCGCGCGGTACGCTTTCCAGCTGGTCGTTCAGGGTCTCGAAGGACACACGCGAGGACAGGTCGTTGCCGTTGGCGTCCATCAGGCAGCGCAGCGCCACCGGCGGCAGGAAGCGGCCCAGCTGCAGCTTGCGCGGCGCCACGGCTTCGCTGACGAACAGCAGCTCCAGCAGCACGGTGCCGGGCTTGAGCGCCTTGTTCTTGATCAGCGCCACCGAGGTGTTGCCCAGAGAGCCGGACAGCACCAGGTCCATGCCGCCCTGCACCATGGGGTGCTCCCAGGTGAGGAACTGCATGTCTTCACGGGCCAGGGCCTGGGCGCGGTCGTAAGTGACGGTCACGCCTTCGTCGTCGCCCAGCGGGAAGCTGGCGTCGAGCATCTTCTCGCTCGGGCGCAGGATCAGCGCGTTCTCGGAATGGTCCTCGCTGTCGATACCGTAGGTGTCGAACAGGCGTTCCATGTAGATCGGCAGGGCGAACTGGTCGTCCTGCTCCTCGATTTCTTCCACCAGCGCCTCGCCCTCGCCGGCGCCGCCGGAGTTCAGCTCCAGCAGGCGGTCGCGGCCGTTGTGCATCTCGGTTTCCAGCGCTTCGCGGGCGGCGGTGCCTTCGGCCAGCAGGGCCTCGAAGGCGTCGTCGTCGCCGCCGTCCAGCAGTTCCACCAGGCGCGGGCCGAAGCGATGCTGCAGGGCGTTGCCGGTGGGGCAGGTGTTGAGGAAGGCGTTGAGTGCCTGGTGGTACCACTGGAACAGGCGTTCCTGCGGACTGTTCTCCAGGTGCGGCACGTGGATCTGGATGGTGTGCTTCTGGCCGATGCGGTCGAGGCGGCCGATGCGCTGCTCCAGCTGGTCCGGATGGGCCGGCAGGTCGAACAGCACCAGGTGATGGGCGAACTGGAAGTTGCGGCCTTCGCTGCCGATTTCCGAACAGATCAGCACCTGCGCGCCGAATTCTTCATCGGCGAAGTAGGCGGCGGAGCGGTCGCGCTCGAGGAGGCTCATGCCCTCGTGGAACGCGCTGGCCGGGATGCCGGACTTCACGCGCAGCGCGTCGCCCAGGTCCAGCGCCGTCTCGGCGTGGGCGCAGATCACCAGCACCTTGTACTGCTTGAGCATCTTCAGGGTGTCGATCAGCCAGTCGACGCGCGGGTCGAAGCGCCACCAGCGGGCGTTCTCGTCGCCGTCCTCGGCCTGGGCCTGGAAGCTGACTTCCGGGTAGAGGTCCGGGTGCTCGCCCAGCGGCAGTTCCATGTACTCGATCGGGTTGGTCAGCACGTAGGGATGCAGCTGGCGCTCCGGGAAGCCCTGCACGGCGGCGCGGGTGTTGCGGAACAGCACGCGGCCGGTGCCGTGGCGGTCGAGCAGCTCGCGTACCAGGCGGGCGCGGGCGTCTTCATTGCCGGCCTCGACGCTGGCCAGCAGCTCGTCGCCCGCGCTGCCGAGGAAGCCGTGGATGGCCTGACGAGCGGCAGGGGAGAGGCTGCCCTGGTCCACCAGTTCCTGCACGGCCTCGGCGACCGGGCGGTACTGAGTGCTTTCGGTGCGGAAGGCTTCCAGATCGTGGAAGCGGTCCGGATCGAGCAGGCGCAGACGGGCGAAGTGGCTGTCCAGGCCGAGCTGTTCCGGGGTCGCGGTGAGCAGCAGCACGCCGGGGATGACCTGGGCGAGTTGCTCGACCAGCTGGTATTCGGGGCTGGCCTGTTCCGGATGCCATACGAGGTGGTGGGCTTCGTCGACCACCAGCATGTCCCACTCGGCGGCGAACAGCGCGTCCTGGGCCTTCTCGTCCTCGCGCAGCCACTCCAGCGCCACCAGGGCCAACTGGGTGTCTTCGAAGGGGTTGCTGGCATCGCTCTCGACGAAACGCTCGCGGTCGAACAGGGCGACTTCCAGGTTGAAGCGCCGGCGCATTTCCACCAGCCACTGGTGCTGCAGGTTCTCCGGCACCAGGATCAGCACGCGGCTGGCGCGGCCGGAGAGCAGTTGGCGGTGGATCACCAGGCCGGCTTCGATGGTCTTGCCCAGGCCCACTTCGTCGGCCAGCAGGACGCGCGGCGCCATGCGGTCGGCGACTTCGCGGGCGATGTGCAACTGGTGCGCGATGGGTTGCGCGCGGGCGCCGCCCAGGCCCCAGAGCGAGGACTGCAGCAGGCGGGTGCGGTGTTCCAGGGTGTGGTAGCGCAGGCCGAACCAGGACATCGGGTCGATCTGCCCGGCGAACAGGCGGTCGCTGGCCAGGCGGAACTGGATGAAGTTCGACAGCTGCGTTTCCGGGACGGTGTGCTGCTCGTTCTGCGCGGTGAGGCCGTGGTAGATCAGCAGGCCGTCGATCTCGTCCACTTCGCGGACGGTCATCTTCCAGCCTTCGAAATGGGTGATCTGATCGCCCGGGGCGAAGCGCACGCGGGTCAGCGGCGCATTGCGCTCGGCGTACTGGCGGGTATCACCGGTGGCGGGATAGAGCACCGTGAGCATGCGGCCGTCCAGTGCCAGGATGGTCCCCAGGCCGAGTTCCGCTTCACTGTCGCTGATCCAGCGTTGACCGGGTTGATACTGCGCCATGGACACCTCCCAAAAAAAGCCGGCTATGGTACCGGAACGCGCAGCGTTCAGCGATGGCCGTCGGCGCCTCCGGTCGTCCGAATCATTGGCAGGGCCAGTTGGAGGCGCGCACTCATCGCGAATCGTGGAAAGTGTAGCGAGGCACACTCAAGTCTGTAGCACTCCGGCCGATAGCCTGACCAGAGGACTTGTCAGCGCACTTCCCCACAGGGGCTCGCCCCCAGGAACACTCGATGCTGCCGCCCATTCCCCATAGTCTGGCACCCGTCACTGCCCAGCAGGACGTGCCCAAGCCGCGACCGGATGTCGCCCCGGTGACTCCGCCTGCGCCCAGCGCGGGCAATGCCGGCGTGGAGCTGGAGCGTCGCCCTGACGAACAGGCGCTGCGCGAGGAATACCAGCGCCGGCGCAAACGTCGCCAGCTCGCCGACGGCACCCCCGAGGGCGAGGCGCTGGAAGAACTGGAGGAAGTCGAGGAACTGGGCGAAGACGTACAGGCCGCCCAGCGCAAGGGGCTGTGGATCGATGTCGAGGTCTGACCAGGCGGGGGAGTAGACTGGCCCCATCGCTGAGTAACCGAGCTTTCCATGCTGTTCGACGACGCCCCGATCCTTCTATCCGATGCCGAGCTGCGCCTGATTCCCGACTGGTGCACGCAGGTACGCGCGGCCCAGTGGTTTGAGCAATTGCTCGAACAGACGCCCTGGGAGCAGACCGTCGTGCACCTGCACGGGCGCGATTACCCGGTGCCGCGCCTGGTCAACTGGTACGGCGATCCCGAGGCTTTCTATACCTACTCCGGCCAGACCCACGCGCCGCTGCCCTGGACGCCGCTGCTGGCGGAAATCCGCTCGGCGGTGGAGCAGACCGCCGGCCAGCGCTTCAACGGCGTGCTGCTCAACTATTACCGCGACGGCCAGGACTCGATGGGCTGGCACAGCGACGACGAGCCGGAGCTCGGACGCAACCCGGTGGTGGCCTCGCTGAACCTTGGCGGCACGCGGCGCTTCGATCTGCGGCGCAAGGGACGAAATACAATCGAACACTCCATCGAGCTGGCCGGCGGATCGCTGCTGGTCATGTCTGGCGCGACACAGCATTATTGGCAACATCAGGTTGCCAAGACGCGCCGTCCGGTTGCTCCGCGCCTGAATCTGACTTTCCGCCTGGTGCACGCCCTGCCATGAGCAACGACGACAAGCTGATCGACTTCACCGCCGAGCGCGACAAGCGCATCCACGACGTGCACGAAAAGCGTCTGCAGGACGTGCGCAAGGCCTTCGAGCAGGCGCTGCCACTGGGCAAGCCACGCAAGAAGGGCAAGAACAAGCCGAAGAAGCGCTGATTTACCCCCTCCCGGGACCGCAAGGCCCCGCTCTGCGCGGCTTCCCGCCGCACCCGATACCCTCCGGAACTTGATCTGCGTCAGTGCTCCGGCCCTCCCCGGAAAGCGCCTTGTCGACCATTGATCCAGGTCAATTGGTCCCACCCGGCCGCCGGTAATCTGCACACATCCCCAGACGATGTAGGCAACAGGAGGCCAGCATCATGTTCATCGACGAAGTGGTTCTAGCAGGCGTCCTCACCGTTGGCCTCATGGTTCTGTTCTTCGGTGGGGTCGGAATTTTCATCTGGAAGGACAGCCACAAGAAGGGCTGATCCTTACGGATACACAGAGCACGCAAGGCACTTCGGGCGACTTAGGTCGCCCGTTTTTTTTGCCTCGACGAAAGTCGGGATGACATATTGTTAGCTTGCTAATAATATTATCAGCAACGATTCTGTCATTCTCTTTGCCGACTATCTTTATGCGATAGATCCGGACCCTTTCGAGAGACCGCGTGCGACCTACGCTACAGGCATTCCTCGCGCCGGATACGCTGGCGCTGAAATTCGCGATCAAGACCCTCCTGGCAGGCGGCCTGGCGCTCTGGTGCGCCTTCCGTTTCGACCTCGAACAGCCGCAGTGGGCGCTGATGACGGTGTTCATCGTCTCCCAGCCGCTGTCGGGCATGGTGGTCGCCAAGGGCATCTTCCGCCTGATCGGGACCCTGATCGGCACGGTCATGTCGGTGGTGATGCTCGCGCTGTTCGCCCAGACGCCCTGGCTGTTCCTGCTGGCCATCTCGCTCTGGCTAGGACTCTGTACCGCCGCTTCCACCTCCCTGCGCAACCACGTCTCTTACGCGTTCGTGCTGTCGGGCTACACCGTGGCGATCATCGGCCTGCCGGCGATCAGCCATCCGCTGGACGTCTTCGATCAGGCTGTGGCACGCAGTACGGAAATCTGCCTGGGGATTCTCTGCGCCTCGGCGGTCAGCGCCATCCTCTGGCCGCGCCGCGTCGAGGCCAACCTGGACAAGCAGGCCCACGCCACCTGGCTCACCGGCATGCAGGCCGCGCGCAGCGAGATCGACGCCGACGCGCGGCAGATAAAGGGCTTGCTGCAGGCTCTGGGCAAGATCGTCGAAGTCGATGTGCAGCGTGACCACGCCTGGTTCGAGGGCTACCGCGGGCGGATGCGTTCGCGTGCGCTGCGGATTCTTTCCCGCGACCTGCTCAGCCTGCTGCGCACCGCGCGCGGCGTGGCCCGCCAGCGCAGCGTGCTGGATGCCGAGGACCGCGCGCGTCTGCAACCCTGGTTCGACGAACTGCGCGCTGTACTGGACGATCCGCAGGTCGATGCCATGCGTTCATTGCAGCAGCGCTTGCAGGAGGCTGGTCTGGAAGAGGGCTACTCCAACGACCTGCGTTATTGCCTGACCCGCTGCGCCCTGCTGCTGCTCAAGGCGCTGAACTCGGAGAAGACCATGCGAGCGGTGGCGGACGGGCGGGTGGACGATGTCGCCACCGGCACCCTGTCCTGGCACCGCGACTGGTTGATGGCGTTGTTCTATGGACTGCGCAGTGCGCTGGCGCTGCTAGGCATGTCGGCCTTCTGGATGGCCACGGCCTGGCCGGCGGCTACGGGTGGCATGTTGCTGGCCGCGGTGATCTGCAGCCTGTTCGCCAACCGTGACAACGCAGTCGCCATCGGTCTGGGCTTCCTGCGCGGCATTCTCCTCGCCGTGCCCGCCGCTGCGGTGGTGACCCAGTGGCTGCTGCCGCAGTGGAACGGCTTCCCGCTGCTTTGCCTGGCCCTGGGCGTGCCGCTGTTCTTTGCGCTGCTGGGCATGGCGACGCCGGCGCTGGCGGGTACGGCGACATCCTTCTCGATCCATTTCATCACCCTGGTGGCGCCGAGCAACGTGATGAGGTACGACCTCGCCAACCTGCTCAATTCGGCGCAGGGCATCGTCATCGGCGTGGGTTTTGCGGTGCTGGTGTTCCGCCTGCTCACCCTGCCGGCGGACTGGCTCAACCGGCGGTTGATCCAGGCCACCTGCGAAGACCTCGGGCGGCTGACCCGGCGGCCGCTGGCCGAAGCCGAGAGCTGGTTCGGCGGGCGCATGGCCGACCGCCTGATCCGCCTGGCGCGGCACTACACCCTGTTGCCGAAGGAGGAGCAGCGGCGCTGGCAGGACGGTCTGCTGGCGCTGGACCTGGGCAACGAGCTGATCCACCTGCGCTCCTGCCTCAGCGGCGCCCAGGGACAGTTGCGCAAACGCCGCGACCAGTTCCTCGGCGCGCTGGGCAGCGTGCTGGAAAAAGGGCCCGGAGGCGGGCGCGAGCAGCGCCTGGAAAGCCTCTGCTCGCCTTTGGAAGAGGCCCTCGCGCACGATCTGCAGGGCGACAACGAACCCAACCGCTTGGCCCGTGCCGCGCTGGCGCAATTGCGCCGCACCTGGCGCCAGTGGTGCCGTCTGGAGGACGCCAATGGGACTGCATGAGTTCGGCTGGGGTGGAGTGTTCCTGAGCCCGCTGTTCATCTATGCGGTGCTTGCTCTGGGCCTGACGGTCGTATTGCGCCTGCTGCTGCAGGCCACCCCCTTCGGGCGCTGGATCTGGCACGAGGCGCTGTTCGACTGCGCGTTGTTCGTGCTGATTCTCTGCGCCATCACCTGGGCGCTCAGCGCAGCGCCTTGAGAGGAGAAGCTGTATGCGCGGATACCTTCGCGTAACCGTCACCATTGTCCTGGTCATTGTCGCCGTCCTGGCCGGCACCTGGCTGTGGCGTTACTACATGCTGTCGCCGTGGACCCGCGATGCGCGGGTGCGTGCCGACGTCGTGGTGATTGCACCGGATGTCTCCGGCTGGGTCACCGACCTCGCCGTGCAGGACAACCAGCAGGTCAAGGCCGGTGACTTGATCATGCGCATCGACCACGAGCGTTACGCGGCGAACCTGGAGCAGGCCAAGGCCCTGGCCGAGACCCGACACCAACAGTACCTGCTGCGCGTGAGCGAGGCTTCGCGGCGCAGCAAACTGGGCATCGCGGCGATCAGCGCGGAGGACAAGGAAACCGCGCAGATCAATGCTTCCATCGCCAAGAGCGAGTACGACGAGGCGCAGGCCCAGGTGCGCCTGGCGCAACTGAACCTGACCCGCAGCGAGATGCGCGCCCCGCGCGACGGGCAGATCACCAACCTGCGGCTGGCCCAGGGCAACTATGTGCAGGCCGGCCAGGCGATGATGGCGCTGGTGGACCAGAAGTCCTTCTATGTCACCGCCTACTTCGAGGAAACCAAGCTGCCCGGCATTCGCATCGGCCAGCCGGCGCGGGTGGTGCTGATGAGCGGCGACATCGCCATCGGCGGCACGGTGGAAAGCATCAGCAGCGGCATCACCGACCGAAACGCGATTCCCGACAGCCAGTTGCTGGCCAACGTCGAACCGACCTTCAACTGGGTGCGCCTGGCCCAGCGCATTCCGGTGCGTATCCACCTCGACAAGGTGCCCGAGGGCGTACATCTGAGCGCCGGCATGACCGCCAGCGTCACTGTAAAGCCGTGATCGGGGTGCCTGTTCGCTCGCGCTGAAGCCAGCAGGACAAGGCCGCGCAGAAGATCGACGCGGCGACCAGCGAGACGCCCACCCAGGGTGTCCAGGCGATGCCGGCCAGGCCGATCACCGCACCGCCCAGCGCCGCACCGAGGGCCACGCCCAGGTGCATCGCCGAGGTATTCAGCGCCACCCCCGCGCTGCCGCTGGCCGGGTCGCTGGCCAGCAGGTAGCTCTGCACTGCTGGCGAGATCATCCAGCTGATGGTGCTCCAGACCATCAGCGCGCCGAGCAGCAGCCACGGATGACCGAGGCTCAGTGGGATCGCCAGCATTGCCAGGGCGAACAGTACCGGCACCACCAGCAGCGCGCGGCGATGGCCGAGGTGATCGCTCAGCCAACCGCCCAGGTAGCCGCCACCGATGGCCGCCAGTCCGATCAGCAGCAGGGTGAGCGCGATGCTCTGGCTGTCGGTGATCCCGGCAACCTGCTGGAACCACGGGGTGATGTAGGCGAACAGGGTGAAGTGCCCGCCCAGCAGCAGGATCGATACCAGTTGTGCGAGGTTCAGCGCCGGATTGCGCAACTGGCGCCGGTAGGCCGCGCCATTGGCCGGGCTATCCAGTGTGCGGCGGGGCAGGGCGATCCGCAGCAGCGCGGCCAGTGGCAGCGAATAGAAGGCGATGGCGGCGAAGATCCAGCGCCAGCCGAACCAGTCATTGACCAGCACGCCGGCCGGCACGCCGAATACCAGGGAACCGCTGATGCCCATGAAGATCAGGCCGATGGCGCGCCCGCGCTGGGCCGGCGGCGCCAGCTCCACCGCCAGCAGGCTGGCCTGCATGATCAGCAGCCCGCAGCAGGCGGCCATTCCGATGCGCATCAGCAGCAGCGAAACATAGCCGGGGCTCAGCGCAGCACCCGCGTTGAACGCGGCGAATACCAGCAGGGTGATGACCAGCAGCCGGCGGCAGTCGGCGCCACGGGTGAACCAGCCGAGCAACGGCGCGGCGATGGCGAAGCTCAGGGAGAACAGGCTGGTGAGCTGCCCGGCGAGGCTGAGGGAGACGTGCAGGTCGGCGGCGAGCGAGGGCAGGATGCCGGTGAGGATGGCCTCGGCGAGGCCCGCGGCGAAGGTGCAGAGGGACAGCAATAGCAGTCGAAGGTCCATGGCGGCTCCGATTCCCGGTGAGGGGTTTCGGGCACGTAGCCTTCGGTTATCCCAAGTGGATGTGGTGTGACGGGGGCAGGGTAGTCGAGGGGAAAACAGTATACAAGCTTCCGGGGCCGGACGGACGGCCCCGGAACGCGCCTCAGCCGATGGTGATCGGCGGCAGGGCGGGCAGTTCGATGTTGAGCTTCTCGGTCGGCGCCATGACTTCGGCCTCGCCTTTGACCACCGCCTTGCCGTCCTGGTTGAGCACGGTGGTGCTGATGCGCACACGGTTCTTCGGCAGCTTTTCCAGCACTTCCAGCTCTACTGTCAGTTCGTCACCAAGCTTCACCGGGCGGGTGAAGCTCAGGTTCTGGCCGAGGTAGATGGTGCCCGGGCCGGGCAGGGTGGTGGCGATCGCCGCGCTGATCAGTGCGCCGGTGAGCATGCCGTGGGCGATGCGCTCCTTGAACTGGGTGGTGGCGGCGTACTCGGCGTCCAGGTGTACCGGGTTGCGGTCGCCGGAGACCTCGGCGAACAACTGGATGTCACGCTCGGTGACGCTGCGCTGGAAGTTGGCCTTCTGGCCGACTTCGAGTTCTTCGTAAGGGACGTTTTGTACGGAAGTCATAGGGGCTCCTCGGTTTTCTCGACCTGCGGGACGGGGCAGTGCGCGCCCAGCCAGTCGATCAGGTTGCGGGTGACCTCGTCGCGGTTGCTCTCGTTGAACAACTCGTGGCGAGCGTCGGGATAAATCTTCAGTTGGACGTCACGAACCCCGGCCCTGGTCATCGCCTGGGCGAGATCGCGCAGGCGCTTGCCCTCGCTGACCGGGTCGCGTTCGCCGCCGATGACCATCACCGGTAGGTCGGCACGGATGCGCGACAGGTGCTCCACCGGCGTTATATCCGCCAGGCCGCCCAGCAGGTCCACCCAAAACTGGTTGCTGCAGCGGAAGCCGCAGAGCGGGTCGGCGACGTACTTGTCGACTTCGACTGGGTCGCGGCTGAGCCAGTCAAAGGCGGTGCGATTGGGTTTGAAGGCCTTGTTGAACGAGCCGAAGGACAGGAAATCGATCAGCGCGCTGTGCCCCAGCGGGCCCTGTCGCCAGCGCTCGAAGCGGGCGATCAGGCGGGCGCTGTTGTACAGCGCCACCGGCTGGTAGTTGGAGCCGGACAGTACCGCCGCCTTCACGCTGGCGCTGTGCTGCATCAGGTAGGCGCTGCCGATGTAGCTGCCCATGCTGTGGCCGAGCAGGATGATCGGCAGGTCCGGGTGCTCCTCGCGCACATGCTGGTTCAGCGTATGCAGGTCGCCGATCACCTTGCCCCAGCCGCCGCGGTCGGCGTAGTGGCCCGGTTCGCCGTTCTCGGCGGTGCGGCCGTGGCCGCGCTGGTCGATGGCGTAGAGGTGGTAGCCGGCAGCGCTCAGCGCAAGCCCCAGGCGTTCGTAGCGGCCGGCGTGCTCGGCCATGCCGTGAGACAGCATCAGGGCGCCGCGGGACGGGCCTTCCGGCGCCCAGTGGCGGGTGTAGAGCGGTGTCTCGTCGCTGGCGGCAAGCCAGTAGGCGGCGTAGGGCATGGGGTCCATCCTGCTTCTTGTTCGTCGATTCTTATTGGAATGGGGCCATGGAGCGGGCCTGACGGGGCGATTCTGCCACGCCGGGACATTTTCTGTATGGATTGCCGACAGCACCCGGCCATTGGCGTGTAAGTCCCGTCCTAGGCGGCCGTCGGCTCTATCCCGCGCCATGCCGGGATGGTGGCGCAAGATTCACGCAGTCTATGACGCCGCCTGGAGTCTTTGCGATGACCAAAGGAACTGCTAGCTTCCGTCGAATGACCGCAATGACGGTTCGGTTTCGCTCAGGTATGAGGACAAGAATAAATGCAACCTGATTTCTGGAACGACAAACGCCCGGCCGGCGTGCCCAGCGACATTGACCTGACCGCCTACAAATCGGTGGTGGAAGTCTTCGAGCGCTCCTGCAAGAAATTCGCCGACCGTCCGGCCTTCAGCAACATGGGCGTGACCTTGACCTACGCCGAGCTGGACCGCCTGTCCGCCGCCTTCGGCGCCTACCTGCAGAAGCACACTGACGTGAAGCCCGGCGACCGCATCGCCGTGCAGATGCCGAACGTCCTGCAATACCCCATCGCCGTGTTCGGCGCCCTGCGCGCCGGCCTCATCGTGGTCAACACCAACCCTCTCTACACCGCCCGCGAAATGCGCCACCAGTTCAAGGATTCCGGCGCCCGCGCGCTGGTCTACGTGAACCTGTTCGGCAAGCTGGTGCAGGAAGTGCTGCCCGATACCGGCATCGAATACCTGATCGAGGCGCAGATGGGCGACCTGCAGCCCGCGCTCAAGGGCCTGCTGGTCAACACCGTGGTCAAGCACGTGAAGAAGATGGTGCCGGAGTACAACCTGCCCCAGGCCGTCTCCTTCAAGTCAGCCTTGCGCCAGGGCCGCGGCCACGGTCTGCAGCCGGTCAAGGTCGGCCTGGAAGATATCGCGGTGCTGCAGTACACCGGCGGCACCACCGGCGTAGCCAAGGGCGCCATGCTCACCCACGGCAATCTGGTAGCGAACATGCAGCAGGTGCACGCCTGCTTGCAGCAGCATGGGCCGGACGGCAAGCCGTTGATGCAGGTCGGCAACGAGGTGATGATCGCGCCGCTGCCGCTGTACCACATCTATGCCTTTACCGCGAACTGCATGTGCATGATGGTCAACGGCAACCACAATGTGCTGATCAGCAACCCGCGCGACATTCCCGGCTTCATCAAGGAACTGAAGAAGTGGCGCTTCTCCGCGCTGCTGGGCCTGAACACCCTGTTTGTCGCGCTGATGGATCGCCCGGAATTCAAGGAACTGGATTTCTCCAACCTGAAGGTCACCAACTCCGGCGGTACCGCACTGGTCACCGCCACCGCCGAGCGCTGGAAGGCCATGACCGGCTGCACCGTGGTGGAAGGCTACGGGCTCACCGAGACTTCCCCGGTGGTCAGCACCAACCCCTACGGTGATGCGGCGCGTCTGGGAACCGTCGGCCTGCCGGTGCCGGGCACCTCTCTGAAAGTCATCGACGACGACGGCAACGATGTCGGTCTGGGCGAGCGCGGCGAGCTGTGCGTGAAAGGCCCGCAGGTCATGAAAGGCTACTGGCAACGCCCGGACGCCACCGCCGAGGTGCTGGATGCCGAGGGCTGGCTGCGTACCGGCGACATCGCGGTGATCGACCCGGACGGCTTCACCCGCATCGTCGACCGCAAGAAGGACCTGATCATCGTCTCGGGCTTCAACGTCTATCCCAACGAGATCGAGGACGTGGTCATGGCCCACCCGAAAGTCGCCAACTGCGCGGCCGTCGGCGTGCCGGACGAGAAGTCCGGCGAAGCGGTGAAGCTGTTCGTGGTGGCCCGCGAGGGCGGCGTGACCGTCGAGGAGCTCAAGGCGTACTGCAAGGAAAACTTCACCGGCTACAAGGTGCCCAAGCACATCGTGCTCAAGGACGCCCTTCCGATGACGCCGGTGGGCAAGATCCTGCGCCGGGAGCTGCGCGAAACGGCTTGATCCCAGCATGAACGAAAAAGGGGGCTGATCCGCGATCAGCCCCCTTTTTTATTGCCGGTTGTCAGTCTGAGCTGGTCAACCACCACAGCCGCCGCAACAGCCGTCTTTCTTGCGCAGGATTTCGTAGAGATCGTCCTTGAGCTGCAGCTTCTGCTTCTTCAGCGCCTCGATGGCGTCGTGGGAGGCAGGGGTGATGCCGGCTTCCATGTTCTTGATCTCCTGGTCGAGATCGTTGTGGCTATGGAAGAGCCTGGCGAAATGCGGGTCTTCGGCTTTCAGGCGGGTAATCTTTTCGCGGTATTCAGGAAACATGAGGGTTCTCCAGGAGAGTGCAATAGCACTTTGCGAGATCCCGACCCTGGAAGTGTTGAGGCAGATCATTGAAGGCGTCGCGTGTAGCGAGGCGAAATCGCCGGATCGAACTCCGACGAGATACCCTGTAGCGGCGACCGGACCGAGAACCACTTTCCGTTCTTTTTTCCGGTTTCATTTCCCTGAAATCCACTTTGTCGGACAATCCAACAAGTCTGAAAGCCTTCTGGCACGGGCTTTTCCGACGAGCGGAGCGTTGGTGACCGGAAGGCCTGTCTCTGGTCATTTTTCTTACTGACAAGCCTGTGTTTGGTGCTGGTCGCTGTTTCTCAAAGCTGATAATCTCGGCCCGCTTTTCGCTCCCCGAGTCAGGGGAAAGCGACATAAACACAACAAATAACCGCGAACGCGGTAAAGATGAGCTGTTGCTTAGGAGTGGGCTTCCATGACCGACAATTTCTGGAAGGACAAATACCCAGTGGGGATCGCTGCCGAGATCAACGCTGACCAGTACCCGAACATCCTCGCGGTACTCAAAGAATCCTGCCAACGTTTTGCAGACAAGCCTGCCTTCAGCAACCTGGGCAAGACCCTGACCTACGGTGAGATGTACAAGCTCTCCGGGGACTTCGCCGCCTACCTGCAACAGAACACCGATCTCAAGCCCGGCGACCGCATCGCCGTGCAGCTGCCCAACGTGCTCCAGTACCCGGTCGTGGTCTTCGGCGCCATGCGCGCCGGCCTGGTCGTGGTCAACACCAACCCGTTGTACACCGCGCGGGAAATGGAGCACCAGTTCAACGACTCCGGCGCCAAGGCGCTGGTGTGCCTGGCGAACATGGCGCACCTGGCCGAGGAAGTGCTGCCCAAGACCGGCATCCGCAACGTCATCGTCACCGAAGTGGGTGACATGCTGCCGCCGCTTAAGCGCTTCATCGTCAATTTCGTGGTCAAGAACATCAAGAAGATGGTTCCGGCCTACAACATCCCCAATGCGCAGAAACTCATCGACGTCCTGGCCAAGGGCCGTGGCAAGGCCGTGAAGGAAGTCTCGCCGCACAACGACGACGTCGCCGTGCTGCAGTACACCGGCGGCACCACCGGCGTGGCCAAGGGCGCGATGCTGACCCACCGCAACCTGGTCGCCAACATGCTGCAGTGCAAGGCACTGATGGGCGCCAACCTTAATGAAGGTTGCGAGATCCTCATCACCCCGCTGCCGCTGTACCACATCTACGCCTTCACCTTCCATTGCATGGCGATGATGCTCACCGGCAACCACAACATCCTGGTAACCAACCCGCGCGACCTGGCCAGCATGGTCAAGGAACTCTCGCAGTGGAAGTTCACCGGTTTCGTCGGGCTGAACACCCTGTTCGTCGGCCTGTGCAACAACGAAGGCTTCCGCAAGCTGGATTTCTCCGCGCTGAAGCTGACCCTCTCCGGCGGCATGGCCCTGCAACAGGCTGCCGCCGAGCGCTGGAAGGACGTCACCGGCTGCGCCATCTGCGAAGGCTACGGCATGACCGAGACCAGCCCGGTGGTGTCGGTTAACCCGTTCCAGAACATCCAGATCGGCACCATCGGCATCCCGGTGCCGTCGACCCTGTGCAAGGTCATCAGCGATGACGGCCAGGACCTGCCGCTGGGCGAGCGTGGCGAGCTGTGCGTCAAGGGCCCGCAGGTGATGAAGGGCTACTGGCAGCGCCAGGAAGCCACCGACGAGATCCTCGACAAGGACGGCTGGCTGCGTACCGGCGACATCGCGATCATCCAGGAAGACGGCTACATGCGTATCGTCGACCGCAAGAAGGACATGATCCTGGTGTCGGGTTTCAACGTGTACCCCAACGAGCTGGAAGACGTACTCGCCACCCTGCCGGGCGTGCTGCAGTGCGCCGCCATCGGCATCCCGGACGAGAAGTCCGGCGAGGCGATCAAGGTCTTCGTGGTGTCCAAGCCGGGCGTCACCCTGACCAAGGAGCAAGTCATGCAGCACATGCACGACAACCTCACCGGTTACAAGCGTCCCAAGTCCGTGGAGTTCCGCGACAGCCTGCCGACCACCAACGTCGGCAAGATCCTGCGCCGCGAATTGCGCGACGAAGAGCTCAAGAAGATCAGGGCCTGAGCCGATAGATAAGAAACCCGCCGCAAGGCGGGTTTTTTGATGGGGCAAGGAAGCCATGTCCCTTATCTGCCTGAGGTGAACGCCTTGAACACTGCCCTCCGTTTGCGCGCCAAGGTCCTGCTCCTGGCCATCGTGCCAATCCTCCTCCTGACCCTGCTGTTATGTGCCATTTCCACCGTTGCCCTGAAGCAGCTGGCGGCCCAGCAGGAAGCGCAGATCCGCGAGAACCTCACCCAGGACCGCGAAGCCCAGTTGAAGAACTTCGTCGACGTGGCGCTGGCCGCCGTCGGCCCGGTCTACCAGGCTGCAGCGCAGGGCGATGCCCAGGCGCGCGAGCAGGGCATCGCGATTCTAAAACGCCTCGAATACGGCAAGGGCGGCTACTTCTGGGGCTACGACATCCGCTCCGTGCGTGTCTTCCAGGGCACCAGCGACGAGCGCCTGGGCGAGGATTTCAGCAGCTATCGTGATCCCAATGGCATCTACGCCATCCGCGAGCTGGTGGCAGCGGGCCAGAGTGGCCAGCACTACGTGCGCTACAGCTTCACCCTGCCGGGCGGCAACGCCATCGTGCCGAAGATCGGCTACGCCCACTTCCTGCCCAAGTGGAATTTGGTGTTCGGCACCTCGCTGAACCTCGACGACGTCGAGCGTGAAGTGAAGGAGGCCGGCGCCGCCTTCGACGCCAAGATCGATAACCTGCTGCTGCTCATGGGCGGCTCCGCGCTGGCGCTGCTGGTAGTGATCGGCGTGCTCGCCGGGCTGTTCAGCCGCACCATCGTCCAGCCCATCGTGCAGGTACGCGACAACCTCGACGACATGGCCGCCGGTGACGGCAACCTGACCCATCGCCTGAACCTCGGTCGCCATGACGAACTGGGTGAGCTGGCCGGTTCGTTCAACCGCTTCGTCGAGAAGATCCATGTGCTGGTGCAGCAGGTTGCCGGCACCACCCAACAGCTTTCCGGGTTGGTCGGCGACGTCGCCCAGCAGGCGCAGCGCTCCGAACGCGCGATGGACGGCCAGCGCCACGAAACCGACCAGGTCGCCACCGCCATCAACGAGATGACCGCCGCCGCCCAGGAAGTGGCGCGCAGCGCGCAACAGGCCGCCGATGCCGCCCAGCAGACCGACCGTGAAGGCCAGGCGGCCAAGCGAGAAGTGGACCTGTGCGTCGCGCAGATCAACGACCTGGCGGGCGAGGTGCGCAGCAGCAGCGACTCCCTCGACACTCTGCGGCAGGATGTTCAGGGCATCGTCGGCGTGCTGGAAGTGATCCGCTCCATTGCCGAGCAGACCAACCTGCTGGCGCTCAACGCCGCCATCGAAGCCGCCCGCGCCGGCGAGGCCGGACGTGGTTTCGCCGTGGTCGCCGACGAAGTCCGCGCCCTGGCCAGCCGCACCCAGCAGAGCACCGGGGAAATCCAGCAGATGATCGACCGCCTGCGCGGCACCACCGAAGGCTCGGTGAGTGCCATGCAGCGCGCCAGCGAAATGGCCGAGCGCACCCGCGGCCAGGCCAACCAGGCCGGCCAGTCGCTGGACGCCATCGCCCAGCTGATCGGCACCATCAACTCGATGAACGCGCAGATCGCCAGCGCCGCCGAAGAGCAGACCGCGGTGGCCGAGGAGATCAACCGCAGCGTGCACCAGATCGCCGGCGGCGTGGACAGCGTGGCGGACGACGCGGCCAAGGGCGCGCGTACCGCGACCGAGCTGAACGGCCTCGGCGAGCGCCTGCGCCAACTGGTAGGCCAGTTCCGCATCTGATCCGGCGGGGCGCAATGCCCCGTCAATCCGGGTCGCCAAGCAATCGGATTGGCGGCCCGTGCCGGTCTTTTGCGACAATTCACCCATTGTCGCCATGACAGCCCATTCCAGGGACCGGCTCCGCACCTGCTCGCGCCGCTCCCGCCTGATGCCCGCGAAGCCGATGACCACAGACAGTACGCCGACCCCCGAACAGCTCCTGCAGCGCATGGATCACGCGATGATCCGCGACCGCCATCGCCTGCGCCGGCAGCTCCACGAACTGCGCAAGCACCCCGACGAGGCCAAGCTCGCCCAGTGGGCCGAGCGCTTCCAGGCCTCCTGCGCCAAGGCCGAGGCGCGTCGTGCGAGCATCCCGAAGATCCGCTACGACGACAGCCTGCCCATCGCCGCCAAGCGCGACGAGATCAAGGCCGCGCTGGACAAGAGCCAGGTGGTGGTGATCGCCGGCGAGACCGGCTCGGGCAAGACCACCCAGCTGCCGAAGATCTGCCTGGAGCTGGGCCGCGGCACCCACGGCCTGATCGGCCACACCCAGCCGCGCCGGCTGGCCGCGCGCAGCGTGGCCACTCGCGTTGCCGAGGAGATCGGCACGCCGCTGGGTTCGCTGGTCGGTTACCAGGTGCGTTTCGAAGACCAGAGCGACGACAGCACGCTGATCAAGCTGATGACCGACGGCATCCTGCTGGCCGAGACCCAGCATGACCGTTACCTCGAGCGCTATGACACGATCATCGTCGACGAAGCCCACGAACGCAGCCTGAACATCGACTTCCTGCTCGGCTTCCTGAAAACCCTGCTGCACCGCCGGCCGGACCTGAAGCTGATCATCACTTCGGCGACCATCGACCTGGAGCGCTTCTCCAAACACTTTGGCGATGCGCCCATCGTCGAGGTCTCGGGGCGCACCTACCCGGTGGACACCTGGTACCGCCCGCTGGCAGCGGAAGTGGATGAGGACGGCGAAGCGCTGTTCGACGACCTCTCCGTGGACCAGGGCATCCTCCGCGCGCTGGACGAGATCGCCGCCCACGAGCGTGAAGTCGGCAAGCGTCCCGGCGACGTGCTGGTGTTCCTCCCCGGCGAGCGCGAGATTCGCGACGCCGCCGAGATGCTGCGCAAGGCCAACCTGCGCCACACCGAGGTGCTGCCGCTCTATGCACGGCTGACGCCGGCCGAGCAGCAGAAGATCTTCGCGCCCATGCCGGGGCGCAAGATCGTGCTCGCCACCAACGTCGCGGAAACCTCGCTGACCGTGCCGGGCATCCGCTACGTGATCGACAGCGGCACCGCGCGGATCAGCCGCTACAGCTACCGTGCCAAGGTCCAGCGCCTGCCCATCGAAGCCGTCTCGCAGGCCAGCGCCAACCAGCGCAAGGGCCGTTGCGGCCGGGTCGAGCCGGGCATCTGCGTGCGCCTGTACAGCGAAGAAGACTTCAACGGCCGCCCGGCCTTCACCGATCCGGAAATCCTGCGCACCAACCTCGCGGCGGTGATCCTGCAGATGCTCCATCTGCGCCTGGGCGACATCGAGGCCTTCCCCTTCATCGAGCCGCCGGATGGCAAGGCGATCAACGACGGCTTCACCCTGCTGCAGGAACTCTCGGCGGTGAACCGCGAGGGCCAGCTGACGCCGCTGGGCCGCCAACTGGCGCGCCTGCCCGTCGACCCGCGGCTGGGGCGCATGCTGCTGGAAGCGGCGCAACTGGGCAGCCTCCCCGAAGTGCTCACCGTGGCCAGCGCGCTATCCGTGCAGGACCCGCGCGAGCGGCCGATGGACCGCCAGCAGGCCGCCGACCAGGCCCACGCACAGTGGAAGGACCCGGACTCGGACTTCGCCGCGCTGATCAACCTCTGGCGCGGCTTCGAGGAGCAGCGCCAGGCGCTGGGCTCCAACCCGCTGCGCAACTGGTGCCGGAAGAACTTCCTGAATTACCTGCGTCTGCGCGAATGGCGCGATGCGCACCGCCAGCTGACGCTGATCTGCCGTGAACTGCAGCTGCCCTTCGGCGCCAAGTCGGACGGTGCCCAGCGCAAGAGCGAGCCCGCTCGCGAACAGCCCAGGCAGCACGATAACCGTGGCCGCCAGCCGGTCGCCAAGGCGGATGAGCCGAAGGCCCGTGATATCGATTACGCCGCCGTGCACAAGGCGATCCTCTCCGGCCTGCTCAGCCAGATCGGCCAGAAGGCGGAGGAGGGCGACTACCTCGGCGCGCGCCAGCGGCGTTTCTGGATTCACCCCTCCAGCGTGATCGGCCGCAAGAAGCCGCAGTGGATCATGGCCGCCGAGCTGGTGGAGACCACCAAGCTGTTTGCCCGCATGGTCGCGAAGATCGAGCCGGACTGGCTGGAGCCGTTGGCCGCGCACCTGGTGAAGAAGAACTACCTGGAGCCGCATTGGGAAAAACGCCGTGGTCAGGTCGTGGCCTACGAGCAGGTGACCCTCTACGGCCTGATCATCATCGGCCGCCGCGCCGTTCACTATGGTCCGATCGACCCCGCGGTATCACGCGAGATGTTCATTCGTGAGGCGCTGGTACGCGGCGAGATCAACAGCCGCGCCAAGTGCCTGTCGGCCAACCGCCAACTGCTGGAGAAGCTCGACGAGCTGGAAGCCAAGGCGCGCCGGCGCGACATTCTCGCCGACGAGGAAACCCTGTTCGCCTATTACGACGAGCGCCTGCCGGCAGACATCTACCAGTCCGCCAGCTTCGAGAAGTGGTACGAGCGTGAGTACAGGCAGCAGCCGGACCTGCTGATCATGCGCGAGGAAGACGTCCTCGCCCGCGACGCCAGCGAAGTCACCGCCGGCCTCTACCCGGACCGCCTGCGCCTGGGCGACCTGCAGCTGCCGCTCACCTACCACTTCGAGCCCGGCCACGTGCGTGACGGCGTGACCGTGCGCGTACCGGCGCCGCTGCTGCCGCAGCTGCCCGCCGAACGCCTGGAATGGCTGGTGCCGGGGCTGCTGGAGGCCAAGTGCATCGAGCTGGTGCGCAGCCTGCCGAAGGCGATCCGCAAGAATTTCGTGCCGGTGCCGGACTTCGTCCGTGCCGCGCTGGGCAAGATGGTCTTCGCCGAGGGCGGATTGTCCGAGTCCCTGGGCCGCGAACTGCAGCGTATGACCGGCAGCCGCGTACCGGAAGAAGCCTGGGCGGAGGCCGAGACCCAGGTGGAAAGCCACCTGCGGATGAACATTGAAGTGGTCGACGCCCGTGGCAAGTTCCTCGGCGAAGGCCGCGACCTCGTTGAACTCACCGCGCGTTTCGCCGAGGCCAGCCAGGCCGCGCTGGCGATCCCGCAGGCGGACAAGCCGCAGAAACCGGTGGAAGCCAAGGGCTTTGGCGAAGTCGCGGAGAAGGTCCAGCAGAAGGTCGCCGGGCTGTCGATGACGGTCTATCCGGCTCTGGTGGAAGAGGCTGGCGTGGTGAAGGAAAACCGCTTCCCGACCCAGGCCGAGGCCGACTACCAGCACCGCCGCGCCCTGCAGCGCCTGCTCCTGCAACAGCTCGCGGAGCCGGCCAAGTTCCTGCGCAGCAAGCTGCCGGGGCAGACCGACATGGGCCTGCTCTACCGCGAGCTGGGCCGCGTCGAGTCGCTGGTGGAAGACATCCTGCTGGCCAGCCTGGACAGCGCCATTCTCGACGGCGAGAGCAACCTGCCGCGTGATGGCGCAGGGCTCGCCTCACTGGCCGAGAAGAAGCGCGGCGCCTGGACCGAACATGCCGAGCGCATCGCCCGCCTGACCCTGGAAATCCTCAAGCTCTGGCACGGCCTGCAGAAGCGCTTCAAGGGCAAGGTCGACCTCGCCATGACGGTGCCGCTCAACGACGTGAAGGGGCAGTTGGCCAAGCTGGTCTACCCCGGCTTCGTGCGCGACACGCCGCTGGAGTGGCTGAAGGAATACCCGCGCTACCTGAAGGCAGTCGAACAGCGTCTGGACAAGGTCGCCGGCCAGGTCCAGCGCGACCGTGTATGGAGCGGCGAGATGGCCGGTTACTGGGAGCAGTATTCGGCGCGCCTGGCCAAGCACGCCCAGGAAGGCAAGCGTGATCCGGAACTGGTGATGTACCGCTGGATGCTGGAGGAGTACCGAGTCTCGCTGTTTGCCCAGCAACTGGGGACGAAACTGCCGGTGTCGGACAAGCGCCTGTCGAAGCAGTGGAGCCAGGTCGAGGCCTGATGTTTTGCTCCTGTAGGAGCGAGCTTGCTCGCGAGCGAGGCGTGTCAGGCTGACACGGTTGTCCGGCGGGACTCCAATCGTAGGGCGAATAACCTGGGACAGGTTATCCGCCGGCTCAGCGCGGCGGATAACACCGACGCGTTATGCGCCCTACGGGGCGCGGCCTTGGCTCCTACAAGGGATAAGTCCTCAGTCGCGCTTGGGAATGTTCAGCCCGCGCTGCACGGCCGGCCGTGCAAGGAATCGCTCCAGCACGCGCTTCACATTGTGGAAGTTCTCAAAGCCCACCAACTCTCCCGCCTCGTAGAAACCGATCAGGTTGCGAATCCACGGGAAGGTGGCGATGTCGGCGATGGTGTAGCGCTCGCCCATGATCCAGTCGCGGCCTTCGAGGTGGCGGTCGAGCACGGCCAGCAGACGCCTGGACTCGTCCACGTAGCGCTGCAGCGGGCGCTTGTCCTCGTAGTCCTTGCCGGCGAATTTGTTGAAGAAGCCGATCTGGCCGAACATTGGGCCGATCCCGCCCATCTGGAACATCAGCCATTGCAGGGTTTCATAGCGGCCGCTGGCGCCGGGGGCGATCAGCGAGTCGGTCTTGTCGGCGAGATAGACCAGGATCGCGCCGGACTCGAACAGCGCCAGCGGCTTGCCGTCGGGACCGTTGGGATCGAGGATCGCCGGAATCTTGTTGTTCGGGTTCAGCGAGAGGAATTCCGGGGACATCTGGTCGTTGCGCTCGAAGCTGACCAGATGCGGCTCATAGGGCAGGCCGAGCTCTTCCAGCATGATCGACACCTTCACGCCGTTGGGCGTGGGCAGCGAGTACAGCTGCAGGCGGTCAGGGTGTTCGGCGGGCCATTTGCGGGTGATGGGGAACGCGGAAAGGTCTGACATGCATACTCCGGTCAGGTGAGCAGGTTCTTGAGTCTGTCCTCAGGATAGACCTCCGCGCACCGCCGGTCATGACCCGCGCGCGACAAACCGGTATGGTTCGGGCCCACAGACAAGCAACCGGCCCGCGACGCGGTCAACAGACAAGGAACCCAGCATGAGCCTGCAAGGCACTTACGATCCGCAGAACATCTTCGCCCAGATCATTCGTGGCGAAGCCCCTTGCTACAAGCTGTACGAGGACGACGACGTGCTCGCCTTCCTCGACCTGTTCCCGCAGTCCTACGGCCATGCCCTGGTGATTCCGAAGAATTCCCCGGCGCGCAATATCCTCGAGGTCGACCCCGATGCATTGGCCAAGGTGATGCGCGTGGTGCAGCGTCTGACCGGCGTGATCGTCGAGGAACTCAATCCCGATGGCGTGCAGGTCGCCCAGTTCAATGGCGCGCCGGCCGGGCAGACGGTGTTCCACGTTCATGTGCACATCGTCCCGCGCTATGCTGGCGAGGGCCTGGGCATCCACGCGGCGAACAAGGCCGATGCGGGGGAGCTGGAGAAGCTGCAGGCGCGCCTCGTTGCCCGCCTGAACGGCTGAGGCGCACCTGTGCCTGCGGTTACTCGACCGCCGGCTTGATGTCGAAACCGGTGCGGTTGTCGCTGACGATGCGGAAGGCGTTGTTGCCGCCCGGCTCCAGCGGCACCAGCAGCTCGCGGCGCAGCATGGCCTTGCTGCACAGGCCTTCGCCATCCTTGTCGCCGATGATGCCGACCACGTGCTTGCCGATCGGTACGTGGAAGCTGGCCGACTCGCCCTTGCCGATGCGCGCGGCGATCTCGTGGTCGATGGTGAAGGCGACGTAGCAGCCGCCGCCGATGTAGCCGACGTCGCGGGTGACATCGACCTTGACGCTGTCCTTGCCCGGTTGCTGGTAGGCCAGCAGGCGGTCGGTGGGGACGGGTTGGACTTCATCGCTCTGGTACGAAGCACAGCCGGAAAGCGCGAGCAGGGACAGGACGGCAAGGATCGAACGCATAAACTTCCTCCATGGACAATGCAGCCTAGGCTAGCCCATCCGGCCGGTTTCCGTCGGCTGGGCTACGCACCGTAGGAAATTGGAGTAGTCTTCAGCACATGTGTTCGGGCTGGAGTGCCCGATTGCCGCCATTCAGGCCGATCCGCCGGGCGGTCGAGCCAAGGAGTAGGGCTGATGCACCGCAACAGCGATCCCGACCATCTGTTCGACTCCAGTGCCGGACCTACCGGGCTGGAAGAGGCAGACCATCGCCTGCTGATGCGGCTGATCTTCGGTTGCACCGGAGCGACCCTGGGGTTGTTCTCGATCCTGCAGTACCTCGCCGGCAATCTCTGGCTGGCTGGCGCCGAACTGGTCACCTGCGGGCTGCTGCTGTGGGCGGCGCACCGGCTGCAGCGTGTGCGCCGGCTGGTGCCGTGGATCATCGCCTACCTGCTGCCGACTTTCTGTTTCATCCTCTACATCATCGTCATGCCCAACGCCTCGGCGTCAGCCTTCGTCTGGGTCTACCTGATGCCGGTGATGGCCTACCTGCTGCTGGGCAAGTGGCGTGGCTTCCTGCTCGCCGTGCCGTTCATGCTGATCGCCACGCTGATGTACCTGCATGCCAACCACCTGCGCCTGGATGCGCCGGGGCTGATCGATATCGGCAATGGCATCTTCTGTGGCGTGCTGGTGATTGCCTTCATGCACGTCTATGAAGAGCGCCGCGCTGCCGCCTACAAGCAGCTGCGGCACCTGGCGCTGACCGATGCGCTGACCGGCGTGGCCAGCCGCGAGAGCTTCCAGCGTGCGCTGAGGCGTTGCATCCAGGAGGCGGCCCGCTACGAGACGCGGCTGGTGCTGGTGGTGCTGGATGTCGATCACTTCAAGAACATCAACGACCAGTGGGGCCACGATGCCGGCGACAAGGCGCTGCAGCACCTGTGCAATCGCCTGCGCCACCGCCTGCGCGCCACCGACCTGATCGGCCGGCTGGGCGGCGAGGAGTTCGGCCTGCTGCTGCCCTTCACCGATCGCTTCGACGCCAAGCCGCTGGTGGAATCCCTGCGCCGCGACATCGACGAGGCGCCGCTGATGTACCACGGTCAGCGTATCCAGATTTCCGCCACCTTCGGCCTCGCCGAGTGGCCGGGTGACGGTCTGGATGCCGACGAACTCTACCGCTGCACCGACCGCCGCCTGTATCGCGGCAAGGCCGAGGGGCGCAATCGCCTGGTCTACAGCGACCCGGCCTGAGCCCGTTTCGCCGCCAGCGGCTCGGCAATGCGCGCATAGGCGGCGCGCAGTTGGCGGGCCATCTTGCGTTCCACCCATTCGTAGCTCAGCCAGGACAACAGCAGGATCGCCGGGACGCTGAGGCTCAGTGTCTGATACGGCGTCAGGCCTAATCGTTCGTGTAGCCAGTAGGCCGCCAGCCAGAGCACGATGACGTGCAGCAGGTACACCGAGTAGGACCAGTCGCCCAGCGCGTGCAGCACCCGGTTGCGCTCGAACAGCGGCTCCAGAGCCACGCACGCGGCCAGCAGTGCGGCGGCGGGCAGACCCCAGGTCAGCAGGCGCCAGGGATGGTCGGCGGGGAACAGCGCGATGGTCGACACTGACGCCACGGCCATCAGCAGGGCCAGCGGCCGGGGCCAGTTCAGCCAGCCGCGTCGGTACAGTGCCGCCAGGCTCAGGCCGAGAAGGAACTCGAAGATGATCGGATTGCGGTAGAAGTTACTGA
Source organism: Pseudomonas sp. NPDC086581 (assembly GCF_044746165.1). NCBI lineage: Bacteria > Pseudomonadati > Pseudomonadota > Gammaproteobacteria > Pseudomonadales > Pseudomonadaceae > Pseudomonas > Pseudomonas sp. NPDC086581. Next base: position 474,954 of record NZ_JBIVBR010000001.1, on the reverse strand, counting down.
GCCAGGGTTCGCGCGCCAGCACCTGCGCCACCAGCAGTACCAGCGCGGTCACCAGCCAGGGGCGCCAGCGTTCGGCGACCAGGAAGGAGACGGCGAACAGGCCGTAGAAAAGCATCTCGAAGTTCAGCGTCCAGCCCACCGGCAGCACCGGGTAAAGGCCGAAGCCGCCGGGGTTTTCGCTGGGGATGAACAGCAGCGATAGCAGCAGTGATTTGCCGCCGACACCGTAGATCGGCATCACGTCGGCGAAGGCATAGATGATCAGGGCGGTGATCGCCGTGTACAGCCAGTAGGCCGGGGCGACACGGGCCAGGCGCTGGACCAGGAAGGTCACTGGCGACATCGGCCGCCCGGCGCTGGAGAGGTGGATCACGAAGCCGCTGAGGACGAAGAAGATGTCCACCCCGACCTGGCCGCGGGTGGAGAGGAGCTTGCCGCCGAGGCTGTCGGCGCGGAAGTCGAAGAACACTTGCATGAAGTGATGGAACACCACCAGCCAGGCGGCCAGTGCCCGCAGTGCCTGAAGCGAAACCAGCATGGGTGGGCGAGTCCTCCGTCGGTGGATAAAAGAAAGGGCGCGACTTTGCGCGCCCCTTTCCTCGACAGTAGGGTTTCGCCGATCGTTCACCGGGCCTGCTGGACGGTCGCGGCCGGCATCGCCGGGTCACGCTCCTGGCGCAGGCACAGCAGCGCCGTGATGATGGCCGCCACCGGCAGCGTGGCGCCGACCCAGGGCAGCGCGGCGAGGCCCGGGCCGTGGTCGATGGTCATGCCGCCGAGCCAGGCACCCAGGGCGTTACCCAGGTTGAAGGCGGCTATGTTGAAGCTGGCCGCGACACTCTGGACTGCGCCGTGGGCCTTCTCCAGCACCCACATCTGCAGCGGCGGCACGGTGGCGAAACCGGCGGCGCCGAGCAGGGCGATGAAGATGACCACGGCAACCCGGTTCTCCAGCGCGAAGCTCATCAGGCCCATGACCACCGCCAGCGCGACCAGGCTGCCGAGCAGGGCGGGCACCAGTTTGCGGTCGGCGAGCTTGCCGCCCAGCAGGTTGCCCAGCACCAGCCCGCCGCCGAATACCAGCAGCACCGGCGACACCGCACTTTCGGAGAAACCGGCGAGGCGGGTCAGCAGCGGCGACACATAGCTGAACACGGTGAACACGCCGCCGAAGCCGAGCACGGTGGTCAGCAGGCCGAGCAGCACGGCCGGGCGCTTCAGCACGCGGAAGTCATCGCGCAGGTTGCCGGCGGCCGGCGGTGCGCTGTGGCGCGGCAGGTAGATCGCCAGGATCGCCAGGGCCAGCAGGCCAATGCCGGTCACCACCCAGAAAGCCGCGCGCCAGCCATAGAGCTGACCGAGCCAGGTGCCCAGCGGCACGCCGAGGATGGTGGCGACGGTGAGGCCGGTGAACATCAGCGCGATGGCCGAGGCGCGGCGTTCGGCCGGCACCAGGCTGGTGGCGACCACCGAACCGACGCCGAAGAAGGTGCCATGGGCGAAGGAGGTCAGCACCCGCGCCGCCATCAGCGTGGCGTAATCCGGCGCCAGGGCACAGGCGAGGTTGCCGAGGGTGAAGATCACCATCAGCCCGAGCAGGGTGCGGCGTTGCGGCCAGCGCGCGGTGAGGGCGGTGAGCAGCGGCGCGCCGAGCACTACGCCCAGCGCGTAGCCGGAAATCAGCAGGCCGGCGGCGGAGATGGAGACGCCGAAATCATGGCCGACCTCCAGCAGCAATCCCATGATCACGAATTCGGTAACGCCGATGCCAAAGGCACCGGCGGTCAAGGCGTACAAGGCAATGGGCACGTGGGCTCTCCCGGATGATTCGTAGAATGGCCGCCACCTTATCCCCGTGCGCATTGCTGATATAGACTGCTTGTAAGCAAATCACCTGTGAATTGAATTCAATATGGCTCGCCCCGACGTCAACCGCTTCGGCGAAATGGAAGTGTTTATCCGCGTGGTGGAAACCGGCGGTTTCACCGCCGCCGCGCAGCAGTGCGGGATGACGCCCTCGGCGGTGAGCAAGCTGGTGGCACGCCTGGAGGATCGCCTCGGTGCGCGGCTGTTCAACCGCTCTACCCGACGTCAGCAGCTCACGGCTGAAGGTGCGGCGTTCTACGAGCGCAGCCTGCGCATCCTTGCCGATCTGGATGAAGCCGAGCGCGAGGCTTCGGTCAGCGCCGAACCGCAGGGCAGGGTGCGCATCAGTTGCAACCTGCCGGTGGGCCGGCAGTTCCTCATCCCGGCGCTGCCGCTGTTCTTCGAGCGCTACCCAGGCGTGAGCCTCGACCTGCAACTGACCGACGAAGTGGTGGACCTGCTGGAGGTGCGCGCTGACGTCGCCATACGCAGCGGCCCACTGCGTGACTCGCGACTGGTAGCGCGCTCGCTGGGGGAATCCGGACACAAGGTCGTCGCCTCGCCCGACTACCTGGCGCGGCATGGTACGCCGCTTCAGCCGAGCGATTTGGTCCGGTACAACGGCGTGGGCTTCAGCTATCGACGAATCGAGCCGGACTGGCCGTTCCTCGGTGGCTCTCTGGAGCAGGCCGAACCCAACGGCAACGTGCAGGCCAGCGATGGCGACAGTGTGCGTCACCTGGCGCTGGCCGGATTGGGGCTGGCACGGCTGGCGGAATTCCAGGTGCGTGAGGATATCGCTGCCGGGCGGCTGGTGGAGGTGCTGGCAGGCTTCAATCCCGGCGACCGCAAGCCGATGCATGCGCTCTACCTGGGGAAGCCGGGACACCTGCCGGCACGGGTGCGCGCGGTGCTCGACTTCCTCGCCGAGCACGTGCGCATCGACTGACTCAGGCGGCTTCGAGCAATGCCAGGGTATCGGCCGCGCCCATCATCTTCGCCGCGGCCAGCGCCGTCAGGCCGCTAGCGTCACGGGCCTCGCGGTTGGCGCCGTGTTCCAGCAGGCAACGGACGATTTCCGGACGATTGAACATCGCCGCCATCATCAGCGCGGTCTTGCCGTCTGGGGATGCGCCTTCCACCTGCGCCCCACGGCTGAGCAGCAGGCGAACCATCTCCAGGTCGCCCTTGAAGGCGGCGCCAGCCAGCGGTGTCTGCCCGGCGTTGTTGCGCAGGTCCGGGTCGGCGCCGTGGTCGAGCAGCAGGCCAACGGTGTCGTGGTGGCCGTAATAGCTGGCCAGCATCAGCAGGCTGTCGCCCTTGTGGTTGCGCAGGTTGGCCGGGAGGCCCTGCTGCAGCAGTTCCGCCAGACGCGGGGTATCGCCCTGGCGGGCCAGATCGATCACCTGATTGGCGAATTCCAGGGTCTGTTCGTCCATTTCCGGGCGGTTCGCGGCACTCATCCTGAAGTCTCCTTGGCAAAGTCTGGAATGCACTGAAGGATAAGGACTGACGCGCCTGGGCGCGCCAACACTGTGCCTATGGTGCCGGTGGAAAATTTCAATCTGTTGCTTCAACGCAGGAGTGGCGTGATCTATGTCCATGATCTTGCGCAAATGCCGCCCTCGCGCGGCGGCTTTTCGGCGAAAATTGCAGCATAATCGGCGGTTAGTGGTTGCACCTGCAGTGTTGCCGCGAACCGCCGGGCGGCCCGAAGTGCCGCTCGCCGTGCGGGATGGCAAACTGCCCGGTTGCAGGGGGTGCCATCCCACAGCCTTCGCGCAGAGCGTGAAGGCCCGAGAATATTCAGTGCCGGCCAGTGTGCGGGCACCTTGATGCCTAACCCAGCCGCCCGGCCCGGCGGCTTTGAGAATTGAAGAGGATTGACCGTGCATAAAGTCGTGATCAGCGGAACCGGCCTGTATACCCCGCCGTTCAGCATCTCCAACGATGAACTGGTGGAATCCTTCAACAGCTACGTCCGCATTCACAATGAGCAGCACGCCGAAGCCATCGCCAAGGGCGAGATGGAACCGCTGACCGAATCCAGCTCCGCCTTCATCGAGAAAGCCTCCGGCATCAAGAGCCGCTTCGTGGTGAACAAGGAAGGCATCCTCGATCCGCAGCGCATGACGCCGCGCATTCCGGAACGCTCCAACGAAGACTGGGGCATTCTCTGCGAGATGGCTGCTGCTGCCGCCAAGCAGGCCCTGCAGCGCGCCGGCCGTACTCCCGAAGACATCGACGGCGTGATCGTCGCCTGTTCCAACCTGCAGCGCGCCTACCCGGCCGTGGCCATCGAAGTGCAGGCTGCCCTCGGCATCCAGGGCTTCGGTTACGACATGAACGTCGCCTGCTCCTCGGCCACCTTCGGTATCCAGGCCGCGGTGAACAGCGTGCAACTGGGCCAGGCCCGCGCGATCCTCATGGTCAACCCGGAAATCTGCACCGGCCACCTGAACTTCCGCGACCGCGACAGCCACTTCATCTTCGGTGACGCGGCCACCGCCGTGGTCATCGAGCGTGCCGACCAGGCCACCAGCGAGCACCAGTTCGAGGTGGTCAGCACCAAACTGCTGACCCAGTTCTCCAACAACATCCGCAACAACTTCGGCTTCCTCAACCGCGCCGCGGAAGAGGGCATCGGCACCCGTGACAAGCTGTTCGTGCAGGAAGGCCGCAAGGTGTTCAAGGACGTCTGCCCAATGGTGGCCGAGCTGATCGGCGAGCACCTGGCGCAGAACGACATCCCGGTCAGCGACGTGAAGCGCTTCTGGCTGCACCAGGCCAACCTGAACATGAACCTGCTGATCACCCGCAAGCTTCTCGGCCGCGACGCCGAGGCGCATGAAGCGCCGGTAATCCTCGACACCTACGCCAATACCAGCTCGGCGGGTTCGGTCATTGCCCTGCACAAGTACCAGGACGACCTGCCCGCCGGCTCCATCGGCGTGCTGAGTTCCTTCGGCGCCGGCTACTCCATCGGCAGCGTGATCCTGCGCAAGCGCTGATCGTGCCCGCCGACGACAGTGAGCTGTTGTCACGCCTGCTGGCCGGTGACCAGCAGGCCTTCCGTACCCTGGTAGCCACCTACCAGGGCGCGATGCGCGCCGTGGCCATTGCCATCGTCGGCGCCGCCCATGCCGATGAAGTGGTGCAGGACGCCTGGCTCGCCGCTGTGCGTAACCTGGACGGCTTCCAGGGGCGCTCCAGCCTCAAGACCTGGCTGCTGACCATCACCGCCAATACCGCCAAATCCCGCCTGCGCAGGGTTCGCCGCGACGTCTCCTTGGACGACCTGCCTGCGCCTCACGGCAGCCTCGACGAAACCCGTTTCGCCGCTGACGGCCACTGGAGCCCGGCGCCGCTGGCCTGGCACGAGGACTCGCCCGAAGCCCTGCTGGCCGAGGACGAACTGCGCCAGTGCCTGGAAAAGACCCTGCTGAGCCTCTCCGACCTGCAGCGTAGCGTGTTGCTGCTGCGCGAGCGTCAGGGGCTGGAGTTGGAGGAGATCTGTAATCTGCTGGAGGTTTCGCTCTCCAATGTCCGGGTGCTGCTGCACCGTGCGCGGCTGAAGGTATTCGCCACCGTGGAGCACTTCGAGGAGACCGGGGAATGCTGACCTGCAAGGAATTGGTGGCGCGCTCGAGCGACCTGCTGGACGAACAGCTGGGCTGGCGCGAGAAGCTCGCGCTGCGCCGACACCTGCTGCTGTGCCGGAACTGCCGGCGCTACCTGCGGCAGATGCGTCTGGCCCAGGCGACCCTGCGCTTGCTGCCGGAACCGCCGCGCCCTGACTCGGAACGCCTGGCCGACCACCTCGCCGAATTGCGCCGCGATAGCGCGCGGCGATGAATCATTCGGACCTGTGCAGTCGGCGCGGGATGAACACCTCGTAGCGCTTGCCGGATACGTCCGTGCGATGACGGTCCTGCAGCCGAATCCTCAGCCCAGACTTTGCGCCCGCCACGCATCCAACCCACCCGAAAGCGCCCAGGTGCGCGGGTGTCCGAAGGCCTGTAGCCGCTCCGCCAGTATCGCCGCGGAAAGCTCGTGGGGGCAGGCGCAGTAGATCACTACGTCCTTGTCCGCCAGGCTGTCACCCAGTTCGTCCAGCGCGCCGTCCAGGCTGAAGGCGATGGAGCCGGGAATCGCCTCGTCATCGAACTGCGCACGCACGTCGAGAATCAGTGGCGGCTCGCCAGTGTCCAGGCGCGCGCGCAACTCGTCGACGCTGATGCGCGGAATCCGCGAGGTGCGCTTGAGCAGGCTGAAACGCTGCCAGAGCTTCCAGGCGATGAACAGCGCGAAGGCACCCAGCAGTGCGGCGACGCCAACGCTGGCGTACTCGGTCAGCACGTCGAGGATGCGGTCCACCGCGTTGCTGAAGATGCTCCCGAGCAGCAGTGCGGAGCCGGCCCAGAGCGCCGCTCCGGCGCAGTCGTAGGCGAGGAAGCGCGCTATCGGCGTGCGGGTCATGCCGGCCATGGTGGTGGTCAGCGCACTGGCGCCTGGGAGGAAGCGCGAGATCAGCAGGGCGCGCGGGCCGACGCGCAGGTAAAGGCTCTGGCTCTGGCGAATGCAGCTGTCCGGCGACAACGAGACCTTGCACACGCTGCGCAGCATGAAGCCGCCATAGCGCCGGCCGGCGCAGAACCAGATCAGGTCGGCGATCAGGCACGCGCATACCGCCACCACCAGTGCCTGGCCCAGCGGGACACCGCTACCTTGCAGCGCCAGGGCGCCGGCGACGATCAGCGCCGGGTAGGCAGGGATCGGCAGGCCCAACTGCTCGAGTAGGACGTTGAAGAACAGCAGGGTGAGGCCGTGCTGCTGGATCAGGGGCTGCAGTTCGTGCATGGGAAAGCCTGAGCGGGGAAGGTCTTCCAGGGGAGGGTGACAGCATACCGGCAAAGCGGACGTCAGAAACTGCCTGCAAGCCTAGTGGGACATGGCCTAGGACGGTTATGCCATAAGGGAATCAAAAGTTCCTTTGTAATAAAAGTTTTATCTACGAGCAACTGATCTGAAATAACCCCTCGCCAAGATTCCCAGCAACACAAACGGGGGCCGCCAGAACGGCCTGTGCGAGTCCTTGGGGGGCGCGCAGCAGCCAGGCACTCGGCGTGTTCAACGCAAATACCATTAAGGGGAATCTTCGATGATCCGTAAGCACTTCGCCGGTTACGCCGCCACTGCCCTGGCACTGGCCGTTTCCGCCCAGGCTTTCGCAGGCACAGTCACCACCGATGGCGCCGATATCGTGATCAAGACCAAAGGCGGTCTTGAAGTCGGCACCACCGACAAGGAATTCAGCTTCAAGCTTGGTGGCCGTCTGCAAGCGGATTACAGCCGCTTCGATGGTTTCTACACCAAGAACGGCAACAACGGTGACGGCGCCTACTTCCGCCGCGCCTACCTGGAACTGGGCGGCACTGTCTACAGAGACTGGAAATACCAGATCAACTACGACATGTCCCACAACTCCGGTAACGCTGACAACGGTTACTTCGACGAAGCTTCCTTCAGCTACATCGGCTTCGCTCCGGTGACCCTGAAGTTCGGCCGCTTCGACCCGGACTTCGGCCTGGAAAAAGCCACCAGCTCCAAGTGGGTCACCGCTACCGAGCGTACCTCCGCCTACGAACTGGCTGACTGGATCAACACTCACCAGGACGGCATGGGTGCCCAGGTTGGCGGCGTGGTCGCCAACATGGCTTACCTGGACGCCGGCGTGTTCGCCAAGGACGCCGACGACACCGACGGTGACAGCGTCAAGCAGTTCAACTTCCGCGGCGTGTTCGCTCCGCTGAACACCGACGGCAACGTCCTGCACGTTGGCGTGGACTACGCCTACCGTGACCTGGATGACACCGCCTTCGACTCCCGCATCCGTCCGCGTCTGGGCATGCGTGGTATCGCCACCAACGGCGGTAACGACGCTGGCGACAACGGCAACCGTGCTACCTTCGGCGGCGCCACCCTGAGCCCGGCCGGTTCCTACAAGGATGACTCCACCTGGGGTGCTGAATTCGCCTACGCCATCGGCCCGTTCTCCGCTCAGGCCGAATACCTGAAGCGCAAGCTGAAGGCTGATGCCGACGCTTACGAAGACATCAAGGCTGACGGTTACTACGGCCAACTGGCCTACACCATCACCGGTGAATCCCGCGTGTACAAGCTCGATGGCGCCAAGTTCGACACCATCAAGCCGTCCAACAAGGAAATCGGTGCCTGGGAAGTCTTCTATCGTTACGACCACATCAAGGTCGATGACCCGAACGTGGTCGTGGCTACCGCCACCCGCGACGTGGGCGATACCAAGGCCAGCACCAACACCATCGGTGTGAACTGGTACGCCAACGAAGCCGTGAAGGTCTCCCTGGACTACGTTCACGTCAGCACCGACGGCATCCGCAACGCCAACGGCGACGACGACGGCAACGGTGTCGTGACCCGTCTGCAGTACGTGTTCTAAGAACTACATCGCTACCGTTCGACTCCTTTGTGTGAACCCCGCTTCGGCGGGGTTTTTTTATGGAGTCGGAAAATTACCTTCCTACGAACACGGAAGCTCACGCTCGCGTAGGAGCGGATTCATCCGCGATCGGTGTGCCCGGCGTAGGCGGTGAGCTATCGCTGACAAAGTGCGCTCCTATGCCCCTGCTGGATCAGCGGAGTAAGGGCCCCGCCGGCCGTCGGCGAAATTCGAACTCGAGCAGTTCGTCGAACGGGTTGCCCATTTCCAGCCGTGTCCAGCCCAGCTTGATAAGGAAAGCCAGTGCCGCCAGGTTGTCCGGTCTCACGCTAGCCCGCCACAAGGGGTTGCTCTGCAGTTCCGGTCGGCCCATCACCAGCGCCATGACTGCGCGCCCAATCCCCGAGCCGCGTAACTGCGGGCGCACGGCGAGATCGGTCACGAAGTAATACGGACGCGCCGGAGTGGGCAGGCAAACTCCAACCACCGCCACCAGCTGGCCACCGCGCAGAATGCTGTACTGGGCCTTGTCCGCATCGTTCAGCACCTGTTCCAGCCAGTAGCGGTCCATCGGGCCCAATTGCGCGTCGAGTAGTGGATCGTCGAACCAGCTTTCGTACGGTGGGATGTCATCCGCCTGGAAAGGGCGAATCTGCATGCGGGCGCTCTCCGGTGCAGCTTTGGGAAGTTTCACACTCGCATTTGCTGGGCGATTGCGTCAATCGACCCTGAGCGCTCGCGTCATTGAGGCCGCGCGCAGCCAGCACCTACCCTGCGGGCACTCAACCCACTGGGAGTCGACCATGCTGCGCAATCACTTCGAGACCGAGCACAACCTGTTCCGCGATGCGTTCCGTACCTTCCTCGACAGGGAAGTGGTGCCTCACCAGGAGGAATGGGAAGAAGCCGGCGTGGTCGACCGCAGCGTCTGGCGCAAGGCGGGGGAAATGGGCTTCCTGCTGCCCTGGGCGGAAGAGGAGTACGGCGGTACCGCGCTGAAGGATTTCCGCTACGAACAGATCATGTGTGAGGAATTGGCCGCCATCAACGAGCCGGGTTTCATGATCCCGCTGCACTCGGCGCTGTGCGGCCCCTACATCGCCGAATACGGCAACGCCGAGCAGAAAGCCCGCTGGCTGCCGGGCATCATCCGTGGGGAAAGCATCCTGGCGGTAGCGATGACCGAGCCGTCGGCCGGCTCCGACCTGGCCGGCATGCGCACCACGGCGGTGGACAAGGGCGACCACTTTGTCCTCAACGGTTCCAAGGTGTTCATCTCCAACGGCCTGTTGGCGGACTTGGTGATAGTCGCGGCCAAGACCGACCCGGTGAACAAGCACGCCATGGGCTTGTTCGTGGTTGAACGAGGCATGGAAGGCTTCGAGCGCGGGCGCAACCTGAAGAAGCTGGGCATGAAGAGCCAGGATACCGCCGAGTTGTTCTTCAACAACGTGAAAGTGCCGAAGGAAAACCTGCTGGGCGACGCCAAGGGCGGCTTCTTCTACCTGATGAACATGCTGGCTCAGGAGCGACTGACCAACGCCTGCGGCGCGGTGGCCGGCGCGGAGGCGGCACTGAACGCGACCGTCGACTACGTGAAGGAGCGCAAGGCCTTCGACCGCCCGGTGGCGCACTTCCAGAACACCCGCTTCAAGCTCGCCGAGATGCGCACGCAGATCGACGTGGCGCAGGTTTTCACCGACCGCTGCGTGATGGACCACAACCAGAAGAAACTCACCCCCGAAGTGGCTGCCGAGGCCAAGCTGTTCACCACCGAGCTGCTGTGCAAGGTGGTCGACGAAGGCGTGCAACTGCACGGCGGCTGGGGTTACATGTGGGAGTATCCGATCTGCAAGATGTACGCGAACGCGCGCATCCAGCGCATCTTCGCTGGTACGTCGGAGATCATGAAAGAGATCATCAGCCGCGGCATGAAGCTCTGAGGCGCGGCGCCCACGCATCGATTGAGCGAAACAGGAGTGCCCATGAACGGCCCGCTCGCCTCACTGAAGATCCTCGATTTTTCCACCTTGCTGCCGGGGCCGTTCGCCTCGCTGCTGCTGGCCGACATGGGCGCCCAGGTGCTGCGCGTGGAATCCCCGACGCGCATGGACCTGGTGCGCGTGCTGCCGCCGCACGTGGATGGCACCTCCGCCAGTCACGCCTACCTCAATCGCAACAAGCGCTGCATCGCGCTGGACCTGAAGCAGGCCGAGGCAGTGGAGGTGGTGAAGCAACTGGTGCAGGAATACGACATCGTACTGGAGCAGTTCCGCCCCGGCGTGATGGACAAGCTGGGCGTGGGCTACGAGGCGCTCAAGGCGATCAACCCGAAGCTGATCTACGTGTCGATCACCGGCTACGGCCAGACCGGTCCCTTCCGTGACCGCGCGGGGCATGACATCAACTACCTGGCACTGGCTGGCATTGCCAGCTACACCGGTCGTCGCGAGAGCGGCCCGCTGCCGCTGGGCGTGCAACTGGCGGACATCGGCGGCGGATCGCTGCATGGCGTGATGGGCCTGCTGGCAGCGGTGATCCATCGGCAGCAGACGGGGGAGGGGCAGCAGGTCGATGTGAGCATGACCGACTGCGCCTTCAGCCTGCACGGCATGGCTGGCGCGGGCTATCTCGCGGCGGGCGTGGAGCCGGAGATGGAAGGCCTCGCACTCAACGGTGGCAGTTTCTACGACTATTATCGCACCCGCGATGGCCGCTGGTTCTCGGTGGGCAGTCTGGAGCCGCAGTTCATGCAACAGTTCTGTGCTGCCATCGGCCGCCCGGAACTGGCCGCGCGCGGGCTGTCGCCCAAGCCGGAAGACCAGCAGGCGCTCAAGCGCGAGATCGCCATCGAGTTCGAGAAGCAGGATTTCGTCCAGTGGCAGGAGCGCTTCGCCGCACTGGACGCCTGCGTCGAGCCGATGCTGTCACTGGCCGAGGCGGTGGAGCATCCGCAACTGCGCGAGCGTGGCGTAGTCACCCAGGTGCCCAATGGCAAGGGCGGTGAGCAGCGGCAGGTGGCCTGCCCGATTCGCTTCTCCGCCGGCTTGCCCGAGCCACGTCACATAGGCGCTGCGCTGGGCGCGCACACTGCGGAGGTGATGGCGGAGCTGGGTTACACCGACGAGCAGGTCGCAGCACTCAAGGCGGCGAAGGTCATCGCCTGAGTCGCATCACTCGCGGCGGGTTTCGCCGGTGAAGATCAGCGTCGCGCGGCAACGCCGGCAGTAGTAGCGGCGGCCCTGGGCGACCAGGTTGTGGCGTTGGGCGGAGAAGGGGAATTCATTGCCTTCGCCGCAGTGGCAGCGATACAGGTAGCGGGTGGAGCGGCGGCGCTTGATCTCGTAGGTATGGCAGCGATCGGGCGGCAGGCCGTAGATGCCACGCATGATCAGTTGCCACTCCTCGCCATGCGGGCGAATGCGCGGGCCGAACATCTGGTGGGCGATCAGGTGGGCCACTTCATGGGCCACGGTCTGCTGCAGGAAGTGTTCGTGGTTTTCCCGGTACAGCTGCGGGTTGAAGCGCAGCAGGTTTTCGTCCAGGTGGGCGACGCCGGCCTTCTGGCCGCGTAGCCGGAAGCTCACCTCCGGGCGGGGAAAGCGCCGCTGGAAGAAGGCTTCGGCCTGCTGGTAGCAGGCTTCGACGCGAGCGTTGAGCTGTTCAGGCATACAGTGGTTCTCCGACGGGGGCAGATTATGCCGCAGTCGGAGCGCGGGTGGAGGATTTCTCGCGGCCACTCGTCCGGGGGCGCAGGTTCAGGCAAGGCGGGCGAGTTTCGGGCAAGCACGCAAAACAAAACCGGGCCGCTAAGGCCCGGTTTTCCGTTCATGTCGTGCAATCAGGTGTATTCCGGGCCGACGCCGCTGCCCCAGAGGATGACCGACAGCGCCATCATCGCCACCAGCACCACCAGTCCTACCGCCAGCACCGAGCTGGAGAACAGGAACCCTTCATCCTTGTGAATGTTCATGAAGGTCGGGATGCCGACGTAGAGCAGGTAGACGGTGTAGCAGATCGCGGCGGTGCCGATGATCATGCCCAGCCACAGGTGCGGGTAGAGCGCCGCCAGGCCGCCGATGAACAGCGGAGTAGCGGTGTACGCGGCGAATACTATGCATTGGGTCAGCGATGGCGACGCGTCGTAGGTGCGGGCCATCCAGTGAATGAAAGCGCCCATGATGGCGACGCCGGCGAGCATTGCGATGTAGGTCATGATGGTCAGCTGGATCGCACTGGCGGCCGTCAGCTTGACCGGTCCCGCGCTTCCCAATACCCAGCCCACCTGCGTGGTGCCGATGTAGGCGGAAATGACGGGGATGGCAGCGAGGATCAGGACGTGGGTCAGGTACATGTGGCTGATGGATTCTTCCTCGCCACGGATTTCCTGCCACTCCTGATCGGGATGGGTGAAGAGCCCCCACACATGATGGATCATGTCAGCATTCTCCTCTTCTTATAGAAGGTCGCCCCCCAGCGAGGCGCCGAATGCGCGTAGCCAGCGTCATCCGGTGCCCGGCCGACCTATGCGACCTTAAGTCGCAGTATAGGAATGGCTGCAGGCCACGTCGTCCGCGGGGTTAGAGCAAATGGAAGTTTCAGGGGCGGCTGTAATAGCGCTCCAGAATTTCCATGGCCTTGTTGATCGACTGCAATCGAGTGGTGCTGCCGCCCCGATCGGGGTGGTGCTGGCTGACCAACTGGCGGTAGCGCAGCTTGATCAGCGCGTAGTCCACCGGGCCGTCTTCCAGCTCGAACAGGGCCAGCGCCGCAGCCTTTTCCTCGTTGCCCTGCATGCGCGTCCAGAAGCTTTTCAGCAGCTTCTCCACGTCGCGCTCGGTGGTTTCCTTCAGGTGCTTCTCGTTTAGGTAATAGGCGCGCAGGGCATCCTGTTCGCCGAGCGCCTGCGCGCCGCTTACATAAGGAGAGAGACGGATCTGCAACGGGCCGATCTCCAGATGAGCGGCGTTCTCTTCCCATAGCCGGTCGCGCAGGCGATACAGCGCGTTGAACACCAGGAAGTGGGTGCGGAACAGCACCAGCTTGTCGGTCAGCGGCAGGTTGGGCACATGCGTGGAATGCCGTGCCTTCAATTGCTGGATCAGCTGGAATTCGGAGATTCCTTCAGCCGCTTCCTGCAGCAGCTGCAGGAGCTGGTCCGTCAGGTCGAGGGAGGGTTCGAGATCGGGCGTCATGCTGTCAGATTAGCAGTAGGCCGATAGAGGGGCTGGGGTACGCGTCGCTTTGCGCGTAGAAAAGCTAGCCATGGTTTCGGGGTGGATAGCGCTGGATAGCCCCTGATAGATCAGGGGCCTGGGGCTATCTACTGCATCAGAGCTGGATAGCTTCGGATAGCAATGGGTAGCGATATCGACACTTTTTCGACACGTTGCAGGGGCCGCAACCGACCAAAAGCTACCGCTCAGCCTCTGCCAGGCATACGCTCATGGGAACGGTTAGGAGAGCTGGATATTAGGCTGTAGGCTATCCCCAAGGAACATATGCGGACAGGGGACAATGGTAGGTGCATTATTTAGCTTGGCTTCCCCCCATCCCCTACCAACCCAGGAACAACACGTAGGACGGTTTCAGGAAGCAATCCTTTATATATTAACTACAAATTATTTGAAGTCGATAAAAATCGGCGACTGGTGATATATTCACTGATCGAGGATTTTTCATTAGGGAGAATGACAGTGAGTATCGTTGCAGAATTTGTCAGTAAAGTAATTGCCATTCGTAATTCTGGCAGTGCGACGGAGCATTCTTATAGATCCGCTATTGAGTCGTTATTTTCTGCACTTGACCCTCAGGTAAGAGCCCTCAACGAACCCAAACGGATTGAATGCGGCGCGCCGGACTTTATTGTGCAGCGAGGTGAGTTGGTCGTAGGGCATATTGAGGCAAAAGATGTCGGCGTCGGGATTCGAAATATGAAGGATCCTAATAATAAAAACCAGCAAGATAGGTATCGCAAGGCGCTTCCCAATCTGATTTATACTAACTGTTTGGACTGGGATTTCTATCGAGATGGGCAGCTAGTAGAGTCGATAACAATTGCTGATTTTATTCTTGGTATTCAACCCAATCCAGATTGTTATGATAAATTTACGAGTTACCTTGTAGAATTCATAAGCCAGCGTCCGCAGTCTATCACGTCGCCAGTTGATCTTGCTGAAAGAATGGCCGGAAAGGCATCTTTGATAAAGGAGGTTCTTTATAGGACCTTAGTGGCAGATGAGCAGGCCGAGTCGGAGCTAACAGTCCAGTATCGAACATTTAAAGAGCATCTGATACACGATATCGAGAAAGAAGAGTTTGCCGATATATATGCGGAGACTATGGCCTACGGTATGTTCGCGGCGAGGCTGCACGATACGACTCAGAGTAGCTTCGATAGACAAGAAGCGCTTAGTCTATTGCCCAAGTCTAATCCGTTTCTTAGAAATCTCTTTACTTATATCGCGGGAGCCGATCTTGACGCTCGGATAGCGTGGATTATTGATGATTTAGCCACCGTGTTTGAGGCAGTAGATACGGCTAAAGTAATGCGTGGATTTGGAGGGTTTACAGGAAGGAAAGATCCGTTTTTGCATTTTTATGAGACGTTTCTCGCAGCCTATAACCCCAAAAAGCGAAAAGCCAAAGGCGTATGGTATACGCCCGAGCAAGTAGTGCATTTCATAGTTCGCGCTGTCGATGAAGTCTTGCAAAATGAATACAAGCTGTCAGAGGGGTTGGCTGATAACTCGAAAATTGACATAGATTGGGATACTGGGCAGTTTGATAAAAAAGGTAAACCAATATCGACGAAGAAAAGCGTGCATAAGGTTCAGATATTGGACCCTGCGACAGGTACAGGCACGTTCCTGGCTGAAGTAGTAAAAAATATAGCTCCTAAAGTCAAAAGCGTTGCGCCTGGGGGATGGTCTTCATATATTGAAAATGAATTAATACCGCGTCTCCATGGTTTCGAAATTCTTATGGCGTCCTATGCTATGTGCCATATGAAAATAGACATGATACTTACCGAGCTTGGTTATCAACCCACGTCAACTGCTCCGCGACTTTCTGTCTTTCTAACCAACTCTTTGGAAGAGGGAGAGGCCGCCAATATGACTCTTCCATTTGCGCAGTGGCTTTCAAACGAGGTTAAATTCGCCAATACGATCAAGAGAGATATGCCTATCATGTGTGTGATAGGAAATCCGCCATATCTCGGGGAGGGTGGAAAAACTACAGGATGGTTGGGGAATCTCTTAGAAGATTACAAGAAAGAGCCTGGCGGCAAGGTCAAGTTGAAAGAGCGTAACTCAAAGTGGCTAAACGACCTTTACGTGAAGTTCATGCGGATGTCGTCGTATTTTATAGAGAAAAATAGCGAAGGTATTCTTGGGTTTATTACAAATCATGGGTATCTGGATAATCCCACGTTTAGAGGCATGCGCTGGCACCTACTCAAGACATTTGACAAGATTTGGATTCTTGACCTGAACGGAAGTGCAAAAAAGAAACTTAGCACTGTAAGTGATGTGACTGATAAGAATGTCTTTGACATCAAACAGGGTGTGTCAATTATTATCGCGGTTAAATTGCGCGCCCCCAGAGCCCGTGAGCTAGCGAAGGTTTATCATGCTGAGCTTAGGGGGAGTCGAGCTATGAAGTACCAGGTGCTTTCAGCCGAAAGCATCTATGGTGAGATGTTCAAAGAGTTGGACTATAAAGCGCCGCAGTACGCACTGGCAAGGCAAGATCTCACCGAAATAGATACCTATAACAATGGTTTCTTGCTGAGCGAGTTCATGCCGCTACATGGCAATGGGGTTGTTACGAAACGGGACAGTCTAAATATTCATGATACTAGGGTGGGAGTTGAAACGGTTGCTCATGATATTGTCAATTTGAGCGAAAATGATTTTAGACTAAAATATAAATTGAAAGCGGATGTCAGAGATTGGCGTTATGAGTGGGCTAAGCAAGACGTTCAGGATAACTATCCAGTAATTCCTGTTGAGAAGATTGGCTATCGTATTTTTGATACTCGATTCATTTTTTATTCTGGACGTTCGAGGGGCTTGGTGGGATGGCCCGTCCCCCAAGTGATGGAAAACTATATCAATGGAGATAATATAGGTCTTTTGGCATCTAAAGCGCATCGCGACGCTAGCTTTGCGCACGCTTTTGTAACGGATAAGCCGACGGAGGCAATACATTTCTCCGCTACAACAGGCTCGAATGCGATAAATTTCCCTCTTTACATCTATCCATCTGGCGGCGGTATAGATTCAGGGCGGACTGTTAATTACTCAAAAGAGCTTTTTGCAAAGATTAAAACTCTTGCGACAGATCACAGTCATGCGGCGCCAGATGAGTTGAATGTGTTCGATTACATTTATGCGGTGCTTTACTCTCCTACCTATAGGAAAGTGTATTCTGACTTTTTGAAAGTTGATTACCCTCGTATACCGTGGCCGGAGAGTCCAGAGTACTTCTGGGCCTTATCTTCGGAGGGGACTAAGTTGCGAGAGCTCCATTTGATGAAGGCTGATACTGTTGCCAGTGCACATTATCCCCTCCTTGGGGAAGGAGATAATGTAGTAGAATCGGTAAGATATGAAGGCGGGAAGTTGTGGATCAATCCACGGCAGTGGTTTGAAGAAGTTCCTGAATGTATAGATACGTTCTATATAGGTGGTTATAAACCCCCGTTCAAATGGCTAAAGGATAGGCAAGGCATGGCGCTAAGTTACAGCGATGTCAGGCATGTGCAAAAAATTATTGAAGTAGTCCGCTGTTCTGTCTCTGTTATGGATAAAATAGATACGCTTATCAAGCTGTAAAACTATCAAGATTCATTCAAACGGTAGTGGTGCGGCTGGAGATGCTCCCAGATAGAGGGCATCTCCATTTTTTAGTGAGGGAAACAATCGGGGCAGACTGCGATATTGATGTCGCCGAGCGCCAGCACTGGGACGACTATGCGTATCGCAATTGACTGCTTACGGCCAATTGCAGCCATTCGCGGATGACCCAAATCGGCCAGAAGCTGCCACCAAGTCATCCGCATTGGTTAGATCGCTCGCGTAGCCCCCTCTTTAAGGTTTATGTTGCCTTCACCAACAGCTCGAGTTTTGCTGAATGGCTAAGCTGGAGCGCTGGCCCTGCACAAAAGGAGCGACCGAGTGGGGAAGGATTCGATAGAGCTACGTGCCATTCTGGTGGCTATGGCGCTCCGAAATGAAGCTAATGCAGCCGCATTAGAAGAAATCACTACAAAACTCAGTAAGAAAGTTAAACGCCCCGTCCAACTGGTGATTGCATCGCTACAGGACGATGCAGAGAGCCTTCGCGCGCTCTCTGCCAGCTTGAAGGATCTGCAGCGCCTTGGTTCTGAAGGCGCCGAAAAACTCTCCAACTTGTACGATGGCTATCTCGATACGACGTCGATTCTGGCAACAGAAGACGATTTGATCGTTGAGGTGTTCAGACTCACTCGAGCATTGCTTCGTACCCAGGAGTGCCGGATTGAGCGGATAGCCGATTTACTTGGATTGAATACACGTACGCTTCAGCGTCGATTAGCCGTCAGAGGTTTTGAGTTCGAGGAAATAACCGATCTAGTCCGACGCAGGCAAGCGGAGCAGCTGCTACGTAATTCTGATCTGAGCATTCAAGAAATCGCTGTTCTTTTAGGTTATCGGCGGGCGACGTCGTTCGGGCGGGCCCATCGCCGTTGGTTTGGGATCAGTCCTGTAGAGCATCGCAGTCGTTTCCTGCATGTACGGACTTAGTAATACTTTCCAAGGGCTGCTATGGGTCCAGGCTGTGTGAAAACGTTCGCTTAATTTTGAGGTGCACGTCGCTACGTGAAATCTGCGGAAATTTTCTCAGTTGGCCCGGCAGGAATTCGCGAGGAAGCGCGAAATTTGCTCGTTTTCTGAGCAGCGTTCATTCTCGAAAGCGTTTTCACACAGCCTGGGTCGGTAGCTGACCATAAAAAAGCCCGCAAATCGGCGGACTTCTTCGTTTCAGTGCTTGGGTTTCTTGCACGTAGCACAACACCTTATAGGTGTTACCCCTTTTTTCCTTTGAACCACTTGAGGGCTGCCTTCCTTGTCAGCTCTATCCCACGTGGGGACCTTGCAAGTGGGCGTCTGCCTCTTCGAACTCGGGGCTGACCTGTCCAATCTCCGGGGCAATCTGTCCTGTAGTTAGCCAAAAAGCGAACTGGGGGGCGATCTTGATTATTGCCTCTATGTCGTCTTCGTTGGCTCGTCGCCTGCCGTTTCTCAGGTGGTACCAATTGTTGCGGTCAATAGCTGTCAGCTTCTCAAGCTTAGCGGCTGACAAGTCCATATATTCCCAGATGGCAATAATTCTTTCTCTGATCATTCCGTAAAGTTCTAATGATCTTGCAAATAATGCAACACATTAAGTGCATGATTTGTTATGGTGCACCTATGGCATTGCATTTAATGCAATGCCGGGTGTCCCCGAATAATGACATCTGATAGTGCAGGAAAGGTCATGGAAACGGAAGGAAGCAAGGTTTCTCTCGAAGCGGTCAAAAACGCACCCGTACTGATGCCGTGGCGAAAATTCGCCTCTTGGATTGGTATGGATGAAGGGGTAGTGGAGGGCTGGATTCGCGTGGGCTACATCCCGCGCATCAAGATCGGCAACCGCGTCATGGTGAATGTGGCGCTGCTGAGTCGCCGTCTGCTGGAACAAGAGGGCCTGTGATGAGCCTTCTTTCTCCGCTCAGTGCGCAGCGTGTTAGGGAAAAGCTCGCCGCTGCGCGTCTGTCGTTCCGCCTGATGCGCAAGGCAGTGGCCGATGGCTTCGCAGATGCAGCGCGCCGATTTCATGAGGAAGGGCGGATGGAGCTTGCCTCCGCACGTTTGACCGTCGAAGCCAACCGCGATGATGACGTTCTTCCTTCTACGCGGTGCCTGTTCTCCCTCGTTGTGATTCATCCGCGTCTGCCTTCTGATCGCGAGGTGACTGCCGATGTTGTCGAAGTACGTTCGTCAACCTCACGCCCCGGACTGCGACTGCTCTGTCTGCTGGTCCCGTCGCGAACTGGCGAAGCCCGCAGCCTGCCAGTCCACACGCTGCACCGAGTGCCGCCCTACGCGGGTCTTCACGGTCGTTACCACGATGACCAAGGTTGCGGGAGTGTGGCGCTCGATCCACTCGACCTACCGAGTGGAGTCGGGTTTTACCTGCGCGAAACACATGCCCGCGCTCCGTCCCCCGCAGTATTGGCACGTTGTGTACGACAGCGGCAAACCGACTCCCTTCGTGCCGATCCGCGAGCCCTTCGAGCTGGAGGCCTGAGCCATGCACACTGACGCCGCCTTCAGCCTTACCTTGCTGTTTGCTCTTCTCACCTGCGTTGGCTTTCCGCTGATGTGCGTGGCCCACGAAATTTCGAAGTGGGCCGACCGCAACAACCGCACCCACGCCAATCAGGTCCAGGGCCGCCGCACCGGCTTGTCCGAACGCGCTTTCCCGTTCGGACAAACGGAGCGCCGGGCGAAGCGCACCCTTGACCGTCCCCCGCCCTGAATAGCCTCCGCTCGGGAGTGAGGGGCAGCTTCACCGCCCCGCGCTCCTGAGCCCTCGGCGGCAAGAGCGGGATGACAAGGGCAGCGCCCTTGGTGTTTTCCCCACTCACCGCACGCACCACCGCAAAACCCGGCACCACCACACCCGCTGAAAGACGGCCACCAACGCGCCCAATTTGCAGCAGCGGGCCAACTCATGCCCGAAAAAGGCAAAGGAGCTTCAGATGAACATGTTTGCAACCACTGGCGGAATCGTTGAACTGTGGGTCACCCAGACCGACACCTTCACCTCCAAAACTTCCGGCGAGATCTTCGCCAGCGTCCAGGCGATTTCCCCGATCCCTGACGGCGTACGCGGCAATGCCCGTGGCTTCGAAATCACCCAGTACGACATCGAGCCGACCCTGCTCGACGGCATCGTCTTCGAAGGCTCCCCAGTGCTGTGCAAGTTCGCCACCGTGGTCCGCCCGACCAAAGACCGCTTCGGCAACACCAAGAACACCCAGGTGCTGACCGAACTGCTCGCCACTGGCCAAGACGCTGCCGCGCCGGCTCCGGCCCGCCCGGCTGCTCCGCAGGCCCAGCGCCCCACTCAACAGCCTGCCGCCGAGAAACCCGGCGACTCGGCCAAGAGCTAATTCGGGAGTAGCGCCATGACTCGATACCTCTCCCTGTTCGCCGTGGGTCTTGCTGCCGGCTACGTCTGGGGCTGGATCGATGGCGCGGCGCGCTTCCTATGAATTTCCTCGCCTGTGACGGCAGCTGGGCCGTTGGCGCCGATGGTTCCGCCATCTGCACCGGCACCCTGCACGTCGTCACCAGCGAGGAAATGCAGAGCGAGTTCGGCTCTGCACTCACCTGGGATCAGGTCGCGGAACTGCGGGGCGAAGTCCTCACGCTGTTCTGCATCGCTTTCGGCTTCCTGGTCCTGAAACGACTGCTCAAGTAGCGAGGTAGTACCCATGAAACAGCTCAAGACCCACCTGCAAAACCGCGCTTCCGGCTACGGCCGTCGCGCTCGCCAAGCCGTGGTTGGTATCGCCGCTGTCGGCTCCACCCTGGCGGCCACCGCCTATGCCGCTGTCCCGGCAGAAGCCACCGGCGCCCTGACCACCGCCGGCGACGACACCAACACCATCGGTTGGGCCGTCTTCGCCGTGCTCGTCGCCGCCGCGGCGTTCAAGTACATGCGCCGCGCCCTGTAAGTCCACCCGGCCTAACAGCCGAAGCACCGAACCCCGCTCCGGCGGGGTTCTTTCTTCTGGAGTCCGAACAATGTCCGTTCAATGGTTCGTCCTCATCGTCACCACCGTGGCCTTCGCCGTGGTCCTGTTCGGGCGGGTCTGACCATGGGCCGTTTCCTGATCCTGCTGCTTGCCGCCCTGGTCGCCACGCCGACGATTGCCACCGAGCGAGTGAAGGTAGATCCCTTCATCAAAGCCGGCCCCGGCTACAGCGCCGCCAACGGCTCGATCACCGGCTACGTCCCGTCGAAATCCAATGCTGATCTTCTGCTCGAAGCCGAGCGCAAAGGCTGGATGGGCACCTCTGCTGCGAAGACCCCGGTCACCGTCAAACCCAAGGTCACCGTGCCGGTAGCGGGGATCGGCTCAAAGCTCAAGGCCGGCCTCAAGACCAATGCCGGGCAACTGGCGATGAGCGCCGCCATTTCCGGAGCTATCGCGGCGGTGGGCTGGGTGATGTCGGACGACAACACCAAGCTGCAAAAGAAACAGGAGTCGGTGGATGGCATCCCGGTGTCAGGCAGTGGCACCGGCTCCGTCGATGCTTGTTCGTATCCCGCTGCCGAAGTCCTCAACAAGATCAAGGTGGTGACCAGCAACGGCGTCACCTATGCCATCGGCGCATGGCCGTCCGGAGCCACGCCGGGAGATGGAGTGCCGTCCGGCTACAGACACCTCAACAACTGCACCAATACCAAATTGGGCTTCGACTGGAACCGTGCCACCGGTTACTGGCCAGTCTCCGGGACTCGGACCATCTCCATCGATGAAGTCCAGTCGCTGAAGACCGACGTCACCGACTCCGACCTGAACCAGCTGGACCCGTGGGTGAGCGCGCAGACCGCGCCCTTCCTGCGCGACCTGCTGAAAGCCACCTGCGAAGGCTCGCTGGCCCCGCAGGCCTGCTACGACGACCTGCAGAAGCAATCCAAAGCCATCATCACCGGCCCGGCCTCCGTCCAGGGGCCGAAGCAAACCACCACCGGCACTTACAACCGACCGGACGGCACCCTCGGCAACACCTCCACCACAACCAACACCACCTATAACATCCGCTACGGCGATACGTACTTCGACTACGACACGGTCACCACCACCACGACCTATCAGGACGGCCAGAAGACCGGCGAGCAAACCACCAGTGATCAAGGTGAGCCGCAGGAAAAGCCCGAGGAAGAGAAGGACAAGGAGGACGAGGAAAAGCCCGAACGCCTCGCCTCCGGTGAACCCTGCGACGTGCCGCTGTCCTGCTCCGGCGACGCCATCGACTGCGCGGTGCTGACCCAGGAAAAAGCCCTGCGCTGCGCCTACGAAAAGCAGAGCGACTACGAGAAGCACGAGGCCGACATCAAGGCCGCCGTCACCGGTGCCAAGTTCGAAATGGACGACAGCACCGAGATTCAAATCCCGTCCTTCATCAACCAGGGCACGCGCTTCCTTCCCGCCTCCTGCCCGGCTGACAAGACCTTCTCCCTCAGAACCAACGGCGGCCGCACGTTCGCCGTGACCTATGAGCCGCTGTGCGCGGCTGCCACTGACCTTGGCTACCTGATCGTTATCGCGGTCGGGGCTTTCTGCGTCCTCTACGTCGGGCGCTCTCTCGGAGGTGAATGATGCAATACGCCTTTATCGTCCAGATGCTCCTGATCATCGCCGTGCCCATCGTGAAGATGGTCCTGCGCGCCATCGGCTTCGCGGTCGTCAGTTACGTCGGCTTCAACCTGCTGATCGACATGGCCCGTAGTTACCTGATGTCGCAGATGGGCAATGTCGCCGTGCCGATCCAGCAGATCCTCGGCCTCGCGAAGATCGATGTAGCAATCAACATGTACCTCGCTGCCGTCACCACCCGCGCGCTCATGGCTGGCTGGCTCAAAGCGCAGGACCGTCTCCGTCGGCAGGTGTGGAACCCGCCGGGCCGCGACTACATCGACGCATAAGGGGGATCGGTCATGCTCTATATCCGCACCGGTAAGCCCGGCCACGGCAAAACCCTCAACACCATCCGCGAAGTGGATGCCAAGGCCAAAGCCGAAGGCCGCATCGTCTACTTCCACAACGTCGCCGGCCTCAAGCCCGAGAAACTCGAAGCGGCCTGGTTCGAGTTCGAAGACCCGTTCAAATGGTACGAGCTGCCCCAGGACGCGATCATCGTGGTGGATGAGGCGCAGGGCTGGTTCGGCGCCCGCGATCCGCGCAACCGGCCGCCGGAGCACATCACCCGCTTCGAAACCATGCGCCACCAAGGTCACGAAGTGCATCTGGTCACCCAGGACCCGCGTTACATCGACGTGCACCTGCGCCGCCTGTGCAATGGGCACATCCACTACTGGCGGGTCTTCAAGAGCCAGCAACTGCTGCGCTTCGAGTCCGAGGCGGTCATCGAGGCAGTCGAGAAGAAGACCAGCTTCAAGGACGCCGACAAGACGGTCATCAAGCTCGATAAGAAGTACTTCGGTGTCTACACCAGCACCCAGGCGCAGCACCACTTCAAGTTCAAACCGCCGAAGAAGATGGTGCTCGCCCTGGCGGTGATCGTCGGCGCCGGCTTCATGGTGTATCGCGCCTTCGAGCGTTACCAGCAAGGCAGCAAGCCGGCAGAAGCGGCGGCGACCACCACCGCACCGAAGGACCAGCCCGGCATGGTCGATCAGGCCAAGTCGATGGTGGGCTCGCTGATCAGCCCCAGCGGCGGCGACGCTCCGAAGGCCGTCACCCCTGAGCAGTACATCGAGCAGCGAAAACCCCGCATCGCGGATCTGCCAGCCTCGGCCCCGGTGTATGACCAGCTCAACACCCCGGTCAGCAAGCCGCGCATCTATTGCCTGTCCACCAGCGACCCGAGGCTGGTGGAGCGGCGACCACCGGAGACGGTGAAGGACGGCCAGTCGTGCCAGTGCTACACGCAGCAAGCGACCAAGTTCGCGACCTCCTTCGAGTTCTGCCTCAGCGTGGCGCGCAACGGCTACTTCGATCCCACCTTGCCCGACCGTGGCACCGGCCCTGATGCGCGCATGGCGCAGCCGTCACCTCCGCCCCCGATCTACCCGAGCGCTCAGCCAACGGCCAGCAATGAGCCGAGCGGGCCCACGGTGACGGTCATCCCCTATGAGAAGGGCAAATTCTTGTGGTGAGCCCGCCAGGGCCGTTTTGCGGTTTGAGCCGACGCAGGAGGCCACCCGCAAACGGCCCGGCGGGGCGGCCGACGACCCTGTAACACGTCGGATAACCCAGTTACTCATTGGATAGCATTGGATAGGTTTGAATCATGACTAAGGCAGCAGAACACCAGATTCGCGCAGTACTTCAGGAAGACGGGCAGTTCTTCGAGTCGCCCAAAGGGCGCATCTTTTTCAGCAGTAGGGCAGGGGAGTTCACCGACCTTTCCGGTGTGCGTCTGTTGCGCTGCGGCGTGGATACGGTCCGGCAGTTGTACAACGGCCTGATCCGCCCCGAGGTCATGGCGATCTTCGATGAGCCGGAAGACATCGTGGAGTTCGCCGGCTACCAGTGGGCCAAGGGCCGTATCGGTCGAGATTCAGGCTACCAGTACCGCCTGCAGAACGCCGATCTGGGGCTGATCCTGCTAATCAAAAACCACAACGTGAAGCTGGAGAACATCGGCCCGCACCTCAAGATTGAAGTGTCCCCGCACGCCCTCGATGGTGCTGATCCATTGATCCTGCAAGGCATGCTCGATGACCTGGCCGCAGGCGTGCTCTCCGCTTGCGAAACCAACCAATGCGCCGTGCATCTCGCGCTCGACGTGCAGGGTTGGACGCCTCCGTCTGACTTGGTGGATCGCATGCACTGCCGCTCCCGGCGTGTTCGCCAGATCAGTGGCATCGAGCGTATCGAGTTCGATGGCAACGCCTCGGTCTACGGACGTGGTGAGACTTACATGTTCGGCTCGGCCAGCGGGCTGCAACTGTGCATCTACAACAAAACGCTCCAAGCCCGGACAACCGACAAGCTCGACTATTGGGAATGCGTTTGGGCCAACCTAAATGGCGACCCCTTCGGTGATGGTGACCCTGCTTACAACCCGCTGGAAACGGTGTGGCGTATCGAGTTTCGCTTCCACCATTCGGTGGTTCAGCAGTTCTCCGAAGGCTCCACCATGACCTCTGGTGAGGTAATCGGCTGCCGCACCTACGCGGGACTATGCCCGCACCTGCAAGGCCTGTGGGGCTACGCCTGTGAGAGCTTCCGGCTGTTGGACAGCCCGAAGGAGTTCAATCCGTTCTGGTCGCTCATCACCCTGGATACCCAGGTGCAGGTAGAGGCCGATCCGCTCATTGATCGCACCGAATATCGCCGCTACTACAAGACAGCTCAGGGCTTCTCCGGCAAGAACTGCGAGATGTTCCTGGGCCAGTTCGCCAGCCTCATTGCACGGGAGCGCGTACCACCAAAAAAAGCCTTGGAGGTCGGGCGTACTTTGCCCTTTTGGCACGTGATCGAGGATCACTACACCGCCAAGGGCTACAGCACTCGCGACCTCGAAAGACACATCATTGGACTCATAAATGATCGGTACTTGAAGCGCGGGTACGCGATCTGATGGCGATCACCAAGCTGGAGGATGGTCGTTGGTTCGTTGACGTCGAACCCATCAAGGGGAAGCGCTTCCGCAAGCGGTTCAAGACCAAGGGGGAGGCTCAGCGCTTTGAAGCTTCAGTGCGCGCAAAGCTGGCGGTCACGCCGGAGTGGAATCCCAGGCCGAAGGACACGCGTCGCCTGTCTCAGCTCATAGAGCGCTGGTACGAGCTGCACGGGCATGCAATCACCAGCGGGAGACGTCGCAGGAACATGCTGTTGTTCATTGCTGCGAAGCTGGGGAATCCCATCGCTCAGACGTTCACCGTCTCTGACTTGGTGGCATTGCGTAAGGTGGAGTTGGAGGAGGGGGCGCTCCCGCGCTCGATCAACGTGAGGTACTCGTACCTCAAGTCCATCTATACCGAGCTGCGCCGACTCGGTGACATCGACTATGCCAATCCCCTGGACACGTTGAAGCCGCTGAAGCCTCAGCAGGAGGTGGTTTCGTTCCTGTCGAAAGCTCAGGTCGCGACCCTGGTGTCTGCACTGCGGGACTACTCGACGTTCCCACACTTGGCGCTGATATCAGAGATCTGCTTGGCTACGGGTGCGCGATGGTCCGAGGCCCAGCGTCTGACCTGGCCGATGGTTCGTGCGGGCTGTGTGGTGTTCGCTAATACCAAGTCGAAGCGAGTGCGGACGGTCCCGATCTCCCAGGAATTGCAGGATCGGCTTGAAGCCTATTTCGCCAAGAAAAACCGTTTCCCGTTCTGCCGAGAGGCATTCGCCCGCATGGTGAAACGCTGCAATATCGTGCTGCCGCGTGGTCAATGCACCCACGTCCTGCGCCACACCTTCGCATCTCATTTCATGATGAACGGCGGAAACATCCTGGCGCTGAAGGAGATTCTGGGACACACGTCGCTGAACATGACGATGCGATACGCTCATTTGTCGCCGGAGTACTTACAGGACGCAGTTCGGCTCAACCCATTGTCGATGTACGAAGGGGAGTCGATACCCGGAGCTGGGGTGTGAGTGATGCACGGCTCGTGGCTAGAGGCGTCTGCCGTTCTCCTCATTATGTTTCTGTGACACGAAATGGCTTGCCCTTTGGGGGAAAAGGGAGGATCACTGCCTCATCCCTCCTGTTTAGGGTGGGCTTTCTGGACATCGTTGTGAAAATCCAAGACTGTAGTGCCGATGATCGGGTGATTTTGATCGTGGAGGATGAAGCAACCCTGGCATTTCTTATTCAGTTAGTGATGGAAGAGGTTGGAATTTCAGCCTTAATGTTTGGAGCGGCAGAGGACGCTCTTGAAGTATTGAGACAGGGAAAACATAACGTTCAGTTGATTTTGACTGATGTAAATCTTGCTGGAGAAATGAATGGGGTTGGATTCTCGGTGCTTTTAGCCTGTGAGTTTCCTGCTCTGCCAGTAATACTGATGTCTGCTGTTCCTCAGCTCGATGCCCCAGTAGATAGATTGTTTCTGCAAAAGCCGATTGCGATGGATGCGCTCATCAGTGCAGTGAAATCCAATATGGCCGAATGAACGGGGATTTCATCGGTTTTATTTTATGTGAGCGGCTGTAATTTCTAGGTGTATCGACAAGCAAAAAGCCCCGCATTTGCGGGGCTTTTGATTAGTGCAGAAGCTACATCGCTTGCACTTGGTCAGCCTGGGGGCCCTTGGCACCTGAGGTCACATAGAAGCTAACGCGCTGGCCTTCGTCCAGGGTTTTGTAACCGGAGCTTTCAATCGCTCGGAAGTGAACAAAAACGTCCGCGCCGCTTTCGGGGGTAATAAAGCCAAACCCTTTTTCAGGGTTAAACCATTTAACGGTGCCAGTTTGACGAGTAGTCATAATGAGTCTCCAAAAAGTTCATGCTATGCAAAATGCGATGCATGACTGGATGCGAAGTGAAGAGGGGCCGCAAAGATGGAGAATCACGAAGATAAGTCATCGAACGGTGCCGCTAAACCGAGCAGGCAGGTGGTCACCATACAGGCTTTGCAGGGAATAGATAGGTAAATTTCAGGGAATTGAAGATATCTGTCAGGCGGTCAGGTATGAGTGCGATATTTGCGTATAGTAGATCGGTAGCTGCCGGCTCGGTGGCTCCTCACCTCAGGTGAAGTTATGTCCGATTCAGAGACGAAAGCCGCACGTTTGGAGCTGGATAAGAAAATCTCAGCATTTCTTTCCAAGGGTGGAGAAATTCAGGAAATTCCTGCCGGGAGGTACGGTCGCAAAGAGCCATTCAAGCGATCCGAGTGGACCATAAGCAAGAAGAATCCGCAGGAATAGGCCCTTAACGCTTGAAAAGGCCGTGCCCGGCTATGTGGTTTGCTTGGTCTCGTCCCGTAAGTCTGCATTGATCTGGGAAGCTGCCATTGGTTTGCAGGCGTCTTTTGTTGTTTTCGACACTCTTTCGACACCTCAGAATGGCTGGTGGGAAAAATCCTTTGGGATCAGTGGCTTGAAGGGGCAGTGTCCGCCCTGGGCGATTTGCGCGTAAAATGACCGGCTTTTCGTCTTGCCCTTCGGATTCCAGAGCACCATGGCCAGCACCCTTTCGGTCAACCAGAACAAACTGCAGAAACGCCTGCGCCGCCAGGTTGGCGAAGCGGTCACCGACTTCAACATGATCGAGGACGGCGACAAGGTGATGGTCTGCCTGTCCGGCGGCAAGGACAGCTACACCCTGCTCGACATCCTGCTTTACCTGCAGAAGGTGGCGCCGATCCAGTTCGAGATCGTTGCGGTGAACATGGACCAGAAGCAGCCTGGCTTCCCCGAGCACGTGCTGCCGGCGTATCTGGAGTCCATCGGCGTGCAGTACCACATCATCGAGAAGGACACCTACTCGGTGGTGAAGGAGAAGATCCCGGAGGGCAAGACCACCTGCTCGCTGTGCTCGCGCCTGCGCCGTGGCACTCTCTATACCTACGCCGACGAGATCGGCGCGACCAAGATGGCGCTGGGGCACCACCGCGACGACATCCTGGAAACCTTCTTCCTCAATATGTTCTACGGCGGCACCCTCAAGGCCATGCCGCCCAAGCTGTTGTCCGACGACGGCCGCAACGTGGTGATCCGCCCGCTGGCGTACTGCAACGAGAAGGACATCGAGGCCTATTCGGTGCTCAAGGAATTCCCGATCATCCCGTGCAACCTGTGCGGATCGCAGGAAAACCTGCAGCGTCAGGTGGTCAAGGAAATGCTGCTGGACTGGGAGCGTAAGTCGCCGGGCCGCACCGAGATCATGTTCCGTGCCCTGCAGAACGTGGTTCCGTCGCAACTGGCCGACCGCAACCTGTTCGACTTCAACAGTCTGCGCATCGACGAGACCGCCACCCCGCGCTTCCTCGACGTGATGAACCTGTAAAACCTCGCAAGGACGCCCGATGCGTGATTACCAGTGGCTGTATGAATTCTGCCTGAACCGCTTCGGCTCGGTCGACGCGCTGGAAGCCCGCCTGCCGCAGACGAAATCCGCGGCGGAGCTGGCCGCGGTCGGCGATGATCGCTACCTGTCGCTGATCAGCCTGCGCATCTTCCGTGCAGGCCTCAAGCACAGCCTGGTGGACGCCAAGTGGCCGGCTTTCGAGGAAGTCTTCTTCGGCTTCGATCCGGAGAAGGTCGTGCTGATGGGCGGCGAGCGCCTGGAAAACCTGATGCAGGACACCCGGCTGATCCGCCACCTGGACAAGCTCAAGAGCGTGCCGCGCAATGCACAGTTCGTCCTGGACATCGCCCGCGAGTACGGCAGCTTTGGCAAGCTGCTGGCCGATTGGCCGTCCAGCGACATCGTCGGCCTTTGGAAGCTGCTGGCCAAACAGTGCAATCAGTTAGGCGGCATGTCCGCGCCGCGCTTCCTGCGCATGGCCGGCAAGGACACCTTCGTGCTCAGCGATGATGTAGTCGCCGCGCTCAAGGCCCAGGAAATAGTCGACAAGACCCCGACCAGCCTGAAGGACCTGGCGCTGGTACAGACCGCGTTCAACGCCTGGCAGGAACAAAGTGGCCGTCCGCTGTGCCATATCTCGATGATGCTGTCGTACACGGTCAACCACTGACGCGCGGCCTGGCCGCGGAGGAGGGCGCATGGATTCGGCCATCGAACGCACCGGCGCGGCACTGGCTCGCGCCGAACGCATCCTGGTGATCACCGGCGCAGGGCTCTCCGCCGATTCTGGCATGCCGACCTATCGCGGCCTCGGCGGCCTTTACAACGGCCGTACGGCGGAAGGGATCCCCATCGAGGCGGCGATCTCCGGTCCGATGCTGCAGAAAGACCCCGCGCTGTGTTGGAAGTATCTGGCTGAGCTCGGTAAGGCCTGTCTGAATGCGCAGCCCAACGCCGGCCACGATACCATCGCGGAACTGCAACGTCTCAAGCCCGAATGCTGGGTGCTGACGCAGAACATCGATGGCTTCCACCGTCGCGCTGGCTCGCCGGCAGAGCGGCTGATCGAAATCCATGGCGATCTGGCGCCGCTGTACTGCCAGTCGTGCGGGCTGCAAAGCACCGAACTGGCCGGACATCTGGATGGCCCGCTGCCGCCGACATGCGCGCGCTGTGCAGGCATATTGCGCCCGCCGGTGGTGCTGTTCGAGGAGATGCTGCCGGAGGAGGCGATCGACACGCTCTATGCGCAACTGCGCAAGGGATTCGACGCCGTTCTGTTGGTAGGAACCACTGCCAGCTTCCCCTATATCATCGAGCCGGTGCTGCGCACGCGGGACGCGGGAGGCTTCACCGCCGAGGTAAATCCGGGGCTGACTGATCTCAGCTCGGTGGTCGAAGAAAGAATGGTTGGTCGAGCCTTAGACATTATGCCGCGCCTGCTAAGTCACATTCCTCGATAAAAAACTTGCATTGGCCCCATTGAGCGGGCAAATTAGCCCGCTAATAAATGGAGCTAATGAGACACGGTCGTGCCCATGCTTAAACGCTTAGCACCCCTCGTGCCCATGAGTTTCGTTCTGCTGCTGGCAGCTTGCGCCAGCCATTCGCCGGAATCGCAGCCGAACCAGGTCGCTTCAGTGCCTGCCACTCGAGCAGCGTTCCAGGTAAATCAGCACAACATAGCGCTGATGAATGAGTCGCAGGACGAGGGGGCCAAAAACGATAACGGCAGTTCGACTGCCCATGTATCCGACATTCTGGACCGCGCGTTCTCGCTGATCGGTACTCCGTACCGCTTTGGTGGGAAATCGGAGCGGACGGGCTTCGATTGCAGCGGCTTCGTGGGCTATCTGTTCCGTGAAGAAGCGGGCATCAGCCTGCCACGTTCCACGCGCGAGATGATCAATATGGACGTCCCGCTGGTCTCGAAAGAAGACCTGCAACCGGGCGACCTGATCTTCTTCAACAACCGTGGTCGCGGTCGGGTCAGCCACGCCGGCATCTATATCGGTGACGGACAATTCATCCACTCTGCTAGCCGCCGCGGTGGTGGGGTGCGGGTGGATCGCCTGGACGAGAGCTACTGGCGCCTGAGCTTCATGGAAGCCAAGCGTGTGCTCGAGCCCGGCTACGAGCCGAAGACGGCGACCCGCTGAACTTAAAGTTTTACTTTAAGTATTGCGTTCAAATCACTGTTGATACAAAGTGATGGCACTCCTTGACGGGATGCCATCACATGCTCGTTTCTCAGCGCATCATTCTCCTCGTTGTTCTCGCCTCGCTGGCCGCCTGCGCCAGTCGCAATCCGCCGTCGCCGCCTCCCGTGGTGAATGCGCCCGCTGCTCCCGTCTACAACACCCAGGCTGCTGATGATGTCCTGATCCGTGCCATTGGCCTGGTCGGTACTCCTTATCGCTGGGGGGGCAATACGCCAGACGGCGGATTCGATTGCAGCGGGCTGATCGGCTACGTCTATCGCGATGCCACCGGCCTGATGCTGCCGCGTTCTACCCGCGAGATGATCACCCTGCGCGCGCCCACCGTCGGCCGCGAGTCCCTGCAGAGCGGAGACCTGGTGTTCTTCGCCACGAGCGGTGGACGTGGCGTCAGCCATGCGGGTATCTATGTCGGGGAAGGGCGCTTCGTTCATGCGCCCAGAACGGGCGGGACCGTGCGCCTGGACAGCCTCGACAGCGCCTATTGGCAGAAAGCCTTTCTGGAAGCCAAGCGTGTCCTCGCCGTGCAGAATCTCGCCCTCCACCCCTGATCCTCAGGAGGGACAATGACCACCCGCACGCTGAACCTGGACGACTCGCTCTACCAGTACCTTCTTGACGTCTCCCTGCGCGATTCGCCGATCAAAGCACGGCTGCGCGCCGAGACTGCCAGCCTGCCGATGTCCCGCTGGCAGGTCGCTCCGGAGCAGGGGCAGTTCCTCGCCCTGCTGGTCAGGCTGACTGGCGCCAAACGCATCCTCGAAATCGGCACCTTCACCGGCTATAGCGCCCTGTGCATGGCCGAGGCTTTGCCGGAAGGCGGCCATATCCTTTGTTGCGATCTGCCTGGGGAGTACAACGATATCGCCCGACGCTACTGGAATGATGCTGGCGTCGATTCGCGCATCGAACTGCGCCTCGGGCCGGCGCTGGCCACGCTGGAAGCTCTGCTGGCCGGTGACCAGCAAGGCAGTTTCGACTTGGTTTTCATCGATGCCGACAAGGCCAACTATCCCATTTACCTCGAGCATGCCCTGACCCTGCTGCGTGACGGCGGCCTGGTGGTCTTCGATAACGTGCTGTGGAGTGGGCGGGTGCTGGAGACGAATCCGGAAAGCGCGGACACGCGGGCGATCCAGCAGCTCAACCTGGCGCTGAAGACGGATGAGCGTGTGGATTATTCGCTGGTGCCGATTGGTGACGGGATGAGTCTCTGCCGCAAGTGCTAGGCGCGCCAGGGCAGAAGCCTCGCCGGGCGGCGAGGCTGTTCCGGGTCAGATGTTGAGCTTGTTGAAGATCGCTGCCGGCATGTGCCGGATGACCCACATGATCAATTGCCACTTTCGCGGGGTGTACAGCGTGGCAACACCCTTGGTGCAGGCCTGGACGATGTCGCTGGCCACGTCTTCCACGGGAGCTAGGCGTGCACCTTCTCCTTTGAGATGCGCAGTCATGGGGGTGTCGGTGGGGCCCGGCTTGACCAGCAGCACCTTGACGTCGCTGCCTGCAAAGCGGTGCTGCAAGCCCTGTGCGTAACGACTTACCAGGCCCTTGGCAGCGCCGTAGACATAATTCGACTTGCGTCCGCGGTCACCTGCTACCGAGCCGATGATGATCAACGAGCCGTGATTGATTCGCTCCATCTTCGCGGCGAAGGCTTCCGCGAACAGCACAGGCGAAATGCCGTTAATTTCCAGCGCTTGCTGCGCGATTGCAAGGTCGTCCTGGCAGGTCTGCTGTTCGGGAAGCGAGCCGTGTGCAATCAGCACGATATCGGCGGGGCCTTTGGCCGTCAGCTCATCTACTTGCGGCTGGATGGATTGCGGGTCGGTGAAGTCTACGGTCGCGCAGTGGACTTCGCCCTTCGGGCTGCGGACCCTGAGGTCGGTGGCGATGCGCTCCAGCTTCGGAAGGTCGCGACCGACGAGCGTCATGTCGACATCCTGCGCCTGCGCCCAGAGGCGGGCGCAGCGCTCGGCGATGGCGGAGGTCGCTCCGATGATGATGATGCGTTTCCTGTTCACTTCAGCTTCCTAGCAGGCGGCGGGACAGACCGGAGCTGATGCCCGGGTCGCGATAAGGCAAGAATTCATTCAGCATGGGGTAGCCGGACTCGAAGAGGTCACGCGGCATGCGTGCGTCCTTGGCTGGGTACAGGCGCCCGCCTGCTTCGCGGACGATCGCGTCGAGCCGCTCTAGCAGGCGCAAGGTTTTCTCGCCTCGGTTCGGGAAGTCGAGGGCCAGGGTCACGCCGGGTTGAGGGAAGCCGAGCATGCCCATCGAGCTGCGGGAGCCGAAGGTCTTGAGTACGGCCAGGAAGGAACCTTCGCCCGAAGACGAGATCGCGTCCAGCATGGCTTGCACGGCGTCCTGTCCACCGTTCCGTGGCACGACGCTCTGGTACTGGTAGAACCCGCGAGGGCCGTACATGCGATTCCAGTCCCGCACATTGTCCAGCGGATAAGAGAATGGCTCGTAATGGGCGACGCTCCTGCCGGCTTTGCGCAGGTTGAGGTGGTAGTAGGCGGCATTGAAAGGGCGCAGGGACAGACTGTTGACCAGCGAAATCGGCGGAACCAGTGGCATGCTCAACTTGCGGCCGCGAGGTCGCGCTGGCGGGCCGCTCGCTGCCGGATTCGCGCGCATGAAGATACCGCGACTGGCACCGCCCGAAAGGCAGTCGATCCAGGAGACCGTCTGTTCCCATTCTGCCTCCGATCCGTCGGCGAGGGCGAAGAACTCTGTCAGGTCGCCGTAGGGAAGGGTCTCGGTGTCAAGCCAGGGACTGGCGACGCGGCGCAATTGCAGTTCCGCCTCGACTATAAGTCCGGTCAGACCTAGTCCGCCAACCGTTGCACGGAACCAGCCTGTTTCCGTTTGTGGGCCACAATCCAGCACCAAACCGTCTGTTCGCAATAATCGGACGCGCTGCACATGGTCGCCGAATGAGCCGAGTGCATGGTGGTTCTTGCCGTGCACATCGTTGGCGATGGCGCCGCCCACGGTCACCAGTTGGGTGCCCGGAGTCACTGGCAGCATCCAGCCGCGCGGTACCAGCAGTTGCTGGATGTCGCGCAGCAGGACTCCCGCCTCGCAAGTCAGTCGACCGCTTTCTTCGTTGAAGCGGATTAGGCGGTCCATGCCTGTCATCAGCCAGAGCGTGCCTCCGGGGTTGAGGCAGCTGTCCCCGTAGCTTCTGCCCATGCCGTGGGCAAGACCCGGTTGTTTGCTTGCTCCTATCGCGCGCGCGGCTTGGTCTGGTGATGCGATCGGGACGACATCATGGAGTGGCGCAGCCAGGCGGCCCCAGGAATTGATGGGTCTCATGCAGTCTCCATGCGGAATACATAGCGCTTATCCAGGTGGTACTTGGTGACGTAGCCGATAGCCAAGCCGATCGCGCCGCCCAGATAGCGCATGCCATCGGACTGGAAGAGGTGCTGGAAGGTGAACTCGAAGCCCCAGAAAATGACGGTCGTTGCGAGTCCCATGATGGTATAGAGGATGAAGGTCTGTCCGTCGTGGGCCGCGCTCTGCGCACGAAAGCCGAAAATGTATCGCTTGTCGAGGATGTACTTCACTACCAGACCTACCCCGGTTCCAATCATCACTGACAGTAGGATGGAGTAAGGGCCGTTATAGGATCTGACGACAATATCCTGAGAGCCAATGTTTGCTGCGGTGGCGATTAATGCAAGAATTGTGTAGGTAAGAACCAGTTTCATGAAAAGTATCTTCTGATTTAGCTTCTCAAGGTAGGAATTTGATGCAGGAGTCGGCGATCACTCGTGTTCCGGGGGCTCAGTTGCGTGGATTGATCAAACTGATGCGCCCAAAACAATGGGTCAAGAATGGATTCGTTCTTGCACCGCTGATCTTCTCAGGCGAGTTTCTCAGCTCCGTTGCGCTGAGTCACGCTTTGCTGGCCGTGCTGCTGTTCTGCATAGCGTCGTCGGCGACTTATGTCATCAACGATATGCACGACATAGAGCGGGATCGGCTGCATCCGGTCAAGTCGAAGTCTCGCCCGCTTGCCGCTAGCGTCGTGTCGGTTCCGGCGTCGGCAATCCTGCTGGTGCTGCTCTATGGGGCACTGGTGGTGGGATGGTTCCTGGCACCCAAAGTTGTTGCAGTCATCGTGGGTTATATGCTGCTCAACCTGGCTTATACCTTCGTGCTCAAGCATCAGCCCGTGGTCGACATATTCACCATTGCCATCGGATTCGTACTTCGGGTATTTGCAGGCGCGGTGGCGCTGAGCGTCCCGGTATCGTCCTGGATGTTCGTCACCACGCTTTGTCTTGCCCTCTATCTTGCAGCTGTCAAGCGTCGCCAGGAGCTGAGCAAGAGCGGTGCGGGGGCTCGAGAGGTGCTAGGCAAGTACACTCTCTCGCTGGTCGATCGCTACGCAGAAATCTCCGCTACCGGGGCCCTGCTGTTCTACAGCATGTTCGTGATGTCGGCGAAGCCTGATCTTGTGATCACGGTCCCTCTGGTGCTGTTCGGTTTATTCCGCTACTGGTACGTGGTTGAAGCACTGGATGGTGGCGAGTCGCCTACCGATGCATTGTTGGCGGATTGGCAATTGCTACTGACCGTCATTGCCTGGGGGGGCGTCTGCATGTGGGCACTTTGGCCGGGGATGCCGGCATGAGTACCTATGCATACGCACTGACGCCATTCCTGGCGTGGCTGGTCGCTGGCTGCAGCAAGTTCGCCATCAACAGTATCAGGGCCCGCACGCCTGCCTTTGGCCTGATCGGTTACGGTGGCTTGCCGAGCAACCACACTTCAATCGTCTGCAGCATGGCGGCACTGATTGCATTCAAGCAGGGGCTGGATCAAGCGGCATTCGGCGTCGCGTTGACGCTGGCGTTCATCGTGATGCTGGATGCCAATACCTTGCGTCAGCAGGTTGGGCGGCATGCTGCGGCCATCAATATGCTTGCAGTGGATGCGACCGATCACAAGCCGCTGCGCGAACGCATGGGACACACTCGAATCGAGATCGCCGCCGGTATCCTGGTCGGTATCCTGGTGGCCTGGGGCGTTGCGGCAACCGGGATATGAGTTTTCCGTTGCCATGAAAAAGGCACGCCAGTTGGCGTGCCTTTTTCGTTACTAGCGCCTGAATCAGGCTACGTCGACCAGAATCACTTCGCTGTCTTCCAGCGCGGTGACTTTCACTACGGTCTCGTCGGTGATGGCGGCACCGTCGCGGGCCAGCAGTTCGATGCTGTTGACCTCGACCTTGCCGGTTGCCGGTACCAGATAGGCGCGGCGACCGTTGCCCAGTTCGTACTCGGCACTCTGGCCTGCCTTCAGAGTGGCGGCGACCAGGCGACCTTCCGCGCGGATGCGCAGGGCGTCGACGTCGTTCTCATAGCCGCTGGCCAGGGTCACGAAGCGCCCGGCGCGGTCGCCCTTCGGGAAGGGCTTGGCGCCCCAGGACGGCGTGCCGCCGCGTACCGAGGGGATGATCCAGATCTGGAAGATCTTAGTGACATCCTTCTCCAGGTTGTACTCGGAATGCACGATGCCCGAGCCTGCACTCATTACCTGCACGTCGCCCGCTTCGGTACGGCCCTTGTTACCCAAGCTGTCCTGGTGGGTGATCGCACCCTGGCGGACGTAGGTGATGATTTCCATCTCGCGGTGCGGGTGCGGCGGGAAGCCGGTGCCGGCGGCGATTTCGTCATCGTTCCAGACGCGGAGGTTGCCCCAGTCCATACGCTCGGGGTCGTAGTACTCGGCGAAGGAGAAGTGGTGCTTGGCGTTGAGCCAGCCATGGTTGGCGCCGCCGAGTTGCTGGAAGGGTCTGCGTTCGATCATGACTTAGTCCTCATGGGGCGCGGCTGGCCGGTGGGCCAGTCCGCGCGGTTCATGGGGCTATCTTCTCTCGCAGGTGATCGATAAAAAAGCGCAAATATCGGCAGATATAAATCGAATAATTCGATTCTATTCGGCCGCGCGCTTCTCGCCCTGATTGAGGAACTTGCTGAGGAACTGGCGGGTGCGTTCTTCCTTTGGGTGAGCGAACAGCGCCTTGGCGTCGCCCTGTTCGACAATCACGCCCTTGTCGATGAAGATCGCCCGGTTAGCGACGTCGCGGGCGAAGCTCATCTCGTGGGTGACGATGACCATGGTGCGCTTTTCCTGGGCCAGGCCGCGGATGGTCGACAGGACTTCACCGACCAGTTCCGGGTCCAGCGCCGAGGTGGGCTCATCGAACAGGATTACGTCCGGCTGCATGGCCAGCGCGCGGGCGATGGCGACACGCTGTTGCTGGCCGCCGGAGAGACGCTTGGGGTACGACTCTTCCTTGCCGGCCAGCCCGACCTTCGCCAGCAATTGGCGGGCGCGCTCGATGGCCTGGGCGCGTGGCTCCTTCTTCACGATGATTGGGCCTTCCACCACGTTCTCCAGCGCGGTGCGGTGGGGGAACAGGTTGAAGTTCTGGAAGACGAAGCCCACATGCTGGCGCAGCTTGCGGATCAGCCCCTGTTGGCCGCTTAGCGGCTTGGACGCGTCGATGAGGATGTCGCCGACCTGGATGGTCCCGCCGTTGGGCACTTCCAGCAGGTTCAGGCAGCGCAGCAGGGTAGTTTTGCCCGAGCCGCTGGGGCCGATGATCGCGACCACTTCGCCAGGCTCGACGGTCAGGTCGATGCCCTTGAGCACCTCCTGGCCGCGGAACTGCTTGGTCAGCTGGCGTACTTCGATCATGCGTCGTGCTCCTGGTCATGACGGTTGACCCGGTCTTCCAGGCGGTTCTGCAGGTGCGACAGGATGCTCGCGAGGATCCAGTAGATCAGCGCCGCCGCGAGGTACATGGTGAAGACCTCGAAGGTGCGCGCAGTGATCAACTGAGCCTGGCGGAACAGTTCCGGGACCTGGATGGTGGCGGCCAGGGCAGTGTCCTTGACCAGCGAGATGAAGCTGTTGCCCAGCGGCGGCAGGGCAGTGCGCGCGGCCTGTGGCAGGATCACCCGGCGCAGGGTCTCGGCGCGGGTCATGCCGATGCTGGCGGCTGCTTCCCATTGACCCTTGTCGATGGAGCCGATGGCGGCGCGGAGGATTTCGCAGACATAGGCGGCCATGTTCAGCGAGAAGCCGATCAGCGCTGCTGGCAGCG
Organism: Pseudomonas sp. NPDC086581; assembly: GCF_044746165.1. Classification (NCBI taxonomy): domain Bacteria; kingdom Pseudomonadati; phylum Pseudomonadota; class Gammaproteobacteria; order Pseudomonadales; family Pseudomonadaceae; genus Pseudomonas; species Pseudomonas sp. NPDC086581. The sequence continues at coordinate 436,485 of NZ_JBIVBR010000001.1, read as the reverse complement.
GATCGAGTTCGATGCCGGCTTGGGGCAAGCCGTAATAGATCATGAAGAGCTGGACCAGCAACGGCGTGCCGCGGAAGAACGACACGTAGATGCGCGCGATCCAGCGCACGGGAGTGAATCCGTACAGGCGCATCAGCGCCAGTACGAATCCGAGCAGCAGTCCGAAGAACATGCCGCCAACGCTGAGGACTACCGTAAAGACCGCGCCCTTCAACAGGAAGGGCGCGGAATCCAGCGCTAGCTGCAGGCTTTCTTCAATCATTGGGTGACGTCAGCCTGGAACCATTTCTCCGAGAGTTTTTTCAGCGTGCCATCGGCCCTGAATTTCTCGATGGCCTTGTTCAGTGCTGCGAGGAGTTCCGGGTTGCCTTTGCGCAGGGCGATGCCGGCTTCCTGGCGGGCGAAGGGCGCGCCGGTCAGGGCCATGGCGCCCTTGGTCTTGTTGACCATGTCGAAGGCGGCCAGGCGGTCCACCAGGATCACGTCGATGCGGCCGCTGCGCAGGTCCTGGAACTTGGTCGGGTCGTCTTCGTAGGTACGCACGTCAGCCTGCGGCACGTGTTCGCGCAGCCACTGTTCGTAGTTGGTGCCCAGGCCCACGCCGACTTTCACGCCTGCCAATTTCTCCGGCGCGTCGTATTTGCCTTCGTCGCCCTTGCGCACCAGCGCCTGGATGCCGGAGACGGTGTAGGCGTCGGAGAAGTCGTACTTCTTCTTGCGCTCCTCGGAGATGGTTACCTGATTGATCACCAGGTCCAGGCGCTTGGACTCCAGCGCGGCCAGGATGCCGTCCCACTTGGTCGGCTGCAGTTTGGCGGTTGCGCCCAACTCCTTGGCGATCAGGTTCGAGAAGTCCACTTCGAAGCCGGCGAGCTTGCCGTTCTCGTCCTGGAAGCTGAAGGGCGGGTAGGTGCCTTCGAGCCCAACGCGGACTTCTCCCTTGGACTTGATCTGGGCGAGCAGGTCGTCGGCGGCCTGGGCCTGGCCGAGGAGGCCGGCGCCAAGGGTGAGGGTCAGGCTGGCAAGCAGGAAATGACGTCGCAGTGCGGAGAAGGTCATGGTGGTCCCCGTTATTGGTGTTTGTTAGCAGGTTAGTCAACGCGTGGCGACTATAGGGCTGGAATCGTTATGCAATAAAATAATAAAAAATTACATACCTAGTTCTGAATGGTATGTAGGTCACTTCGCCGAATGATAGGCGAATAGTGCCGGTGAGCCGCCGGTGTGCAGGAACAGGATAGGCCCGGGTTTAGCGAAGCGATCACGGCGGATGCCATCAAGCAATCCGGCCATGGCCTTGCCGGTGTACACCGGGTCCAGCAGCAGGCCTTCCTGGCTTGCCAGCAGGCGCACGGCCTCCAGCGTGCCGGCATTGGGTTCGCCATAGCGCGGGGAAAAATATTTGTCCCACAGTTGCACTTTCGGCAGGGGCCGCGCGTCGTGGCCGAGCAGCTCCAACGTGCGCTCAACCAGCCCTTCGACCTTCGGCCGTTGTGCCGCGTCTGTCCGCGAGACGGTCACGCCAATGACGTCCAGTTCCGGCAGGGTATCGGCCAGGGCGATCGCCAGGCCTGCATGGGTACCGGCGCTGCCGGAGGCGAGCACCACGGCCGAGAACTCCTGGCCGCTGCCGTGAATCTGCTGCGCCAGTTCCAGTCCGGCACGCACGTAGCCCAAGGCGCCCAGCGCGTTCGAGCCACCAATGGGCACGATGTAGGGCTTGCGGCCTACGCGGCGCAGGCGTTCGCCGGTCTGGGCCAGCAACTCGTCTGCGGTATCGAGGTTGGACACGAGTTCGACCTCGGTGCCGAACAGGTCCAGCAGGAGGCGGTTGCCGTTGCTCAGGTAGTTGCGGTCATCGGTGCCGATTGGGTTTTCCAGCAACGCCACGCAGCGCAGGCCGAGTTTTGCCGCGACGGCGGCGGTCTGGCGGACATGGTTGGACTGGATCGCGCCGGCGGTCACTAGCGTATCGGCGCCGGCCTTCAGGGCATCCGCGGCGAGGAATTCCAACTTGCGCACTTTGTTGCCGCCCAGGGCGAAGGGTGTCGTGTCGTCGCGTTTCACATGGAGTTCGCGGCCCAGGTGTGTGGACAGCCGCTCCAACTTGTCCAGCGGCGTCGGGCCGCCGGCCAGGTCGAGTCGGGAAAATCGGGCGAGGGCTTCGCGAAGAGAGCTCATGGCTGGTTCTCGGAGTGACGGCGGGATGCGTCACGATAGAGCCCGCGAGGGGTGGCTGCAATGTGGCTGGCGACCGCGTGACGCCGACCTGCACGGGAATGTCGCGCAATGATTCGCCATCTCGCCGTGGGAATCTCCAGAGGCTGTGAATCAATGTGCGGACAGCGGCGTGGCGAACCGCTACGCTCCACGCTCAAGATCCGGGCAACTAACCGGGCAGATAATGAAAACTGGAAAACCAGGGCGGGGAAATCCGATGACTTCAGCAGTACTTTCACGCGCTTCGCTGCAACGCTGGACGCTTCAGCTGCTCGGCGCACTCGCCCTGATGGCAGGACTGAGCAACCCGGCGCTGGCTGCCCGGGAGCTGCCTTCGGGAATGTTGGTGGGGTTCGTCGACAGCGCGGTGTATCCGGTGATCACCCTCAAGCGGCCGAAGCCGAGCTTGCTGCGCCAGGTGATCACCATTGGTTTGTACAAGAAGACCATCAGTTATCCGCTGTCGGTCACCATCCGCATCCGTGATGAGAGCAACCGCTTCATGGTCTACGGCATGCTGCCGAAGATCGCCGGCAAGTTCGTCGGCATCAAGATGGGCTTGGACAGCCGGATCAGCCAGATCTGGGTGATGACCGAGGCCGAAGCGACCGAATACGTGACCCGCCCGGACACGCTGTTCCCGCCGAGCTGATGGCTTTGCCAGCGCGCTGAAGGCTCTGCCTGAGCCGCTCGCGCGGACGGGCAGCCGGAGCGGGGCGAGTTCGGCTATCATGTGCGCCGTTTCATACCTTTCAGAACCGGTCTACCCATGACGTCCTCTCAGCAGCCGCCCCGCGACGACAGCGCCGACAACGCGCAGGAACAACCCACTCTCTCCCTGGCCGAGCTGGCCAAGGCCGCCCTTGCTGCGCAGCAGCAGGCTAATGGCGCCTACCAGCACCGCAAGAAGCACGACAAGGCTGAGTACCGTCCGCCACACCCGCGCGGCTCGCGTCGCTCCATGGGCAAGCGCTGAGACAACCTCTCATCTGAAACTCCGTCAACCAGCGCTTTTGCGGGGAGCGCTGGCTGAACTGCGACGACCGGCTCAGGTCGTATTCGCATCCGCCGGGCCAGGTCGGCTGGCAACTTCCCGTCTCGCGAACACGTCAAGGATCGACAGTAGCGCACCCCTATGCCATGGCTGGAGGGGCGCCTCGCGTCAAAGGAGAATCAATGAAAGTCCTCGTTCCCATTTTCTCGCTGCTGGCGCTCGCCGGCTGCATCACCATGACCGGCAACTACGAGGTCACCGCTCACGATGAGTCAGGCAAGGAGCTGAGCAAGGGCAAGTTCCTCGCCCACGGCAGTGGCATCTACACCGTGCGCAACTCGCTGTGCTCGGTCTACCCGAAGGCCATCGTCACCATCAAGGACGTGGAGTCGGACCAGGAACTGGAAGGCGAAAGTCCCTACCGCTGCCGCTGAGCCTTCTTACGGGGCAGGTGGCGTGACCTTCTGTCGCTGCCCTTGCTGCAGCGTCCACTGCACCACCTGGCCGGATAGCTGATCGGCTGCCTTGCCGAAGGCGCTGACCACTTCGGGCACCTGTTTGCCATCTACCGGCTGGCTGACCTCGAAGCTGCGCGAGGCAATGATGCGCTGGCCAAGCGTGCGCACCAGGCGGGCGTCATAGCGGATGTGGATTACCGGCTTGCCGTTCTGGTATTCGCTCTGGAAGGCGCGCAGCTCTCCCGTCAAGTCGAAATCGGCCTGCAGGCTGGTCTCGTCGCTGCTCAGGGCCGGGATACTGCCACTCGCGGTGAAGGCGTCGAGCAGGCGATCACGCAGCAGGCCCGGTGCGCGGTTGCTCCAGCGCGCGCCCTGGTAGCTGCTCAGTTGGTTGCCCTGCGGGACTACGGCAATGCGGTTGCTATCCAGCGCCAGACTGGCGGTGGGCGCGCTGACGCGCAGGGACCAGTTCACCGCCGCGTTGCTGCGCACGGGTTGCAGGGTTGCCGGCAGCAGGTAGAAGTCCGGGCTTTCCGCTTCCGGGAGGATCGAGCAGGCGCCCAGCAGGCCGATCAGGGCAGCAGCGCCGAGCAGGCGGGGAGGGGCGATCATGGCTGGAACTCCTTGTTGCGCTCGCGGCCGAGCAGGTAGCCGGTGGGGTTTTCCTGCAGGCGGCGGGTGACGCCGCGCAGGTCTTCCAGGGTGGAGCGCAGTTCGCGGACCGCCGGACCAATCTCGCCCAGGCCATTGAGGCCGCCATTCACCGAGTCGTAGTTGCTGTTCAGCAACTGCTCCACGCGCTCGCTGCTGGTGCGCAGGGAAGCGAGAGTCTTCTGGGTGTCATCAAGGATGTCCTGACCCTTGCCGCCAAGGGTCTGGTTGGCCCGTTCGAGCAGCTGGCTGGCGTTGGCCAGGGTGATGCGCGCCTGCTCGCTGGCGGCAGCCAGTTCCTTGAAGGTTTGTCGGATGTCGTCGCGCTGTTCGGCGACCACGCCGGTTGCCTGGTCGATGTGGTCCAGGGTGCGGCTGATGCGGTCGACGTTCTCCTGGGAGAACATTCGGTTCACGTTGTTGATCAGGTTGTTGATGTTGGTCGCGATGTCCTCGCCGTTGGCCAGCAACTTGGCGAACGGCGAGGGGATGGTCTTGATCACCGGCACTTCGCCGTCCTTGCTGGCCAGCGGCGGGCTGTCCTGGGCGGCGCTGGATAGCTGGATGATGGCCTGGCCGGTGACGCCGGTGAGGGCCAGCTTGGCGCGCGTGTCTTCGCGGATCGGTGTGCTGTCATAGACGCGGATGCGTGCGCGGACCTTGCGGGGGTCGTTCGGGTCCAGGCGCAGGGACACCACGTCACCCACGCGGATGCCGCTGTACTGCACGGTGCCGCCCTCGGACAGGCCGGTCACCGCCTCGTTGAAGATCACGTCGTAGACCTTGTACTTCTGGTCGTTGCTCGACTGCGCCAGCCACAGGGCGAAGAGCAACGCGCCGATCGACACGACCAGGGTGAACAGGCCGATCAGCACGTGATGGGCACGGGTTTCCATTCAGCTTTCCTCCCGCAGGTGTTCGGTGGCCTGCAGCGCGGCACGGCCGCGCGGACCGTGGAAGTATTCCTGTACCCAGGCGTCGTCGGTACGGGCGACCTGGTCCAGTGGCCCCACCACCAGCACGCGTTTCTGCGACAGCACGGCGACGCGGTCGCAGATGGTGTAGAGGGTGTCCAGGTCGTGGGTGACCAGGAACACCGTGAGGTTGAAGGCGTCGCGCAGGGTCAGGATGAGTTGGTCGAAAGCCGCCGCGCCGATGGGGTCGAGGCCGGCGGTGGGTTCGTCGAGAAACAGAATGTCCGGGTCCAGCGCCAGGGCGCGGGCCAGGGCGGCACGCTTGACCATGCCGCCGGAGAGCTCGGCCGGGTATTTGCCGCCGGCGTCCGGCGGCAGGCCGGCCAGGGAAATCTTCACCTTGGCCATGAACTGCGCATCGGCGCGGGACAGCCCGGCGTGCTCGATCAGCGGCAGGCAGATGTTCTCGCTCACGGTCAGCGAGGAGAACAGCGCGCCGTTCTGGAACAGCACGCCGAAGTGCCTTTCCAGCTTCGAGCGCTCAAGGGGCGGCAGCGCCGGCAGGTTCTGCCCGAACACATGCACGCTGCCTTCGCTGGGTTGGCGCAGGCCGATGATGCTGCGCAGCAGCACCGACTTGCCGGTGCCCGAGCCGCCGACCACGCCGAGGATCTCGCCCTTCATCACGTCGAGGTCCAGGTGCTCGTGCACGGCGTGGGTACCGAAACGGTTGGCGAGGTCGCGGACGACGATGATCGGTTCGCTCACCAGCCCATCTCCATGAAGAACAGCGCGAAGACCGCATCCAGCAGAATCACCACGAAGATCGACTGGACCACGCTTGAGGTCGTGTGCTCGCCCACTGACTGCGCGCTGCCGCTGACGCGGAAGCCCTCCAGGCAGCCGATCACGGCGATGATGAAAGCGAATATCGGGGCTTTGACGATGCCGACCAGGAAGTGCTGCACGGCGATGTCGTTCTGCAGCATGTAGAGGAACATGCGTGGCGAGATATCAAGGGCGAGGGCGCAGACCACGCCGCCGCCGAAGATGCCGGAGATCATCGCCAGGAAGGTCAGCATCGGCAGGGTCAGCAGCAGGGCCAGGACGCGTGGCAACACCAGCAGTTCCACTGGGTCGAGGCCCAAGGCCTGGATGGCGTCGATTTCCTGGTTGGCCTTCATCGAGCCGATCTGCGCGGTGAAGGCGCTGGCGGTGCGGCCGGCAAGCAGGATCGCGGTGAGCAGCACGCCGAATTCGCGCAGGAAGGAGAAGCCCACCAGATCGACGGTGTATATCTGCGCGCCGAATTTCTGCAGCACCGTGGCACCTAGAAAGGCCACTACCGCACCGACCATGAAGGTCAGCAGGGCGACGATGGGCACGGCGTCCAGTCCGGTTTCCTCCATGTGCGCGGCCAGCGAGGTGAGCCGCCAGCGTCTTGGGCGCAGCAGGTTTCGCAGCAGCGTCTGCAGGGTCAGGCCGATGAATCCGAGCAGGCCGACCAGGTGTTCGCGGAAGGTCAGGGTGGCGATGCCGATGCGCTCGAGCACGTCGACCAGCGCGTTGCCCGGCTCCGGCGCCTTTTCGTCCAGGCGGCACTGGGTGATGGCGCTGCCGACGGCGCGCAGCAAGGCTTGGCGTTCGGCGGGGAGGTTGCGGGCGATCTGTTCCAGCTGACTCATGCGTGCGCCGCCGATGATCTCGGCGAGCAGCGCGGCGCCGGCGGTATCCAGCGCGCCGAGGCCGGCAAAATCCAGCTCGGCGGGGGACTCGGCATGGCGCTGGGCGGCTACCTGGGCTTCCAGCACGGAGAAATGCGCGAGCGTCCAGTCGCCGCTGACGTGCATCAGCGGTGGGCTGGCGGAGGTGTCGAGCTGAAGCTGGCCGGGCTGGGCAGTCATCGTCATGGTTCGCATTCTAGCGGAGTTACACAGTGCCATGATTGGACAGGTGTGTCGCATTGTAGAGCGCTTGCCTGATGCTGGGACAAGCCCGGCGACATCCTGTTCAATTGACGCCCCAGGCCGCCAGCCACTAAGCTGCGCGCCTGCTTCAGGTGCTCTCGGCGCAAGCCGCGAGTGAAACAGGGAAGCCGGTGAAATCGATGCGCAATCGACCATTCCGGCGCTGCCCCCGCAACGGTAAGCGAGCTTCGAACCGCAATCCGCCACTGTGCCATCGGCATGGGAAGGCGCGGTTCATCGACAGCCTCACGGCGTCACTCGCAAGCCCGGAGACCGGCCTGCTGCATCGCATGGCATCGCGGGAGGCGCTGCCGACGTCGGCGCTGCGCGCCGCGCGTTGCCGTCCTCCGCCTGCCCCGACTGGTCAGTGCCGCGCGGGTGAGAGCGGCGGAGAATCCTTCAGGTGCAATCCCTATTCCCCAGGTCGACAGCCTTTGCGCTGGGCGGCCTCTGCCGCATGGCGCTTGTGCGTCGCCGCGGTTCGTCCCTGCCCATTCCATTCCTCGTGCGCTGCCACCCGGGCGGCAGCCTGACGCCTGCGCATTCGCTTTCAGGAGCAACTTCCCATGACTGAATCCCCGGAAAAGGACGAGCGCCATCGCTCGCGCATGCAGCGCAAGAAGGCAGTGATCGACGAGAAGATCGCCCAGGCCCAGGGGGAGCGCGGCGTGTTCCTGGTCAACAGCGGCAACGGCAAGGGCAAGAGCAGCTCGGCTTTCGGCATGGTCGCCCGCGCGCTTGGCCATGGCATGAAGGTAGGCGTAGTGCAGTTCATCAAGGGCGCCGCGACCACGGGTGAAGAGGCGTTCTTCCGCCGCTTCCCCGAGGAGGTCAGCTTTCACGTGATGGGCGAGGGCTTCACCTGGGAAACCCAGGATCGCCAGCGTGACATCGCCAAGGCTCAGTCCGCCTGGGACGTGGCGCGCCAGCTGCTGGCCGACCCCGAAGTCGGCCTGGTGGTACTGGACGAGGTGAACATCGCCCTCAAACACGGCTACCTGGAACTGGACACCGTGCTGTCCGATATCGCCGCGCGTCCGTCGATGCAGCATGTGGTCGCCACTGGCCGTGGCGCGCAGCCGGCGATGCTCGAGGCCGCCGACACCGTGACCGAGATGGGCCTGGTGAAACACGCCTTCAAGGCCGGCATCAAGGCGCAGAAAGGGGTGGAGTTCTGATGCATCCCGTTGTGGCGGAGCGCGTCTTATGACCTCGCGCCAATGCCCCGCATTGCTGATCGCCGCCCCCGCTTCCGGGCAGGGCAAGACCACCGTGACCGCCGCCCTGGCACGCCTGCACACACGCCTCGGGCGCAAGGTGCGGGTGTTCAAGTGCGGCCCGGACTTCCTCGACCCGATGATCCTCGCCCGCGCCAGTGACGCGCCGGTCTACCAACTGGACTTGTGGATGGTCGGCGAGGAAGAGAGCCGTCGGCTGCTATGGGAAGCGGCCGGCGAGGCCGACCTGATCCTCATCGAAGGCGTGATGGGCCTGTTCGACGGCTCGCCGTCTGCGGCCGACCTGGCGCGGCGCTTCAATGTGCCGGTGATGGCGGTGATCAACGGCCAGTCCATGGCGCAGACCTTCGGCGCCATGGCCGTTGGCATGGCGACCTACCAGAGCGACCTGCCGTTCTCCGGCGTGCTCGCCAACCGTATCGGCAGCCAGCGTCACCGCGACCTGGTGCGCGACAGCCTGCCGGAGTGGATTCGCTGGTATGGCGCGCTGCCGCGCGATACCGAAGTGGAGCTGCCCAGCCGACACCTCGGCCTGGTGCAGGCCGATGAGCTGGCCGATCTCGACGCCCGCCTGGACGCCGCCGCCGATGCCCTGGCGGCCAGCGCCAGTACCGAGCTGCCGCTGCCGGTGAGCTTCGCCGCGTCTGAGTTGCGCCGTGAGTCTTCCCGCCTCGATGGCGTGCGGATCGGCGTGGCACGGGACAACGCCTTTGCCTTCCTCTACCAGGCCAACCTCGACCTGCTGCGTGAACTGGGCGCCGAACTGGTGTTCTTCTCGCCGCTGCGTGATGACGCATTGCCGGACGTGGACAGCCTCTATCTGCCCGGTGGCTACCCCGAACTGCACCTGCAGGCGCTGGCTGGCAACCGCGCCATGGCCCAGGCCATCCACGCGCACCACGAAATGGGCAAGCCGATCCTCGCCGAGTGCGGCGGCATGCTCTATCTGCTCGATGCGCTGACCGACGTGGCCGGCGAGCGCGCCGAATTACTCGGCCTATTGCCGGGCAAGGCGCGCATGCAGAAGCGCCTCGCCGCGCTGGCGTTGCAGGCGGTGACGTTGCCCGAAGGCACTCTGCGCGGGCACACCTTCCACCACTCGCTGCTGGACAGCAGCGAGGAGCCGCTGGCCCGAGGCGTCTGCCCCAACGACAAGCCGGTGGCCGAAGCGGTGTTTCGCCGCGGCCGGCTCACCGCCTCCTACATCCACTTCTACCTGCCGTCCGACCCGGACGCTGCAGCAGCCCTGCTGAGACCATGACCGAGCACGCCTACAGCCTTGAGGAGCGCGCCGCGCTCTATCGCGCCATTGCCGAGCGTCGCGACATGCGTCATTTCAGCGGCGGTGAGGTGGCGCCGGAACTGCTCGCGCGCCTGCTCGAAGCGGCGCACCAGGCGCCCAGCGTCGGGCTGATGCAGCCTTGGCGATTCATCCGCGTCACCTCGCGGGAGCTGCGCCGGTCGATCCACGGGCTGGTGGAGGCGGAGCGCGTGCGCACCGCCGAGGCACTGGGCGAGCGTTCCGACGAGTTCATGCGGCTGAAGGTCGAGGGCGTGCTCGACTGCGCCGAAGTACTGGTGGCCGCGCTGATGGAGGGCCGCGAGGCACATGTATTCGGTCGTCGCACGTTGCCGCACATGGACCTGGCCTCGCTGTCCTGCGCCATCCAGAACCTCTGGCTGGCGTCGCGCGCCGAAGGCCTGGGCATGGGCTGGGTATCGCTGTTCGACCCCGCCGCGCTGGGCGAACTGCTCGGCCTGCCGGCGGGAGCCGAGGCCGTGGCGGTGATCTGCCTCGGCCCGGTCAGCGAGTTCTACCCGGCGCCGATGCTGGCCCTGGAAGGCTGGCGCCAACCGCGCGCGCTCAGCGAGCTGCTGTTCGAGAATCGCTGGGGAGAACAGCCATGAGCCTGGCTCTGCTGAGCGTCCTCGGCGTGGTGCTGGATGCCCTGTTCGGCGAACCGAAACGCTGGCACCCGCTGGTGGCCTTCGGGCGTCTGGCGGATCGGCTGGAGCGGCGTTTCAATCGCTCCCGCGCCGACGCTGGCAAGGACACCCCCGGCCTCGGCTGGCGCAGCCACGGCGTCACTGCCTGGATCATCGCTGTCATCCCGCTGACCCTGATCGCGCTGCTGCTCAGCCTGCTGCCCTATGTCGGCTGGGTCGTGCAGGCGCTCGCTTTGTACGCCGCGCTGGGCCTGCGCAGCCTGGGTGAGCATGCCGAGCCGGTGGCACTGGCCCTGCGCGCCGGTGACCTGAACGAAGCGCGCCTGCGCGTGGGCTACATGGTCAGCCGCGAAACCGCCCAGCTGGACGATACCGCCGTGGCCCGCGCCGCCACCGAGTCGGTACTGGAGAACGGCAGCGATGCGGTCTACGCAGCGCTCTTCTGGTTTGCCGTGGCCGGTGCGCCGGGCGTGATGCTCTATCGCCTGAGCAACACCCTCGACGCCATGTGGGGCTACCGCAACGCGCGCTTCGAACGCTTCGGCTGGGCCGCGGCGAAAATCGACGATGTGCTCAACTACATCCCGGCACGCCTGGTGGCCTTCACCTACGCGCTGCTTGGCCACACCCGGCTCGCCCTGCGCTGCTGGCGTACACAGGCGCCGCAGTGGGACAGCCCCAACGCCGGCCCGGTGATGGCGGCCGGGGCGGGGGCGTTGGGCGTGTCGCTCGGCGGCTGCGCCCGCTACCACGGCGAACTTCACGAACGCCCGCAGCTGGGCGAAGGCCCGGCGCCGACCGCCACGGACATCTGGCGCGCGCTGACCCTGGTGCGCCAGGGTGTGCTGCTGTGGCTGGTGGTCATTTTCATTCTGGGAGTGCTCTGATGCTCGAACACGGCGGCCGTTTGCGCAAAGCGGCGCAGCAGTACGGAATTCCGCTCTCCGAGTGGCTCGACCTGTCCACTGGCATCTCGCCCTGGCCATGGGCCGTGCCCAGCGTGCCGGCGGCATCATGGATGCGCCTGCCCGAGGACGGCGACGGCCTGGAAGCCGCCGCGCGCCGCTACTACGGCGCCGAAAAGCTGCTGCCGCTGCCCGGCAGCCAGGCGGCGATCCAGTTGCTGCCGCGACTGCGTCGTCCCGGCAAGGTCGGTGTGATCTCGCCCTGTTATGCCGAGCATGCCGAGTCCTGGCGCGCCGCCGGACACATCCTGCGCGAGGTCAGCGACCAGGAAGTCCCTCATCACCTGGAGCGCTTCGACGTGCTGGTGGTGGTCAACCCGAACAACCCCACCGGCCGGCGCATCGAGGCCGGCGTGCTGCTGGAATGGCATGCGCGCCTGCAGGAACGCGGCGGCTGGCTGGTAGTGGACGAAGCCTTCATGGACTGCACGCCCGAGCACAGCCTGGCGCCCAGCTGCGCAAGCCGTCCGGGTTTGATCGTGCTGCGCTCCTTCGGCAAGTTCTTCGGCCTCGCTGGCGCGCGCCTGGGCTTCGCCTTCGCCGAACCGCGCCTGCTGGAGAGCTTGGCGAAATTGCTCGGCCCCTGGGCGGTGAATGGCCCGACGCGCTGGATCGCGCAGGCCGTGCTGGGCGAGTTCCAGGAACAGATCCAGCGCCGCCGCGACCTGCATGAGGCCAGCCGGCATCTGGCCGGGCTGCTCGGTGAGCACGGTTTCGCCCCGCAGGGCGGCACGGCGCTGTTCCAGTGGGTGGTGTCCATGCGCGCCCACGCGCTGCGCGATCATCTGGCGCGCCAGGGCATCTTCGTGCGCCTGTTCGAAACGCCCGCCAGCCTGCGCTTCGGTCTGCCGCCGGACGAGAAAGGCTGGGAACGCCTGGAGCATGGCCTGCGCACCTTCAACCAGATGGAGAGCCTGCGGTGAGCACACTGATGGTGCAGGGCACGACATCCGATGCCGGCAAGAGCACGCTGGTGACCGCACTGTGCCGCTGGCTGCGCCGACAGGGCGTGGCCGTGGTGCCGTTCAAACCGCAGAACATGGCGCTCAACAGCGCAGTGACCGCCGACGGCGGCGAGATCGGCCGCGCCCAGGCGGTTCAGGCGCAGGCCTGCCATCTAGCACCGCACACTGACATGAACCCGGTGCTGCTCAAGCCCAACAGCGACACCGGCGCCCAGGTGATCATCCATGGCCGCGCGGTGACCAGCATGAACGCCGTGGCCTACCACGACTACAAGCGCGTGGCGATGCAGGCGGTGCTCGAATCCCACCAGCGCCTCAGTGCGCAATACCCGGTGGTGATGGTGGAGGGCGCGGGCTCGCCGGCGGAGATCAACCTGCGCGCCAACGACATCGCCAACATGGGCTTCGCCGAGGCGGTGGACTGCCCGGTGATCCTGATTGCCGACATCGATCGTGGCGGCGTGTTCGCCCATCTGGTCGGCACCCTGGAGCTTCTTTCCGAGAGCGAACGGGCACGGGTGAAGGGCTTCGTCATCAACCGTTTCCGCGGTGACATCGCGTTGCTGCAGAACGGCCTCGACTGGCTGGAAGAGCGTACCAGCGTGCCGGTGCTCGGCGTGCTGCCGTACCTGATGGACTTCCACCTGGAAGCCGAGGACGCCATCGACACCCGCCAGGCCGCCAAGACCGGCGAGCGTCTGCGCGTGGTGGTGCCGGTGCTGCCGCGCATCAGCAATCACACCGACTTCGATCCGCTGCGCCTGCACCCGCAGGTCGAACTGAGCTTCGTCGGCCCCGGCCAGCCGATCCCGCCGGCGGACCTGATCATCCTGCCCGGCTCCAAGAGCGTGCGGCCGGACCTGGCCTTCCTCCGCGCCCAGGGTTGGGAAGAGGCAATCCGCCGTCACCTGCGCTACGGCGGCAAACTGCTGGGCATCTGCGGCGGCTTGCAGATGCTCGGCCGCACCCTGGCCGACCCGTACGGGCTGGAAGGTGCGGCGGGGGAGAGCGACGGCCTCGGCCTGCTGGATTTCCGCACCGTCCTCGAACCGGAGAAACAGCTGCGCAATGTCAGCGGCCAGCTGGCGCTGGAGGACGCGCCGGTGAGTGGTTACGAGATTCATGCCGGCGTCAGCGAAGGCCCGGCGCTGGCGAACCCGGCCGTGCGCCTGAGCGATGGCCGCAGTGACGGCGCGTTGAGTGCCGACGGGCGGGTGATGGGGACTTATCTGCACGGGCTGTTCGAGTCCAGCGCATCCAGCTCGGCGCTGCTGCGCTGGGCCGGGCTGCGCGAGGTGCAGAGCATCGATTACCACGCCCTGCGCGAACGCGACATCGAGCGCCTGGCCGATCAGGTTGAGGCGCATCTGGATACGGAAAAACTGAGGCGGCTGTGCGGACTGTAGGGCGGATAACCGTTCGCAGTTGCCCGCCGTTTCTGCTTGCCAATGTTCCGGCGGATAACGCTTGGGGCGTTATGCGCCCTACGGCAGCTTTTCGTAGGACCGAGGGGGACGCCCCAGTCCTTGCTCGCGAACCGCATAACGCCGGCGTCCGGCGAGAGCGTTCGCGAGCACACTCGCTCCTACAAATGGAGAACCCATGCTTGAACTGATCCTCGGCGGCGCCCGTTCGGGCAAGAGCCGTCTGGCCGAGCGCCTGGCGCTGGAAAGCGGCCTACCGGTCACCTACGTCGCCACGGCCCAGGCCGGCGACGGCGAGATGTCCACACGCATCCTCCAGCACCGCGAGCGCCGCCCCGAGCACTGGGGGCTGGTGGAAGAGCCGCTGGCCCTGGCCGACGCGCTGGAGCGCCTGGCGGCGCCGCAGCAGTGCGTGCTGGTGGACTGCCTGACCCTGTGGGTCACCAACCTGCTGATCCATGAAGACGGCTGGCGCCTGCGCGGCGAGATCGACGCGCTGCTGGAAACGCTGCCGCAACTGCCCGGACGCATCGTTCTGGTCAGCAACGAAACCGGGTTGGGCGTGGTGCCGATGGGCGAGCTCAGCCGCCGATATGTCGACGAGGCCGGCTGGCTGCACCAGTCCCTGGCCGAGGTCAGCGAGCGCGTGGTGTTCACCGTCGCCGGCCTGCCCATGGTGTTGAAGGGGGAAGCGTTATGAGTCTGCAATGGTGGCTGCAAGGCACCCAGCCGATCGACCGCGTGGCGCAGGACAAGGCTGCCGCGCGCCAGGACCAGCTGACCAAGCCGCGCGGCGCGCTGGGCCGGCTGGAAGAGGAAACCGTCCGCCTGGCCGGCCTGCAGGGCCGCGAGCGGCCAACTCTGGAACACATCTGGATCGCCCTGTTCGCCGGTGACCACGGTGTGGTCGCCGAAGGCGTGTCGGCTTACCCGCAGGCGGTGACCGTCGAGATGCTGCGTAACTTCGTTCGCGGCGGTGCGGCGATCAGTGTGCTGGCACGCGATCTCGACGCGCGCCTGGAGGTGATCGACCTGGGAACCGCCACGCCACTGGAACCGCTGCCGGGTGTGCTGCATGTGATGGTTGGCGCTGGTACCGCGAACTTCACCAAAGAGCCGGCGATGACCGCCGCCCAGTGCCTGATCGCTCTGGAAGCCGGCCGCGAGTCCGTGCGCCGCGCGCAGCAGGCCGGTGCGGAGTTGTTCATCGGTGGCGAAATGGGCATCGGCAATACCAGCTCGGCGGCGGCTCTGGCCTGCGCCCTGCTGGACGAGCCGGCGCAGGCGCTGGTCGGTCCCGGTACCGGGCTGGACTTGCAGGGCGTCGCACGCAAGGTCGAGGTGATCGACCGCGCGCTGGCGCTGCACCGCGCCCATTGCGACGAGCCCTTCGAGGCCCTGTGCCGGCTTGGCGGTTTCGAGATCGCCGCGCTGGTGGGCGCCTATCTCGCCTGTGCGCAGAAAGGTATTCCCGTGCTGGTGGACGGTTTCATCTGCACCACCGCCGCACTCTGCGCGACGCACTTGAACCCCGGCTGCCGCGACTGGCTGCTGTTCGCCCACGCCGGCGCCGAGCCAGGGCATAACCGCGTGCTCGCTGCGCTCGATGCGCGGCCGCTGCTCGACCTCGGCCTGCGCCTCGGGGAAGGCAGCGGCGCCGCGTTGGCGGTGCCGCTGCTGCGCCAGGCTTGCCGCTTGCACTCGGGGATGGCGACCTTCGCCGAAGCAGCGGTGTCGGATCGCCCGGCATGACGCTGCGCCTGGAACTGCTGCGCCACGGCGAGACCGAACTTGGCGGCGGCTTTCGCGGCCGCCTGGACGACGCGCTCACCGAAACCGGCTGGGCGCAGATGCGCGGCGCGCTGGGCGATGAGTGCCGCTGGGCGGCGCTGGTCAGCTCGCCTTTGCAGCGTTGCGCGGCTTTCGCCGAGGAGCTGGCGGCGCGCCATGGCTTGCCGCTGGGCTTCGAGCCGGGCCTACAGGAGCTGGATTTCGGCCAGTGGGAAGGCCTTTCGCCAGCTAAGCTGATGGAGAGCGATGCCGCGGCGCTGGAGCAGTTCTGGAACGATCCATACGCCTTCCCGCCGCCCGGTGGCGAGGCCATGGGCGACTTCGAAGCCCGCGTCTTCGCGGCGCTGGAGCGCCTCTACCAAGCCCACGCCGGCTCGTCCGTGTTGGTCGTCACCCACGGCGGTGTGATGCGCCTGCTCGGCGCGCTGGCCATCGGCCTGCCGGCCAGGCGCCTGCTGGAAGTGGTGGTGGCCCACGGCGAATGCATGGCGCTGGACGTGACCCGCGACGGCGCCGGCTGGCGCATCCACAAGGCAAGCAACTGATGAACGACCCGCATCGGGACCACGAGCAAGAGGCACCCGAGCCCGCTGAGCAGAGCGGGGCGGAGGTGCACGCCCCCCACCTCAGCGACTGGCTGCTGCCGCTGGTGGCGGTGCAGTTCCTCACCCGGCTGCCGGTGCGCCTGGGACACATGCCGACGCCGGAGCAGTTTGGCCGTGCCACCTTGTATTACCCGCTGGTGGGGCTGCTGATCGGTGCCGTGCTGTTCGCCATGGGCGAGTTGCTCAGTGGCGTGCACCTGCTGTTGCAGGCGGCGCTGATCCTGCTGGTGTGGGTGGCTTTCACTGGCGCCCTGCACCTGGACGGCCTGGCCGATTCGGCCGACGCCTGGATCGGCGGCCTGGGTGATCGCGAACGTACCCTGGCGATCATGAAGGACCCGCGCTGCGGCCCGGCGGCGGTGGTCGCGCTGGTGCTGCTGCTGCTGCTGAAGTTCGCGGCGATCACCGCGATCCTTGGCAATCACCAGCACTGGGGGTTGCTGCTGGCGCCCTGGCTGGGGCGCTGCGCGCTGCCGCTGCTGTTCTTCACCACTGACTATGCGCGCAAGGGCGGGTTGGGCCAGGCGCTGGCCGATCACCTGCCGCGCGGCGCAATGCCGTGGATGCTGGCGGCCAACGCCGCCCTGATGGTGCTGGTGGGCCTCACCGGCCTGCTGGCGCTGGTAGTGGCGCTGGTGGTGTTCGTCTGGCTGCGCAGCCGCTTCATCGCCCGCCTGGGCGGTACCACCGGCGATACCGCCGGGGCGATGCTGGAAGTGATCGAGTGCGCCGTGCTGGTGGCGTTGGCGCTCTGATCTCGCCTTGCCGTTAGCCTGACCTATACATCCTAGGTTCTCGATATCCTGCGCCGCCGGAGCAATCCTGTAGGAGCGAGGGGGGACGCCATCGTTATTGCTCGCGAACCGCATAACGCCTGCGTGTCCGGTGAGATTGTTCGCGAGCAAGCTCGCTCCTACAAAAAGCGCATGCGTCAATCGAAGGCGAAATGCTCCGTCTTCAGCCCCATGATCGACCGCACCGGCTTAGCCATCGCCGCCGCATGGCCCTTGGCGCGCGGCAACAGGCGGGCGAAGTAAAAGTCGCTAGTGGCGATCTTGGCCTTGTAGAAGTCGCTCGACTCGCTGCCGCCCTGGCGCAGGCGCCTGCGCGCGGCGGACTCCTGCAGCGCCCAGGAGTACGCCAGCGCGGCGTAGCCGGAGAACATCAGGTAGTCGTGGCTGGCGGTGCTCACCAGGTCGCGCTGCTTGCGGGCAGTGAGGGCGATGCGCATCGTCAGCAGGTTCCACTGCGCGCAGAGCTTGAGCAGCGTCAGCGCGCGACCGCGCATGGCCGGCTCCTGCTTGAGCAGTTCGACGGCAAATTTCGCCACCTGCCGGGTGAAGTCGCGCACGGCCTTGCCCTGTGTCATCAGCAGCACCTTGCGGCCGAGCAGGTCCAGCGCCTGGATGCCGGTGGTGCCCTCGTAGAGCGTGGCGATCCGCGCATCGCGGACGATCTGCTCCATGCCGTGTTCCTTGATGTAGCCGTGGCCGCCGAATACCTGCATGCCGAGGTTGGCGCTTTCCAGGCCCAGCTCGGTCAGGCAGCCCTTGAGGATCGGGGTGAGGAAGCCGAGCTTGTCGTCCCAGCGGTCGTACTCGGCGTTGTCGTTGGTCAGCAGGCCCTGGATCATCTTGTCGGCGTACTGGGTGGCCAGGTAGATCAGCGCGCGGCCGCCCTCGGCCACGGCTTTCTGGGTCAGCAGCATGCGGCGCACGTCGCCGTGGTGCATCAGGCTGTCGGCGATCTCGCCCGGCTCCTTGGTGCCGGAGAGAGCACGCATCGAACGACGCTCACGGGCATAGGCGAGCGCGCCCTGGTAGGCCAGTTCTGCGGTGGCGACGCCCTGGATGGCGGTGCCGATGCGTGCGCTGTTCATGAAGGTGAACATGCACTCCAGGCCCTTGTTCGGCTCGCCGATCAGGTAGCCGGTGGCGCCGTCGAAGTTCATCACGCAGGTGGCCGAGGCCTTGATGCCCATCTTCTTTTCTAGCGCGCCGCAGGTCACGCCGTTGCGCGGGCCCAGGCTGGCGCCGTCGCCCGGCAGGAATTTCGGCACGATGAACAGCGAGATGCCGCGCGTGCCCTTGGGCGCATCGGGCAGGCGCGCGAGGACGATGTGCACGATGTTCTCGGTGAGGTCGTGCTCGCCGGAGGAGATGAAGATCTTGGTGCCGGTGATCGCATAGCTGCCGTCGGCATTGGTTTCCGCGCGGGTCTTCACCTGGCCCAGGTCGGTGCCGCACTGTGGCTCGGTCAGGCACATGGTGCCGCCCCAGCGGCCTTCGGTGAGCGGGGTGAGGTAGGTGTGTTTCTGTTCCTCGGTACCGTGCTGCATCACGGTGTTCATCGCGCCCAGCGACAGGCCCGGATACATCGAGAACGGCCAGTTGGCGGTGCCCAGCATCTCCTGCTTGAGCGCGCCCAGGCTCATCGGCAGGCCCTGGCCGCCGTACTCCACCGGGTGCGAAAGGCCTTGCCAGCCCCCGGCGACGTAGGCGTCGTAGGCTTCCTTGAAGCCTGCGGGCGTGCGCACTTCGCCATTCTCCAGATGACAGCCTTCCTCGTCGCCGCTGTGGTAGAGCGGGGCGATCACTTCCTCGCAGAGCTTGGCGCATTCGCCAAGGATGGCGTCGACCATGTCCGGCGTGGCTTCGCCACCGTTGACCAGATTCTGGTAGTGGCTGGGGAAATCGAAGACTTCGTTGAGCAGGAAGCGGGTATCGCGCAGCGGGGCTTTGTAGACGGGCATCGGGGACCTCGGACCGTGATGCGCCCCGTCGAAAGCGCGGGGCTGGATGACCGCAGTTATACGGCCGGGGCACGGTGGTGCCCTTGGCTGCGCCAACGCCTCGCACTGGCAGTTGGGACAATAGGCCAGATGGGACAATCAGTCGCGCCGGCCATTGACCGAGCGGGATTTGCGGGTATATACACGTATCCATGCTGACGACCCAATGCCTTTGCACCAAACTGCGCCGCTCGGCCCGTGCCGTGACCCGCGTCTACGACGATGCCCTGAGGGGCGTCGGGCTGACCACTGCGCAGTTCTCCCTGCTGCGGCACCTTTCACGGCTGGAACAGCCGAGCATCTCCGAGCTGGCCGATGCCATGGGCCTGGACCGCAGCACGCTGGGGCGCAACCTCAAGCCGCTGGAGGCCGAAGGCTTGGTGAAGCTGGAAGAGGGCGAGGATCAGCGCAATCGCATCGTGGTGCTGACACCGACCGGGCTCGAACGCATCGTGCGCGGACGGGATGCCTGGGACGCGGCGCAGCAGGATGTGGCGGCGCACCTGGGCGATGAAAAGCGCCGTCAGCTGGAAACCTTGCTGGATGAATTGGCCGCGCTAGAGAGCTAGTCGCTGCCTGCGTACTGTCTAGAAGAACGAACAAAAGCGGGTATATACCCGTGTAGGAGCAACCGATGTCGAAGCTGTCGCGCACGGGGTTCTGGATACTGGTATCCGGCGCCCTGATCCTCGCCCTGTCCCTGGGCATCCGCCATGGCTTCGGCCTGTTCCTCGCGCCGATGAGCGCCGAATTCGGCTGGGGGCGCGAGACCTTCGCCTTCGCCATCGCTCTGCAGAACCTGATCTGGGGTATCGCCCAGCCGTTCACCGGGGCTATCGCCGACCGCTTCGGTGCCATGCGTACCGTGCTGGTGGGCGGCATCCTCTATGCCGTCGGCCTGGTGCTGATGGGCTACTCCGACTCGGCCTTCAGCCTGTCCATGAGTGCTGGCCTGCTGATCGGTGTCGGCCTGTCAGGCACGTCGTTCTCGGTGATCCTGGGCGCAGTCGGCCGCGCGGTACCGCTGGAGCGCCGCAGCATGGCCATGGGTATCTCGGCGGCGGCCGGCTCTTTCGGCCAATTCGCCATGCTGCCGGGCACACTCGGGCTGATCGGGTGGCTGGGCTGGTCTGCCGCGCTGCTGGCGCTAGGCCTGCTGGTGGCCCTGATCGTGCCGCTGGCGGCGCTGATGCGCGATAAGCCGCTGCCAGTGCAGGGCCACGAGCAGACCCTCAGCGAGGCGCTGCGCGAGGCGGCCGGGCATTCCGGGTTCTGGCTGCTGTCCCTGGGCTTCTTCGTCTGCGGCTTCCAGGTCGTGTTCATCGGCGTGCACCTGCCGGCCTACCTGGTGGACCGTCACCTGCCCGCGACGGTCGGCACCACGGTGCTGGCGCTGGTGGGGCTGTTCAACGTGTTCGGCACTTACATCGCCGGCTGGCTGGGGGGCAAGATGAGCAAGCCTAGGCTGCTCACTGGCCTGTACCTGTTGCGTGCGGTAGTGATCGTCGCCTTCATCTGGACGCCATTGAGCGTCTGGACGGCCTACGCCTTCGGCATCGCCATGGGGCTGCTGTGGTTGTCCACCGTGCCGCTCACCAACGGCACGGTCGCCACGCTGTTCGGCGTGCGCAACCTGTCGATGCTCGGCGGCATCACCTTCCTGTTTCACCAGGTCGGCGCCTTCCTCGGCGGCTGGCTGGGTGGCTACGTGTATGACCACACCGGCAACTACGACCTGGTCTGGCAGGTTTCCATCCTCCTCAGCTTGCTGGCTGGCCTGCTCAATTGGCCAGTGCGCGAGCGTCCGGTCGAGCGCGCCGCGCTGGGAGCGGCGTGAAACGCCCGCTGGTGGCCGCGCTGGTGCTGGGCTTCGGCCTGGCGCTGGCCGGTCTTGCCTGGTGGGGCTGGCAGCGCGGTGGGCTGGCGCTGATGCAACTGGGCATGGGCAGTTGCTGATGCCCGGCGCGCGGGGTAGCGTGGCCTGATAACCGGAGGATTCCCACGATGCGCCCACGTCTGTCCCTGCTCGCCCTGACCCTGCTGCTGCCGATGGCCGCGCTGGCCGCCGACTGCCCGGCGCTGCTCAAGACCCAGGGCGAACTGCCCAAGCTGCGCTCCAAAGACAGCCTCGATCTCTGCGAGCTGTACGCCGGCAAGCCGCTGCTGGTGGTGAATACCGCCAGCCACTGCGGCTTCACTCCGCAGTTCAAGGGTCTCGAGGCGGTCTACCAGAAGTACAAGGGGCAGGGCCTGGAAGTGCTCGGTGTGCCCTCCGATGACTTCAAGCAGGAAGACGCTGACGCCGCCGAGACCGCCAAGGTCTGCTACGGCAACTACGGCGTGACCTTCAACATGACGGCGGTGCAGCACGTCAGCGGCGACGAGGCGATCCCGCTGTTCAAGGAGCTCGCGCAGCAGGCCGACCAGGTGCCGCGCTGGAACTTCTTCAAGTACGTGGTGGACCGCCAGGGCAAGGTGGTGGCCCAGTTTTCCAGCCTGACCAAGCCGGATGATCCGCAACTGCAGGCGGCGATCGAGAAGGCTATCGCTAGCCAGCCCTGACGGTTTGCCGCGCTCGATGAAACCGGGCTGATGCCCGGTTTTTTTGTGCGCCAGCGCAGGTGGAAAGGAAATTTTCTGTTACAGGTTCGACATTGGAGTGCGACAATTCGAGGCCGGCGGCACAGCGATTGGCCGTCGATGTCATGGATACGATTCAGGAGATTCACCCTATGGATGGCAAAGCCCTCTTCCTGGCTGCCTTGCTCGCGCAGGCCGTCGCCACGCCGGCATTCGCCGCACCCGTCACCTCCAACCAGAGCGAAGCCCCCGCGGCTGCTGCCACCGCGCCTGCCGCTGAGTCGGACGAGGAAATGTCGCCCGAGACCTTCGTCGCCAGCCTGCACTTCCAGAAGGGCAAGGTGGTAGTCGGCGACAACCTCGCGACCTTCGACCTCCCGGACAACTTCGTCTTCCTCGACGGCAAGGATGCCGAGCGCGTCCTCGAAGCCTGGGGCAACCCGCCCAGCTCCGAACCGCCGCTGGGCATGCTGATGCCGGCCGGTGTCTCGCCCTTCGCTGCCGAGTCCTGGGCGGTGACCGTGCAGTACGAGGAGAGCGGCTACGTTTCCGACGAGGATGCGGCGAAGATCGACTACGCCGAGATGCTCAAGGACATGCAGGACGACCTCAAGGAAGCCAATCCGCAGCGCGAGCAGCAGGGCTTCGAGGCGATCCAGCTGATCGGCTGGGCCGCGCCGCCGCGCTATGACGCCGCGGAGAAGAAGCTGTACTGGGCCAAGGAGCTGCAGTTCGGCGACGCCAAGGAACACACGCTGAACTACAACATCCGCGCGCTGGGCCGCAAAGGCGTGCTGGTGCTGAACTTCGTCGCGGGCATGGAGCAGTTGCCGGAAATCGAGAAGAACGTCAGCAAGGTGCTGGCGATGACCGAGTTCAATCCGGGCAGCCGCTATGTCGACTTCAACCCCAGCGTCGACAAGGTTGCTGCCTATGGTCTGGGCGCGCTGATCGCCGGCAAGGTCGCCGCCAAGGTCGGTCTGTTCGCCACCCTGCTGGTCCTGCTGAAGAAGTTGTGGATCGTCCCGGCCCTGGCGATCGGCTGGATCGCTCGCCGCTTCAAGCGCAAGCCGTCGAACGAAGGTTGATTCATCGACCAGGGTTTCGAGGCACAAAAAAGCCGGGCATCTGCCCGGCTTTTTCTTGTGCGCTGAAGGATCAGCCCTTTTCGCCCTGGACGGCCTTGCCGCCCACGGTGCCTTCCTTGAGCATGATCTGGTATTCCTTACCGTCGGACTCCTGCTGGTACAGACGCACGAGGAGGAAGTCCCAATCCTTGGCGAACCAGAGGATGGTCTTGCGGTTGCTCTTGGTGGGGTCGCGCACGCGCTCCACCTTGATTGCGGTGATCAGGCCGGCCTGGGTGCGGACCTTCTCTTCGCCGAGTACGCGGAAGTCGTAGGTATCGGTATCGGTACCCTCGATCACCTGGTAGCTCATGGCCTTCTTGCCGACGGCCACGTCATGCTGCAGCGCGAGCTGGTAGGTGGACTTGTCCAGCTGGCCCTTGTTCAGCGGCTGGCGCACCTGGTCGCCACGGTCGCTGCCCAGCACCTGCTTCTCGGCCCAGTCGAAATCGAGCTCGGTCTGCTTGTTCTTGCCCAGGCCTTCGCGGGCCCAGCGGTAGGTCAGCGGCAGGTAGGTGTCGTTCTCGACCTTGAAGGTGCTGATCTCGGTGAGGCTGGCGAGCAGCATGGACGCCTTGAAATCCAGTTCCCAGCGGCCGCCGTCGCCTTGCTTGAGGCTGCGGGAGGCGGTCCCGCTGATCGGCATCTGTTTCCAGTCGGCGGTGTAGCTGGCCTCGAACGGCTTCAGCTCGAAGGCCTGGGCCGGCAGGGTCAGTACAGCCATCAGGAACAGCAGGGCTCTACGCATCACGAATCTCCTAGGTTCGGTACGAATGGCCGGATGCGGGCAGAAGCTCCCCATCCAGCGTGGCGCCATGTTCACCCAGCCGTACTCGGCCTTCGGCGAACCAGCGCATGGCCAGCGGATAGATCACATGTTCCTGCACGTGAACGCGCTGCGCCAGCGTTTCCGGCGTGTCGTCAGACTCTACCGGGATTGCCGCCTGTACGACCAGAGGACCGCCATCAAGTTCCTCGGTGACGAAGTGCACGCTGCAGCCGTGCTCGGCGTCGCCAGCCTCCAGCGCACGCTGGTGGGTGTGCAGGCCCTTGTACTTGGGCAGCAGGGACGGATGGATGTTCAGCAGGCGACCCTGGTAGTGACGCACGAAGTCCGCGCTCAAGATGCGCATGAAGCCGGCGAGCAGCACCAGGTCGGCGTCGAAGCCGTCGATGGCCTGGATCAGCGCGGCGTCGAAGCTTTCGCGGTCGGCGTAGGACTTGTGGTCGAGGAAGTGAGTCTCGATGCCGGCCTTGCGCGCACGCTCCAGGCCGTAGGCGTCCGCGCGGTTGGAGATCACCGCGCGGATCACCGCCGGCGTGTCAGCGCCGGCGAGACTGTCGATCAGGGCTTGCAGGTTGCTGCCGGAGCCGGAAATCAGCACTACGACATTGCAAGGTGTGGACATCAGTGGCCTTTCAGGTTGTTCAGGACGACGCGCTCGGCGTCGGCGGCGCAAGCGTCGATGCGGCCGATGACCCACGGCTGCTCGCCGGCGTCACGCAGGGCTTTCAGGGAAGCCTCGACCTGATCCTGCGCAACGCAGATGACCATGCCTACGCCGCAGTTCAGCACGCGGTGCATCTCGGTCTCGTCGACGTTGCCTTTTTCCTGTAGCCAGTCGAAGACCGCCGGGCGCTGCCAGCTGGCCACGTCAACCACGGCCTGGGCGTTGTCCGGCAGGACGCGCGGGATGTTGTCCAGCAAGCCGCCGCCGGTGATGTGGGCCATGGCCTTGACCGCGCCGGTCTGCTTGATCAGCTGCAGCAGCGGCTTCACGTAGATGCGGGTCGGGGCCATCAGCAGGTCGGCCAGGGGCTTGCCGTTGAGCTGGGTGGATTCGATGTCGGCGCCGGAGACTTCGATGATCTTGCGGATCAGCGAGTAGCCGTTGGAGTGCGGGCCGGAGGAGGGCAGGGCGATGAGGGCGTCGCCGGCGACCACTTTCGAGCCGTCGATGATCTCGGACTTCTCCACCACGCCGACGCAGAAGCCGGCCAGGTCGTAGTCTTCGCCTTCGTACATGCCCGGCATCTCGGCGGTTTCACCACCGACCAGGGAGCAGCCAGCCAGCTCGCAGCCGGCACCGATGCCGGTGACCACGGTGGCAGCAACGTCGACGTTGAGCTTGCCGGTGGCGTAGTAGTCGAGGAAGAACAGCGGCTCGGCGCCGCACACGACCAGGTCGTTCACGCACATGGCGACCAGGTCCTGGCCGATGCTGTCGTGCTTGTTCAGGTTCAGCGCCAGGCGCAGCTTGGTGCCGACGCCGTCGGTACCGGAGACCAGTACGGGCTGCTTGTAACCGGCCGGGATTTCGCAAAGAGCGCCAAAGCCACCCAGGCCGCCCATGACTTCCGGACGCGCGGTGCGCTTGGCAACGCCTTTGATGCGTTCGACCAGGGCTTCGCCGGCGTCGATGTCCACACCGGCGTCCTTGTAGCTCAACGAGGGTTGCTTGTTGCTCATAAATCCAGGCCTATAGAAGGGATGATTCGTCTTGCCGCCGGGTGCGCCGTTCGCGCTTCCCGGCCTGCGCGGGAGGCGCGGGATTTTATCAGGCTTGCCCGGCAGCGGCCATCTCGCGCTGTTGCCGCTGGCCGGACGGCTGTTTAAGGTATAGGCCTTCCTTGCCAGCTCGTTGCACGCTGGCATCTTCGTTTTTGCCGCGAGAGCCCGCCATGCGCCTGACCGCCCGCCTGTTGATCCTCTGCCTGTCGCTGTTCAGCCTGCCGTCCTTCGCTGAAACGCTGGGCAACCTGTACCAGGTGCACGAACCGGTCGCTTCCCAGCAGCCGGACGAGCGCAATGCCGGCCTGACCCGTGCCCTGCAGACCCTGGTGCTGCGCCTGACCGGCAACGCCAGCGCCGCACAGAGCCCGGCGCTGGCCGGCTACTTCAAGGACCCGCAGCAACTGATCAGCCAGTACGGCTTCGAGAACGGCCCGCCCATGGCGCTGGTGGTGGACTTCGACCCGACCGCCACCGACAACGCCTTGCGCCAGGCCGGACTGCCGGTGTGGGGTGCCAGCCGGCCGAGCGTGCTGGCCTGGTGGCTGAACGAAAGCGCCAACGGCAGCAGCCTGGTGGGCGACAGCCAGGAAGCCTCCGCCTCGCTGAACCGTGCGGCCCAGCGCCGCGGACTGCCGCTGCGCCTGCCGATGGCCGACCTCAGCGAGCAGCAGGTCGGCACCCCCGAGAACCTCAACGCCGCCCAGCCGGACGCGCTGCAGGCCGCCTCCGAGCGCTACGGCGCCGATGCCCTGCTGGCGGTGGACGCCAAGGAAGCCGACGGCAAGTGGACCGCCACCTGGCGCGTGTGGATGGGCGACAGCCGTGAACAGGGCCAGGCCCAGGGCGATACCCCGGACGCGCTGGCCGATGCGGTGATGCTCGGTGTGTCGCAGCGTCTGTCGCAGCGTTTCGTCGGTTCGGCAGGCTCGGCTTCGGCCCAGGTCCTGCAGATTGAGGGCGCCGACCTGGCCCGTTACGCCGAAGTCTCGCGCCTGCTGGAGCCGATGGGCGCCAAGCTGGTGGAAGTCCAGGGTAACAAGCTCGTCTACCGCGTGACTGCCAGCACCGAGCAACTGCGTGCGCAACTGGCGCTGGCCCGCCTGCAGGAAGCCCCGGCCGAGCCGGCGCAACCGGCGGTCGACGCCAATGGCCAGCCGGTGCCGAACGCAGCCGTTCCGGCTCAGAACACCCTGCGTTTCCACTGGTGACGAGCGCTCCGGAAGCGGGCAAAGTCCCGCTTCCCGGCGCCGATGGCTCTGAGTCGCACGTGGTAGCTGCGTTATCCTTCTGATTTGGATAAACTTTCAGTCACCAAGGCCCACCCCAAGCGATTGAAGAAACGCCCGGCCCGGCATGACTCCTATGCAGCTCCCACTCAGCGTACGTCTGCGCGATGACGCAACGTTCGCCAACTACTACCCCGGTGCCAACGCCGCGGCGCTCGGCTATGTCGAGCGTCTGTGCGAGCCCGAGGCGGGGTGGACGGAAAGCCTGATCTATCTCTGGGGCGCCGAGGGCGTGGGCCGCAGCCACCTGCTGCAGGCTGCCTGCATTCGCTCCGAGCAGCTGGGGGAGCCGTCGGTCTACCTGCCGATGGCAGACCTCGTGGCCTACGGTCCGGAAATCTTCGACAACCTGGAGCAGCGCGAGCTGGTGTGCCTGGACGATCTTGACGCCCTGGCCGGCAAGCGCGAGTGGGAAGAGGCGCTGTTCCACCTGTTCAACCGCCTGCGCGATTCCGGTCGCAAGCTGCTGCTGTCGGCCTCGGTATCGCCGCGCGAGCTGGGGGTGAAGCTGCCGGACCTGAAATCCCGCCTGACCCTCTCGCTGATCTTCCAGCTGCACCCGCTGACCGACGACGAGAAGCTGCGCGCCCTTCAGCTGCGCGCTTCGCGCCGGGGCCTGCACCTGACCGACGAAGTGGGACGCTTCATCCTCACTCGCGGCGCGCGCAGCATGCAGTTCCTCTTCGACCTGCTGGACGAACTGGACAAGGCCTCGCTGCAGGCCCAGCGCAAGCTGACCATTCCCTTCCTCAAGGAAACCATGGGCTGGTAAGCCCCGGTTTCCCCGATTCGTGGTTTCCGATCAGGCGCTTGTCGCTTCCTGTTGTGGCTCCTGGCCTTCGCCCGCCAGTTTGCGGTCGTACTGGAAGCGCCAGCGCGTGTACATCAGCGCCGAACAGAACAGCGACACGCTGAGGATGATCTCCGCCCAGCCGAAGATGGCGTGGTTGGGATCGAAGGCGTTGAGCACGCCGAGGATGAAGTACAGGTTGATCACGTAGCACGCCCAGGCGTGGCCACGCGCGCTGCCGATCAGGATTCCCGGCGCCACCACCAGCAACGGTAGCAGCTTGAAGCCGAGGAAGGCCCACGGCACCCAGTTCGCGCCACCGTGGGCGTCGGCAAACAGCACGTCCCAGATGACGATGAGCAGGATCAGCCCGATGAAGCTGCCGAGGGCGACCGCGCGGCTGGCGGCCAGCCGGGGTTTTAGCCATTCCATGGGCGGCAGCGGTTTGTTCTTGCGGGCCATTCAGCTCTCCAGTTTGCGGGCGACTTCGGCCAGGCGCTTGCCCAGCGCGCGGCACAGGGTGATTTCGTGTTCGTCCAGGCTGCGCTTGCCGTCGGCCGTAGCGAAGTGGCTGGCGCCATAAGGCGTGCCGCCGCCGCGGGTTTTCAGGAGGGCGGGCTCGCTGTAGGGGATGCCGGTGATGAGCATGCCGTGGTGCAGCAGCGGCAGCATCATCGACAGCTGGGTGGTTTCCTGGCCGCCGTGCAGGCTGGCGGTGGAGGTGAACACAGCCGCCGGCTTGCCCACCAGGCCACCGGTCAGCCACAGGCTGCTGGTGCCGTCGAGGAAGTACTTGAGCGGCGCGGCCATGTTGCCGAAGCGGGTCGGGCTGCCGAGGACGAGGCCGGAGCAGTCCTTTAGGTCATCCAGGGTCGCGTACAGGGCGCCTTCGGCCGGGATATCTGGGGCGACCGCTTCGCACTCGGTGGAAATCGCCGGCACCGTACGCACGCGGGCTTCCAGGTCGCCTTGCTCGACGCCGCGGGCGATCTGCCGGGCCATTTCGGCGGTGGCGCCGTGGCGGCTGTAGTACAGGACTAGGATATAGGGCGCGCTCAAGGCAGGATCTCCAGCGCTTTCTCCGGCGGACGGCCGATCACTGCCTTGTCGCCGACGATGACGATCGGACGTTCTATCAGCTTGGGATGTTCAGCCATCGCCGCGATCAGTTGGTCATCGCCCAGCGCCGGGTTGGCCAGGTCCAGTTCCTTGTATTCGTCCTCGCCAGTGCGCAGCAGCTGCCGCGCGCTGATACCCAGCTTGCCGAGCAGTGCCTTGAGTTCGGCGGCACTGGGCGGGGTTTCCAGGTAGCGAACGATGGTCGGCTGGATACCGCGCGCTTCGAGCAATTCGAGGGCGCCGCGGGATTTGGAGCAGCGCGGATTGTGGAAAATTGAAATCTGGCTCATGTGCCGGGACTCGCAAGGCCGATGAAGTGGCGGCTATTCTAACCGCCTCCTCGGACTGGACTGAACCGCTGTCGTTCGCCGCGATCTACGAGGACGGTTTTTTCAGTGCAGCCAAAGGACACTTCATGCACGAACGCTTGCAGGGCTTGGTCGAATTCGGCCGCTATCTGGTCCAGCGCTTCCTCGCCGACAAAGCGCCCAATAGCGCCGCAGCCTTGACCTACACCACGCTGTTCGCGGTAGTCCCGATGATGACCGTGACCTTCGCCATGCTCTCGGCCGTTCCGGCCTTCGAAGGCATGGGGGAGCGCATCCAGTTGTTCGTGTTCCGCAACTTCGTGCCGTCCACCGGCGAGGCGGTCGAGGCCTACCTGCGCAACTTCACCGTGCAGGCGCGGCATCTGACGTGGCTGGGCGTGGCTTTCCTGGCGGTCACCGCCTTCACCATGCTGGTGACCATCGAGAAGGCATTCAATGCTATCTGGCGCGTGCGCCAGCCGCGCCGCGGCGTGACGCGCTTCCTGCTGTACTGGGCAATCCTAAGCCTGGGTCCGCTGCTGCTGGGTACGGGGTTCGCGGTGTCGACCTATATCACTTCACTGTCGTTGCTCTCCGGCCCCCACGCGCTGCCGGGAGCGGCGATGCTGCTGAAATTCATGCCGCTGCTGGCCAGCGTGGCGGCCTTCACGCTGATCTACGCGGCGGTGCCCAACGCGCGGGTTCCGGTGCTGCATGCTCTGGCCGGCGGCGTTTTCACCGCCATCCTGTTCGAAGCGGCCAAGTCGCTGTTCGGCTTCTACGTGAGTTTCTTCCCCGGCTACAAGCTGATCTACGGCGCCTTCGCCACGGTGCCGCTGTTCCTGCTGTGGATCTACCTGTCATGGCTGATCGTGCTGTTCGGCGCGGAACTGGTCTGCAACCTGTCCTCGACCCGTCTCTGGCGTCGGCGAGCAATGCCGCGTTTGCTGGTGATCCTCGGCGTGCTGCGTGTGTTCTTCGACCGTCAGCGCCACGGTCTGCCGACGCGCCTGGTGCATCTGCACCGCGCCGGCTGGCTGCTGCCCGAAGATGAGTGGGAAGAGGTGCTGGATTTTCTCGAGGGCGAGCAGTTGGTCTGCCGTGCCGGCTCGGCCACCGCTGCCTGGGTGCTGTGCCGCGACCTGGGCAGCTACAGTCTGCATCACCTGCTCAACCGCAGCCCCTGGCCGCTGCCTTGCCTGGAGGCGCTGCCGGCGGAGCTGGACGAGCCCTGGTACCCGGGATTGCGGGAAACGCTGGCGCGCTATCAGGCGGATCGTCAGCAGCTGTTCGGTGACAGTCTGGCGAAATGGTTGAAGCCGTCACATTCCGAGTGACGCAAAACGTCAGTTTGCGGCGAATCTGATGCTTTGACGGCTTTGTACCACTTCAGAAATGCGCCATTTCTGGCTATTTCAGAATTGGCACAGTTCTGGCTATGGAGGATTCAGGACACAGGAGTCCTTCAGAAGTTCCTCCAAGGCCAGTGAATCCATGGAAAAAGACCAGAACAACGTAGTACATCTGCATCAGCGCGATCTGACGAGCGCCCTGGAGCGGTTGAATAGAATTACTGGTTTGCAGTTCAGCAGCTGGCCCGAATCGCTCCTGCCGTCCGTCTCGCAGGAAGCTGCCGAACCCGCTGTAGTAGAGCCGTCGGAAGACGACACGCTGGTGCGTCAGCTGGGCTGAATCTTCACAGGCTGGTGGCTACCGGACGCGTTGCGCCGGCCTGCTGTTCCACCGCCTGCATGAAGACTTCCTCGGCGATCACCCGCGACAAGGGGACGGCCGTGCGCAGTTTGATCTGCGCTTCCTCGATTCGCAGGGAAAACGCCAGGCGCGCCACACCCGAGAGCAGGATGCGGCTCTGTTTGTTGACCGTGCCGTGATCGATCACCACTTCCCGGCTGCGCTCGCCATCGCGGTAGCTGAGCAGCAGCGTCACCGGCAGTTCCGCCACGCCGGGCAGATGCAGCCAGACCGCGACATTGAAGTCGGCCAGCCGTCCCCCATTGGCCGCATTGGCCGGCCGCGCGCTGGCGACAATATGGCTGGGAACCTTGCTGACAAGCTGGTCTGTAGGCTGCATCGGGCTGTCCTGTCGATGGAGGCTGGCGTACATGGTGCCAGTCGCATTCTGAAGGCCGCTGAATGATCGGCGAGCGAGAGTCGTCCCGGAAGTCAGGACGAACGTTCGAATTATAGGGAGGAGGCTTCCGGGCATTCCGGGCTTACTGCCGGTCTTGCCTGTGACATCTCTCCCAAATTCGACAATCAGGCCAGGCGCAGTGGATGGCGAGCTACCAACGGCGTGCAGAGGTTGGCGACGGGCAGCGGCAGGATGGTCTGGTTGTCGAAGCTGGCCAGTTGCAGCCACAGGTTCTCGCCTTCGACGAACTGCCCCTGGGCTACCCATAGCCCGTGATACCAGCCATTGCCCGGTTCCGGCGTGCTCTGCAGGACGCCGGGGTGACGCTGTGCGTCAGGTGCGCGGCGCAGCCAGACCGGGCGGGGAAGCCCCTTCAGGTAGCGCAGGCCGAGGTGTAGTCCGTCGTTGTTGAGGTGTCGCCAGCGCACCACGGCGAGGGTTGGCGTGCCGCCATTGCCGGGAATCAGCAGCAACTGGCCGACCGGCAGTTGCCCGGCCTGCTGGCCGGTGCAGAGAATGCGGGCGCCGCCTGCGCTGGCGTCCATCAGCGCTGCTTCCCGACAGGGGCTGGCCGCGCTGTCCAGCAGGTGCTGCTGGATAGCCGCAAGGCCGACGACGACGCGGCAGGTACCCTTCTGCTCGGCACGTTCATGACGACGAGTTTGGTGTCCAAGCCAATGGTGGCGAACGCGCTCGAGTAGCACGCCCTGGTCCAGGCGGCGCAATGGCGCCGGGTCGTGCAGGGCAATCAGCAGGGCGCCCAGCTCCAGTCGGCGCAGTTGATCGGCCGGGGCGTTAGCGGCCTGTTCCGCTGCGAGGCAGGGCTCGTCCGAGCCGAGGTCGACGACGAAGCCTTCCTGCTCCTCATCGTCCCAGGGGAGCAGGCGGCCCAGCGCGGCCAGTGGCGCCAGGGCCGAGAACAACTGGGGGGCTTCGCCCTCGGTCAGGTGGAACGGGTTGCTCAGGGCCAGCAGCAGGATCTGCTGGTACAGCCCGCGCAGGGTGCCGGCCGGGATTGGATCGAATGCCGCCGCCACCGGTTCGTCCAGGCACTCCTGGTGCTCGCCGATCCAGTACAGCAGGTGGCTGTCGCGCCATAGGCTGCCCGGCGGCTGTTGGTACTGTTGGTAGTGACGAAGCAGGGCCTGCGCAAGGAAGTGCTGTGCCATGTACAGGCACCACGCCATGTGTGGCCGCGACGGCTTGCGGCCGTGCAGTATCTGCAGCAGCAGACGCTTGAAGCCGGCGGCCAGTTCGCTGCAGAAGTGCATGAAGAGCGCCGGCGGTGTCTTTTCCTGGCGGATGAGCCGTTCGTAATGGCGGTATTCTTCGCTGAGGCTTTGCAGGGCGCGTTGCCTTTCCAGTAAGGTCAGCGCGCATCGGTTGAGGCGAAACAGCGTGCCCAGCGCCTTTTGCAGACCTTCCTGCAAGGGCTGTTGCCGCGATTCCTGGAGCCTGACCGCCAGATTGCTCATCGCCTCGACATCTTCTTCGAGGATGTCCGGCACCTCCAGGCGCAGGGCATCGAGCATCATGACCACCCCGCATACACGAGGATTGAAGGCATGGGAGTGCGGCTCCGTATTGTGATGGGCTTGATGGCCGGCCTGATCCTGGCCGGCTGCTCGGCGGACTATGGCACCGATCAGCATGGACAGAAAGTACCCGCTGCGAGTGTAGATGGCCAGTGGCTAGTTATTAATTACTGGGCGGAGTGGTGCGCGCCGTGTCGGAAGGAGATTCCAGAACTGAATCACCTGGCGGAGGAGGGCAAGGCGAAGGGCTTCCGGGTGCTGGGGGTGAACTTCGACGGGCTGCGCGACGCGGACCTGGTGAAGGCTTCGCAGGACCTGGGCGTGGAGTACACCGTGTTGGCGGACGACCCTGCACCGCGCTTCAGCCTGCCGCGCAGCGAAGCGTTGCCTGTCACTTATATCGTCGACCCTGAAGGCAAAATGCGCGAGCAGTTGCTTGGTGAGCAGACCGCCGCCGGCCTGCAGGCGCGGCTGAGCGCACTGCGCGAGGAGGGGCAGTGATGGCGAGAATCTGTCTGCACGGCTACATCAGCGGCAAGGTGCAGGGCGTCTATTACCGCCAGAGCACCCAGGAACAGGCAGATCGGCTGGAGATCGATGGCTGGGTGCGCAACCTCGAGGACGGGCGCGTCGAGTTGTTGATCGAAGGTGAGGAAGATGCTGTGCGCGAGCTGGAGAAGTGGCTGGCGCGCGGCCCGGTGAAAGCCAAGGTGACTGCGGTGGAATTGAAGCCGATGACGCCTCAGGGCATCACCGGTTTCATCGTTCGCCGCTAGACGTCAGTTGCTGACGCCGGGGTCTGCTGCCAGGCGACCGGCGTCAGTCATCAGGCTGTGGAGGAATTCCTTCTGCAGCTCCGGATCGTTGCGGGTCAGCTCGATCAGGCTCTGTTCCAGCTCACTCGCTTCCTCTTCCAGGCCGAGGTCGGAGAGGCGTTTCACCCGGTGTACCCAGTGGTGCACGTCGTCACCTTCCAGGTCGTCGTAGATCAGTGCGTGGGCTTCCTGCAGCTTGCCTCGCAGCGAGCGGCTGACCAGCAGGCTGGCGTCGGCACGGGTGTCGTCCGAAGGGTCCTGGACACTGAACTGCAAGCGACCGATGCGGCTGACCTCGTCGTCGCTGAAAGGGCCTTCCAGCAGGTTTAGGCGCAGCACACCGTGGCGGTCGGTCAGCAGCTCCTGGGAGTTATTGCCGGCGGTGACCGTCACCGGGCGCTCCGACCATGGCAGGCTGGAGTACTCGGTGCGCTTGTCGCGCTGCTTCTCGTCGATCGATGCCAGGTTCTGCTCGGCGCGACCGTTGGACTCGACGTTCATGAACGGATTCATCCCGTCGATGCCATAGCGAATCCAGCCGCGGGTTACGCTTTCAGGCAGGTTGCCGAGGGCGAACACGTTGACCACGTTGGCGCCGATGCCACCGACAAAGGCGACAATGCCCAGCGGCATTTCATACACCTTGCGCCAGCCCTGATACGGCGTGTAGCGGTCGTAGCGACGGGTCACCTCGAACTCGGTGACTTCGAAGGTCTTCTGTTCCTGCACGCGGATGCGGCGCTGCGGCAGTTCCAGGGTGCCCGGTGTGCCCACGTCGATCTGCAGGCTGTGGTCGAGCAGCTTGCGCTCGACTCGCTCTTCATGCTCGCTGCGTTGCGACAGCTGGTTGGCGCAGCCGCTCAGCAGGAGGCTGCCGCACAGGGCGGCAGCCGCGAGGCTTGTGGTACTTCCGGTGGACATCGCTCTGCTCAGTTGCGGATCTTGGCCGTGATGAAGGCTTGCAGGTCGGACAGGGCGACAGGCTGCGACTCGGCGTCACGGCGGCCCTTGTACTCCAGGGTGCCTTCGTCCAGGCCGCGCTCGCTGACGACGATGCGGTGCGGGATACCGATCAGCTCCATGTCGGCGAACTTCACGCCGGGGCTGGTCTTCTTGTCGCGGTCGTCCAGCAGCACTTCGAAGCCGGCGGCGGTGAGGTCCGCGTAGAGCTTGTCGGTGGCGGCGCGCACGGCTTCGTTCTCGTACTTCATCGGCACGATAGCGATCTGGAAGGGCGCCAGGGCGGCCGGCCAGAGGATGCCTCGGTCGTCGTAGTTCTGCTCGATGGCGGCGGCAACCACGCGGGATACGCCGATGCCGTAGCAGCCCATGATCAGGGTGACCGGCTTGCCGCTCTCGCCCAGCACTGAGAGCTTCATGGCTTCGCTGTACTTGGTGCCGAGCTGGAAGATGTGGCCGACTTCGATGCCGCGACGGATGACCAGCGTGCCCTTGCCGTCCGGGCTCGGATCGCCTTCGACGACGTTGCGCAGGTCGGCGACTTCCGGTACCGGCAGGTCGCGTTCCCAGTTCACGCCGAAGTAGTGCTTGTCGTCGACGTTGGCGCCGGCGGCGAAGTCGCTCATCAGCGCCACGGAGCGGTCGATGATGCAGGGCAGCGGCAGGTTCAGCGGGCCGAGGGAGCCGGGTGCGGCGCCTATGGCGACCTTGATGTCCGCTTCGCTGGCCATCTGCAGGGGGCTGGCCACCAGCGGGTGGTTGCCGGCCTTGATTTCGTTGAGCTCGTGGTCGCCACGGACGATCAGGGCGATCAGCTTACCTTCCTCGGCGGCGTGCACCACCAGGGTCTTGATGGTCTTCTCGATCGGCAGGCCGAACTTCTCCACCAGGGCGGCAATGGTCTTCGTCTCGGGGGTGTCGACCAGGCGCAGCTCTTCGCTGGCGACGCCGCGAGCGGTTTCGCGCGGCAGGGCCTCGGCCTTCTCGATGTTGGCAGCGTAGTCGGTGGATTCGCCGAAGACGATGTCATCCTCGCCGGAGCCGGCCAGCACGTGGAACTCATGGGAGCCGCTGCCGCCGATGGAGCCGTTGTCGGCCTGCACGGCGCGGAAGTCCAGGCCCAGGCGGGTGAAGATCTTGCTGTACGCGCCGTACATGACGTCGTAGGTCGCCTGCAGCGAGTCCTGGCTGGCGTGGAAGGAGTAGGCGTCCTTCATGATGAACTCGCGGCCGCGCATCAGGCCGAAGCGCGGACGGATCTCGTCGCGGAACTTGGTCTGGATCTGGTACATGTTGATCGGTAGCTGCTTGTAGCTGTTCAGCTCGTTGCGCGCGAGGTCGGTGATCACTTCCTCGTGGGTCGGGCCGACGCAGAAGTCGCGGTCATGGCGATCCTTCAGGCGCAGCAACTCGGGACCGTACTGCTGCCAGCGGCCGGATTCCTGCCACAGTTCGGCGGGCTGGATGGCGGGCATCAGCACTTCCAGGGCGCCGGCGGCGTTCATCTCTTCGCGAACGATGGTCTCCACCTTGCGCAGTACCCGCAGACCCATTGGCAGCCAGGTGTAGAGACCGGACGCCAGCTTGCGGATCATGCCGGCGCGCAGCATCAGCTGATGGCTGATGACGACCGCATCGGAAGGGGTTTCTTTCAGGGTGGACAGCAGGTACTGACTGGTACGCATCTTTGGCCGTTTTGTCGGTTGCGAAGGGGAATATAGGCTGGGCATTGTACGGTGCAGGTCTGGCTGCGTACAGCGTGCGGCGGGTGGAGACGGAGGAGTGGTGTGAGTCGATTGAATGCAGCTCAAGTACAGGCGTTCATCCGCGCGGGATTGCCCATGGCGGACGAGATGGATTTCCGCATCGATGCCCTGGAAGGGCGCAGCGCCTTCGCGCGGATTCCCTTCCATGGAAAGCTGGTGAGACCGGGCGGAACCGTGTCCGGGCCGACCATCATGGCACTGGCGGACGCGGCGATGTACGCGGTGATCCTGGCGCAGCTGGATAACGTCGAGATGGCCGTTACTTCCAACCTGAATATCAACTTTCTCAGCAAGCCCAAGCCGGAAGACCTGTTGGCCGAGGCGAAAATATTGAAGCTGGGGCGCCGGCAAGTGGTTTGCGAGGTAGCTGTCTACTCGGTCAGCAATCCGCAGGAATTGGTCGCGCATGTAACCGGCACTTATGTATTGCCGATGTAACAGATACGTTCGAAGTTGTAGGTAAGTTGCAATAAAAAAGCCCGGCAGAAGCCGGGCTTTTTAGTTACCTGCAGTTCGCTCTGGATTACAGAACGGACAGCGGGTAGTCGATGATCAGGCGGAATTCATCGATGTTGCCTTCAGCCTGGTCGGAGTTGGCGCGGTGCCAAGCCTGACGAGCGCGGAAGGACAGGTCTTTTGCCGGGCCGCTCTGGATGACGTATTTGGCTTCCAGGTTGGTCTCGCGGTGTTTGCCGTCCGGGCCATAACCATAGTTGGCGTAGGGGCTGGTCGGATCGATCTTGTCGCCGTCGATGTCCTTACCGTAGATGTAGCGGCCCATGAAGGTCAGGCCCGGAACACCGTACTCTTTCATGTTCAGGTCGTAGCGGCCTTGGATGGATTTTTCACCTGGGCCGTTGAAGTCGGAGTACTGAACGGAGTTGGCGAGGAAGATGGAGTCGCCGCCAGCGTTGTTGTCGCCGATCCCGATGTAGTCGAACGGGGTGTTGCCGTTCACTTTCTGGAAGGCCAGGGTCAGTGTATGGGCGCTGATGGTGTAGGCGGCGGCCAGCGAGAAGGTGTTGTTGCTGATGTCGCCGAGCTTGGCAGAACCTTCGTCGCGGGTGTTGTAGTAGTTGAAGTCCAGGCCGAGGGACTGATTGTCAGCGATCGGCAGGGTGTAGTTCAGGTTTACGTAGTACTGGTTCCACAGGTCTTCGACCTTGGCGCCGTACAGCGAAGCGGAGAACTGGTCGTTGATGGCGTACTTGCCACCCAGGAAGTCAGCGCTGTTGGCGGTAACGCCACCGTATTGGGACCAGATCTCACCGTCACGGTTGGTGGTGTCCTGGCCAGTACCGGAGTAGAAGTGACCGCCTTCCAGATCCAGGCCGTCGATTTCGCTGCTCATCAGGCTGAAGCCGCTGGCGGTTTGCGGCAGCAGACGGGTGCCGCCTACAGCGAACACCGGAGCGGTGGGCTGCATGTCGCCGAATTTCAGCTCGGTCTTGGAGATGCGGATCTTGACAGCTGCGCCGGCCTTGCCGAAGTCGTCAGCCTTGTCGCCGTCATCATGAACCGGCAGGTTGCCGGTGCCGCCGTAGCCGCTGCCACCATCGAGTTTCAGACCCAGGTAGCCGAAAGCATCAACGCCGAAACCAACGGTGCCTTGGGTGAAGCCGGAGTTGTAATTGGCCCAGAAACCTTGGGTCCAGTCACGGGCATCGGTGGCGCCGTCTTTCTTGTTGCGATTGAAGTAGTAGTTGCGAACCAGGAAGTTCAGGCTGCTGTCTTCGACAAAGCCTTTAGCGTCAGCCTGATTGCCTACGAAGGGCTCGGCCATTGCCAGTTGCGTGGTGCCTGCAGAAACGGCCAGGGCGATGGCGCTCCACTTCATCACTTTCATTGTGATTGCTCCTTTGGTTTTGAAATTATTCGCCATCACTAATGCCGCGGTGACGGCTCTTTCTTTTTTTGTCGGCGCTAACTTATAGCACGCGTGTTCAGTTGGCGATAGTTGCCCAAATGAACACACAAAATCTTTACGGGGCTGTCGCAAAGCTGCATGACGCATGTCGCATTCAAGCAGTTCTCATGTTGCAAAAAGAGATTGCCCCCTGATTGCTTCATTGATGCTTCAGTCCTTGTGGTTCTCTATTCCATTGACCACTTCTTAAGTTCTCTCGCCTCCGCGTCCACTTCTCCAAAGGGGTGGCCGTCGGTGCGCTGTCCTTGCCTCTAGCAACAACCGTGCACAAATGCCCGGAGCCGCCTTCACAGTGTTCGTCTTGCGACGCGTTGACGCATTTCACGGCTTCCGTTGGGGATTTGCAACATCCATGAGCACGCATGTCGTTTTCTGGCATCCCGTAGTTGTAGCTGTTTAAACGGTTTTTCGCTGCTGATTGCCGGGATTGCCGTGCAGATTCCTGCACGCGCCTGTTGTCGGGATGTGTCAATTCGCGCCATGCACGATCCTGGTGCGGCGCTGCAAGGGACGTGCTCCAGCGCGATGCGTCGGTCGGGCATGTTCGCCGGAAGGGCTCTCTAGTATTCTTCGCGCCCTTCGGCTCCCCCGTGGAGCTAGGCTTAAACAAGGCTCGTCGAACAGGAGAGGTCTTATGTTCGCCCTGGATTCCCGTCTCCAGCAGGACACCGTTGCGCTGGGTGATTTCCCGCTGAGCAGCCTGCTGTTGATGAATGACTCGCAGTACCCGTGGTTCATCCTGGTTCCGCGTCGCGAAGACGTCAGTGAAATCTTCCAGCTGGATTCCGCCGATCAGCAACAGTTGTGGCGCGAAGCGACTCAGCTGGCAGAAGTGC
The DNA here is from genome assembly GCF_044746165.1 of Pseudomonas sp. NPDC086581. Taxonomy (NCBI): domain Bacteria; kingdom Pseudomonadati; phylum Pseudomonadota; class Gammaproteobacteria; order Pseudomonadales; family Pseudomonadaceae; genus Pseudomonas; species Pseudomonas sp. NPDC086581. The sequence goes on along the minus strand of NZ_JBIVBR010000001.1, from coordinate 397,839 downwards.
TCAAGGACACTTTCGATGCAGACAAGATGAACGTGGCCAATCTCGGTAACGTCGTCAGTCAACTGCATGTGCATGTAATTGTGCGCAAGCAGGATGACGTCGCCTGGCCGGGGCCGGTCTGGGGCAAGCATCCGGCGGTTCCTTATAAAGAAGAAGAGCTGGCGCGGGTGCGCGAGAAGCTTCGCATGGCGCTGGGCGATGGCTTTCGCTTCAGTCAGGAGTGAATGATGGATCTGGAAACTCGAGTGATGGACCTGGAGAGCCGGCTGGCCTTTCAGGATGACGCACTGCAGACCCTAAGCGACGTGGTCTACGAGCAGGAGCGGGTGATCGAGCGCACCCGTCTGCAGATGCAGGCGCTGCTCAAGCGCCTGGAAGACCTGCAGGGCCAGGTTGGTGTGGCGGAAGATGATGTTCCGCCGCCGCACTATTAGGCCGCACTGTTAACTAGGTGCGGAAATAAAAAAGCCCGCCGATTGGCGGGCTTTTTCATGGTGCCGTGAATTAGCGGCGGTTGGGCAGGGCGGCGATCACGTCCTCCGCTTGCAGGCCCTTGTCGCGCTGCACCACCGAGAACTCCACGCGCTGCCCTTCGATCAGGATGCGGTGGCCCTCGCCGCGGATGGCGCGGAAGTGGACGAAGATGTCCTCGCCCGAGTCGCGGGAGATGAAGCCGAAGCCCTTGGAGGTGTTGAACCACTTCACGGTGCCGGTTTCGCGGTCGACGCCGGCGAAGGTTTCGATGGCGATGCTGGTGCTCGGTTTGTTCAGGCTTGCGATCCATTGCAGGACAACGGCGCCCGCCAGGCTCAGCAGCGGCAGTACGATGGCTGGCTGTTCGCCGATGAAGGGTAGCGGGGCGAGCAGGATCAGCACCTGCAGCACCACGGCCAGAACCACCAGGGCAGTGGCCAGGCCTTGCAGGGCCGAAGGCTGTTTCAGGTTGCTGCCCGGGGCGAGCAGGAGGCTGGTCAGGCCGAGCAGAGCCAGGTAAATGGCATCGCTCTGTTGCAGGTAGGGCAGGGCATCACTGCGCAGACTCGGGATAAGGGACAGCACGAGTGCGGCAACGCCCGTCACGAGATGGACGACTTTGAGCATGGCTACGGATTCACCTTGAGCGGGTAACGAAAAAAGAAGCAGCCGTCACCAGGTTCCACGCCGGATAAGAAAATGAAAGCGTGTCGGACGGCCTATGCGCTAAACGCACGGCGGTTATTTAACCGCAAACCACTTGCCTTCTCAAATCAACCGCTTAGGCCATTCGTAGGGGAAGGAAGGCCCGCCGACTGGCGGGCTTCCTTATATAAGGAGGGATCACTCGGCAAGCAGGCTGCGCAGCATCCAGGCGGTCTTCTCGTGGACCTGCATGCGCTGGGTCAGCAGGTCGGCGGTCGGCTCGTCCGCCACCTTGTCGGCCAGCGGGAAGATGCTGCGTGCCGTGCGCACCACGGCTTCCTGTCCTTGCACCAGCAGGCGGATCATCTCCTGGGCGTCCGGCACGCCTTCTTCTTCCTTGATCGAGGACAGGCGAGCGTAGGCTGCGTAGGTGCCCGGCGCCGGGAAGCCCAGGGCGCGGATACGCTCGGCGATGCTGTCGACGGCCAGCGCCAGTTCGTTGTACTGACCCTCAAACATCAGGTGCAGGGTGTTGAACATCGGGCCGGTGACGTTCCAGTGGAAGTTGTGGGTTTTCAGGTACAGCGTGTAGGTGTCGGCCAGCAGGCGCGACAGGCCGTCAGCGATGGCGGCGCGATCCTGTTTGGCGATTCCGATATCGATGTCCATGGCGATCTCCTCATCGTGCATGAATGATTTAAAGCGCTGGATTCGAGGCTATCACCGGGGAAGGTGCGAAGCTCTTGGTCTATATCAAGGCAATCGATTGAGCATTTCTATTAAAAGGCGGTGCGCCCGGCGGGCTTTTTCGCCACCGGAGCCCGGCTGCAACCTGCGGATTTTTCAGGCTATAATCGGCCTCTTTGCCGCGGGACGCGGACCCGTGGCGTTACACAGCCAAGGTGTTCCATGCCGATTTACGAGTACCAGTGCCAGTCCTGCGCGCATCAGCTGGAATCGCTGCAGAAGATCAGCGATGCGCCGTTGGTCGATTGTCCGGCCTGCAAGGCTCCCGAATTGAAGAAGATGTTGTCGGCTCCGGGCTTCCGCCTGGGCGGCAGCGGTTGGTACGAGACCGACTTCAAGACCGGAGCGAAGAAGAACCTGGCCTCCGGCGATGCCCCAGCGGCCTGTCCGGCCACCGGTTGCGGTGCCGGCGCCTGCTCCGCCAGCGAATGAGCGGTTCCCTAGAATTCAAGACTTTCGAGAAGCGAAACACACCATGATGCGCAGCCACTATTGCGGCCAGTTGAACGAGAGCCTGGACGGCCAGGTAGTCACTCTTTGCGGTTGGGTACACCGTCGCCGCGACCACGGCGGGGTGATCTTCCTCGACGTGCGTGATCGTGAGGGCTTGGCCCAGGTCGTGTTCGACCCGGATCGCGTCGAGACCTTCGCCAAGGCCGACCGCGTGCGCAGCGAGTACGTGGTGAAGATCACCGGCAAGGTGCGCCTGCGCCCTGAAGGTGCGCGCAACTCGAACATGGCTTCCGGCGCCATCGAAGTGCTGGGTCACGAGCTGGAAGTGCTGAACCAGGCCGAGACCCCGCCGTTCCCGCTGGACGAATACTCCGACGTGGGCGAGGAAACCCGCCTGCGCTACCGCTTCATCGACCTGCGTCGCCCGGAGATGGCCGCCAAGCTGAAGCTGCGCGCGCGCATCACCAGCAGCATCCGCCGCTACCTGGACGACAACGGTTTCCTCGACGTGGAAACCCCGATCCTCGGTCGTCCGACCCCCGAAGGCGCGCGCGACTACCTGGTGCCGAGCCGCACCTACCCGGGTCACTTCTTCGCCCTGCCGCAGTCGCCCCAGCTGTTCAAGCAACTGCTGATGGTGGCCGGCTTCGACCGCTACTACCAGATCGCCAAGTGCTTCCGCGACGAAGACCTGCGTGCCGACCGCCAGCCGGAATTCACCCAGATCGACATCGAGACCAGCTTCCTGGAAGAAAGCGACATCATCGAGATCACCGAGAAGATGGTGCGCCAGCTGTTCAAGGAAGTGCTGGACGTCGAGTTCGACGAATTCCCGCACATGCCGTTCGAAGAGGCCATGCGCCGCTACGGTTCGGACAAGCCTGACCTGCGTATCCCGCTGGAACTGGTCGACGTGGCCGATCAGCTGAAAGACGTCGAGTTCAAGGTCTTCTCCGGTCCGGCCAACGATCCGAAGGGCCGCGTTGCCGCCCTGCGCGTTCCGGGCGGGGCGAGCATGCCGCGCAAGCAGATCGACGACTACACCAAGTTCGTCGGCATCTACGGCGCCAAGGGCCTGGCCTACATCAAGGTCAACGAGCGCGCCAAGGGCGTGGAAGGCCTGCAGTCGCCGATCGTGAAGAACATCGCCGAGCCGAACCTGAACGAGATCCTCGATCGCGTGGGCGCGGTCGATGGCGACATCGTGTTCTTCGGCGCGGACAAGGCCAAGATCGTCTGCGACGCCCTGGGTGCGCTGCGTATCAAGGTCGGCCATGACCTGAACCTGCTCACCAAGGAGTGGGCGCCGATGTGGGTCGTGGACTTCCCGATGTTCGAAGAGAACGACGACGGCAGCCTGACTTCCCTGCACCACCCGTTCACCGCGCCCAAGTGCACCCCGGAAGAGCTCGAAGCCAGCCCGGCCGGCAAGCTGTCCCGCGCCTACGACATGGTGCTCAACGGCACCGAGCTGGGCGGCGGTTCCATCCGTATCCACGACAAGGCCATGCAGCAGGCGGTGTTCCGCGTGCTGGGCATCGACGATGCGGAGCAGGAAGAGAAGTTCGGCTTCCTGCTGGACGCCCTCAAGTACGGCGCGCCGCCGCACGGTGGCCTGGCTTTCGGCCTGGACCGTCTGGTGATGCTGATGACCGGCGCGGCCTCGATCCGCGAAGTCATCGCCTTCCCGAAAACCCAGAGCGCCGGCGACGTCATGACCCAGGCTCCGGGCACTGTGGATGCCAAGGCCCTGCGCGAGCTCAACATCCGCCTGCGCGAGCAGCAGAAGGCCGCCGAGTAAGTCGATCCAGATTGCCGCGGCGCCCGCAAACCGGGCGCCGCGTGCGAAGCAAACAAGCGATACGGAGTGAGTTATGGCTGGTCATTCCAAATGGGCCAACATCAAACACCGCAAGGAACGTCAGGACGCCAAGAAGGGCAAGATCTTCACCAAGCTCATTCGTGAGCTGACCGTCGCAGCCAAGCAGGGCGGCGGGGTCCCGGCGGACAACCCGCGTCTGCGCCTGGCCGTGGATAAGGCGCTGACCGCCAACATGACCCGCGACACCATTGACCGCGCCATCCAGCGCGGCGTGGGCTCCAGCGAAGCGGACAACATGGCCGAGCTGACCTACGAAGGTTATGCACCCAGCGGTGTGGCGATCATCGTCGAAGCGATGACCGACAACCGCAACCGTACTGCGGCCGAAGTGCGCCATGCCTTCAGCAAGTGCGGCGGCAACCTGGGTACCGATGGTTCGGTGGCCTACATGTTCGAGCGCAAGGGCCAGATCAGCTATGCGCCGAGCGTGAACGAAGAAGCCCTGATGGATGCTGCGCTGGAAGCCGGCGCCGACGACGTGGTGGTCAACGACGATGGTTCCATCGACGTGTTCACCACTTTCGCCGACTTCATCTCGGTCAACGAAGCGCTGACCGAAGCGGGTTTCAAGGGCGAGGACGCCGAGATCACCATGATCCCGTCGACCACTGCGGCCCTGGACCTGGAAACCGCGCAGAAAGTCCTCAAGCTGATCGACATGCTCGAAGACCTGGATGACGTGCAGAACGTCTACTCCAATGCGGAAATCCCGGACGAGGTGATGGCCCAGTTGGGCTGATCCCACCACCGGCGCTGGTCTGAAGCCGGAAGCGGGAGTGGTCGTCAGCGGCGCCTCCCGCTTCCGGTTTTTGTTATCTGAAGCACAGGTTACGGATAAGGTTTGATCGGACGGACATGACCCTGATTCTCGGCATCGATCCAGGCTCACGAATTACTGGCTTCGGCGTGGTGCGCGACACCGGCCGTGGCTGCGAGTACGTGGCTTCGGGCTGCATCCGTACCGGCAACGGCGAACTGTTCGAGCGCCTGCAGATCGTCTTTCGTGGCGTGCGCGAGGTCATCCAGACCTACCAGCCGACGATGATGGGCATCGAGCAGGTGTTCATGGCACGCAACGCTGATTCGGCGCTGAAGCTGGGCCAGGCGCGCGGCGCGGCCATAGTTGCGGCGGCGGAAGAGGGCCTGCAGATTGCCGAGTACACGGCGAGCCAGGTCAAGCAGGCCATCGCCGGTACTGGCGGCGCGGACAAGCAGCAGGTGCAGATGATGGTCATGCATCTGCTCAAGCTTACGCAGAAGCCGCAGATCGACGCCTCCGATGCCCTGGCAATCGCCCTGTGCCACGCGCACACTCGGCAGAGCCTTGTGCCGCACGGTCTGGTGGGCGCGCGCCGTCGTGGTGGACGCCTGCGCCTGTGATATCCGGAAAAACATTGAGCAAGGACAAACACCCGTGATTGGACGCCTGCGTGGCACTCTGGCGGAAAAGCAACCGCCGCACCTGATCGTCGACGTGAACGGCGTGGGCTACGAGCTCGAAGTGCCCATGACCACCCTCTATCGCCTGCCCAGCCTGGGCGAGCCGGTGACCCTGCACACCCACCTGGTGGTGCGCGAGGATGCCCACCTGCTCTACGGCTTTGCTGAGAAGCGCGAGCGCGAGCTGTTCCGCGAGCTGATCCGCCTCAATGGTGTGGGCCCGAAGCTGGCACTGGCGCTGATGTCGGGCCTGGAGGTGGATGAACTGGTGCGTTGCGTGCAAGCGCAGGATACTTCCACCCTGGTGAAGATTCCGGGCGTGGGCAAGAAGACTGCCGAGCGCCTGCTGGTGGAGCTGAAAGATCGCTTCAAGGCGTGGGAAAATATTCCTTCCATCGCGCCATTGGTGGTGGAACCCCGACTGGTCACCGCAGTCTCAAGCGCCGAGTCCGATGCGGTCAGCGCGCTGATCGCCCTGGGCTTCAAACCCCAGGAGGCGAGCCGCGCCGTGGCCGCCGTGCAGGAGGAAGGCTTGTCCAGCGAAGAACTTATCCGCCGTTCCCTCAAGGGCATGGTCTAGGTAGATAGTGATGATCGAAGCCGATCGCCTGATTTCCTCTGTCTCCAGTCGTGACCGCGAAGAGCAGTTCGACCGTGCCATCCGCCCGCTCAAGCTGGCGGACTACGTCGGCCAGCCCGTAGTGCGCGAGCAGATGGAACTGTTCATCCAGGCGGCTCGTGGGCGTCAGGAAGCATTGGACCACACGCTGATCTTCGGCCCGCCCGGCCTGGGCAAGACCACCCTGGCGAACATCATCGCTCAGGAGATGGGGGTTTCGATCAAGAGTACCTCCGGCCCGGTGCTGGAGCGTCCCGGAGACCTGGCGGCGATATTGACCAATCTCGAGCCTAACGACGTCCTGTTCGTGGACGAGATTCATCGCCTGTCGCCCATCGTCGAGGAAGTGCTGTATCCGGCCATGGAAGACTTCCAGCTGGACATCATGATCGGCGAGGGTCCGGCTGCGCGCTCGATCAAGCTCGATCTGCCGCCCTTCACCCTGGTGGGGGCGACTACGCGCGCCGGCATGCTGACCAACCCGCTGCGTGACCGCTTCGGTATCGTGCAGCGTCTTGAATTCTACGGTGTGAACGACCTGTCCAGCATCGTTGCCCGTTCTGCGAGCATCCTCGGTCTTGAGATCGAGCCGGCGGGCGCGTACGAGATTGCCCGGCGCGCCCGCGGTACGCCGCGGATCGCCAACCGCCTACTGCGTCGGGTGCGGGATTTTGCCGAGGTGCGCGGCACCGGGCACATCAGTAGCGACATCGCCGATAAGGCACTGAACCTGCTGGATGTGGATGAAAGGGGCTTCGATCACCAGGATCGCCGCCTGCTGCTGACCATGATCGACAAGTTCGATGGTGGTCCGGTGGGTATCGACAACCTGGCGGCGGCCATCAGCGAAGAAAGACACACGATTGAAGACGTGCTGGAGCCCTATCTGATCCAGCAAGGCTATATCATGCGCACACCGCGTGGCCGTGTGGTTACCCGGCATGCGTACCTGCATTTCGGCCTGAACGTGCCGAAGCGGATGGGGGAGGGGGCGACGCCGGATCTGTTCGTCCCTGAAGATGGTAATTAATTGCATTTGTAGACGATTGCCGATTGGCAAAGTCTTTACTTGGTTCTAGAGTATGCGCGCGCAACACGGGGGTCAGCCGTTCCAGCAGCGGTATCGGGTCTATTACGAGGACACCGATGCCGGCGGCATCGTCTACTACGTCAACTACCTCAAGTTCATGGAGCGGGCTCGTACCGAGCGGCTGCGTGATCTGGGCTTCGCCCAGTCACAGCTGGCGGGGGAGAACCTGCTTTTTGTCGTTCATTCGGCCGAGGCGCGTTATCACGCGCCCGCTCGCCTGGATGATGAGCTGCTCGTCAGCGCAGAGGTGGAGGAGTTGAACCGTGCGAGCCTGAAGTTTCGTCAACAGGTTCGACGGGCGTCGGATTCGACCTTGCTCTGCGAGGGGCGATTCCTGGTGGCGTGCGTGCGGGCGGACAACCTGAAACCCCGCGCTATCCCAGATGTGTTGCGTGCGGCATTTGCCGGCAGTCCGGACACCCTTTCAGCAGGAGATTAACGTGGAACCGAACGTCGTCGACCATACTTCCATGTGGAGCTTGATCAGTAACGCCAGCGTCGTGGTACAGCTGGTGATGCTGACCCTGGTGGCCGCATCGGTCACTTCCTGGATCATGATTTTCCAGCGCAGCAACATGATGCGCTCGGCGAAGAAGGCCCTGGAAACCTTCGAAGAGCGCTTCTGGTCGGGCATCGACCTGTCCAAGCTCTATCGCCAGGCGGGCAGCAACCCCGATCCGGATTCGGGGGTCGAGCAGATCTTCCGTGCCGGCTTCAAGGAATTCTCCCGTCTGCGCCAGCAGGCCGGCGTTGATCCGGATGCGGTGATGGAGGGCGTTTCCCGCGCCATGCGTGTCGCGATTTCCCGCGAGGAAGAGAAGCTGGAAACCAGCCTGCCCTTCCTCGCCACCGTCGGTTCCACCAGCCCGTACATCGGTCTGTTCGGCACCGTGTGGGGCATCATGAACTCCTTCCGTGGCCTGGCCACCGTGCAGCAGGCCACCCTCGCCACCGTGGCGCCGGGTATTGCCGAAGCGCTGATCGCCACCGCCATCGGCCTGTTCGCGGCCATCCCCGCGGTCATCGCCTACAACCGTTTCGCCGCCCGCTCGGAAATGCTCATCGGTCGCTACTACACCTTCGCCGACGAGTTCCAGGCGATCCTGCACCGCAAAGTGCACACCAGCGACGATTGATCGACGACCAAGAGGTAAGCCGTCATGGCAAGAGTTCGTCACAAGCGCAAGCCGGTCGCGGAAATGAACGTGGTGCCCTACATCGACGTGATGTTGGTGCTGCTGGTCATTTTCATGGTGACCGCGCCCATGCTCAACCAGGGCGTCAAGGTCGACCTGCCCAAGGTTTCCAGCGAAGCGCTGCCGCAGGATAACGATTCCCGCGTGCTCACCATCTCCATCAAGGCCGACAAGACCTACTACTGGAACATGGGCTCCGAAGTGGACCCGGACCAGGGCAAAGCCAGCCAGACTGCCGTGGACCTCGATCAACTGGTCAACGCTGCCTCCGGCATCATGGCCGAGAACAGCCGCCAGGGTAAGAAAGTCCAGGTCTTCGTCCGTGGCGACAAGGCAGTCGACTATGGCTCGGTCATGGCCGTCATGGGCGGTCTGCAGAAGGCCGGAGTCGGCAACGTCGGTCTGATTACCGAGGCACCAGGTAGTTGATGCACCAGCTCGAGCGCTCTCAATCGGAAGGCTACTTCTGGCCCACGGTCCTGGCCGTGGCCCTGCATGTACTGATCTTCGCCATGCTGTTCGTCAGTTGGGCCAGTACGCCTGAACTTCCGCCTTCGCGGCCGATCGTCCAGGCCACCCTGTACCAGCTCAAGTCCAAGAGCCAGGCGACCCAGCAGACCAACCAGAAGATAGCCGGTGAGTCGAAGAAGACTTCGGCCAAGCAATACGAGCAGGAGCAGCTCGAGCAGAAGAAGGCTGAGCAGCAGGCATTGGCTGCTGCGAAAGCCGAGGAACAAAAGAAGGCCGATGCCGCTCAAAAAGCTGCAGATGCCGCTGAGAAGGCCGCTGAAGCCAAGAAGGCAGATGACGCCAAGAAGGCGGCCGATGCCGCTGCGGCCGCCAAGAAAGCGGCAGAGGCGAAGGCTGCCGAGCAGAAACAGCAGGCGGATATCGCCAAGAAGAAAGCCGAGGAAGAGGCCAAGAAAGAGGCCGCTGAGGAGGCGAAGAAGAAAGCTGCCGAGGAGGCCAAGAAGAAGGCCGCCGAGGATGCGAAGAAAAAAGCCGCCGCGGACGAAGCCAAGAAGAAGGCTGCCGCGGTCGAGGCTGCGAAGAAGAAGGCCGCCGCTGCGGCCGCCGCTGCAGCCCGCAAGGCAACGGAAGATAAGAAGGCCCAGGCGCTGGCCGAGCTGCTGTCGGATGACACGCAGCGGCAACAGGCCCTGGCCGACGAGCAAGGTAACGAGGTGGCGGGCAACTTCGACGATCTGATCGTCAGCCTGGTTAGCCAGCAGTGGAGCCGTCCTCCTTCAGCTCGTAACGGAATGAGCGTAGAAGTGCTGATTCAGATGCTGCCGAGTGGCGCCATCACCAACGTGAGTGTGACGCGCTCCAGTGGTGACAAGCCGTTCGACGACTCGGCGGTGGCAGCGGTCAAAAACGTGGGTCGTATTCCCGAACTGCAAAAACTGGATCGCGCCACGTTCGATAGCCTGTATCGTCAGCGCCGAATGGTCTTCAAACCGGAGGATTTAGATCTGTGAGTACCCTGATTCGCTTCGCGCTCTTCGCCCTGGCCCTGGTGGCCGGTGCCGCGCAGGCCGCCGACCCGCTGGTGATCTCCAGCGGTCGTGACTCGGCCGTTCCGATCGCTGTGGTTCCGTTCGGTTGGCAGGGCGGCAACGTCCTGCCCGAAGACATGTCGAACATCATCGGCAATGACCTGCGCAACTCCGGTTACTTCGAGCCGATCCCGCGCCAGAACATGATCAGCCAGCCGGCCCAGGCCAGCGAAGTGATCTACCGCGACTGGCAGGCCCTTGGCGCGCAGTACGTTCTGGTCGGCAGCATCGTGCCCAGCGGTGGCCGTCTGCAGATCCAGTACGCCCTGCTCAACGTGGCGACCCAGGAGCAGGTACTGACCGGCAGCGTGGGCGGCACTACCGACCAGCTACGCGACATGTCGCACTACATCGCTGATCAGTCGTTCGAGAAGCTCACCGGTATCAAGGGCGCGTTCTCCACCAAGCTGCTCTACGTGACTGCGGAGCGCTTCTCGGTGGACAACACCCGCTACACCCTGCAGCGCTCGGACTATGACGGCGCACGCCCGGTGACCCTGTTGCAGTCGCGCGAGCCGATCCTCTCGCCGCGGTTCTCGCCCGATGGCCGCCGTATCGCTTACGTGTCGTTCGAGCAGAAGCGTCCTCGCATCTTCATGCAGTACGTTGACACCGGTCGCCGCGAGCAGATCTCCAACTTCGAAGGCCTCAACGGCGCCCCGGCCTTCTCGCCGGACGGCAACCGCCTGGCCTTTGTGCTGTCGCGCGACGGCAACCCGGAAATTTACGTGATGGACCTGGGCAGCCGCCAGCTGCGTCGCCTGACCAACAACTCGGCGATCGACACCGAACCCTTCTGGGGGGCGGACGGCTCAACCCTTTACTTCACCTCGGATCGTGGCGGCAAACCGCAGATCTACAAGATGAACGTGAACTCGGGCGCTACCGACCGCGTGACCTTCATCGGCAACTACAACGCCAACCCGAAACTGTCGGCGGACGAGAAGACCCTGGTCATGGTTCACCGCCAGGACGGTTTCACTAACTTCCAGATTGCAGCTCAGGACCTTCAGCGCGGTAATCTCCGGGTACTTTCCAACACCAACCTGGATGATTCGCCCACTGTTGCGCCAAATGGCACGATGCTAATATACGCCACCCGCCAGCAGGACCGGGGCGTGTTAATGCTCGTGAGCATCAACGGACGTGTTCGGTTACCGCTACCCACCGCTCAAGGCGACGTGCGCGAGCCTTCCTGGTCCCCTTACCTGAACTGACGGTTGCCAACTGTTTCAAATTTATACACTGGGGTTCATTAGGAGTTACATGATGGAAATGCTGAAATTCGGCAAATTTGCCGTTATCGCCCTCGCCATGGCTGTTGCCGTCGGCTGTTCGTCCAAGAAAGGCGATGCTACTGGCGAAGGCGCCAATGGCGGCGTTGATCCGAACGCTGGCTACGGCGCCAACAGCGGTGCCGTTGATGGCTCCCTGAGCGACGAAGCCGCTCTGCGCGCTATCACCACCTTCTACTTCGAGTACGACAGCTCCGACCTGAAGCCGGAAGCTATGCGTGCCCTGGACGTACACGCCAAGGACCTGAAAGGTTCCGGCCAGCGCGTAGTTCTGGAAGGTCACACTGACGAGCGCGGCACCCGTGAGTACAACATGGCTCTGGGCGAGCGCCGTGCCAAGGCCGTTCAGCGCTATCTGGTACTGCAGGGCGTTTCCCCGGCTCAGCTGGAACTGGTTTCCTACGGCAAAGAGCGTCCGGTTGCCACTGGCCATGACGAGCAGTCCTGGGCCCAGAACCGTCGCGTTGAGCTGAAGAAGTAAGACCTGATGCCGATGCGCCTGCGTTTTCTGACCTTGATCGCATGCGGACTGCCCCTAATGGCGGCAGCCGCGGTTCCGGTACAGGACGGTAATGGTGGCTATGCCAGCACACCGCCCTCGGGTTATGGCACCGCAGGCGCCGATGGCGCCTACGCCGGAGGCGGGATGACTACTCCCGTCTCCGGTCAGGCTCAGCTGTTCATGCAGCTGCAGCAGATGCAGGACGAAATGTCCCGTCTGCGTGGCATGCTCGAAGAGCAGCAGAACCAGATCCAGCAAATGAAGCAGGAAAACCAGGAACGCTTCCAGGACATCGACAGCCGCCTTTCAAGCGGTGCAGGTGCAGGAGCGGCAGGTGCTGCTGTTCAACCCAATTCCCCCGCTGCCGGCGCAAGTGCCGGAGTTGCCGCAGGCGCAGGCACTGCCGCCGCCCAGCAACAGCAGCCCGCCGCCAGCAGCGAGCCGGGTGACCCGGCCAAAGAGAAGCTCTACTACGACGCCGCCTTCGATCTGATCAAGGCCAAGGACTTCGACAAGGCCAGCCAGGCCTTCGGCGCCTTCCTGCGCAAGTACCCGAGCAGCCAGTACGCTGGCAACGCGCAGTACTGGTTGGGTGAAGTCAACCTCGCCAAGGGTGATCTGCTGGGCGCCGGCCAGGCTTTCGCTCGCGTCAGCCAGGCCTACCCGAGCAGCGCCAAGGTGCCGGACTCGCTGTACAAGCTTGCCGACGTCGAGCGTCGCCTGGGCAACAACGACAAGGCTCGTGGCATCCTGCAGCAGGTCGTGGCCCAGTATCCGGGTACTTCCGCTGCACAACTGTCCCAGCGTGACCTGAAGAACCTCAAGTAAGGTTTCGCCCACAAAAAAAGCCCGCATTGATCGCGGGCTTTTTTTGTGGGCGCCGGACAGCACATGGCGAGTCGTCAGGGGCGCAATTGCTCATAGTGTTCGTCGCCGCGGATGGGCGCTTCGGCTCCATGTTGCAGTAGTGCGATGGAGTGTTCGCAATCGGTGAGGTTGTGATAGCTCTCCGAACTCATGGCGATGATTCTCGAGTTCTTCGCCACGAATCGCCAGCGCCATTCGTGGCGGATGTCCTTGTAAACATGGAAGTGCGCAGCCGTCATACAGTTCTCCTTCATGGCGTGGGGCCGGTCTTGTGCGCCGGTCGGGTGACGTTAACAGCGCGGCGCGTGACTAGGGACGGCGCTCACCGAGTCTGACGTGGCTAACGGAAAACGATGACCCGCCATTGCATGTTTCGGACGCTCCGATCTTCGGAAGGCGCGGGCGACTTCTGGTAGAATCGTCGCCGCTCTCGGAAGCGACAGTGGTTTCAGCTCGGCTGATGTCTGCTGTGCTCCGGGCTTTGCCGGGTACTCCACCGTACCCACGACTCCAACGCAACGGAGGCGGATGGCCTGTGTAGCCGTCACGCCCGTGGCTGATATGCAACAGACCCTGCGCATTACCGAGATTTTCTACTCGTTGCAGGGGGAAACGCGCACCGCCGGCTTGCCGACCGTGTTCGTACGCCTGACTGGCTGCCCCCTGCGCTGCAACTACTGCGATACCGCCTATGCCTTCAGTGGCGGCGAGATCCAGACCCTCGACGCTATCCTCGATCAGGTTGCTCAGTACCGCCCGCGCTACGTCTGCGTGACCGGCGGCGAGCCTTTGGCACAGCCCAACTGCATCCCGCTGCTCCAGCGCCTGTGTGATGCCGGTTATGAGGTGTCGCTGGAAACCAGTGGTGCACTGGACATCTCCGGCACCGACCGCCGCGTCAGCCGTATCCTCGACTTGAAGACGCCGGGCTCCGGGGAAGTGGTGCGCAATCGCTACGAGAACATCGGCGAGCTGACGTCAAACGATCAGGTGAAGTTCGTCATCTGCTCCCGCGAGGACTATGACTGGGCTGTCTCCAAGCTGATCGAGTACCGCCTGGAGCTGCGCGCCGGGGAGGTGCTGTTCTCGCCCAGTCACCGCGAAGTGAGCGCCCGCGCCCTGGCCGACTGGATCGTCAGCGACAACCTGCCGGTGCGCCTGCAACTGCAGTTGCACAAGATTCTCTGGAACGACGAGCCGGGCCATTGAGCGCGGAGGAGACCCTGTTTATGTCCGTCAACAAGACTGTGAATGACAAGAAAGCCGTGATCCTGCTCTCCGGCGGCCTGGACTCCGCGACCGTGGTCGCCATGGCCAAGGCTGAAGGCTACGACTGCTACACCATGAGCTTCGACTACGGCCAGCGTCACCGCGCCGAGTTGCAGGCGGCTGAGCGGGTCGCTCGCCAGCAGGGCGTGATCGAGCACAAGGTGATCGGCCTGAACCTGAACGGCATCGGCGGCTCCGCCCTGACCGATAGCCGCATCGATGTGCCCGAGGCACCCAGCGAAGGTATCCCGGTCACCTACGTGCCGGCGCGCAATACCGTTTTCCTTTCGCTCGCGCTGGGGTGGGCGGAGGTGCTCGGTGCGCGGGATATCTTCATCGGCGTGAACGCCGTGGATTATTCCGGCTACCCGGATTGTCGTCCCGAGTTCGTCGAGGCTTTCGAGCGCATGGCCAACCTGGCGACCAAGGCCGGTGTGGAGGGCGACGGCTTCCGCATCCAGGCGCCGCTGCAGTTCCTTTCCAAGGCGCAGATCATCGAGACGGGTATCGCCCGGGGCGTGGACTATAGCCTGACCGTTTCCTGCTATCAGGCTGATGATGACGGGCTGGCGTGCGGTAAATGCGATAGCTGTCGACTGCGTTCCGAGGGCTTTTTGGCCGCGGGAATTTCCGACCCGACGCGGTATTTCTGAAAAAAGTTTTCGAAGGGTGTTGTTTTTGCGTTAGAAATCAGTATTATACGCCCCACGTTGGGTCGTTAGCTCAGTCGGTAGAGCAGTTGGCTTTTAACCAATTGGTCGTAGGTTCGAATCCCACACGACCCACCAACATGTAAGACAAAAGCCCCGTGATCGAAAGATCACGGGGCTTTTGCCATGTGCCGGAAAAAGTCTGCCGTATGGCCATCCACGGTGCACCGCGTCGTAAGGCGGTGGTGATAAAATCGCCGGCATAATCAGACCGTGCCTGTTGAGGTTTTCACACGATGTCCCAGATTTCCGAACGCCTTCTGGTCCAGGCCCATCTGGCAGGCAAGCAGCCGCGGGTGCTGAGCGCGCAGGAAGAGGCCGACTACCGTGCTGCCATCGCTGCCGAGCTGAAGGCGCAGAACGCTGTACTCGTCGCGCACTACTACTGCGACCCGGTGATCCAGGCGCTGGCCGAAGAGACTGGCGGCTGCGTTTCCGACTCGCTGGAAATGGCCCGCTTCGGCAACCAGCATTCGGCGCAGACCGTGGTGGTCGCCGGTGTTCGCTTCATGGGCGAGACCGCGAAGATCCTCAACCCGGAAAAGCGCGTGCTGATGCCGACCCTGGAGGCGACCTGCTCGCTGGACCTGGGCTGCCCGGTGGAAGAGTTCTCCGCTTTCTGCGACCAACATCCCGAGCGCACCGTGGTGGTCTACGCGAATACCTCGGCAGCCGTGAAGGCGCGCGCCGACTGGGTGGTGACCTCCAGCTGCGCCGTGGAAATCGTCGAGCACCTGATGGACAACGGCGAGCCGATCCTCTGGGCGCCGGACCAGCACCTGGGCCGCTACATCCAGCGCGAGACCGGCGCCGACATGCTGCTCTGGGACGGTGCCTGCATCGTTCACGAGGAGTTCAAGGCCAAGCAGTTGGAAGACCTCAAGGCGATCTACCCGGACGCCGCGATCCTGGTGCACCCCGAATCGCCGGAAGCCGTTGTGGACCTGGCCGATGCCGTGGGCTCCACCAGCCAGTTGATCAAGGCCGCGCAAACACTGCCGAACAAGCGCTTCATCGTCGCCACCGACCGCGGCATCTTCTACAAGATGCAGCAGCTGTGCCCGGACAAGGAATTCATCGAGGCGCCCACCGCCGGCAACGGCGCGGCCTGCCGCAGCTGTGCGCACTGCCCGTGGATGGCCATGAACACCCTTGAGCGCACCCTGGCGTGCCTGAAGGACGGCTCGGGCGAAATCTTCGTCGACCCGGCGGTGATTCCCAAGGCGATCAAGCCGCTCAAGCGCATGCTCGACTTTACCCAGGCGGCGAAGTTGAAGCTGGCGGGCAATGCCTGATCAGCATGCGTGAATGAAAAAGCCCGGCAGATGCCGGGCTTTTTTGTGGGTGGGAGAAGGGCTCAGCGGCCCATCATTTCCTTGAGTATGCGCTCCTGCTCGCGGAACTCCTGCTGGCGGGCATCCAGGCGCGCGGCCAGGGTGAAGTTGCCGCCGGCGCGGCGCTTGGCGAAGTCCAACTGCTCGATAGCCTGCTTGTAGTCGCCGGTGAGCGCGTAGTACTCCGCTCTGGCCTGGTATACGCCGATGGCGTTGCCGCTCAGGGTGCAGGCGTCCGCCAGGCGGTTCCACACGTCCGGGTCCAGTGGGCGGCGCTGGGACAGCTTGAACAACGTCTTCTCGGCGTCAGCTGCGCGGTTGGTCTTCATCATCAGGTCGGCATTGGCCTGGATCAGTGGGTAGCTGTCCGGGTACTGGCCGAGCATCTTCTGCACCCGCGCCTGGGCGTCGGGCAGCTTGTTGGCGGTGATGTCGAGATCGGACATGGCCAGGTTGTAGCTGATGTCGTTGGGCGCCTTGGCCAGCAACTGCTGGAGGTTGCTGCGGGCGTCGTTGAGCTGGCCGATCTTGGTCTGCGACAGCGCAAGGCCGTAGCGCGCGGCGTCGTTCTTCGGGTCTTCGTCGAGTTGCGCGCGGAACTGCTTGCTGGCCATGCCCGGCGTGTCTTCGAACATCTGCTGGACGCGGGCGCGCATCAGCTCGTAGCGCAGCGAGTCTTCCTTGCCGCCCTTGGGGTACTGCTCGGCGCGGTTGCGGGTGTCGGCGATACGCGATTCGGTGACCGGGTGAGTCAGCAGAAATTCCGGCGGCTTGCCCTCGTAGCGGTACTGGCGGGCCAGGCGCTCGAACATGTTGGGCATGGATCGCGGGTCGTAGCCGGCGCGGACCATGGTGGCAACGCCAACGCGGTCAGCTTCCTGCTCGTTCTGCCGGGAGAAGCGCAGCTGGTTCTGGATGGCCGCGGCCTGGGTGCCGGCGATAGCGGCGATGCCGGCGTCACCGGCGCCTGCTGCGGCGGCGACGATGCCGGCCAGCATGGCGGCCATCACCGGAATCTGCATGCGCTGTTGCGCTTCGATGCCACGGGCGAAGTGACGTTGGCTCAGGTGGCCGAGCTCGTGCGCCAGTACCGCGATGTATTCGCCTTCGGTCTGGGCGTAGATGAACAGGCCGCCGTTGACGCCGACCACGCCGCCGGGGGCGGCGAAGGCGTTGATCTGCTTGTCGCGGATCAGGATGAAGGCCAGGCGGTGGTCTTGCAGTTCGCTGGACTCGGCCAGGCGGTAGACGCTGGACTCGACATAGTCCTTGAGTTGCGGGTCGTTGAGCGTGTCGACCTGGTTGCGCAGCATGCTCAGCCAGGCGCGGCCGAGCTGGAACTCCTGCTCCGGGGAGACGATGGACGAGCTTGCGTCCCCCAGTGAGGGCAGGTCGTCCGCCAGGGCCGGCATGGCGAAGGCGATAGCGAGCGACAGCAGGGCAGGGCGGAGTACTTTCATGTACACGAGGCTCGTTCCGAGAAAGGCTCTACTTTAGCCGCACGCTGACGCCTATGCCTAGTTTGCAGGGAGGAAGTACGGCGCAATTCGAAACGGGTATTTCCGCTCCGTAGCCCTTTCAACCCCCGAGACTGACGATTTCATTCATGCATGGCGACTCTGCAGGGCCTGGTTACTTTTCCAACGCTTTCGGTATTCTTGGGCGCCCTGACCGGAGTTCGTTTCGATGTCCGATTCCACGCCGTCCGTCCCCGTCTGTGACGCGGAGCTGGACGCCAGCGGTCTCAATTGTCCATTGCCGCTGCTCAAGGCCAAGCTCGAGCTGAACCGCCTTCCCAGCGGAGCGGTGCTCAAGGTGATCGCCACCGACGCTGGCTCCCAGCGAGACTTCCGCGTTTTCGCCGATCTTGCCGGGCACTCGTTGCTGCGTGAAGAGGTCGAAGCCGGCGTCTATCGCTACTGGCTGCGCAAGAAGTAGCCCCCGATCGCGGGTTGCCGCGACGTTACCCCATTCGTTTCGCAGGTTTCATTGATGCTCAAGGTTTTGCAGGACTGGATGCAGCGCTATTTCTCCGACGAGGAGGCGATAGTGCTGGCGGTCATTCTCGGGCTGGGATTCACCGTCATCCTGGCCTTTGGCGGGATGCTCGCGCCGGTGCTGGCGGCGATGGTCATCGCCTTCCTGATCCAGGGCATGGTCGGCGTGCTCGAACGCCTGCGCGTGCCGCACCTGTTTGCGGTGTGGCTGGTGTATTCGCTGTTCCTCGGGCTGCTGGCGGTGTTCCTGCTGGTGCTTGTGCCGCTGCTCTGGAAGCAGTTGTTCACCCTGTTCAACGAGCTGCCCGGCATGCTCGGCGAGTGGCAGGCGACGCTGTTGATGCTGCCCGAACGCTACCCGGACATGGTCACCGAAGAGCAGGTGCTGCACACCGTCGAGGCGGCGCGCAACGAACTGGGTCAACTCGGTCAGTGGGCGCTGACCTTCTCGCTGTCGGGGCTGCCGGTGGTGGTTAATATCATGATCTACCTGGTCCTGGTGCCGATCCTGGTGTTCTTCTTCCTTAAGGACCGCCGCCGCTTCTACCACTGGTTCCGCCGCTACCTGCCCCGTGAGCGAGGGTTGATGAAGCAGGTGTGGAACGAGATGAACCAGCAGATCGCCAACTACATCCGTGGCAAGGTCATCGAGATATTCATTACCGGCGTGACGACCTACATCGCCTTCGCGGTACTGGGGCTCAACTACGCGGCGCTGCTCGCGCTGCTGGTCGGCCTCTCGGTGGTGGTGCCTTATATTGGCGCGGTGGTGGTTACTGTGCCGGTGGCGATGATCGCGCTGTTCCAGTGGGGCTGGAGCGATCAGTTCATCTACCTGATGGTTGCCCATGCGATCATCCAGGCGCTCGATGGCAACGTCCTGGTGCCTTTGCTGTTCTCCGAGGCTGTGAACCTGCACCCGGTCGCCATCATCTGTGCGGTGCTGCTGTTTGGCGGGTTGTGGGGCTTCTGGGGGGTGTTCTTCGCCATCCCGCTGGCGACCTTGGTGAAGGCCGTGCTCGACGCCTGGCCGCGGCAACCCGCGCCGCAGCCGCAAGTCAGCCCGTTGATGTGATGAAGCCGGGAAAAGAAAAAGGCCGCTGATAAGCGGCCTTTTTCTTGCGTGCGGTCACTCAGCCCTTGTTCAGTTCCTGGGCGGCAGCGAGCACGGCGTCCACATGGCCGGGCACTTTCACGCCGCGCCATTCCTGGCGCAGCACACCCTTGGCGTCGATCAGGAAGGTGCTGCGGTCCACTCCCATGTATTCCTTGCCGTAGAGCTTCTTCAGCTTGATCACGTCGAACAGCTGGCAGACGGCTTCGTCCTTGTCGCTGATCAGTTCGAAGGGGAAGCACTGCTTGGCCTTGAAGTTCTCGTGGGACTTGATGCCATCGCGGGAGACGCCGAATACCAGGGTGTTGGCCTTGGCGAAGTCCTCGATCCTGTCGCGGAAGCCCTGGCCCTCGGTGGTGCAGCCGGGGGTGCTGTCCTTGGGATAGAAGTACAGGACAACCTGCTTGCCCTTGAGTTCGGACAGACGGAATTCGGTGCCGCTGGTGGCCGGGGCCTGGAAATCGGCGACGGGCTTGTTCAGTTCGACTGCCATTGGGATTTTCTCCTTGAGAGCCACCTTACGGATGCTGCGGACGCCAGGGTTCGATCAGCGCGTCCAGGTTCAGCGCATCGGCGAAGTCGAGGAACTGATCGCGCAGCCAGCTGATCTGGGTGCCGGCCGGCAGCGTCACGGTGATGGTGGCATTGAGCATGCTGGTGTTGGTGTGCGGCGCCTGGTAGGTGTCGCAGGTGAGGTTCTCCAGTTCGATGTTGTGGTCGATGAAGAACTGGCACAGCTCGTTGAGGATGTCCGGGCGATAGACGGCGCTGACATAGGCCACGTAGGGCAGGGCCTGGGCGCGGGTAACGTGCACATTGCTGCGCGTGACGCTGAGGGTGAAGCCGTGACGCTTAGCCAGGGGCGGCAGACCGCCTTCAAGGCGGGCCAGGGCATCCCAGCTGCCGGAGATCTGCAGGATCAGCGCGCTGAACTCGCCGTGACGGGTCAGGCGGCTGCTGACCACCGAGCAGCGGTTGTCGACGCAGGTGCGGCACAGCACGCTGGTTAACTCCATCGGGTTCGGGCCCAGAGCACTGATCAGAAGGAATTGTTCACGAGGGTGAGAGGTGGACATGCAGCTTTCCTGGGAGTGGCGGCCAAGCGGGCCGCATCGACAAAGGAGGAAGGGTAGCGAAAAGCGCCGATGAGGGGAATGTCTGGCCGCTCGCGGGTCGCTGCGTCACCTTGTGCGTGGCCGGTGGCGACAGTACCATTACGGCTTTCTTTTTCCGGCAGGAGCGGTTGCATGATTGCGGGCAGTATGGTGGCGCTGGTCACCCCCTTCGATGCTCAGGGTCGACTGGATTGGGACAGCCTCGCCAAGCTGGTGGACTTCCACCTGCAGGAAGGCACCAATGCCATCGTAGCGGTCGGCACCACAGGTGAATCGGCCACTCTGGACGTGAACGAACACCTGGACGTCATCCGTCGTGTCGTCGACCAGGTCAACGGCCGTATCCCGGTCATCGCCGGCACCGGCGCCAACTCCACCCGCGAGGCTGTCGAGCTGACCGAGGCTGCGAAGTCCGGTGGCGCCGACGCCTGCCTGCTGGTAACCCCGTACTACAACAAGCCGACCCAGGAAGGCCTGTACCAGCACTTCCGCCACATCGCCGAAGCCGTGGCCATCCCGCAGATCCTCTACAACGTGCCGGGCCGTACCGCCTGCGACATGCTGCCCGAGACTGTCGAGCGCCTGTCCAAGGTGCCGAACATCGTCGGCATCAAGGAAGCCACCGGCGACCTGCAGCGCGGCAAGGAAGTGCTGGACCGCGTCGGCAAGGACTTCCTCGTCTATTCCGGTGACGACGCCACCGCCGTCGAGCTGATGCTGATGGGCGGCAAGGGCAACATCTCGGTGACCGCCAACGTCGCCCCGCGCGCCATGAGCGACCTCTGCGCCGCCGCCATGCGTGGCGACGCCGCCGCTGCCCGTGCCATCAACGATCGCCTGATGCCGCTGCACAAAACCCTGTTCATCGAATCCAACCCCATCCCGGTCAAGTTCGCCCTGCACGAAATGGGGCTGATTCCAGAGGGCATCCGCCTGCCTCTGACCTGGCTCAGCCCGCGCTGCCACGAACCGCTGCGTCAGGCCATGCGCCAGACCGGCGTCCTGGCTTAAGGAGCTCCCTCGCATGAAGCGACTGGCAGGACTGACTGCGCTCGCCCTGGTTATCGGCAACACCTCCGGCTGCGGCTGGCTGTGGGGCCCGGAAGGCTACTTCCGCGACCGTGGCGACGACTACCTCAACGCCCGCGAAACCGCACCAATGAAGGTGCCCGAGGGCATGCAGAGCAAGCAGCTCGACCCGCTGCTGCCGATCCCGATGAACGTCGCCACCAGCACCGAGAAGGAAGGCGAGTTCGAAGTGCCGCGTCCGCAGCCGCTGTCCGGCGCTGGCGAAGTCAGCGACTTCAGCCTGCAGAAGAGCGGCGACTCGCGCTGGCTGGTTGCCCAGCGTCCGCCGGCCGAAGTCTGGCCGGTCGCTCACCAGTTCTTCCAGGACAACGGCTTCTCCATCGCCAACGAACGTCCGCAGACTGGCGAATTCAGCACCAACTGGCAGCCGCTGTCGCAGCTCTCCGCGCCCCTGGCGCGTCGCCTGAGCAGCCGTGTGTCGGGCGTCGAGCCTGACAGCGAAGCGCGCGTTCGTGTGCGCATCGAGCCCGGCGTGCAGACCAACACCAGTGAAGTCTACGTGCTGAGCGAAACCCGCCCGGCCGGCAGCACCGCCACTGGCGATTGGCCGACCAAGCCGGCCGTGCCGAGCCTGGACGCCGCGCTGCTCGACGAAATGATCGCCAGCATGGCCACCAGCGCCGAGAAGGGCGGCTCCGTCTCCCTGCTCGCCGCGCACTCGGACTACGACACCCCCGGTGCCGTCCAGCTGAACAAGGACGGCAGCGGCAACCCGGTGCTGACCGTCGACTCCGATTTCGACCGTGCCTGGGTCAGCGTCGGCCGTGCGCTGGATCGTGCCGACATCCGTGTCGACGACCTCAACCGCAGCCTGGGCGTGTACTACGTCAACATCGCCGAAGGCGCGAAGAAGAAGGACGAAGACAAGCCTGGCTTCTTCA
Source organism: Pseudomonas sp. NPDC086581 (assembly GCF_044746165.1). Lineage (NCBI taxonomy): Bacteria > Pseudomonadati > Pseudomonadota > Gammaproteobacteria > Pseudomonadales > Pseudomonadaceae > Pseudomonas > Pseudomonas sp. NPDC086581. The sequence continues at coordinate 375,561 of NZ_JBIVBR010000001.1, read as the reverse complement.
GCCGCCTGTTCGGCGGTGGCGAGAAGACCAAGGAAGAAGAGGACGCCAAGGCCCAGCGCTACCAGGTTCGCCTGACCAGCGTGAGCAACACCGTCCAGATCACCGTCGACAAAGACATCAACACCTCCGCACCGGCTGACGTGGCGCAGGGTGTGTTGGAAAAACTCCAGGAGAGTATGCGGAATGCACTTCGCGGTCCTGGGGAGCGGAAGCCGGGGCAATTCGGCCTTGGTGAGCAGTTCTGACACCCGGATACTGATTGATTGCGGCTTCCCGCTGCGTGAAACCATCCGCCGTCTGGCACGCCTGGGCGTGGAGCCCGGGCAGCTGGACGCGGTACTGGTGACGCACGAGCACTCCGATCACATCAACGGCGTCGAACTGCTGGCCCGGCACCATCGAATACCCGTGTACCTCAGCGCCGGCACCCTGCAGGGAATGCGCAAGCCGGTGACACCGGCGGGGCTGCTCAAATGCGGCGACCGCCTGGTACTGAAAGACCTGGAAGTCACTGCGGTGAGCGTCTCCCACGATGCGCGGGAGCCCCTGCAGTACGTGTTTTCCGATGGCCGGAAGCGCTTTGGCCAGCTCACCGATCTGGGAGCCGCCACGGCGCAGGTGCTGGAATGCTATCGTGGCCTCGATGCGTTGATCATCGAAGCGAATCACGATACCGACATGCTGGCCCGCGGTCCGTATCCCTACCCACTCAAGGTCCGTGTAGGCGGCCAGTGGGGACATTTGAACAACCGGCAGGCCGCCGAACTCGTGGCCCAGCTGGGCTGGGAAAGCTTGCAGCACCTGGTGCTGGCGCATCTCAGCGAAAAGAACAACTCGCCGCAGCTGGCCCGGCAAAGCTTCGTCGACACCCTCGGGTGCGACCCGGACTGGCTGCAGGTAGCCGATCAGCATTCTGGACTCGACTGGCGCACCATCGCCTGAGCCCACCCCCTAAGCAAGCGGAGCCCATCATGGAAAAACGCGAAGAACTCTATCGCGGCAAGGCCAAGTCGGTTTACACCACCGATGACGCCGACCGCCTCGTCCTGCTGTTCCGCAACGACACCTCGGCGTTCGACGGCAAGCGTATCGAGCAGCTCGATCGCAAGGGCATGGTGAACAACAAGTTCAACGCCTTCATCATGCAGAAGCTCGAAGCCGCCGGCATCCCGACCCAGTTCGACGCCCTGCTGTCGGACAACGAAGTCCTGGTCAAGAAGCTCGCCATGATTCCGGTCGAGTGCGTCGTGCGCAACTACGCCGCCGGCAGCCTGGTGCGCCGCCTGGGCGTGGAAGAGGGCCTGCAGCTCACTCCGCCGACCTTCGAACTGTTCCTGAAGAACGACGCCCTGGGCGACCCGTTCATCAACGAATCCCACGTCCAGGCCTTCGGCTGGGCGACCCTGGAGCAACTGGCCGAAATGAAGGCCTACTCCTTCAAGGTCAACGAAGTGCTGAACAAGCTGTTCGACGACGCCGGCCTGCTGCTGGTGGACTTCAAGCTCGAGTTCGGCCTGTTCCACGGCAAGATCGTCCTGGGCGACGAATTCAGCCCGGACGGCTGCCGCCTGTGGGACAAGGAGACTCGCAAGAAGATGGATAAGGACCGCTTCCGCCAGGGCCTGGGCGACGTCATCGAAGCCTACGAAGAAGTGGCCCACCGCCTCGGCGTACCGCTCTGATTCCACCAGTGCACGCAAGCGTCTGATACCACGCGAAAAAATCCTGAATAAGGGCTTCGCCTTCAGGCTTCAAGCTGGTATCATGCGCGCCGCACGGAGAGATGCCGGAGTGGCCGAACGGGACGGATTCGAAATCCGTTGAACTGGCAACAGTTCCTAGGGTTCAAATCCCTATCTCTCCGCCATTATTGCAATGGCTGAAGCCCCTGAAATTCTTAGAGTTTCAGGGGCTTTGTCTTTTCTGCGCTCTGAAAATCCCATCCCGTACGCCATCACCCGCAATACCCATCCATCTTCTCTCGATTCCCCTGCGTGGGATTCGCCTGGTACTGCTGCCGCCAGAATTGGCACGGCGCGCTGTTGAAGCGCTTTTCCTGCTCCGATTTCTCGATCTGTCGATTCTGCTGTTCCTGCGTGGCCTGCTGGCGTTGCAGATACTGCTGGAACATTTCTTCGTTGCTGCTCGGCGGCGGGGGACTGGTGGGAGTTGCCGCGGGTGGTTGCGAGAGGCGGGAGACGACCGCGGGCGGGAGGTCGGGCCAGATTAGCCAGGCGGTCGCGGCGACGGCCAGGCAGCCGAGCCAGATTCCGGCGGCGATGGCGAAAGTGAATTTCCAGAAACCGAGAGTAGGCTGTGGCATTGGCGCAGGCTTGGATGTGTGGAGCGCCACTGATAACCCATCGTGCCGTGGAGGGAAAGGGGCAGGCCCGCGACACTTGAGGGCGTCGCGGGCGGCTGCTCACTTCGGAGCGGCGGCGGACTCGTAGGCTTCCAGCGCGCGCAGGGAGTAGATGTAGGCGGCGCCGGCATTGAGGGAAATCGCGGTGGCCAGGGTCTGGGCGATCTCGGCCTCGGTGGCGCCGGCCTTGCGTGCGGCTTCGGCGTGGACGCCGATGCACCCGTCGCAGCGGGTGGTGATGGCCACAGCGATGGCGATCAGTTCGCGGGTCTTGGCGTCCAGGGCGTCGCCGTCCGCGGCGGCAGCTTCCAGAGCCTGGTAGGCGGCGATCATCTTCGGGTGTTTCTTGCCCAGCGCGCCGAAGGCTTTCTTCACGGCGGGGACGTATTCGGACCAGTTGAACAGCATGGTGCTTCTCCTTGAGGCCGATAGGGATGGGGTGTGGCCTTGAAGCTTAGTCTGCGTCAGCCGGCGTGCCGGGTATTGTCTGTTCCGCTCAGATTTTTCATCGATGCTCTCGACTGCTTTGCGGCAGCCGGACGCATGGCCTGTCAGTGGGCGTCGAGGATTTCGTAGCGCTGACGAGCGCTGCCGGTGCCGACTTCCACTTCGTCGCCGGGGTGGCGATGAAGCAGGGCGCTACCCAGTGGGGCACGGGTAGTGATGACGAGGATTTCGTTGCCTTCTAATTGCACCTTGAGGCCGGCGCCGTCCGGGCCGAGGAAGACCCAGCGCTGCTGGTCCTGCTCGTTGACCAGTTGCACGAGGGCGCTGGTCTGGATGCCTTGTTCTTCATCGAAGTCGCGTAGCTGCAGGTTCTCGAACAGCGCGAGGGCGTGGCGGATCTCCTCCACGCGGCGCGACTGGCCGGCGGCGAGGTAAGCCGCTTCCAGGCCGAGCGTGTCGTACTTGTTTTCGGCAATGTTCTCCTCGTGGGTCGCGGTCTCGTGGGCCGTTTGCGCGGCGCGCACGGCGATCTCCAGGTCTTCGGCGAGGCGAGCGAGGATCAGTTGGTAGGCGCGTTTCTTGTCCATGGCGACAGGCTGGGAAATAAAGGCGCCTATCCTAGGAGCTTTGCCAGCCTGTGCGAAGGAGCTTTCAAGATTTTCCCGCAGTGGCCGATAGATCGGCTGAATTCCCGGAACAAAGGACATCCGGCATGAGCCTTTCCATTACCCCCGCCATCCAGACGTTTGCCACCCAGCTTCGCGTGGCGAGCGATGCCGGCGCATCGGCTGGAGCCGCCAGCGAAGACACCGGCAGTAATGCCCAGAGCCCGCGCCTGCAAGCCGGCGGCGTGGCACCCAGTGGCAAGAGTTCCGGTAGTTCCGGAGGCGCCAGCACGACCGTCGAACAGTTGCAGAAGCGCCTGAAGGAGCTTCAGAGGCAATTGCAGGAGGAACAGCGCGAGTTGGCGGAGGCGCAGCAGCGTCATTACTCCTCCGACGCCGAGCGGACCGCTGCACTGATGGCGCTGCAGAGCCGTATCGCCAGCACCAGCGCGGCCATGCAGCAGACCGCCGCGGCATTGGCCGACGCGATCCGCCGGGGAGGCGGCAGTGGCAGCGGCTCGATGGTCAGCGACAGCGCCTGAAATGAATCAGTAACCGCTGAGGATGTTGACGATCACGCCGCTTGCAATGGCGATCAGGATGTAGTCGCCGTTGACGTACAGCCAGCGATGGTCGCGCGGCGGTGCGTACAGGTGGCGAGCGTGCCAGTCGGTGACCCAGTAGCGATCGCCGCGATAGTTCGGCTCCACAACCACGCCGCGGCGCCAGTCGCGGTGGGGTACCGGCATGCCGGGCTGGGGGCGGAAGTCCGGGTTGCGATAGGCGTGAGTGTTGTTCTGGCCGGGACGAGCCTGCTGGTTATAACTGCTCTGGGGCGCGTGTTGCGATTGGTGCTGCTGGTACTGCGGTTGCTGCGGCCCGCGGTTGTCGTGCCGGTTAGGGCCGTTGTCCGGGCCGGGGCCGGGTTGAGCGAAACTGGCCAGCGGGCCGCCAAGCATCAGGGCGGCACAGAGCAGGGCGACGGACTTCTTCATGGTGTTCTCCTGGCGCAAGCGCTATCGCGGTACGTATTTCCACTTTCATCGTCCCGGACGATCCGGGTACTTCATCTGACCGCAGCACCGCGTCAATGAATGCCAAGGCTAAGTAAATGTCTGGTAAAGAGTTTTTCCACTTTGTCAGCACGTGGATACAAGGCCGTGCGTGAGTCGACCTAAGTCGGGCTGCGCTATTTCGTCTTTGTGTGATTGCAGCATTTAATGGTATGTTTGCAATGAATGCACTGAATGGAGTTCCGCCATGAGCGCTCTGCTGAAGGAAAACCCGGCTGCCGATGCCGTCCTGGCGAAGGCAGTGCTGACTGCGCGCGAGCACCTGGCAATGACCCAGCTGGAGCTAGCTGCCATCGTCGGCGTGGACCGCAGCGCGGTGAGTCGCTGGAAGCAGAACGGCCTACGGGTGGACAGCAAGACCGGTGAGCTGGCACTACTGTTGGTGCGCGTCTACCGCGCACTGTTCGCGCTGTTTGGCGGCAATCATGAAGACATGCGCCACTTCCTGCGCACCGAGAACCGTCACCTCGGCGGTGTGCCGTTGCAGCTGATGGAACAGGTGCAGGGATTGGTTGCGGTGGTCGAGTACCTGGACGCTATCCGGGGCAAGGTCTGAATGTCCTTCACAGCTGGCGCCCGTCTCTGGGCGAAGTATGAGGATTTGGCCGTCGCTCCCATACGTGGGCGCCTGGTGCGCCTGGTGGAAAGCCAGGGCCAGGTAGCGACGTTGCAACTGGTGGACACCCTGGAGGAGCAGGCGCTGCTCGAGGAATTGCTGGAAACCAGCAAGCCGCGCATGCCGCCACCCGCCGAGCCGCTGCACTATCTATTGAAGACACCATTCCGCTATCCACCGCTGCGCTGGGGCTCGCGCTTCGGGCGGCGCCATGAGCCGAGCCTGTTCTACGGCGCGCTCAAGCTGGAAACGGCGATGGCGGAATCGGCCTTTTACCGCTTCGTGCTGTGGGAAGGGATGGCGACACCGCCGCCCAGTGGGCGAATCCTTTCCGAACACGCGTCCTTCGAGGCGCGTTTCCAGGTACAGAAGGGCGTGCGCCTGCACCTGCCGCCTTTCCGGGAACACGAAGCGCTGCTCGATCCTCAGGATTACAGCGTGACCCAGGGCCTGGGCAGCGCGATGCGTGAGGCGGGGGTTGAGGCATTTGAATACCGTTCGGCACGTTGCCCGAACGGTGGCGTAAACGTGGCGTTGTTCGCTCCCTCGGCCTTCACCGAGAAGCGTCCGCGCAATCTGATGCCATGGCTGTGCGAGACGACTTCCGAGTACGTCGCCTTCAAGCATGCCCAGGTGCCCGACAGCCCGCGACTGTACCGGCGCGAGCAGTATCTGGTGGATGGCAGGCTGCCGCATCCGGCCTGACCGTTCATCGTTTGCCACTGTCGCGTCATGGCGAGCGGTGTATGTTTCGGGATGGCCAAGCAGGGAGCGCCAGACCATGGATATACGGATAGCCGTCCATCCCAGCGACGATCGTCGCTGGCGCGTGTACCTCAACCAGTTCTTCTACGACTGCAACAGCCGCAGTGCTGCCGAGCGCATTTACGCGCGGGTCAGCGCCGCCGAGCGGCAGGCGGTCCAGCTTCCCGATCCACCCCGCATCATCCGGCCGCAGCGCTTGCCGCGCCGGCAGGTCCAGATCGCATGAAATTCTCCGGGTATCGGCGTCGGGAGACGGAGCTTCCGGCGCGCGCTGTACCCGGATGAATGCACTGTCTGCCTGAGAACACTTCCTATCCACTGCCCTGAAACGGGGCGGTCGGCTGTTGCGTGGCGCGCACTTGTGCACAATGCTGACGCACTCTGTCAAGTCCCCGAAACATTGCAGTTGGCCACCTCTCGAATTTCCTTGCGTTTTTTAACTCATTGAAAAATAAAGTAAATTTCGATTGGTGAAAAAATCACCAATCTGTCACACGGCCCCAGTTCACTGGGGGTATGGGCTGTTTTAAGCAAGTTCTCCACTGAGTTATCCACAGCTTCTGTGGATTGTCCCGAGCGCTTGCTCAGGAGCCTTGTTCCAAGGCCTTTACAGCGGAAGAGGCTCCTCGCACGGGCGACTGTTAGACTGGCGCGATCCATTGCCACACCTGGAGTCCTGCATGCCCCTCGATCTTTCCGCCCTGTTGTTCGGTGCGCTCGCCGGATTGCTGCCCATGGCGGTGCTCGCCTGGCGCCTGCAGGCGCGCAGGGTGGAGGTGGAGCAGGAGGCGACCCTGCTGCGCGAGCGCCTCGCCATGGCGCAACTGGCGCAGGACGGACTCTCCGCCCAGGCCGAGGCGGACCGCGAGGCCTTCCAGCGCCTGAGCGGCCGGCACGCTGAACTCTCCGCCGAGGCGGCGGCACTGCGCCGTGAAGTCGAGCTGGGCAAGGATGAGCGCGCGCGCCTGGGCAACGCTGAGCAGGACTGGCAGGCCGAGCGTGCCGACAAGGAAGTCGAACTGCGCCGACTCTCCGCCGAGCACGCGGCACTGTCCGCCGAATTGCGCGAGCAGCAGGAGAATCACCAGCAGCGCCTGGGCGATCTGCAAGCCGCGAAGGACGACCTGCGTGCGCAATTCGCCGAGCTGGCCGGGAAGATCTTCGACGAGCGCGAACAGCGTTTTGCCGAGTCCAGCCAGCAGCGCCTCGGGCAATTGCTGGATCCGCTGAAAGAGCGCATCCAGTCCTTCGAGAAACGTGTGGAGGAGAGCTACCAGGCCGAGGCCCGCGAACGCTTCTCGCTGACCAAGGAGCTGGAGCGCCTGCAACAGCTGAACCTGCGGCTGGGCGAGGAAGCTACCAACCTGACCCGCGCGCTGAAGGGCCAGAAGACCCAGGGCAACTGGGGCGAACTGGTGCTTGAACGCGTGCTGGAACATGCCGGCCTGGAGAAGGGGCGCGAATACGAAACCCAGGTCAGCCTGCGAGCGCCGGACGGCGAGCGCTTCCAGCCGGACGTGCTGATCCGCCTGCCCGGCGACAAGCAGGTGGTGGTGGATGCCAAGGTCAGCCTGACCGCCTACCAGCAGTTCATCGCCGCCGAGGACGAGTTGATCCGCCAGCAGGCGCTCAAGGCGCACGTGCTGTCGTTGCGCAGCCATGTGAAGGGCCTGTCCGACAAGGATTACCGTCGACTGGAGGGCCTCCACAGCCTCGACTTCGTGCTGCTGTTCATGCCGATCGAAGCGGCTTTCTCGGCGGCGCTGCAGGCCGAGCCGAACCTGTTCCAGGAGGCCTTCGAGCGCAACATCGTGATCGTCAGCCCGACCACCCTGTTGGCGACGCTGCGTGTGATCGACAGCCTCTGGCGCCAGGAACGGCAGAACCAGAATGCCCGTGAGATCGCCGAGCGTGCCGGGGCGCTGTACGACAAGTTCGTGCTATTTGTGCAGGACCTGGACGAGATGGGCACCCGCCTGCAGCAGTTGGACAAGACTTACGCGGCCGCGCGCAACAAGCTCTGTGAAGGACGCGGCAACCTGATCAGTCGCGCCGAACAGGTGAAGCTACTCGGGGCTCGGGCCAGCAAGAGCCTGCCGACCGAGTGGCTGGAGCGGGCATTGAGCGATGACGCGCCGGTGGTTGAAGAGGGCGAGTAAGGCGAATCTGCGTTTTCGCCTGAGCGCCGGAATCTCCCTGTAGGAAGGGGCCATGCCCGCGATCGCGCGCATCGCTTGCTCCTACAAAGAAAGCCCGTCGTGAACATCCGCCGCAAGCAGCCCCTCAGAACAGTGAGTAGGGCTTGCCGGCCGTTCCGTCGGCAAAGCGCTGCAACCTGAAGGCATGCAGGTCCATCCCCGGCTCGCCGTTATGCAGCCACTGGCTCATCACCTGGCCGACGATGGGTCCCATCGCAAAACCATGGCCGCAGAAGCCGGTGGCGATCAGCAGGCCGGGGACTTCCGGCGGGGCGTCGAGCACGGGGATGCCGTCGGGCAGCACGTCGATCAGGCCGGCCCAGCTTTCCACTACCTTCACATCGCGCAGCGCCGGGAATGCCTTGGCGAGGTTTGTCTGTGCCTGAAATACGCGTGAGGTATTTACCTCCACCTGCGGATCGCGTTCGCCAAGGACCGGGCCATTCACGCTTCGTTCCGAGCCGGGCAGGCGCTGGCGCAGGTCGTGGAACAGCGCGCCGTTGAGCTTGAAGGAGAAGCCCGCGCGGTGCTCCGGCAGGTGCGGCAGGTAATGTTTTGCTCCGCGCAGGTAATCGAGGTTGAGGTCGATATCGGCCTGGGTTTCGTCGGCGAGGTTGATGCTGCCGTCGGCGCGCTGGCGGAAGCCGATGCCGTGGCCGATGAAGCTCTGCGCGCCGACATCCGGGCCAGGACTGGTGCGCGAGACGGTGCAGCGTACTGCCTGTTGCGGCAACGTCAGCCCGAGGCTCTGCACCAGGCGCCAGCTGCTGGCGCCAGCGCAGACCAGCAGTTGCCGGGTCTTCACGTAGCCGCGTTCGGTCTGCACACCGCAGATGGCGCCGGCCGCGCGGTCGATGCCGGTGACGCCGCAGCCCTCGACGAATACGGCGCCGCGCTCGATGGCGCGCAGCGCGTAGGCGGGAGCGACGCGACGTGGTTCGGCCTGGCCGTCGTTGGCGGTGTAGAGAGCGCCGAGTGCCGGATCGCTAAGCGCCGGCATCAGTTGCGCGACTTCCGCGCGGGCCAGCAGGCGAGTGCTGAGCCCGAAGTTGGCGGCGACCTTCAGCCAGTCCTCGTACTTGTGCTGTTGCTCCGGTGATTCAGCGAGGTACAGGCAGCCGCCCTGACGCCATTCCAGCGGTAGTTGCAGCTCCTCTTCCAGACGTTCCCATAGCGGGATGGCGGCCATCATCAGCGGCACTTCCGCCGGGTCGCGCGCCTGCTGGCGGACGAAGCCCCAGGCGCGGGTGGATTGCTGGCTGGCGAGGCCGGCCTTGTCCAGCACCAGCACGCTCAGGCCCAGGCGGGCGAGCTGCCACGCGGTGGCACAGCCCATGATGCCGCTGCCGGCGATGACCACGTCCACCTGCTCCGGCAGGCGCTCCACGCGGGAGGAAAGGGTGGGGTGAAGCGGATAGGTTCCCATCGGCATACGGCGGCGTCCCTGAATCGAGTAACGGATGCCGCAGTATGCGATTGCCGTGCGCCGCGCATCCACTGCGCGGGCGCGCCGACAGGCCTTCAGGATGCGCGCGCGGCCCGGCTGGCGGCCGGCGAACGGGCCAGATAGTCCAGCGCTTCCTGGGTATTGGCCTCGTGGTCGGGGTGGTACCAGGGCTTGAAGTAGCGCAGGAAGCTGGTGGCCACCGAACTGATCTTCGGCAGCACGCCGTTGCGCGAACCGTCGCGCCAGATGGCGGCGAAGGAACGCGGTCGGGCGATGCTCGGGTCCTGGCGCGACAGGGTGCGGGTGCCGAAGGCGAACAAGTAGATGATCAGTGGCCAGACCACGAACATCCACAGCTGGCGGCTGACGAAGGTGCCACCCAGGTGCACGTGCAGGTCGTGGGCGACGTTACGGTGCTCCACCTCTTCGGCGCCGTGCCAGCGGAACAGGTCCAGCAGTACCGGATCGGCCTTGGCGCGGTCCAGCGCATCGGCCTCCAGGATCCACTTGCCGAGTACGCAGGTGAAGTGCTCCACCGCCGCGACGATGGCGCAGCGCTGGCCGATCCACCAGCGCTTGAGCCAGGCCGTGCGAGTGAACAGCGTAAGGCCCAGCGGCGTATCGCTGAGCAACTGTTCGAACAGGTAGTCCATGACCTTCAGGTAGCGCGTCGAGTCGATACCGTGATGGCTCAGGTAACGCTCCAGCGCGCCGCTGTGGGCGCGGGCGTGCATCGCTTCCTGGCGGATGAATCCCTGCACGTCATCACGCAGGTTGCCTTCCTTCACGAAGGGCAGGGCCTTGTTGTACAGCCGGCAGAACCACAACTCGCCGGCCGGCAGCATCATGTGGATGACGTTGATCGTGTGGGACGCCTCGGCCTCGCCGGGAATCCAGTGCAGTGGCGAGTCGCTGTAGTCGAACTGCACCTTGCGTTGCACCAGCTTGTGATGATGGTCGTTCATGGGGATTCTCAGGCAGTCAGGTTGAGGCGGGCGAACAGGCGCGACAGCCAGGGCATGAAGCGCCATTGCAGGGCGCCCAGGTGCACTTCGCTGCCAACCTTCACCACCGGCTGGTTGCGTTCCACCGCGCGGGTGATGCGTTCTCCAACGGTGTCCGGGCTGAGCCGGCGCCGACGGTAGAAGCGCTGTACCTTCGCGCGGTGTTTCGCCTGTTGTTCGTCATCCAGGCCGGCGAAGCGCGTGGCCTGGACAATGCCGGTATCGACGAAGCCCGGGCACGCCGCGCTGACGCCGATGCCATTGCCTGCCAGTTCGGCGCGCAGGCACTCGCTGAGCATCAGCACCGCCGCCTTGCTGGTGGCGTAGGCCGGGTAGTTGCGCGACGGCGCGAAGGCCACGCCGGAGGCGACGTTGACCAGGTGCCCCGGCTTGCCGCTCTCGACCATCTGCTTGCCGAAAAGCCGGCAGCCGTCGATCACGCTCCACAGGTTGATGCGCAGCAGGCGCTCCCATTCCTCTGGAGTGGTCTTGAGCATTGGCCCGGCCATGCTGATGCCGGCATTGCTGACTACCACGTCGGGCACGCCGAGGCTGCTCTTCACCCACTGGGCGAAGCGCTCCATGGCGGCGCTGTCGCCCACGTCCACGCAATAGCTGTAGGCGTTGGCCCCCACCGCGCGGGCCAGTTCGGCGCTGCGCTCGGCGGCGGCCGGGTCGATGTCCGCGGCCAGCACGCTGGCGCCGCGTTCGGCGAAGCTCAGCAGGGTCGAACGACCGATGCCGCCGCCCCCGCCGGTGACCACCACCAGCTTGCCGGCGAACGGACCGGTGCCGGGCTTCAGCGCGGCGCGCTGCAGTTCCGGCGTGGCTTCGCCGCCTTCGATATGGCTGACGAACTCGTCGATCCAGGTGCCCAGGCGGGTCGGTTCGGCAAGCAATTGCCAGTGCCCGGCGGTGACGTCGCGCCGCCACAGGCGCGGTGCCCACAGCGAGAGTTGCTGGAACAGTTGCTGGCCGACGTAGCGGTCTTGCGTCGGCACGATGAGTTGCACCGGCACTTCGGTATGGCGCTTGCGGGGCTTGAAGATCGAGGTGATGAAGTTGGCCCGGTAGAGCTTCACGCCGTGCTCGCCGTCGCTGGCCTGGTGCGGGTTGCGTGCCGGGTTGCGGATGCCTTCGACCTTGCGCAGGTACTGCGGCCAGGCCTTCGCCGCGCCGAAGCGCCACGACAGCGACGGCAGCAGCGGCAGGTGGAAATAGTAGATGTACCAGGAGTGCAGCAGCTGGCTGATCATCTGCAGCAACGCGCGTGGCGTCTTACGGCGCAGGCGGTCGCGCATCCAGAAGCCGACGTGGTCCAGGCAGGGGCCGGAGACGCTGGTGTAGGAGGCGATGCGGGCGCGCAGTTGCGGATCGGTGACGCTTTCCCAGGTCTGGATCGAGCCCCAGTCGTGAGCCACCAGGTGCACCGCGCGCTGCGGGCTGACCGCATCGAGCACAGCCTTGAGGTCCTGGCTGAGCAGCTCCAGGCGATAGTCGCGGGTCTTGCGCGGCTTGTCCGATTCGCCGGCGCCACGCACATCGTAGGCGACCAACTGGTAGCGCCCGGACAGCCGGCGGATCAGCGGCAGCCAGACTTCATGGTTGTCCGGGTAGCCGTGGACGAACAGCACCATCGGCAGGTGCGGTTCACCCCAACGCCAAACGGCCAGGCGCACGTTGCCGGACTGCACCTCCAGGCGTTCGGGCGTCGGCAGCGCGCTCTCCAGCATCGCGTTCATGCCACCTCCCGCCGCGCCGGGGCGCTGATCAGGCCGCGGGCGATCCAGCGGCGCACGTGGGGCAGGTCGTCGTCCAGCCAGTAGGCATCGTCGTCGGTGACCACCAGCAGCTCCTCGAACTTGGCGCCCACGCCGCGCAGCCCCAGGTGTGGCTCGACGGCCCATAGGCCGGGCGTCGGGGCGTGTTGCGAGCGGTCATTGCTCGACCACAGCGGCGACCAGCCTTCGCGGCGGCCGGTGATCAGGGCGTTCTTCATCAGCGTGGCGATGTTGCGTACGCCGAAGCGCGCCAGCGAAGGGCCGCTGTCCCGCGCGCCGAGTTTCTCCACGCGGTGGGCCAGCACTTCGAAGGGGTAGGCCTTGTGCCGCGGCAGAGTGCCCTGGCGCTGGCAGAGGCGGTCGACCGACTGGCTGACTTCGGCCAGCGGCAGGCGCTGGCGCACCTGTTCGACGATCAGGTTGCGGTGCGCCAGCAGGTCGTCCATCAGGCGCTCCACCAGCAGGTTGTGGCCCAGCGCGCCGGAGTAGCCGACGTCGGCGGTGTAGGCGCCCAGGGTCGGCGCGCAGTCGAGGATGAAGGGCATGCCTTCCTCCAGACGCTGCTTGCCGGGGTAGAAGGCCAGGTTGAAGCCGCCCAGGTGGCGCAGGCCGTCGAAGCCCTTGAACGAGGTGCGCGGGCCGAACCAGGCAAAGGGCTGGTGGAACCAGTCGCGCACGCCGTGATCGAGCAGCCAGGTCTTCATCAGGGCGGCGGTCTCGCGTTCGCTGATGCCTGGGCGCAGTTCGCCGGCAATGGTTTCGCAGCAGCGGTAGGCCAGTTGCTGAGTCTCGCGGAAGTGCCGCAGGTCTTCTTGGGTGGGCACCCAGGCGCCTTGGGACATGACTTTCTCCAGGCTGGTTATTGTTATCGTGACATTGAACAATGTCACGATCGATGCTGACCCATCAGCGGGCGTTGCGCCACGCTGTGCGCGTCGGTCCCTGAGTGTTACCGCGGCGTGGAGCCGCTGGCGGCGCGGGTTGTAGAGGGGAGTGGGATTTGCAGCGGGCGCAGTTCCCGTCTTTGGTTGGGCTGCCGGGCTGTGCGGCGGATCACTTTGGGACTAGTGCTTTCGATTGTTCTGAGGGCGCAACGGTGACTATCATCCGCGCCATGAGCACACCCCTGAATCTTCTGCAGCGCCTGCTGCAATGCCCGGACGACGCGCCTTCCGCGGTGGAGGACGAGCGCGAATACACGGTGGATGAGCTGGCCCGCGAGGGCGGCACCACGGTGCGCAACCTGCGCGCGTACCAGGATCGTGGCCTGCTGCCGCCGCCCGAGCGCCGTGGCCGCGCCGGGGTGTATTTCGCCAGCCATCTGCGCCGGCTGCGGCTGATCAACCGCCTGCTGGAGCGCGGCTACAACATCGCCAATATCAAGGAGCTGCTGCAGAGCTGGGAGCATGGCCACGACCTGGACCACGTGCTCGGCCTCGACGAAGCCATCGTCGGGCCGTGGAACCTGGAGTCCCCCGGCAGCATCGAGTTCAGCGACCTGCAGACACTCTTCGGCGATGAGCTCAATGACGCGGTGATCGACCAGGCGCTGTCGCAGGGCTTGCTGGCATTCGATGGCGAGCGCATCAGCATTCCCAGCCCGCGCCTGTTCAATGCCGGCGTCGAGCTGTACCGCGCCGGTATTCCGCTGGCGGCACTGCTGGATCATCTGGCGGTATTGCGCACCGACACCGAACACCTGGCCGCCGGCATCGTGCGGCTGGTGGTGACCCATCTGGTGGACAAGCCAGGCGCCGACCTACTGCCCGGCGCGGCGGATCTCGAGCGTCTCGCCGAAGTCTTCCAGCGCCTGCGGCCGGTAGCCGAGCAGGTGGTACTGGTGGAGCTGGCGCGCGGCCTGAAGCGCTCGGCCAACGAGATGCTCGGCGAGCGTGTCGGGGAAATCCTCCGCCGGCTGGAAACGCCGGAGTAGTGGCTCAGGTCCGGCCGGCCACCTCGGCCAGTTTTCCCCGTAGCCAGCGCCGCGCGGGTTCGTCCTCGCTGGTATCCGACCAGATCTGCACGAAGTCGAAAGGCGCCAGTTTCAGTGGCGGTTCGAAGCTGGTCAGGCCATGGCTTTCGAGATCGTCCGGAAGCATCCGCGCGGCAATCGTCAGGACCAGATCGGTGCCCGCCAGCAGGCTGGGTGCGACGCTGAAGTGCGGCACGGTGGCGGCTACCTGACGGCGCCGGCCGAGTTTTTCCAGGTGACTGTCGATCTCTTCCGCCGGGCTCTGCTGCAGGGCTACCCGCAGGTGCGGGGCGGCGAGGTAGTCGTCCAGGTCCAGGCGCTGTCTTGCGCCCAGGGTTTCCTTTGAGCACAGGCAGACGAAGCGTTCCTCGAACAACTGCTGCATCCGCAGTCCTTCGGGCAGCATCGGGAAGACCCCCAGCGCGCCATCCAGCTCGCCGCTCGCCACCTGCTCGGCCATACCCACACGCGAGGCCTGGCGCACGTCCAGGTGAATGCCCGGCGCTTCGCGGCGCAGGAGCGGTAGCAGGGCCGGCAGCACCACCCAGGCGCCGTAGTCGGACATGCCCAGGCGCAATTCCAGCTCGGCGCTGGTCGGGTCGAAATCGTCGCCCAGTACCAGCCGGCGGACGCCGCCAAGGACTTCACGCAGTGGCCCGGCCAGTTCGAAGGCGCGGCGGGTCAGCTGCATCTGGTTGCCGGCGCGCACCAGCAGCGGGTCGTCGAGCAGGTCACGCAGACGATTGAGCGCATGGCTCACCGCCGGCTGGGTCATCGCCAGCCGCTCGGCCGCGCGGGAGACGTGGCGCTCGTCCAGCAGGGCATCGAGGATCACCAGCAGGTTGAGGTCGATGCGGCGCAAGTCATGAATTGAGTGCATCTGTGCTGTACCGATCATTCATTTCCATGCGCAGGATGGATAGCAGAAGCTGGCGCCTATCGACAAGCCATGGAGAACCCTCGATGTCGAAATTGCTTCTGCTGTTGCCCGCCATTGGGGTGGGCGCCCTGGTCGCCCTGCAGGCCGGCAGCAACTCGCTGCTCGGCCGCCAGCTGGGCCATCCGCTGAGTGCCAGCCTGACTTCCCTGGGCGTGAGTCTGGCGGCGGTGATCATCGCGCTGCTGGCCTTTCGCGTGCCGCTTCCGCCGGCAGCCGGCATCGCCACAACGCCGTGGTGGGGGTGGCTGGGCGGGCTGTTCGGCGCGGCCTACCTGACCGTCGCGGTAATGCTGGCGCCTCAGCTGGGTGCGGCCACCTTCCTCGCCTGTGTAGTGGCGGGGCAAATGCTGATGTCGGCGTTGTGCGACCAGTTCGGCTGGGCTGGATTCCCGGTGCGGCGGTTGTCGGTCGAGGGCCTGCTGGCGGTCGGGCTGATAATTGCCGGGGTGGTGTTGTTGCAGTGGCGGGGGAGGGTGGTTTGAGGCCTGTTGCGACAGGCGTTGGGCGGGTTCGCGAGCACGCTCGCTCCTATAGGAAAAAGTCGGATGCTCTTCGTAGGAGCGAGCTTGCTCGCGAACCGCCGCCGCTGCCAAAGCTCGGCTTGGCGACTTATCTCAGGCTCAGATGCCGACTCAACAACGCCCGCAGCGCCGCCGGCTTCACCGGCTTGGGCAGGAAATCCAATCCGGCCGCGTGAATTTGCGCCACCAGTTCCGGGCGTGCATCCGCGCTGATGACCACGCCCGGCACCGGCTCGCCCAAACGGGTGCGCAGCCAGGCCATGAGGTCGGTGCCCAGTTCACCGTCGTCCAGGTGGTAGTCGATCAGTGCCAGTTGCGGGCGCGCATCCTCGTCCAGCAGCGCCTGGCATTCTTCGCGGCTGCGCGCGGTGAGCACACGGCACCCCCAGCGGGTCAGCAGGCTGTTCATGCCGGTGAGGATGCTATCTTCGTTGTCGACGCAAAGCACCTGCGCGCCGTTGAGCTGTTCCGGCGTTTCCACCTTGTGCCCGTTGAGCGGCGCCGGGGCCGGCTGGCGCGCCAGCGGCACGCTGACACTGAACACGCTGCCCTTGCCTGGCCAGGAGCGAACTTCCAGGCGGTGGCCGAGCACCTTGCACAGCCGGTCGGCAATCGCCAGGCCGAGGCCCAGACCTTTTTCGGCGCGGGTCTGGTGGCTGTCCAGGCGTTTGAATTCCTCGAAGATCACCTGCAGCTTGTCCGGCGGTATGCCCGGACCGTGGTCCCAGACCTCCAGGCGCAGGTGCCCGGCCTCCCGGCGCACGCCCAGGAGCACGTGACCCTTGGCGTAGCGGAAGGCGTTGGTGAGGAAGTTCTGCAGCACGCGGCGCAGCAGCTTGATGTCGCTTTCCACGCGCAGCTTGCTGCCGCGCACGTGGAAGTCGATGCCATGTTCCTGGGCCAGTACGCGGAATTCCACACCGAGGGTGTCGTACAGGTTGCTCAGCGGGAAGGCCGTGACGTCGGCGCTGACGCGGCCGCCTTCGAGACGCGAGATGTCCAGCAGGTCGGTGATCAGGTCTTCCGCCGAGCGCAGCGACGAGTCCAGGTGGCGCACCAGTTCGGTGGCCTCCTCGGGCAGTTTTTCCTGATGGGCGAGGGCGGCGGAGAACAGCCGCGCGGCGTTCAGCGGCTGCATCAGGTCGTGACTGACCGCGGCGAGGAAGCGCGACTTCGACTGGTTCGCCGCCTCGGCCGTGCCCTTGGCCTCGGTGAGCGCCTGGTTGAGCTGCGACAGCTCGAAGGTGCGTTCCTGCACTCGCTGTTCCAGGCTCTCGTTGGCGTCCTTCAGGCCCTGCTCGGCGTCGCGGTAGTTGGTGATGTCGGTGAAGCTCATGACGAAGCCGCCGCCGGGCATTGGGTTGCCGATCAGCTCGATCACCCGGCCGTTGGGGAACAGCCTTTCGGAGGTGTGCGGCGTGCCCTGGCGCATCCAGTACAGGCGCTTGGCCACGTGCAGGTCGGGGTCGCCGGGGCCGCACAGGCCGCGCTCGGCGTTGTAGCGGATGATGTCGGCAATCGGCCGACCGA
This sequence comes from Pseudomonas sp. NPDC086581, assembly GCF_044746165.1. Classification (NCBI taxonomy): domain Bacteria; kingdom Pseudomonadati; phylum Pseudomonadota; class Gammaproteobacteria; order Pseudomonadales; family Pseudomonadaceae; genus Pseudomonas; species Pseudomonas sp. NPDC086581. The sequence goes on along the minus strand of NZ_JBIVBR010000001.1, from coordinate 358,300 downwards.
CGTAGATCAGCCCGTCCGGGTACTCGAACAGTTCGATGTAGCGGTGGTTCCAGGCCACCAGGCGCAGCGACTGGTCGACCACGCTGATGCCCTGGGTGATGTTCTCGATGGCGCCCTGCAGCAGCGCTCGGTTGAACTGCAGCACTTCGGAGGCTTCGTCGGCGATCTTCACCACGTCCTCCACCTGCATCTCGCGGCCTTCGATGGCGGCCTTCACCACGGCACGCGCAGAGGAGGCGCCGAGCACGCCGGCGAGCAGGCGTTCGGTGTGCGCGATCCACTCGTCATTCGCGTTCTGGCTGGGGGTGAAGCCCTTGCCCTGGCGGTAGGCGAAGCGGATGAAGCTCTGCCGCGCGCGTTCTTCGCCGACGAAGCGGGCGGCGAGCATCAGCAGGTCTTCCAGCTGCACCGCGAGCATCGAGCGCGAGCTGAGTTTCTGGGAGATTTCCTGGCCGATGAAGCGGCTGGCCTGCCAGTGCTCGGAGACGCGGGTTCGGGAGAACACCGAGACCAGCCCGAACAGCGCGAAGTTACCGATCAGCGAGAGCAGCACGCCAAGGGTCAGCGGCTCGATGGACAGGCCGAACGGGCGCCCGGCCAGCCACGCAAGGCCGGGAAAGGCCTGCAGCGGCCAGCCCAGGCCCTTCGCGACCACCGGCAGCACCAGGGTGTAGGCCCACAGCAGCGAGCCGGCGGCGAGTCCGGCGAACACGCCGCGGCGGTTGGCCTGCTTCCAGTACAGCGCGCCGATCATGGCCGGGCCGAGCTGGGCGATGGCGGCGAAGGCTATCTGGCCGATGGTGGCGAGGCTCGCGGTGGAACCCAGCAGGCGGTAGCTGACGTAGGCCAGCAAGAGGATCAGCGCGATGCTCACCCGGCGCACGGTCAGCAGCCAGTGGCGGAACACCTCGAACGGCTGCTCGGCTTCGCCTTTGCGGCGCAACAGCCAGGGCAGCAGCATGTCGTTGGAGACCATGGTGGACAGCGCCACGCTGGCCACGATCACCATGCCGGTGGCCGCCGAAGCCCCGCCGATGAAGGCCAGCAGGGCCAGCGCTGGATGCGCCTCGGCCAGCGGCAGGCTGATTACGAAGGAATCGGGCATCACGCCGGCGGGCAGGTGCATCTGCCCGGCGAGGGCGATGGGCACCACGAACAGCGCGGCCAGCACCAGGTAGATCGGGAACACCCAGCGCGCCAGGTTGAGGTCGCGCGGCTCGATGTTTTCCACCACCAGCACATGGAACTGGCGCGGCAGGCACATGATGGCGGTCATCGCCACGCCGGTCTGCAGCAGCATCGCCGGCCAGTGAACGGTCTCTTTCCAGTACTCGTTGAGCTGCGGGGCGACGCGGGCCTGGTCGACCAGGTCGCCGAAGCCGTCGTAGAGGCCGTAGGTGACGAAGATGCCGACGGCGATGAAGGCGGTGAGCTTGACCAGCGATTCGAAAGCGATCGCCAGCACCATGCCGCGGTGGTGTTCGGTGACGTCCAGGTTGCGGGTACCGAAGACGATGGTGAACAGCGCGAGGATCAGCGACACGATCAGGGCCGTGTCCTGGGCGCGGATGCCGGTGGAGTCGGGGCCGGCGCCGATCAGCAGGTTGACGCCGAGGACGATGCCCTTGAGCTGCAGGGCGATGTAGGGCAGCACGCAGACCACGCAGATCAGCGCCACCACGACCGCCAGCGCCTGCGACTTGCCGTAGCGCGCGGCGATGAAGTCGGCGATGGAGGTGATGTTCTCCTGCTTGCTGATCATGATCATCTTCTGCAGCACCCAGGGCGCGAAGAGCATCAGCAGCACCGGGCCGACATAGATCGGCAGGAAGGACCACAACTGGTCGGCGGCCTGGCCGACGGCGCCGAAGAACGTCCAGCTGGTGCAGTAGACCGCCAGGGAGAGGCTGTAGACCCAGGCGCGGACACGCGGCGAAAGAGGGGCGCGACGGCGGTCGCCATAGAACGCGATGGCGAACAGGACCGCCATGTAAAGCAGGGCGACCGTTGCGATCAACCCACTGGACAACGACATGCTGACTCCGGAAGTGAACTGGCTCCCCCGCAGGAGCGCTCGCAGCAGTTTCGCACCAAAGTCCGGAACTGTCAGACGCCTGCTACCAATGTCTCAGTGGCGCTGTGCCGCGCTTCACACTTGAGGACGGAGCGCCGGGCTGGTAGCTTGCCGGCCTTTTCGCGGTCCGTCTGTCATGCGCCTGCCGGCGCGCGGCACTTCAGAGGGCCGCTACGCTCTGATGTGAGCGATGATTTCGCGTCGTGTGTCGAGGAGGGCGCCATGTTCAGACCGTTACCCATCACCTTGCAGCGCGGGGCCCTGCGCCTGGAGCCGATGGTGGAGGCCGACGTGCCGGACCTGGTGACGCTGGCGGAGCAGAACCGCGATGTCCTGCAGTTCATGAGTGCGCCGGGGCGTCCGGACTGGTACCGCCAGGGGCTGGCGGACCAGCGCGAGGGTCGCGCCCTGCCGCTGGTGGTGCGTTTGGGCAACCAGATCGTCGGCACCACGCGCTTCATGGACTTCCTCCCGGCGCTGCCGGCCTGCGAGATCGGCGCCACCTGGCTGGATCAGGCCCAGCACGGCAGCGGCCTCAACGCCACGATGAAGTACTTGATGCTGCGCCACGCCTTCGACAGCTGGAAGATGGTCCGCGTGCAGTTCAAGACTGCCGCCAGCAACGAGCGCTCCCAGCGCGCCATCGAGAAGCTCGGCGCGGTGCGTGAGGGCGTGCTGCGCAACCACCGGCGCCTGGCCGGCGGGCGGCTGGACGACACCATCCTCTACAGCATCACCGACCAGGAATGGCCGCAGGTGAAGGCTGCGCTGGAAGCCGGTTTCAACGGCTGAAGGGGCGGTGTAAGGTGATCGACCCCGCGCAGTCTGCAGAGCAGCGGTGCGGCATCGAGGCAGGACCATGGCAGAACACCACGCGAGCGGCGAACGCACCCGTTTCTGGCGCGCCCAGGAGCTGGGCGGCGTCGAGCTACTGCACGCGCGTTACATCGAGCAGGTGTTCTCGCCCCACGTCCATGAAGGCTTCGCCTTCGTGATGATCGAGCAGGGCGCCCAGCGCTTCCACCATCGCGGCGCCGAGCATTTCGCGCCGGCGGGCAGCGTGGTGCTGATCAACCCCGACGAGGTGCATACCGGCTCCAAGGCCGACGACGCCGGCTGGCGCTATCGCGGGTTCTACCCGGAGCTGGCGCAGGTTTCCGGCGTGCTGGAAGAGCTGGAGCTGGGGGGACGTGGCACGCCGTCGTTCGACGCTAGCGTGGTGTTCGACCCCGAGCTGGTGCAGGCGCTGTTCGCCGCCCACAGTCTGGTGGATTCCGATGCCACTGTGCTGCAACGCCAGACCTGCTGGCGCGAGGCGCTGCTGTTGCTGTTCCAGCGCCACGCGCGGATTCCCGAGGCACCGGCTGCCGGCAACGAGCCCGTCGCCGTGGCCCGCGCCCGCGAACTGCTCGGTTCGCGGTTGATGGAGCCGCCATCGCTGGAAGAACTGGCCGCCGCCGTCGGGCTGTCCCCCTTCCACTTCGCTCGCGTGTTCCGCAAGGCCACCGGCCTGCCGCCCCACGCCTGGCTCAAGCAGCGCCGGCTGGAACAGGCGCGGGCGCTGCTCAAGCAGGGTTGCATGCCGGTTAACGTGGCGATGCAGTTGGGCTTCGCCGACCAGAGCCACCTCAGTCGGCAGTTCAAGCAGGCCTATGGGGTCGGTCCCGGCGAGTACCGTCAGGCTTGTGCGCGGTCTTTCAGTCCCGCCTGATTCTTCCTGCACCGTTATCAGCCATACCCCGCCACCGAAAGGCTGCTGGCCGATTGCCGAGGCTGATGAACAGTCGTTCGAGATGCCGAAAAGAGAATTTGAGTCAACCGGAATATTTTTTCATTTGCGATATATTTGCATTTACAAAATTTACAATCAGTTCTAATTTCCCGCCCCTTAACGAAGTACCCGGGGAGGGGGAAGTATGTCGCACGTTCGTTCGTGGTCGCGCCTGGCTATCGCCGTGGCCCTGGCCACGCCTCTGGTGCCTGCGCAGGCTGAGGAAGAGACCAAGGAGTTGGAGACCGTTACCGTGGTCGGTGACTGGCTTGGCGAGGCCGATCAGCAAGTGGTGCAGAACCACCCCGGCGCGCGCACCGTAGTGCGTCGCGAGCAGATGATCGAAGAAGGCGCGCAGAACGTGCGCGACGTACTGCGCGGCATCCCCGGCGTGCAGGTGCAGGACAACAACGGCACCGGCGGCAGCGATGTGTCACTCAACGTTGGCGTGCGCGGCCTGACTTCGCGCCTGTCGCCGCGCTCCACCGTGCTCATCGATGGCGTCCCGGCCGCCGTGGCGCCCTACGGCCAGCCGCAACTGTCGATGTTCCCGCTGTCGGTGGGTAACCTGGACAGCGTCGACGTCGTGCGTGGCGCCGGTTCCGTGCGCTACGGACCGCAGAACGTCGGCGGGGTGATCAACTTCGTCACCCGCGCGATTCCCAAGGAATTCTCCGGTGACGTCGGCAGCACCGTGGAAACCGCTTCCCACGGCGGCTGGAAGAAGCTCTACAACGTCTTCCTCGGCGGCACCGCCGACAACGGCATGGGCGCTGCACTGCTGTACTCGGGCGTGAAAGGCGCGGGCTACCGCGACAGCAACGACGCCACCGACATCGACGACGTGATGTTCAAGACCCACTGGGCACCCACCGACGCCGACGAGTTCTCCGCCAACTTCCACTACTACGATGGCAGCGCTGACATGCCCGGCGGCCTGACCCAGGCGCAGTTCGACAAGGACCCCTACCAGTCGGTGCGCGACTACGACAACTTCACCGGCCGCCGCAAGGACGTCTCGCTCAAGTACAAGCGGCAGATCGACGACCTCACCCAGGTCGAAGTGCTGACCTACTACAGCGACAGCTTCCGCGGCAGCACCATCGCCAACCGCGACCTCAAGACCCTGGCGTCGTACCCGCGCGACTATCACACCTTCGGTATCGAACCGCGCGTGTCGAAGATATTCATGGTCGGCCCGACCACTCAGGAAGCGAGCATTGGCTACCGCTACCTGAAGGAAGCGATGCACGAGCGCGCCAGCCAGGTCGCGCTGATCAACAATATCCCGACCACGCTGCCGACTCCCGGCGGCGACGGCCACACCTACCAGGACCGCACCGGTGGCACCGAGGCGAACGCCATCTACCTCGACGACAAGATCGACGTGGGCAACTGGACCGTCACCCCGGGCATCCGCTTCGAGCGCATCTCCACCGACTGGCACGAGCGCCCGGTCATCGACAACAAGGGCAAGCCGGTCCAGGAGAAGAACCGCAGCAAGGACTACAACGAGCCGCTGCCGGCGCTGGCAGTGATGTATCACCTGTCCAACGAGTGGAAGCTGTTCGCCAACTACGAGACGTCCTTCGGCAGCCTGCAGTACTTCCAGCTCGGCCAGGGCGGCAGCGGCAACGACACTGCCAGCGGCCTGCAGCCGGAGAAGGCGAAGACCTACGAAGTGGGCACCCGCTACGACAACGGCACCTGGGGGGGCGAAGTCACGCTGTTCTACATCGACTTCGACGACGAGCTGCAGTACATCAGCAACGACGTGGGCTGGACCAACCTGGGCGCCACCAAGCACCAGGGTATCGAGACCTCGGCGCACTACGACATGGCAGCGCTCGACCCGGTCCTCGCCGGCCTGACCGCCTACGGCACCCTGACCTACACCCGCGCGACCTACGAAGGCGAGATCCCCGGCTTCAAGGGCCGCGACCTGCCGCTCTACTCGCGCCAGGTGGCGACCATCGGCCTGCGCTACGAGCATGACCGCTGGACCTACAACTTCGACGGCTTCGCTCAGTCGAAGCAGCGCGCGCCCGGCCCGACCACCAACTCCAACGGCAGCTTCACCGACAACTACATCACCGAGCCGACCGCAGACGGCCAGTACGGCGACATTCCCGGCTACGTGCTGTGGAATGCCCGCGTCGGTTACGACTTCGGCCCGCAGGCCTCGAACCTGAAGGTCGCCGCCGGGGTGAAGAACATTTTCGACCAGATGAACTACACCCGCTCCAGCGACAACAACGCCGGTATCTACCTTGGCGAGCCGCGCACCTTCTACGTGCAGGGCAGCGTCGGTTTCTGACGTCGCCTGGCTCAGTGAAAAGCCCGTCCTTCGCGACGGGCTTTTTCTTGCACGGATTGCATTGTTCGAATGGATTTGTGCGGGAAATGTGGCTTTTCTTCACGCTGTTGCCGTCATATCCGTGCTGTCATTCCGGCTCAAGGCCGCTACGCAGGTATACAAGGACGATGTCTCAACACTCGCAATTCGCCCTGCTGGGCACCAAGCGATTCCTGCCCTTCTTCATCACCCAGTTGCTGGGTGCGTTCAACGACAACATCTTCAAGCAGTCGCTGATCCTGGCGATCCTCTACCACCTCACCGTCAGCGGCGACCGCAACCTGCTGGTCAACCTCTGCGCGTTGTTGTTCATCCTGCCGTTCTTCCTGTTCTCCGCCCTGGGCGGACAGTTCGGCGAGAAGTTCAACAAGGACGCGCTGATGCGCGCGCTGAAGCTGGCTGAGATCGTGATCATGGCGGTGGGCGCCGCCGGCTTCGTGTTCGGCAGCCTGCCGCTGCTGTTCCTCGCGCTGTTCGCCATGGGCACCCACTCGGCGCTGTTCGGCCCGGTGAAGTACTCGATCCTGCCGCAGCACCTGCGCGAGGACGAACTGGTCGGCGGCAACGCCCTGGTGGAAATGGGCACCTTCCTCGCCATCCTCTGCGGCACCATCGGTGCGGGCGTGCTGATGTCGCGGCAGGACTACGCCGCCGGCGTCGGCGTTGCGGTGGTGCTGGTGGCGGTCTGTGGTTTCCTTGCCAGCCGCAACATCCCCCGCGCCGCCGCCGCGCTGCCCGACCTGAAGGTCGACTGGAACATCTTCCGCCAGTCCTGGAGCATCCTCCTGCTCGGCCTGCGCCAGCGTCCGGCGGTGTCGCGCTCGCTGGTGGGCAACTCCTGGTTCTGGTTCCTCGGCGCGGTCTACCTGACGCAGATCCCGACCTACGCCAAGGACTTGCTGCACGGCGATGAGAGCGTGGTGACGCTGATCCTCACCGTGTTCTCAGTCGGTATCGCGCTGGGCTCGATGCTTTGCGAAAAACTTTCCGGCAAGAAGGTGGAGATCGGCCTGGTGCCCTTCGGCTCCATCGGCCTGAGCCTGTTCGGCATCCTCCTGTGGTGGCATTCGGGCGGCTTCCCGCAAGGCGAGCAGCCCTACAATTGGCTGGCAGTGCTGGAGCACTCGCAGTCCTGGGCGGTGCTGGCGGACATCCTCGGCATCGGCACCTTCGGCGGCTTCTACATTGTGCCGCTGTATGCGCTGATCCAGGCGCGCACGGAGGAGGACAAGCGTGCGCGGGTGATCGCCGCCAACAACATTCTCAACGCGCTGTTCATGGTGGTCGCGGCGATCGTCTCGATCCTGCTGCTGTCGGTAGCGAAGCTGTCGATCCCCGAGCTGTTCCTCGTGCTCTCGCTGATGAACGTCGCGGTGAACGTGTACATCTTCAAGATCGTGCCCGAGTTCACCATGCGCTTCCTGGTCTGGCTGCTGACCCACTCGATGTACCGGGTCGACCATCGCAACCTCGAAGCCATCCCCGACGAAGGTCCGGCCGTGCTGGTATGCAACCACGTGTCCTTCGTCGATGCGCTGCTGATCGCCGGCTCCGTGCGTCGCCCGGTACGCTTCGTCATGTATTACAAGATCTTCCGCATCCCGGTGCTTAACTTCATCTTCCGCACCGCGGGCGCCGTACCCATCGCCGGGCGCAACGAAGATGCGCAGACCTACGAGAGGGCTTTCGCCAAGGTCGCCGAGTATCTGCGGGAAGGGGAGCTGGTATGCATCTTCCCCGAGGGTATGTTGACCCTGGATGGCGAGATGAACGAGTTCCGCGGCGGCGTGGAGCGCATCATCGAGGAGACCCCGGTGCCGGTGATCCCGATGGCGCTGCAGGGACTGTGGGGCAGTTTCTTCAGCCGCGACCCGCAGAAGGGCTTCTTCCGGCGCCTGTGGTCGCGGGTCTGCCTGGTGGCCGGCCAGCCAATGGCGCCGGAGGAGGCCAAGCGCCTGGTGCTGCAGGAACAGGTCGCTGCGCTGCGTGGTGCGGCGCGCTGACTTTTCTCGCGGCAAAGAAAAAGCCCCGGCATTGCCGGGGCTTTTTCATGGGCGTGTCGCGGTTCAGATCACCTGAACTTCGTCAGCCTGCAGGCCCTTCTGGCCTTCAACCACAACGAAGGAGACCTTCTGGCCTTCCTGCAGCGATTTGAAGCCGTTGCCCTGGATCGAGCGGAAGTGAACGAAGACATCGTTGCCGCTTTCCGGAGTGATGAAGCCGAAGCCCTTGGCGTCATTGAACCACTTGACGGTGCCGGTCTGACGATTCGACATGGAGATACACCTTGAACTATTGAATATTGTTTTGCGGAACAGTCCGCGCTCTTCCTGAGTTGCAAGGTGCAGTCGAAGCCGGGTGATGGGGAATGGCCCCACCAGGTCACGAGCCACAGTGACCCAAGCAAACACAGTGGTCCGGAGCATACCGACAAATTTTCGGGAAAGCGACAGCCCGCCGGTATCGAGAACCGATACAGCGTCAGTGGCTCAATTTCAGGCCGACCAGTCCGCACAGGATCAGCGCAACGCTGAGCAGGCGCACCGGCGCCATGGACTCGCCGAACAGCACGATGCCGACGATGACGGTGCCCACCGCGCCGACGCCGGTCCAGATGGCGTAGGCGGTGCCCAGCGGCAGGTTTCTCATCGCCAGGCCAAGCAGGCCCATGCTGGTGATGATCGCCAGCACGGTCAGAGCGGTCGGTATCGGACGGGTGAAACCTTCGGTGTATTTCAATCCGACGGCCCAGGCGACTTCGAACAGGCCGGCGACGAACAGAATGATCCAGGACATGGAGCTCTCCAGACGGTGGATGGTATGAGGGCCGTCCCCGCTGGAGCACCGGAAGGTGGTGAGGTCGTCCTCACAATGTGCAGTATTTTGCACAAAATCGGTGCGCCGGGCAAGCCGGCGCTCGTTTTCTGCCCTATTGTGGGGGCTTTTCCTGGGTGGCTGGCGCCTCGGTCATCCGGCGGAACCAGGTGGAAAGCGTCGCGCCGGAGATGTTGTGCCAGACGCTGAACAGTGCGCTGGGAACTGCCGCCAGCGGCGAGAAGTGCGCGCTGGCCAGCGCCGCGCCAAGGCCGGAGTTCTGCATGCCAACTTCCAGGGCCAGTGACTTGCGCTGCGCCAGCGGCAGGCCGAAGACCTTGGCGGTGAAATAACCGAGCAGGAACCCGAAGCCGTTGTGCAGGATTACCACGGCCATGATCAGCAGGCCGGACTCGGCGATCTTCCCCTGGCTGGCGGCGACCACGGCGGCGACGATGATGACGATGGATATCACCGAGATCAGCGGCAGCACGTCTACCACATGGCGCACCCGCGCGCCGAGCAGTCGCTGGGCTGCGAGGCCGAGAACGATAGGCACCACGACGACCTGGAGGATCGACCAGAACAGCGCGCCGAAGGATACCGGCAGCCAGGCCGAGGCCAGCAGCCAGATCAGCGCCGGGGTCAGCAGCGGGGCGAGGAGGGTGGTCACGCCGGCGATGGCTACCGATAGCGCCAGATCGCCGCGCGAGAGCCAGGTCATCACATTGGAGGCGGTGCCACTGGGGCAGCAGCCGACCAGGATGACGCCCACAGCGATTTCCGACGGCAGGTGCATCAGCTGGCAGAGCAGCCAGGCCATGCCTGGCATGATGACGAAATGGGCGATCACGCCGAGGGTGACGCGCCAGGGATGCCGGGCGACTTCGGCGAAGTCCTCGACCTTGAGCGTCAGGCCCATGCCGAACATCACGACGCCGAGCATGGGCACGATGGCGGCGGTGAGCGGAGTGAACAGGGAGGGGACGAAGAGCGCCAGGATGGCGAAGAGCAGCACCCAGAGGGCGAAGGTGTTGCCCATGAAGCGGCTGAGCAGGATGAGAGCACGCATGGGCCGTCCTTCTTTTTATGTGGGCCTTTTATGGTGTCAGGCGCCGCGCGGAGGCGGCGCCTGCCGGGGCATCAGATGCCTTCGGGCATCGCTTCGCCGCCGAGTGCTTCGATCAGCGCCGGGATGAACTCGGCGAAGGTCAGCATCATCAGGGTGAAGCTGGCGTCGAGCTGGCCGAGGGCGTCTTCTCCACCGTCCTGCTCCGCTTTCTCCTGCAGCATGTCTTCGAAGCGCAGGCGCTTGATCGCGACCTTGTCGTCGAGGACGAAGGACAGCTTGTCCGACCAGGCCAGGGACAGCTGGGTGACCAGCTTGCCGGAGGTCAGGTGCAGCTGGATTTCCTCGCTGGTCAGGTCCTGGCGCTTGCAACGCACCACGCCGCCGTCTTCATGAGTATCACGCAGCTCGCACTCGTCGAGGACGAAGAAGTCGCCGGCGGCTTCCTGGGTCTTCACCCAGTCGGTCAGGGTGGCGGTCGGCGCGGTCTTCACGGTCAGCGGGCGAACTGGCAGCGAGCCCAGGGCTTCGCGCAGGGTCGACAGCAGGTCTTCGGCCTTCTTCGCGCTGGAGGTATCGACCAGGATCAGGCCGAGGCTCGGGGCGATGGCGGCGAAAGTCACCGAACGACGGATGAAGGCGCGCGGCAGCAGGGTCTGGACGATCTCGTCCTTGATCTGGTCGCGTTCCTTCTTGTAGACCTTGCGCATCTGCGTGGCTTCGATTTCGTCGACCTTCTCCTTGAGCGCGTCACGCACGACGCTGCCGGGGAGGATGCGCTCTTCCTTGCGCGCGCTGACCAGGAAGAAGCCTTCGCTGGCGTGCACCAGCGGGGCGTCCGGGCCCTTGCCGAAAGGCGCAGAGAAACCGTAGGTAGTCAGTTCCTGGCTGGCGCAGGAACGCGCCGGCTTGCTGGCCAGGGCTTTCTCCAGGGCATCGGCGTCGATCTGCAGATCCTGGGTGAGTCGGTACACGAGCAGATTGCGGAACCACATGAGGGGCTAACTCCTGGACACAAAGGATGCATTATTCCGTTCGGCGCGGTTCAGGCCAACCCCGTTTCGTCATTCGCTCTCTTCATCTAAGCCTTTGGAACATCTGAAAATTTTTTTCATCCGGGGGCTTGCCAGGTGTAAATGTCCTCCGTAGAATGCGCCCCACTTCGAGACGAAGGGTGATTAGCTCAGCCGGGAGAGCATCTGCCTTACAAGCAGAGGGTCGGCGGTTCGATCCCGTCATCACCCACCACTCGAGGTCCGACGCAGCGGTAGTTCAGTCGGTTAGAATACCGGCCTGTCACGCCGGGGGTCGCGGGTTCGAGTCCCGTCCGCTGCGCCACAATTCGAAAAGCCCTCAGGTAGCAATGCCTGAGGGCTTTTTCTTTGCCTGCCTTTTTATCGGCAACGGGCTTTCCTGCGAAGCTTCCCGTCGAAAGTTGCTCGTTTTGATCACAGCGATTCCGTGCTGGCCGTCTGACTTATCCTGTTAATTTTCTTATAAGTTTGCTGTGGGAACTTCTCCCCCGGTAGTGGTTCCTATTGCCCATAGCCACTGGCCACGAGCGCCTGATAAGCTCGCGGCTTCATTACTTCAGCCATGACGGCGCAAAGACAAGGATTCAGCATGAAACAACATCGGTTGGCGGCAGCGATCGCGCTGGTCGGCCTGGTTCTCGCGGGCTGCGACAAACAGGCCGCCGAAGTGGAACTCAAGACTCCTGCGCAGAAAGCCTCCTACGGCATCGGCCTGAACATGGGCAAGAGCCTCGCCCAGGAAGGCATGAATGACCTGGATTCGAAAGCCGTCGCCCTGGGTATCGAAGACGCCGTCGGCAAGCAGAAGCAGAAGCTGACCGACGAAGAGCTGACCGAAGCCTTTACCGCCCTGCAGAAGCGCGCTGAAGAGCAAGTCGCTAAAAAGAATTCCGAGGCCCTGGAAGCCGGCAAGAAATTCCTTGAGGAAAACGGCAAGCGTGAGGGCGTGGTTACCACCAAGTCCGGCCTGCAGTACGAAGTCGTGAAGAAAGCCGACGGCGCGCAGCCCAAGGCCACCGACGTCGTCACCGTTCACTACGAAGGCAAGCTGGTCGATGGTACGGTCTTCGACAGCTCTATCCAGCGTGGCAGCCCGATCGACCTGCCGGTGGGCGGCGTGATTCCGGGTTGGGTCGAGGCGCTGCAACTGATGCACGTCGGTGAGAAGATCAAGCTCTTCATCCCCAGCGAGCTGGCCTACGGCGCCCAGAGTCCGAGCCCGACCATCCCGGCCAACTCGGTCCTGGTATTCGACCTGGAACTGCTGGCCATCAAGGATCCGAACCAGCCTGACGCTGCAGAAGCTCCGGCGGAAGAACCGAAGAAGTAACTGAGTACCTTCGTACCAGAGAAAACGCCCCGTTACCCACGGGGCGTTTTCATTTGTGCGGGAAGCGCTCTGGAACGCTGCGCTGACCGCCGGGTCTGAATGGGAGTAACCTTCGCGCCGGTGTTACCCTTATGCACATATTTGACGCAGATGAAACAATGTCCTCCCCTTGACATTGATGAGCCCATCGCTTAGCCGCAACTGCATGATTTTTAACGCATTTAAAGGGCTGAACAAAAAATCGCCGATCTGTCTGCAGCCCTCATGGCTCGGGCCTTTTGGGGGCATCGAGGGTGGCTTTCAACAGAGTTATCCACAGGAAAGGTGGATAACCTGAACCTATCTTGTACGAACTTTCCTATCGAGGTGAATCGATGAAAAAGCCTCCGGGATTTGACCGTTTCCTGAAGCTCGCCAGCCGTTTTATCGCTGGCGGGAGATTGCCGGCGCTGCTGTTCGCGGTGTCGCGCAAGAGTGGTCGGGTGAAGCTGGCCAAGACCGACCTGAAGCTGCTGCAGGAGTTGCTGGTGGCCTGGGTGCGTGGTGATTACCGCGGCATCAGTTCCCAGGCACTAGTCTCGGTGGTGGCGGCGCTGTTGTACTTCCTCTCGCCAGTGGATCTGGTGCCTGACTGGCTGTTGGGCGTCGGTTTCCTCGACGACCTGGCGGTTTTGGCCTGGGTGATCCGCCGCTGGCAGTCGGAGATCGATGCCTTCAAGGTCTGGCGCGATGCGCAAGGCGTGGAAACCCGCGAAGCCCTGAAGCAACTCCCGCCGCCCGAAGCGATTCAGCGCCTCTGACGCATCCGTGCCGTCTGTTGGCCAAGCAGCCGCTGGATCGAGCCGTCGCTGACCATCGCCTCCAGCACCGCATCCAGTCGCTCGGCGGGGATCGGCAGCGCTGGGCCATACGAGCAGAAGATCGAGTAGCGCTGCACATTGCTGCTGTTGATCGCCACGGGCAGTTCGCGATGCTGCGCGAGGAGGAATTCCAGGGGGCGGCGCATCTCGATCAATGCGTCCAGGCGACGGGCTTCGAGCATGTGCAGGCGGGTATCCAGATCGCGCACGTCGGCGCGCTTAACCCGACCTTCAGCGAAGGCCTGCATCAGTGGGGCGGGATAGACATAGCCCAGATTGGTGCCGATGCGGATATCGTGCAACTGCGCCAGGTTTTCCACCGGCGGCGTGTCTGCGCGCTGGGCCAGCGCATCCTCTTCTTCGAACAGGCTCGGCGACCAGTGCAGCTTCTCCGGCGCCTTCATCCACTGCGGATTGTTGATGCATAGCAGATGGATCGCACCCTGGGCGAGCGCCGGTTCTGCGCGCTTGTCCGGCGTTTCCACGAAGCGAACCTCGAGCCCCAGGCGCTGTCCGACGCTTTCGCCCAGATCGCGGATGAAGCCAGGTGCCAATTCATGGTCGATACTTTCCGCGTAGGGCATGCCGTTGCTTGGCGAATAGCCCCAGCGCAGCTCCTCGGCGCCACACAGGGCGCTGGCCAGGCATAGGCAGAACGGAAGGAATCGCGGCAAATCGGTCCCCATGTCTGGTGGCGAGAGGCGGTCCGCAGTATAGCCGGCACAGGCGCGCATCAGGCTGTTAAGATGGCCGCCTGCAAGGAGTGTTGTCATGAACGTTCAAGTCATCATGCGTGACGGCGAAGCGGAGTACGCCGTGGTTCCCTGGGCCGAATACCAGGCCCTGCTGGCTGCCGCCGGCCGTGGTGTCGCCCAGGTTGTCAAACCCGTTGCCGCCCCGGCACTCGACGAGAAGCCGGACTGGAAAGCACTGCGTGAAGCCCGTGGCCTGTCCATTGAAGCGCTGGCGCGTTCGGTGGGCATCAGCCCGTCCTACCTCGGACAGATCGAGAACGGCGAACGCGAAGCCAGCGACGCCATCCAGCATGGCCTGCGTCGTGCCCTGGGCACTGGGGAGTCCGCTTCTTGAGCGTGCAGATCAGTCGCAAGCATTGGGAAGGCCTGCTCGGCGAGCTGGAAGATGCCCGCCGCCAACGCCATCTGCTCACCTACCGCGCGCTGATCGAGCGCCTGCAACTGCCGACCCCGGCGATGACCGTGCTGACCGCCGCGCTGGAGCATCTGGCTGCGCTGGATGCCCGCGGTGGTCGTCCGCTGCGCAGCTCGCTGGTGATCAGCCAGGGCGCCAGCCGCCTGCCGCGAACCGGCTTCTTCGAATACGTCGAGCGCCTGGGCCGCTTCTCCGGCGCGCCGGATGGGCCCGCTGCCGCCGGTTGGCATGCGGCGGAAGTGGCGCGCGTCTTCGAGTTCGAGTACCCCGAGGAGCTCTGACGTGGCGACACCCCGCGAGCTGTTCTGGCGCCTGCGTGCGCGGTTGAGTTACGCCGTGGCGCGACGCCTGATGGGCTGGCCTTGGATGGTTCGCCAGCCGCGTTCCTGGGCCTGGATGCAGGGCCAGTTTTCGCGCATGGCAGCGCTGGGGGATGTGGGCGCGCAGAGTTTCTACGGGCACCTGCTGCTGTTCCGCGGACAGGGTTTCGGCGCTCGCGAAGAGGGCTTGCGTCTGCTGCGTCTGGCTGCTGCAGCGGGAGACCACAAGGCGGCCTACCAAGTGGGTGTGCAAGCGCTCAAGGGTGATACCCGCCATGCCGCTGATGCGCGGGAAGCCGCGCGTTACTGGGGCCAGGCAGCCGAAGCGGGCCACCCGTTGGCGGCACGCAAACTCGGCGAGTTGTATCGCAGCGGCGGCCCGGGGCTGGAACCCGACGATGCCCAGGCCGAGCGCTACGAAACGCGTGCCCGACAGTTGGGCCTCTGACTCACTCCGCAGTGAGGATGTGCAGGCTGTAACCCGGCATGTTCTTCGCGTGGCGCTTTGCCTCCGAGGCCAGCCCGGCCAACTGGCTGGCGTCCAGGCGCTGCCCGGCGCCGCTCTTCACGTGCACCACGCCAATCGACAGTGACAGCAGTGGATATTCCTCGCGCCGCCCCTGACGGTTGTGCGCGACGAAGCAGCCCGCGTCCAGGTGCTCGCGGCTGTAGAAGCGTCGGCACTGCCCCTGGAAATCCTCCAGCAGGTGATTGAGGCGTTCGCGCCAGTCCTGCGTCCCCAGCACCAGCATGAAGTCGTCGCCGCCGATGTGGCCGACGAAGTCCCGCGTCGGGTCCACGCGTTCGCCCAGGCACTGCGCCAGGCAGAGCAGCACTTCGTCGCCGCGCGCATAGCCATAGAGATCGTTGAAGGGCTTGAAACTGTCGATGTCGACGTAGCAGACCACGGCTTCGCGGCCTTGTTGCAGCAGGCGCGCCAGGCACTGCTGGATGGGCACGTTGCCCGGCAGCAGGGTCAGCGGGTTGGCGTGCCGGGCCTGGCGGATCTTCTGCTCGGTTATCAGCTTGAGCACGTCGATCACCCGGCCCAGGCCGAGGTAGCGGCCGTTCAAAGTGATGATGAAATCTTCCTCGATGCGCTGCCGCGCGCGGCTGGTGAGCAGGCGGCTGACCTGCTGCAGCGACTGGCTGCGTTCTACCGCGAGGAAGTCGTCGCTCATCAGCCGGCTGATCGGCTTGCGCGCGTAAAGCTCCGGCGCAAAGGGCTTGAGCAGGGCATCGGACAGCGCGTGCCGGTGGACGATGCCCACTGGCTGGTCGTCGCGGTCCAGCACGGCCAGGGAGTTGAGGTTGGCCTGCGCGCGGAAGGCTTCCAGCACGTCGCCAATGGGCGTGCTGTCGCGCACAGCCTGTTGTTCCAGCAGCAGCGGTTCGAGATCGGATTGATCCTCGGCGAGCAGAGCGCCGGCGTTGTCGACTTCCGGCAGCAGGGCACGGGCATCGCGCGGCGGCGTTTCGTTGGGGCGGCCGAGCAGGTAGCCCTGCACGAGGTCCACGCCCATCTCCGAGAGCACGGCCAGCTCTTCGGGAATCTCGATGCCTTCGGCGATCACCTGGGCGCGGGAGGCATGCGCCATCTTCAGGATCGAGCCGACGAACTCGCGCTTCACCGCATCGAGGTGTATGCCTTCGATGAAGTGGCGGTCAATCTTCACGTAGTCGGGGCGCAGCTCGGACCATAGGCGCAAGCTGGAGTAGCCGGCGCCCAGGTCGTCCAGCGCGATGGAGAAGCCCATGGCGCGATAGTGGTGCAGCGCGGTGTCGAGGAGGGTGAAGTCCTCAATGGGCGTTTGCTCGGTCAGCTCGATCACCACGTCGCTGGGTGAGATGCCGAAGGTCTGCAGCAGTTGCAACGTGCGGCCGGGCTGGTGGGTCGGTTCCAGCAGGGATTCCGGGGACACGTTGAGGAATAGCTTGCCCTCGAGTTTCAGGTCGCGGAAGCGCGCGCAGGCTGTGCGCCGACAGAGCAGCTCCAACTGGCTGAGGCGGCCGCTGCTGCGGGCGATGCTGAACAGCGGCAGGGGCGAGTGCAGTGGGCCGTTGGACGGGCCACGGGTAAGGGCTTCGTAGCCCACCAGCCGTCGTTCCGATAGCGACAGGATGGGCTGGAACAGGCAGTGCAGGTCGCCGTGAGCGAGGATCTGGTCCAGGGCGCTCAACTGCTCGGTGACGGTCATGACGGTTCTCGGTGGCTGGAAAAGCAAAGGGCCGGTTTCCCGGCCCTGTGCATTTCACGACAGCGTCATGACTGTTTGATTACATCCGATCAGTGTTTGGCGACCTGGGAGTCCAGATTCAGGTAGTCGATCAGGATGTGCCCGGATTCAGTGAGGTAGGCGTCGTCCTGCGGCTTGGTCTTGTCCTCTTCCGGCAGGGCGTTCTCGTCTTCCTTCTTCAGCTCCTTGAGCGGCTCCTGGCCTTTGGATTTACGCAGAGCGTTCTCCATGGCCAGTTGGCGGTTCTCGATGCTGGTCTGCTGGGAGCGACGCTTGGCTTCGTTGAGGCTGACGGTCTTTTCCTTCATCAGCTCCTGGGCCAGGGCGAGACGCTCGCGGGCATAGACGAAGTCCGCGTTGTGCTCGGTGCGCACGTCGTGACGGGTGCGCAATTGGTCGAGGAACGGCTTGAACGGATCGGCCTGGGCCTTCAGTGCGGGTTTGATGGTGTCCCACGGCATGGAGTCGGGCAGGGCGCTCTCGCCGATTTCCTTGTCGTCGACGATGGACGGGTAGCTGATGTCCGGGATCACACCCTGATGCTGGGTACTCTGGCCGGAGACGCGGTAGAACTTGGCCAGGGTCAGCTTCAGCTCGCCGTGGTTGAGCGGCTGGATGGTCTGCACTGTGCCCTTGCCGAAGGTCTGGCCACCGACGATGAGCGCGCGGTGATAGTCCTGCATGGCGCCGGCGAAAATTTCCGAAGCCGAGGCGGACAGGCGGTTGACCAGCACGGTCATCGGCCCGGTGTAGAAAGCCTTGCCCTCGTCATCGTTGAGCACGTCGACACGGCCGTCGCTGTTGCGAACCAGCACGGTCGGACCCTGGTCGATGAACAGACCGGTCAGCTCGGTGGCTTCCTGCAGGGAGCCGCCGCCGTTGTTGCGCAGGTCGATGACGATGCCGTCGACCTTGTCCTTCTGCAGCTCGGCGATGAGCTTCTTCACGTCGCGGGTGGTGGACTTGTAGTCCGGGTCGCCAGCGCGGTAGGCCTTGAAGTCGAGGTAGAACGCGGGCACGTCGATGATGCCCAGCTTGTAGTTCTTGCCTTCGTGGTCGATGGTGATCACCGACTTCTTCGCCGCCTGGTCTTCCAGCTTCACAGCCTCGCGGGTGATGGTGACGATCTTGCTGGTCTGGTCGTTCGGCGCGTTGGTCGACGGGATCACTTCCAGGCGGACCTGCGAGCCCTTCGGACCGCGGATCAGCTTGACCACTTCATCCAGACGCCAGCCGACTACGTCGACCATCTCGCCTTTGCCCTGGGCGACGCCGATGATCTTGTCGGAGGTGGCGATCTGCTTGCTCTTCTCGGCGGGGCCGGCCGGTACCAGGCGCACGACTTTCACGTAGTCGTTGTCGCTCTGCAGTACGGCGCCGATACCTTCCAGCGAGAGGCTCATGTTGATGTCGAAGTTTTCCGCGCTATCCGGCGACAGGTACTGGGTGTGCGGATCGTAGGTCTGGGCAAAGGCGTTGATGTAGGCCTGGAAGATGTCTTCGCTGCGGGTCTGCTCCAGGCGCATCAGCTGGTTCTTGTAGCGCTTGGTCAGCTGTTCCTGGATGGCCTTGTTGTCCTTGCCGGCGATTTTCAGGCGCAGGACTTCGTCCTTCACCTTCTTGCGCCACAGGTCGTCCAGCGCGGCGCTGTCTTTCGCCCAGGGCGATTTCTCGCGGTCGATTTCCAGTGATTCGTCGGTGTTGAAGTCCATCTTGTCGACGCCCTTGTTCAGGGTGGCCAGGGCGAAGTCCAGGCGCTCCTTCAGGCGGTCGAGGTGACGCTTGTAGATGGTGAAGCCGGGCTCCAGTTCGCCGCTTTTCAGGAAGTCGTCGAACTGAGTGCGCCAGGGCGCGAACTGGTCGATGTCGGCGGCGGTGAAGTACATGCGCGCCGGATCGAGAGTCTTCAGGTAGCTGTCGTAGATTTTCGCCGAGCGCTCGTCGTTCAGCGGCGGCTTGTTGTAGTGATGGCGCTTGAGCAACTCAACGATGTTGAGGCTGGCGATCACTTGATCCCGGTCGGGCTGCAGGCCGTCCCAGACGTTCGGGCTGGTGGTCGCCGCGAACGAGGAAAAGGCAGTTGCGCCGAGGATGAACAACAGGGCGGTACGGGGCAAAAATCGCTTCATGCTGATTCGACTGATCGCGGAGTTATGACGCATATTAGGCCTTAATTGGCGGCGCCGGGTTCAATCGCAGGTGAATTCGGCGCGAAGAAAGGGCCCGACCTTACGGATCGGGCCCTGCGAAGTCACTATGGAGGCAGCGTGAACGCATTGCAAGGCATCGAAGGGCGAGTGGAGTGGGCCGAGCGCCCGAACCCGACTTGCGCACAGGGACAGATCCGCATCCAGGTCGCCGCCGCGGGACTCAACCGCGCTGACCTGTTGCAGGTGGCCGGTCTCTACCCGCCGCCGCCGGGGGCGAGCGACATCATCGGTCTGGAATGTTCCGGCGTAGTGACCGAGGTCGGGGCCGGCAGCACCTGGCAGGTGGGTGACCGCGTCTGCGCCCTGCTGGCCGGTGGCGGCATGGCCGAGGAAGTGGTGGTGGACGAGCGCCATGCACTGCCGGTGCCCGCCGGCCTGAGCCTGGCCGAAGCCGCTGCGCTGCCCGAAGTTTACGCCACGGCTTGGCTGAACCTGTTCATGCTCGGCGCGCTGCAGCCCGGTGAGAAAGTCCTCCTGCACGCGGGCGCCAGCGGCGTCGGCTCGGCCGGCATCCAGTTGTGCAAGGCTTTCAACAGCCCGTGCTGGGTCAGCGTCGGTTCGGCCGATCGCCTGGCCTATTGCGAAGCGCTGGGCGCCGAGGGCGGCGCGCTTCGAGGGGAGAGCCTCGAATCGCTTCGGGATTTCGCGCCCTTCGATGTGATCCTCGACCCCGTAGGCGCGAACTACGCCAAGCTGGACCTGGAAATCCTCGGCCGCGACGGTCGATGGGTGGTCATTGGCCTGATGGGCGGTCGCAAGGCCGAGCTGGACCTGGCCCTGCTGCTGGGCAAGCGCATCCAGCTGATCGGCTCGACTCTGCGTTCGCGCGACGCCGACTATAAGGCGCAGCTGATCGCCGAGCTGGGGCAGAAGGTCTGGCCGCTGTTCGAGACAGGCAAGCTCAGCCCGCAACTGGAGCGCACCTTCCCGGTCCGCGACGCGCAGAGCGCGTTCGATGCCCTGGCGAGCAACCAGGTGCAGGGCAAGGTGGTGGTGCTGATCGACGAGAGCCTGAACTGAGGGGGCGGGCAAGCTCGCTCCTCCAGGAAAAGCAAAAGAAAAGGGCCGCTGATGCGGCCCTTTTTCTGTGGAAGAAGTCACTTCCAGTTCAGCACGTCCCAGCCCATCTTCTGCGCGTGCTCCAGCAGCACCGGGTCGGCGTTTACCACGTGCGGCTTGCCCACCAGCTTGAGCAGCGGCAGGTCGTTGCGCGAGTCGGAGTAGAAATGTGCTTTGGCCAGCGGGCTGTCGTCGCCCTCCAGCAGGTCGAGCAGGCGCAGCACCTTGCCTTCGCGGTACGTCAGCACGCCCACGGTGCGGCCGGTGTAGTGGCCGTTGACGACTTCCAGGTCGATGGCCAGTACTTCGTCGATGCCGATGCGTTCGGCGATGGGCTGGACCAGATGCACGCCCGAGGCGGAGATCACCAGCGGACGGTCACCCGCCTCGCGGTGGCGGGCGAGGGTGGTGCAGGCGTCGGTGTGGATCAGCGGCTCGATCACGTCCTCGACGAAGGTTCCGACTTCACGCTCGATCTCGTCCACGCTGCGCCCGGCCATCGGCTCCAGGGCGAAGGCCATGTAGTCCTCCATGGGTAGCTTGCCCTGCGCGTACAGCGCCATCAGCTCGGCGTCGCGCTTGAGGAACGACTCCGCGTCGACCCAGCCGAGATCGGCCATGCGCTGGCTCCACAGGCTCGCGCAGTCGCCGTCGATCAGGGTGTCGTCGAGGTCGAATATCACCAGGGCCATCAGGCCACCTCCCGAATGCTTTCACTATCGATTTGCAGGCCGAGCTGGGTGCCGGCCGGGTACAGACGCTCGGCGCTGCGGTTGAGGACGTCCACGGTCAGCTCGATGCCACTGGCGTCGACCCGGTAGCGGATCACGTTGCCCAGCAGGCTGTGGGAGAGTACCTGAACCGGGATGCCTTCGCCGGGTTCCACGCTCAGGCGCAGGGATTCGGGGCGGATCGCCACCTGCTGGCGATAAGGACGGTCCAGCAGCTTCGTCGCCTGGGCGGCATCAAGCAGGTTGTAGTTGCCGATGAAGCCGGCGGCGAAGGCATTCTCCGGCGCGGTGTAGAGGGTTTCGGCGTCGCCACTCTGGACGATGCGCCCGGCGTTCATCAGCACGATGCGGTCGGACAGCGTCAGCGCTTCTTCCTGGTCGTGGGTGACGAACACCGTGGTCAGCTTAAGCTCCTGCTGGATGCGGCGGATCTGCTCGCGCAGGTGCTTGCGGATGCGCGCGTCCAGCGCCGACAGCGGCTCGTCGAGCAGCAGCAGGCGCGGGCGGGTGACCAGCGAACGGGCCAGGGCGACGCGCTGGCACTGGCCGCCGGACAGCTGGTGCGGATAGCGCGCCGCCAGCGGGCCGAGCTCGACCATCTCCAGCGCCTCGCGCACGCGCTGGGCGGACTCTGCAGCCGGCACCTTCTGCATGCGCAGGCCGAAGGCGACGTTCTGCTCCACGGTCATGTTGGGGAAGAGCGCGTAGCTCTGGAACACCATGGCGATCCCGCGCTTCTGCGGGCTTTTGGGCACGATGTCCTCGCCGTCCAGTAGGATGCGCCCACTGTCCACCGCAGTGAGGCCGGCGATGCATCGCAGCAGCGTGGACTTGCCGCAGCCGCTGGGGCCGAGGAGGGTGACGAACTCGCCGCGCTCGGCAGCGAAATCGATGTCCTGGAACACCGTGGTGGTGCCGTAGCTCTTGTTCAGTGTCTCGACGCTGAGGAAGCTCATGCCTTGTCCTTGCTTAAACGGTTGGCTGCCCAGGTGAGCAGCAGGACGAAGAGGAAGTAGGAAACCACTACCGCGCTGGTGTAGTGGCCGCTGCTGTTGCGCATGTTGTTGAGGAATACCTGCAGCGTTTCGTAGCGGGTGCCTACCAGCAGGTTGGCGAAGACGAACTCGCCGATGAGGAAGCTAAAGGACAGGAACAGGGCCACCATCAGGCCCTTGCGCAGGTTCGGCAGCACCACCAGCAGGGCGGCCTGCCAGGTGCTGGCGCCGAGCAAATGGGCGGCGTCCATCAGGTCGTGCAGGTTGATCGCCTGCAGGTTGTTGCTGATCGCCCGGTACATGAAGGGCAGGGCGATGGTGAAGTAGCAGCCGATCAGTATCCACGGTGTGCCGACGATGGGCACCGGGCCCGAGGCATAGAGTTGTAGCAGGCCGACCGACGACACCACCGGCGGCACCGCGAAGGGCAGCAGGATAAGCACGTTCATCAGCGCGTCCAGGCGCGGGAAGTAGTAGTGGATGACGAACATCAGTGGCAGCACCAGCATCACGCTCAGGATCAGCGCGCCGAAGCACACCAGCAGCGACTGGCCGAAGGCGATGAGGAAGCGTGAGTCGCTCCACAGGGTCAGAAACCACTTCAGGGTCAGTCCGTCCGGCAGCACGCTGGCGCTCCACGAGGTGGCCAGCGAGTAGAGCAGGGTGGCTACCAGCGGCACCAGCAGGATCAGGAACAGCGCGTAGACCACCACGCGGTGGTAAAGGGGGCTAGCGTTTCGCGACATGGTAGCTCCGGCGCAGCAGCCACTGGTGGGCCAGGGTAATGATGCTCATCAGGCCGACCAGCACCATCGCCAGCGCACTGGCCATGTTCGGGTCGAGGAATACGTCGCCCGAGACCAGCCCGGCGATGCGGATCGGCACCACGTTGAAGTTGCCGGTGGTCAGCGAGTAGACCGTGGCGTAGGCGCCCAGCGCGTTGGCCAGCAGGATGACGAAAGTGCCCAGCAGCGCCGGCGTCAGCACCGGGATGCCAATGTGCCGCCAGAAGGCCCACTGGCTGGCGCCCAGCAGCGCGGCGGACTCGCGCCAGTCCTCGCGCAGGGCGTCGAAGGCTGGGTAGAGCAGCATGACCCCCAGGGGAATCTGGAAGTAGGTGTAGAGGATGATCAGGCCGGTCTTCGAGTACAGGTTGAAGTCCTCGATGATCCCCGCCTGTTTCAGCAGCAGCGTGATCGCGCCGTTGAAGCCCAGGACGATGATGAAGGCGAAGGCCAGCGGCACCCCGGCGAAGTTGCTAGTCATGTTGGCGAAGGCCATTACGAAGTCGCGCAGCTTGCTGTCCACCTGGCGCAGCGAGTAGCTGCCGAGGATGGCGATGAACAGGCCGATCAGGCTCGACCACAGTGAGATTTCCAGGCTGTAGCGGATCGCCTGTCGGTAGAAGGGCGAGCCGAATATCTCGCTGAAATTGGCCAGGCCCCAGCCCTCGCCGGTGCGCACGCTGTTGATCATCACCCACAGTAATGGTGCGAGCTGGAAGGCGAAGAAGAACAGCGCGAAGGGCAGCAGGCAGAGCAGGGCGAAGAGTTTTCCGGTGTTCGATCTCATGCCTTGAGCAACTCCCTGCAGACCGGTTTGTCGTGGGCGGCGCCGAGAATCTCGCACAGCGTCCCGCAGAGTTCGACCTGACGCGGGCGCGCCTGGTCATCCAGGCTGAATGCATCGCCGAAGACGAACAGCGGCACTTCGCGCTCCTCAGGGAGGATGCCGCCGTGGCTGCGGTCGTCGTTCATGCCGTGATCGGCGGTGACCATTACTTGGTAACCGTCGGCCAGCCACTGGTGCAGGTACTCGGAGAGGATGATGTCGACGTGTCGCGCGCTGTTGCGGTACTGCGGCGTGCCCAGGCCGTGCTTGTGGCCGGCGTCGTCGATGTTCATCGGGTGCACCAGCAGGCAGTTGGGCGCGTGCCGGCGGCGCAGTGACTCGGCGTCGGTGAACAGGTGCGAGTCGGGGTAGTGGTCGGTCCAGTAGAAGTGGCCGTGCTGGATCGGCAGGGATTCGTCGTCGGTGTGACGGTCACGCGCCGGGTCGAAGGGCGTGCGGTTGTACAGCTCGCTGACCCAGTTGTACGCCGCCGCCGCGGTGGTCAGGCCGGCATCGCGGGCATAGTGGAACAGACTGCGCTGGTTGGACAGGCGTGATACGTCGTTGTGCAGGATGCCGCTGTCGATGGGTCGCACGCCGGTGAGGATGCATTCGTACAACGGGCGCGACAGCGAAGGCAGCTCGCATTCGAGCCGATAGAGCTGGCCGCGGCCAGCGTTGCTCAGAGCCTGCAGGTGGCCCATGCAGTCGTGGGCGACGCTGTAGTTGAGGCCGTCGAGGACGACCAGGATGACGTCGTGGCGCATGGGGCGGGGCCTTCGTGGGAACGCGGCCGCCCCGGTGCGAACCGGGGCGGCTGGGCGTCATTGCATGTTGATGATGACGTTTTCCTGCCACAGGCGCGGCAGACGCTTGGAAGTCTCTTCCCAGGCCTTGGGGTCCTTGATCGGCTGGGCCTTGGCGTACTGCTCGTTGGGCAGCAGCTTGGCCTTCACGTCATCGGGCAGGGTCAGGTGCTCGGCGCGGATCGGACGGGCGTTGCCCTTGGCCAGGTTGATCTGCCCGGCGTCGCTGAAGATGTATTCACGCGCCAGCTTGGCGGCGTTCGGGTTCTTCGCGTACTTGTTGATGATGGTGGTGTAGCCGGAGATCACCGAACCATCGGAGGGGATCAGCACCTCGAAGCGCGACGGGTCGATCTGATCGCGGTAGCTCAGGCCGTTGAAGTCCCAGACGATGCCGACTTCCACTTCACCCTTCTCCAGGGTGTTGATCACCGGGTTGGTCAGCGACAGGCGACCCTGCTTGGCCAACTGGGCGAAGAACTCCAGGCCCGGCTTGATGTTCTTCTCGTCACCGCCGTTGGCGATGCTCGCGGCCAGCACGCCGTTGACGGCCTGGGCAGCAGCGCTGACGTCACCGATGGTGACCTTGTACTTGCCCTTGAGCAGGTCGGCCCAGCTGCGCGGAACGTCCTTCACCAACTGCTTGTTGACGATGAAGGCGATAGTGCCGGTGTAGGCGAGCGCCCAGTGGCCGTCCTTGTCCTTGGCCCAGTCCGGGACCTGGTCCCAGGTGCTGGGTTTGTAGGGCTGGCTGACGTCCATCTGCAGGGCGATGGGGCCGAAGGCGGCGCCGACGTCGCCGATGTCGGCGCTGGCGTTTTCCTTTTCAGCCTTGAACTTGGCGAGCTCCTGGGCCGAGCTCATGTCGGTGTCCATGTGCTTCAAGCCGTACTTGCTTTCCAGGTCCTTCCAGGTGTCCTTCCAGTTCGCCCAGCTGTCGGGCATGCCCACGCTGTTGACCTGGCCTTCCTTGCGGGCGGCGGCTTCCAGCGATTGCAGATCGGCGGTGGCCGCCATGGCGAGGCCGCTGCCCAAGGCAATGGCCGATCCCAGCAGTGAAGCAAGCAAGCGTTTCATTCGGTGCTCCTTCGGTTCAGTGTTTTCAGGTTTGGTCTAGATCAGCAAGACGCAGGCCAATCTAAGCGGGGCGGATGACAGTTTGATGTAAACCCCAGGCGCGCTGACCCGGCCGCGCGCTGCCAGCGAGTCGTCGGGGAAAAGCGTAGACCATCGCCTATGCCTTGATCCGCCTGGTCTACGCTGGTGTCGTTAACTGGCATGGCGGCTGCTTGAAAAGGCGTTGTCACGGGACGGTCATCGGGCTTTCCTAGGATGACCGCACCCCGTCGGGTGAAAGAAATGCCCTGTTCTGGGGCTGGACTAGTCCAAAAGAGGGAAACGAATGCGCGATACGGCGCTACCCACGGTGACGGCGATCTGCCGCGCCCTGATCGAACAGATCGACAGCGGCCTGCTCAGCGCCGGCGGCAAGCTGCCGGCCGAACGCAAGCTCAGCGAGCTGTTCGACACCACGCGGATCACCCTGCGCGAGGCGCTGGGGCAACTGGAGGCCCAGGGGCTGATCTATCGCGAGGAGCGCCGCGGCTGGTTCGTTTCGCCGCCGCGCCTGTTGTACAACCCGCTGGTGCGCAGCCACTTCCACGCCATGGTGGAAGGGCAGGGGCGAGTGCCGGCGACCGAAGTGCTGTCGGCCCGGCAGGTACCGGCGAGTGCGGCGATCTGTGAGCTGCTGGAGCTGCCGGCGCTGTCCAGCGTCTACCAGATTCGCCGGCTGCGGCGGGTGGACGGGCGGTTGGTGCTCTACGTCGAGCACTACCTCAACCCGGCGTACTTCCCCGGCATCCTCGACAGCGACCTGACCTGCTCGCTCACTGAGCTTTACGCCAGCCGCTATGACATCCGTTACGGCCGCGTGCGCTTCGACATGGTGCCCACCGCCCTGCACGGTGAGGCAGCCAGCGTGCTGCGCGTCGCCGAGGGAAGCCCGGCGCTGCGCATCACCCGCATCAACGGCGACCAGCACGGCCGTATCATCGATTGCGACCTCGAGTTCTGGCGGCACGATGCCATCCACGTGAGCGTGGAAGTTCCGGACTGATTGCAGAAGCGGAGTGCTGGGAGAAAAACGCCCGGCTTGTGCCGGGCGTCGGGTCAGGGCAGGTCGGCGCTGTCGTAGAAGGCGCTGAGTACCTTGGCCAGGTAGTGCAGGTCCTGGCTGCCGGCCAGCTCGCGGATGGAGTGCATGGCAAAGGTCGGCAGGCCGATGTCGACGGTGCGCACGCCGATCTGGCTGGCGGTGATCGGGCCGATGGTGGACCCGCAGCCCATGTCGCTGCGGGTCACGAAGCTCTGCACTGGCACTTCGTTTTCCAGGCACAGGTGGCGGAAGAAGCCGGCGGTCTCGCTGTTGGTGGCGTAGCGCTGGTTGCTGTTGATCTTGATCACCGGGCCGCCGTTGAGCTTCGGGCCGTGGTTGCCGTCGTGCTTGTCGGCGTAGTTCGGGTGCACGCCGTGGGCGTTGTCGGCGGAAACCAGCAGCGAGCGCTGCACGGTGCGGGTGAACGCATCGCCCTCGGGCAGCAAGCGGCGCAGCACCTGCTCCAGAAACGGGCCGTCGGCGCCGCAGGCAGAGCAGGAACCCACTTCCTCGTGGTCGGTGCAGACCAGCACGCCGCTCTGCTCGTCGCTGCTGCTCAGCAGGGCCTGCAGGCCGGCGAAGCAGGACAGCAGGTTGTCCAGGCGGGCGCCGGCGATGAAGGCCTGATCGAGGCCGATCACGGCGGCGCGCTGGGTGTCGTAGAAGCTCAGCTCGTAGTCGAGGATGGCGTCGGCGGTGATGCCGTGCTCCAGTTGCAGCTGTTCGCCGAGCAGGTCGCGGAAGTCGCGGGTCTCGCCGGCGGCGACCTGGGCAAGGATCGGCGGCAGCTCGGTCTGCGCGTTGATCGACCAGCCCATGTTCGCTTCGCGGTTGAGGTGGATCGCCAGGTTCGGGATCACCGCGATGGGCGCCCTGAAATCGATCAGCTTGCTCTCGACCTTGCCGGCCAGGCGGAAGGTGACGCGGCCGGCCAGGGACAGGTCGCGGTCGAACCAGGGGGCGAACAGCGCGCCGCCATAGACTTCGACGCCCAGCTGCCAGTAGCCGTTGCGCACCAGCTCGGGGTTCGGCTTGACGCGCAGGCATGGGCTGTCGGTGTGCGCGCCGACCAGGCGCAGGCCGTTCTCCAGCAAGGGCGAAGTACCCAGCTTGAAGGCGATCAGCGAGGAGTCGTTGCGGGTGACGTAGTAGCGGCCACCGGCTTCGGTGCGCCAGGCGTCGCGCTCGTCCAGGCGCTGGTAGCCGGCCTCTTCAAGACGAAGGGCGAGGGCCTGAGTGGCGTGGAAAGGAGTGGGGGAGGCCGCGAGGAAATCGATCAGGCCCTGGTTGAGTTCTGTACGCATGGGTAACTCCGGACAGCGAATGGCCGGAAGTTTAACGTAAATGCACGAATCTGCGGCCTGGGACGGGGTGTCGGGTGTACAACCGTTTACGGTTGCACGCCGATCAGAGAGCGGTCAGAACGGCGCAGGCGACTCGAAGCGCAGGCGCTCGCCGGTCTGCGGATGGGTCAGCGCCAGCATGCTGGCGTGCAGGCACAGGCGGTCGCGCAGTTCCAGGGCTTCGCCTTCGGCATACAGGCGATCACCCAGCAGCGGGTGGCCGATGGTCAGCATGTGCACGCGCAGTTGGTGCGAGCGGCCAGTGATCGGCGTGAGCTCGACGCGGCTCCAGTTGCCGTGGCGCTCCATGACGCGCCAGAAGGTCAGCGCATGGCGGCCCTGTTCGAAGTCCACCACGTGACGCGGCTTGGTCGGCGGGTCGTAGCGCAGCGGTGCTTCGATGCGGCCGCTGTCCAGAGCAGGCTCGCCCCAGCACAGCGCGGTGTAGGCCTTCTCGGTCTCGCGGTCGTGGAACTGGCGGGACAGCTCGCGGTGGCTGTCGGCATCGCGGGCCAGCACGATCAGGCCGGAGGTTTCCCAGTCCAGGCGATGGACGATACGCGCTTCCGGGTAGCCGTTTTCCTGCAGGCGGGTGATCAGGCAGTCCTTGTTGTCGTCCGCGCGGCCGGGCACGGAGAGCAGCAGGGTGGGCTTGTTCACCACCAGCAGGGCGGCGTCCTCATGGACGAATTCGATCTGGGAAAGCGGCATGGAAACTCGTACGCGAAAGTAAGTAAGACAGAAACGACTGCGGCGGCCGAGGCCGCCGCAGGTTCACCCGGGCCGGATCAACGCTCCGGCAGGGTGATGTTGAGTTCCAGGATCGAACAGCTGCCCTGGTTGGCCAGCTCGACCTGGACTTGTTCCTGGTCGATGGGTACGTATTTGCGGATCACTTCCAGCAGGTCTTTCTGCAGCTGCGGGAGGTAGTCCGGTTGCGAACGGTTGCCGCGCTCATGGGCGACGATGATCTGGAGTCTTTCTTTCGCGATGGATGCGCTGTTTTGCGACTTCCGGCTGCGGAAGAAATCTAAAAGGCTCATTCACGTCCTCCGAACAGTCGTTGCAGGAATCCTTTCTTCTGCACGTCGAGGAAGCGGTGGGGCATTTCTTTGCCCAGCAGTCGCTCGACGGCGTCACTGTACGCCTGGCCGGCATCGCTTTCTTCGTCGAGGATGACCGGTACGCCCTGGTTGGATGCCTTGAGCACCGCCTGGGATTCCGGGATCACGCCGAGCAGACGGATGGCCAGGATTTCCTCGACGTCTTCGACGCCGAGCATTTCGCCCTTGGTGACGCGCTCGGGGTTGTAGCGGGTCAGCAGCAGGTGTTCCTTGATCGCGTCCTCGCCTTTCTCGGCGCGGGCGGATTTGCTGGCCAGCAGGCCGAGCATGCGGTCGGAGTCGCGGACCGAGGAAACTTCCGGGTTGGTCACGACGATCGCCTCATCGGCGTAGTACATGGCCAGGTGGGCACCTTTCTCGATGCCGGCCGGGGAGTCGCAGATCACGTAGTCGAAGGACTGCTTGAGTTCTTCGATGACCTTGCCGACGCCTTCCTGGGTGAGTGCGTCCTTGTCGCGGGTCTGGCTGGCGGCCAGCACGAACAGGTTCTCGAGGCGCTTGTCCTTGATCAGGGCCTGGGTGAGGGTCGCTTCGCCGTTGATGACGTTGACGAAGTCGTAGACCACGCGGCGTTCACAGCCCATGATCAGGTCGAGGTTACGCAGGCCTACGTCGAAGTCGACGATGACGGTCTTGTGGCCGCGCAGGGCCAGGCCGGTGCCGATGGCTGCGCTGGTGGTGGTTTTACCGACGCCACCCTTACCGGAAGTGACTACGAGGATCTTGGCCAAGGTGATTCACCCCAAAGAAAAAACGAAGAATTCTGGTCCCTGAAAGTCGCGGCAGTATCCGTTAAAGGCGGGTGATGTTCAACACGTCACCCGACAGGCTGACGTGCACCGCCTGCCCCCATTGCGGACTGCGTCGAAGGTCTTCGGCGACCTTGTAATTACCAGCGATGGACACGAGTTCCGCGGCCAGTTGCTGGCAGAAAATCCGCGCGCTGGTGTCGCCCTTGACACCGGCCAGGGCACGACCGCGCATCGGACCGTACACATGGATATTGCCGTCGGCGAGAAGTTCCGCACCGGGGCTGACGGGAGCGAGCACGATCAGGTCGCCGCCGGCGGCGTAGATCTGCACGCCGCCACGTACCGGGGTGG
Source organism: Pseudomonas sp. NPDC086581 (assembly GCF_044746165.1). Lineage (NCBI taxonomy): Bacteria > Pseudomonadati > Pseudomonadota > Gammaproteobacteria > Pseudomonadales > Pseudomonadaceae > Pseudomonas > Pseudomonas sp. NPDC086581. Next base: position 328,125 of record NZ_JBIVBR010000001.1, on the reverse strand, counting down.
TCACCAGCTTGGTCGGACGGACGACCGGCGCCGGCGGTTCGGCAGGCTTTTCCACAGCAGCTTGCGCAGCGGCTTCCTGCGCTTCGACTGTTGCCTCGGCGGCAGCTTCGATCGGCTTCTCGGGTTTGGCTTCGGCGGGTTGCTCAGCCGGCTTCTCCACGGTTTTCTCGGCCTGCACTCCAGCGCCGGCTGCCTGCTCGACGACTTTCTCGGAGAGCTTCTCGCCACGCGGGCGCCGTACTGGCGCGGCGCCAGTCACTTGCGGGACGGTGTCCTTGGGCTCGACCGCGCGCTCGCGGGATGAACCCGACGGCGGCAGCACGGGGATGTCGAACATGGTGGCCAGGCGGATGTCTTCCTCGCGGCTGGCGCGAATGGCCAGGGTACGCAGGCCGTGGCGGCGGCAAATGTCCAGCACGCCTTGCAGGTCGAGCTGGCCTTCGCCGTCGGGCAGCTTGTCCAGCGCGAGCACCAGCGGGGTATCGCGGAAGAAGTTGGGCGCCTGGGCGACCTTGTCGGCGAGCTGGCGGTCCAGGCGCGGCAGGTCATTGTGGGCCAGTTCCAGAACGGTGACGGCCAGCATGCTGCCCTTGAGCTGGAATACGGGATCGTGGTCGAGAAGGTCAGCTTGGCTCATGGTCGGACTGCGTCATCAAAATGGTTGGACTTATAGCGGACCGCCCCGGCAGCCGCAAGCGTGGCGCATAGCCAGGGCGCAAGGCAGGCACGGCGCGCCCGCGCAAGGTAGAATGTCGGGCTTTGATCGTGACCGGAAAGTTCCATGGACCGCCCCACCTTTCGCCAAGAATTCCTCCATCCCCGCCACTGGCCGCTCTGGCTCGGCCTTGGCGTGCTGTGGCTGGTGGTGCAACTGCCGTACCCGGCACTGCTGGGCCTGGGGCGTGCACTGGGGGCGCTGATGTACCGCGTGGTGGGCAGCCGCCGGGCGATTGCCGCGCGCAACCTGGAGCTGTGCTTCCCGGAGCTCTCCGCCGCCGAGCGCAAGCGCCTGCTCAAGGAAAACTTCGCTTCGACCGGCATCGCCTTCTTCGAAATGGCCATGAGCTGGTGGTGGCCGCAGGCCCGTCTGGCGAAACTGGCCCATATCGAAGGCATCGAGCACCTGAAGAAGGCCGAGGCCGAAGGCAAGGGCGTGATCCTCATGGCCATGCACTTCACCACGCTGGAGATCGGTGCCGCGCTGCTGGGCCAGGTGCAGACCATCGATGGCATGTACCGCGAGCACGACAACCCTGTGTTCGATTTCGTCCAGCGTACCGGCCGCGAGCGGCATAATGCCGACGCCACCGCCATCGAGCGCGAGGATGTCCGCGCGATGCTCAAGGTGCTGCGCGCCGGCCGTGCCATCTGGTACGCGCCGGACCAGGACTACGGCGCCAAGCAGAGCCTGTTCGTGCCGCTGTTCGGCATCCAGGCGGCCACCGTTACCGCCACTACCAAGTTTGCCCGCCTGGGCCGCGCGCTGGTGCTGCCTTTTACCCAGTCGCGTCTGGCCGATGGCTCTGGCTACCGCCTGACCATCCACCCGCCGCTGGAAGACTTCCCCGGCGAGAGCGAAGAGGCCGACTGCATTCGTATCAACCAGTGGGTGGAGAGCGAGATTCGCCGCCAGCCCGAGCAGTACCTCTGGGCGCACCGCCGCTTCAAGAGCCGCCCCGAAGGCGAGCCGAAGCTTTACGACAAGAAGAAGTAGTGGGCTGGCGGGCTACGCTGGAATCGACGAGACAAGGACTTCTGCCGTGACCGACTCCGCCACTTCCCCCGCAATTCACCCAGGATCATCGGCCGTCACCGGCCTGATCCTCTCCGGCGGCGGCGCGCGGGCGGCCTATCAGGTCGGCGTGCTGGCTGCCATCGCCGAACTGCTGCCTGAGGGCGCGGAGAATCCCTTTCCGGTCATCGTCGGTACCTCCGCCGGTGCCATCAATGCTGTCGGGCTGGCGTGCGGGGCGATGTCCTTCACCGGCGCGGTAGAGCGCCTGACCAAGGTCTGGAAGGGCTTTCGCACCGGACAGGTATACCGCGCCGACTGGCCCGGTGTGTTCAGCCAGGCTTTCAAGTTCCTCGGCCACAGCCTGCTGGGTCTGGGCAAGCGCGAGCCGGTGGCGTTGTTGGATAGCACGCCGCTGCGCTATCTCCTCGAACGCGAGCTGGACCTCTCCGGCATTGCCGCCGCCGTGCGCCGGCGCAACCTGCGTGCGGTGGCGGTCACCGCGTTCGGCTACGAATCCGGCCAGGCGGTGACCTTTTATCAAGGGCGCGCGACCATCGATCCCTGGCTGCGCCACCGCCGCATCGGCGTGCCGACGCGGCTGCAGATCGAGCACCTGCTGGCCAGTTCGGCGATACCGCTGCTGTTCCGCCCGGTGAAGATTCTCCGTGAGTTCTTCGGCGACGGCGCCGTGCGTCAGCAGGCGCCGATCAGCCCGGCGCTGCACCTGGGCGCCAACCGGGTGCTGGTGATCGGTGTCAGCGGCAACCCCACGGTGGGCAGCGCCAACGAGCAGGTGGCGAACTACCGCACGGGACAGCCGCCGAGCCTGGCGCAGGTAGGCATCCACCTGTTGAACAGCACCTTCATCGACAGCCTTGAGGGCGATATCGAGCTGCTGCATCGCATCAACTTCCTCAGCTCACTGGTGCCAGAAGAAGCGCGCCGCGCGACGCTGGGACTGGCGCCGGTGGATGTCTTGCTGATTTCGCCGAGTCGTCCGCTGGACGAGATCGCCGCACAATACCGCCATGAACTGCCCAAGCCGCTGCGCCTGTTCCTGCGCGGGCCGGGGGCGACCAAGGCGAGCGGGGCCGGCGTGCTCAGCTACCTGCTGTTCGAGCCGGGCTACTGCAATGCGTTGATCGAGTTGGGGTATCGCGATGCGATGGAGAAGCGCACGGAAATCGCGCGCTTTCTGGGGATGGTGGACTGGTCGCTGTAGAGCGCAGGCTCCCGTCTATTTTCCCCGCGAAGTCCCGTTTTTTGCGCTTTCTCCCTCACCCCAGCCCTCAGGGTGAGGGCTGGGCCTGGCGCTGAAATACCACATAAGGGCCAGTGAGACGGTTAGACGGCAAACACACCATCGCGGTAATCGCGTAGGGCCTGCTCGATTTCCTCGCGGCTGTTCATCACGAACGGGCCGTACTGCACGATCGGCTCATTGAGCGGCTTGCCGGCCAGCAGCAGGACGCGGGCGCCCTTGTCGCTGGACAGCTGGATCTCGTCGCCCTGGCCGAGGCGCACCAGACGATTGGTAGCGACGGTCTCGTCACCGCGCTCGCCCGGCACCTTGAGCGATCCTTCGTAGACGTACAGCATCACCCGATGGCCCGCCGGAATGCGCGGAGCCACGGAGGTGCCCGCCGGCAGCACCAGGTCGTAGTAGTGCGGCTCGGTGCCCGGTCGTTGCACGGCACCCTCGGTGACGGTCTGGCCATCGACGAAGCGCCCGGCGATCACGGTCACGCCCACGCCTTGCGCGGTGGTCACGCGGGGCACGTCCTCGGGTTCGATGTCGCGGTAGCCGGCCGGGGACAGCTTGTCCTTCGCCGGCAGGTTCAGCCATAGCTGGAAGCCGCGCATGGCGCCTTCCACCTGCTCGGGCATCTCGCTGTGGATGATGCCGTGGGCCGCGGTCATCCACTGCACGCCGCCGGGCTTGAGCAGGCCGGTATTGCCCAGGTGGTCTTCGTGACGCATGCGCCCTTCGAGCATGTAGGTGACGGTCTCGAAGCCACGGTGCGGGTGGGCCGGGAAGCCGGCGATGTAGTCGTCGGGATTCTGCGTGTCGAACTGGTCGAGCATCAGGAACGGATCGAAGCGTTCGATGCCGGGGCCGCCGATCACGCGGGTCAGGCGCACGCCGGCGCCGTCGGAGGCCGGGTGGCCGATGTGCTGGTCGATCACGGTACGTAAACGGGTCATGGGGACCTCCTTGATCTGTGAATGGAGATCATCCTAGTCCCAATTGATGGATGAATGGTTGCGAGTTTTTTGGTCTAAATATCGATTAATTCGATTATTGCCCGGAAGAAAAACCGCCGCCCGAAGGCGGCGGTCCGGCTTACTCCTGGATCTGCAGGCGCCGGGCTTCGGTGTAGAAGTAGCGCAGCTTCTCGTACTCGAACGGCGTGTTCATCTGTCCGTAGCGGAAGCTGTTGCTGTAGCGCTTGTTGACGATCTCCAGCACCGGCAGCTCCCAGTAATCGCGGCTGAGCTCGGAGTAGTTCAGGTAATTCACTTCGCGGGCGGCGATGAAATCGGTGACCAGGCCGCCGGTGTCGCGCAGGTTGGACGGGCCGAGGATCGGCAGCATCAGGTACGGGCCGTCCGGTACGCCCCAGTAGCCCAGGGTCTGGCCGAAGTCTTCGCTGACCTTGGGCAGGCCCATGGCCGTGGCCGGGTCCCACAGGCCGCCGATGCCGAGGATGGTGTTGAACAGCAGTCGTGCGGTGCTGTTCGCCGCGCGCTCGGGCTTGAGCTGGGCGACGCTGTTGAGCAGGGTCGGCACCTCGCCCAGGTTGCTGAAGAAGTTGCTCACCCCGGTGCGCACGAAGCGCGGGGTGACGTACTCGTAGCCGTTCACCACGGGCAGGAACACCCACTCGTCGAAGCGGTAGTTGAAGTGGTAGACCCGGCGGTTCCACGACTCCCAGGGGTCATAGACGTTGAGGGCGTCGAAGGTGGCGCGCTCGAACTCGCGCTGGTCGAGGCCGGGGTTGAACTTCAGCGCGTCCAGGGGGTGCTTGAAGCCGTCCTCGTCCGGCGCCATGTCGAAGGCGGTGGAGATCGGCGTCTTTATGGGTTGCGGTGTCTCGGCCTGGGCGAGGCCGCAGGCCAGCAGCAGGGCGAGGGTCCAGGAATGGCGAAGTGGCATGGAGTCAGTTCCCTGTCTGCGCGGTGGCGATGCCGGCGGCCGTGGCATCGTGTCCCTTGAAGAAGTCGAGCATGTCCTGGGCGTTCACGCGGTAGTTGAGGTTGCCGCAGTGGCCGCCGCGAGGATAGAGCGTCAGGCGGTCGCCGAAGGTGCGGCGCAGGAAGCCGATGTCGCCGGGGCCGAGGATGACGTCGTCGGCGTTGTGCATGACGGCGATCTTCGGGCTCTCCTTGAGATAATCCTGGACGCCGTAAAGGCTGACCTGATCGACCAGCTGCGGCAGGCTGCCGCCGTCATACTTGGCGCGCCACAGCGGCATCAACTGGTCAGTCATGTAGCACTCGAAGTCGCACTGCATGGCGCGCTTGAAGAAGGGCGTCAGACTGGTGCCTTCGGTGATCGGGTACTTGGGCGGGGTGATCAGGCCGCGGCGGTTGATCAGGTCCGAAGTGAAGGCAATGTCGGCGGAGGAGAAGCGGAACACCGCGCCGATCAGCATGGCCATCTCCTCGTTGGAGAGGTGCTGCTTGGACTGTTGCAGGTCGAAGAGGAAGGCGTCGTTGAGGTCGACGTAGCCCTTCTGCTCGAAGTAGCGGGTCAGCTTGGCGAGCACCACCTGGTAGAAGGTGTTGGTGTCGTTGATGCCCTTGACGTGGGTCTGCACCAGCTTGTCGAGGTTGCTCACCGAGGTATAGAGGTTCACCGGCGGGTTGAGCAGCAGCACGCGCTTGAAGTTGAAGCTGCGGCGGGTTTCGTCGAGCTTGCTGACGAAGGCCGCGTGCAGCGCGCCGAGGCTGTAGCCGGTCAGGTAGTAGTCGCTGACGGGCAGGTCCGGATGCTGCGCGCGCACGGCCTGCATGACCCGGTACAGGTCATCGGCGTCGTCCGGCGTGTAGCCGGGCGTGGCGACGCGGGAGGCGCCGACCATGAAGTCCCAACTGGTCGGCGAGGACAGTTGCACCACATGGTAGCCGGCGTTGTAGAACAGGCGCTTGAGGTACTCGGGCGTGGTGCTGGAGTAGTTGGCGCCAGTGCCGGCGATGATGAACACCAGCGGCGCTTCGTGGTCCTGCCAGGCAAGCCGGTAGTGCAGCTTCTTCACCGGCCAGAAGTTGCTTGGCAGCTCGTACTCGCGCTCCGGGCGCAGCTTGAGGGCGTAGTCCGACTGGCGGATGTCGTCATCCGTCGGCAGCTGCGGGCGCAGCTCCGGCGGGGTGGTGGCGATGGTCGCCTCGAACGGGTTGAGCAGTGGATAGCCGTAGCTGGCCTGATCCACATCGCGGGCGAAAGCGGGCCCGGCAAGTCCCAGTGCGAGGCCGCCGATCAGGGCGGCCACGCGGCGAAGAAATGTCATGGTTCGGAGTCCTTTCAAGAGGAGGCCAACTCTAAGGTGACCGCGCATTAAGACCAGCACATTTCCTACAAGTGCGATGTGCGTTTCAGCCCTTGCGCGCCAGGTCATGCAGGGCGTCGCCGGTTAGACGATAGACGGTCCATTCGTCCTGTGGGCGCGCACCCAGGCTGCGGTAGAAACCGAGCGCCGGTTCGTTCCAGTCCAGTACCGACCATTCCAGGCGTCCGCAGTCGCGCTCCACTGTCAGCCGCGCCAGTTCGGTCAACAGCGCCTTGCCCAGTCCGGCGCCGCGCGCGGCGGGGCGCACGTAGAGGTCTTCGAGGTAGATGCCCGGCTGGCTCAGCCAGGTGGAGTAGTTGTGGAAGAACAGCGCGAAGCCCTGGGGCTCGCCGTCCACTTCGCCGATCAGCACCTCGGCATAGGGGCGCGGGCCGAACAGGTGATCGTGCATGCGCTGGGCATCGGCCTTTACTTCGTGGACCAGCTTTTCGTAGTCGGCCAGTTCACGTATCAACGCGAGGATCAGCGGGATGTCGTCGGGGGCGGCAGGGCGCAGGGTGACGCGGGGCATGGGAAAGTCCTTGTGCTGCGAATGTTCAGGAGCATGCCCAATGCCCCGAGCTGCTGGCAACAGGGCGCTTCAATAGCGTTCCAGGCTCTCCAGCCAGACCAGCTCGCAGGCGCCGGCGCCGGTATCCTCGCGGCTCAGCGAGCTGACCCAGCGCCAGCCGTCGTCGCCTTCCACGCGCACCAGCTTGCCGGACAGGCGCACATGCTCCCCGGCACTGATCTGGGCCAGGGTGCGCGCCACGCCGTCATTGGCGGGGATCATGTGCATGTTGGCGGCGTGGGTTTCCAGCTCGCGGCGGGGAATCGGCAGCTTGTCGGCGTGCCAGTAGAACCAGCGGTTGCCCTGACTGATGCGGATATCGGCGAGCACGCGCGGATCATCCATCGGCCCCCAGCCCAAGGCGAGGTCGGTGGGCGACAGTTCGGCCTCGCGGCCCAGGCGGTAATCCTCGCGGCTGAGTACGCGAGCTTCGATGCTGAAGTCCTGCAATGGATAGATGGAATAGCGCTCGACGCGGAAGCCGCCGCCGGACAGGGCCTGGCTTTGCTGTTGCGGTGCCAGGGGGCGCTCGGTCGGCCACAGCCACCAGAAGCTGGTGGCCACGCAGACCAACAGGAACAGGGTCGATCGCTTCATCGAGGGCTCCGTGGGTGAGGGAAGTTTAGGCAGGGTTAGGCCCCTCTTGCATCGGCCCCGGCGCTGGTTATGCTGGGCGCCGATTTCCCTGCCTCCCGGAGTAGTGGCGCCATGCCCCGACGTTTGCCCCTGATCCTCCTGCTGCTCGCCCTGGCGCTCTGGCTGGCCGCCAGTTATGGCTTGCGTTTCGGGCTGATGGAGGACAGTCGCTGGGTTGGCATCTGCGCCGACGAAGCGACGCGCTGGGAGTGCGGCGCGCGTTCGCAACTGGGCTGGGCGATACACTTCGGCGTGTTCGGCAAGCTGGCGCTGGGGCTTTCGCTGCTGGCCTTCTTCGTGCCGCGTCGGGCTGGCTGGTGGCTGGCTGTGCTGGCCATGCTGGTCACGCTGCCCGCGCTGGTGCTCTACAACGCCGGGCTCGCGGTTTTCGCCGTGGTGCTGGCCGGGCTGCGCCTGGTGCGCGCGCCGACCCGCTGAGTCAGGCCTTTGGCTGTGCCGGGTGTAGCCCGCGCAACAGCGCACCCAGCAGTAGCAGGCTCACCGCCGCCCACCCCAGGGCCTGAAGATTGCGCAGGCCTTCCAGTGCCAGCTGTGCGGGAATCCCGACGGCGATGATCAGTGCCAGCAGCAGCGCTTCGCGGCGCGGCGCTTCGACCGGTCGGCACAGGTAGACCAGCGCCGGGAACAGCAAGGCCGCGCTGGGGAAGCTGCGGTATCGCGCATCGAAGACCATCCCGAGCATCAGCACCGCGCCGGCGAAACCGGCCGCCGCCAGCCACAGGCCGGCGCGGCGTTGCAGGGCGTCGAACGCCCGTGCGCGCCAGCCCACGCGGGCCGACAACGCCAGGCTGATGTGCAGCAATACCAGCAGGTTGAGGCCCGTCAGCGCCGCGGCCCAGAGCCATTCGCCCCAGAAGCGGCTGGTGATCACCGACAGCTCCAGCCACAGGCCGATGCAGCCGGCACCCAGCGCGCCGGCCAGTGGCAGCAGGAAAGCACTGCGCGCAGAGGCCGGGCGGCCGCCCACCAGCAGGGCTCCGAGCAGGATCACGGCGCAAAGCCCCAGCCATTGCGGCCAGCCCGGCAGGTTGCTGACCGGCCCGGCGAGCACGCCTTTCTCTTCGCGGTCGGCGCTGAACAGGCCCCAGTAACCGCCCACCGCGCCTTCGCTCTGGCGCTTCCAGGGCTGGTCGAAGGCTTCGATCAGGTTGTAGTGCCAGCCTTTCTCTTCGGCCATGTGCACGAAGCCGCGGATGAAGCGCGCCTCGTTGACCCGGCTGGGCAGGGCGGTCTCGCGCTGGCGGCCTTCGCTGGGCCAGCCGGTCTCGCCGATGAGGATGTCCTTGGGGGCGAACTCGCGGCCGAAGTCCTCGCGGATCTTCGCGACGTGGGCGAGGGCGTCGTCGATGCCACTGGGGTTGTCTTCCCAGTAGGGCAGCAGGTGGATGGTGACGAAGTCCACCGCCGGGGCGATTTCCGGGTGCTGGTGCCAGAACTCCCAGACATCGGCGTAGGTCACCGGCTGGCGCACCTGGGCTTTTACCTTGTGGATAAGTCCGGCGAGGTAGCGCCCGGTAACCTCCTTGCGCAGCAGGGTCTCGTTGCCGACGATTACCGCCTGCACCACGTCCGGATACTGGTTGGCGGCCTTGATCAGCGCTTCGACTTCACGCTCGGTATCTGCCGGGTTGCCGTTGACCCAGGCACCGAGCATCAGCTTCAACCCGTGCTTGCGGGCCAACGCCGGAATGCCTTCCAGGCCGGTCATGGAATAGGTGCGCACGCAGTCGAAGCGCGTCGCCAGCAGGGCCAGGTCGGCGTCCATCTGCTCCGGGCGCAACACGAAAGGTTGGTCGAAGGGCGACTGGTCCTTGGCGAACGGGCTGTAGGACGCGCACTGCAGCTTGTGCGTGGGTGTGGCCGCGTCGGGCAGGACCACCGGTTTGCCCAGTCCGTACCAGAGCCCGCAGAGGGCGATCAGGGCAAGCAGCAGGGCGAGGCAGTAGGGAAGGACTGGAAAGCGCGAGGACTGTGGCATGAGGGCACGCGAACCGTGGCGAGGCGCGCATCTTAGCAACGCCATCGGCCGCCGTCAGTGCCCACGCGGGGCACTCAGGCGTGGCGGTGAACCCAGTTGTGCGTCGGGACCGATTTGCCTGCGGCGTTTCCCTCGATGCGCTTCCAGAACTTCTCGTGGAAGTGGAACCCGACCGCGTTGCACAGCGGCTCGACCACCGCGACCAGGCCGCCCACGGTGATGCTGCCGGTCAGCGCGTAGGCGACGCTGAAAGCGATCATGAAGTGCATCAGGGTGAAGGTGACGGTCTTGAGCATGGTGGTGCTCCTCCAGTCGAGAATGATTCTCCGTTGCGGGAAGACTATCGCGCGGCAGCCGTCGCGGGTAATCGAGCTTCTGTATGAAGGCGATAGGCCGTCACGTCCGTCGTGGTTGGATTGGCGCGGTCGTGGATGGACGGGTTCTGTCGCGGATCGGACCGTTTGGCGTCGCTCTCAGAGCAGTTCGCCATCAGGGTGCGCCGATCATGAAGGGGCGGCCAAGACCGCGAAATGCGTCGGGTTCGCCCAGGCGCGCCGATAAAATCACGGGGAGAAAACCATGCAAATGATGCGACGCCTGTTGGGCCTGGGCGCAGGGCTGATGCTGTCGGCGGCTGCCGGGCTGGCCGGTGCGGCGGCCAAGCCGGAAATCACCATCGGATATGTGGACGGCTGGTCGGATAGCGTGGCAACCACGCACGTCGCCGCCGAGATCATGCGCGAGAAGCTCGGCTACCAGGTCAAGCTGATGCCCGTCGCCGCCGGGATCATGTGGCAGGGTGTGGCGCGCGGCAAGCTCGACGCCATGCTCTCGGCCTGGCTGCCGGTCACCCACGGTGCCTACTACGACAAGATGAAGGACAAGGTGGTCAACCTGGGCGTGAACTACCCGGGCGCGAAGATCGGCCTGATCGTCCCGGAGTACGTGAAAGCCAACAGCATCGAAGACCTCAAGGCGCAGAAGGCTGATTTCGACGGCCGCATCGTCGGCATCGACGCCGGCGCCGGGGTGATGCTCAAGACCGACCAGGCGATCAAGGACTACGGCCTGGACTACAAGCTGGTGGCCAGTTCCGGCAGCGGCATGATCGCCGAGCTGACCCGCGCGGAGAACGACAAGAAGGCCATCGCCGTCACCGGCTGGATTCCGCACTGGATGTTTGCCAAGTGGAAACTGAAGTTCCTCGAAGACCCGAAAAAGGTCTACGGCGAAGAGGAACACGTCGACAGCGTGGCCAACCCGGCGCTGGAGAAGAAGGCACCGGAAGTCTGGGCCTTCCTGAAGAAATTCCAGTGGAAGGACGGCCAGGAAATCGGCGAAGTCATGCTCGCCGTACAGAACGGCGAGAAGCCGGAAGTGGCCGCCAAGAAATGGGTCGAGGCGCACCCGGATCGCGTGAAGGGATGGCTGTAAGCAGCTAGATCGAACTGACACGCGCCACAGAATAATCCCTCGCGGACCTCCCGGTTCGCGGGGGATTTTTTTATTTCACAGCGTCTATTCCGGGCTTCTCCGCGAAGTCTGACTGAGCGCTACGACTAAAGTCGTCTGGAGCCCTTGCAGCGCTCAAATAAATTAGGGATCGACGACATCCGCGTCATCCCCGCTGTGAGGACAAGAACAAAATGAACGACAGCATCTACCAGCGGATTGATACCAATCCGCGCTTCAAAGAGTTGGTGGCCAAGCGCGAGCGATTCGCCTGGCTGCTCTCCCTGATCATGTTGGGCCTGTACGTGGTCTTCATCCTGCTCATCGCCTTCCAGCCGCAGTTGCTCGGCGCGAAGATCAGTGCCGATTCGTCCGTCACTTGGGGCATCCCCATGGGCGTCGGGCTGATCCTCTCGGCCTTCGTGCTGACCGGCATCTACGTGCGCCGGGCGAACGGTGAATTCGACCGCCTGAACCAGGAAATCCTCAAGGAGGCCCAGCAATGAAAGGCCGAATTTCTGCGGCCCTCGCTTTGGCCGTATTTGCCCCCGCACTCTGGGCTGACGCCCTCACTGGCGAGGTGCAGCGCCAGCCGCTGAATATCTCCGCCATCGTCATGTTCGTCGCCTTCGTCGGCCTGACCCTGTGCATCACCTATTGGGCCTCCAAGCGCAGCAAATCCGCCGCTGACTTCTACACCGCCGGCGGCAGCATCACCGGTTTCCAGAACGGTTTGGCAATCGCCGGCGACTACATGTCCGCCGCGTCCTTCCTGGGCATTTCCGCGCTGGTGTTCACCTCCGGCTACGACGGCCTGATCTACTCCATCGGCTTCCTCGTCGGCTGGCCGATCATCCTCTTCCTGATTGCCGAACGCCTGCGCAACCTGGGCAAGTACACCTTCGCCGACGTGGCGTCCTACCGCCTCAAGCAGAAGGATATCCGCACCCTGTCCGCCTGCGGTTCGCTGGTGGTGGTGGCCTTCTACCTGATCGCGCAGATGGTCGGCGCCGGCAAGCTGATCGAGCTGCTGTTCGGCCTGAACTACCACGTCGCGGTCGTGCTGGTCGGCATCCTGATGGTGCTCTACGTGCTGTTCGGCGGCATGCTCGCCACAACCTGGGTCCAGATCATCAAGGCCGTGCTGCTGCTCTCGGGCGCCACCTTCATGGCGATCATGGTGCTCAAGCACGTCAACTTCGACATCAGCACCCTGTTCTCCGAAGCCATCAAGGTTCACCCCAAAGGCGAGGCCATCATGAGCCCCGGCGGCCTGGTGAAAGACCCGATCTCCGCGTTCTCCCTGGGCTTCGCGCTGATGTTCGGCACCGCCGGCCTGCCGCACATCCTGATGCGCTTCTTCACCGTCAGTGACGCCAAGGAAGCCCGCAAGTCGGTATTCTTCGCCACTGGCTTCATCGGCTACTTCTACATCCTGACCTTCATCATCGGCTTCGGCGCGATCCTGCTGGTCAGCACCAACCCGGACTTCAAGGACGCCACCGGCGCCCTCCTGGGCGGCAACAACATGGCGGCCGTGCACCTGGCCGACGCCGTGGGCGGCAGCCTGTTCCTGGGCTTCATCTCCGCCGTGGCCTTCGCCACCATCCTGGCGGTGGTTGCCGGCCTCACCCTGGCCGGTGCCTCGGCCGTGTCCCACGACCTGTACGCCAGCGTGCTGAAGGGCGGCAAGGCCAACGAGAAGGATGAACTGCGCGTCTCGAAGATCACCACCGTGTGCCTGGGCGTCGTCGCGATCGTGCTCGGCATCCTGTTCGAGAAGCAGAACATCGCCTTCATGGTCGGCCTGGCCTTCTCCATTGCCGCCAGTTGCAACTTCCCGGTGCTGCTGCTCTCCATGTACTGGAAGAAGCTGACCACCCGTGGCGCCAAGATCGGCGGCTGGCTCGGACTGATCACCGCGGTGACCCTGATGATCCTCGGCCCGACTATCTGGGTACAGATCCTCGGCCACGAGAAAGCCATCTACCCGTACGAGTACCCGGCGCTGTTCTCCATGGCCGTGGCCTTCATCGGTATCTGGTTCTTCTCCATCACCGACAAGTCGACCGCTGCCGACGAGGAGCGCGCGCGCTTCTTCCCGCAGTTCATCCGTTCGCAGACCGGCCTGGGGGCCAGTGGCGCAGCCGCCCACTGATAGCCTGAGCTAACCTGCCGGGGCCGGGGGTGGAAACACCTCCGGCCCTGCTTTTTTACAGGGATGGATTACGGATGTCCGACGATTTCAATTTCGCCTCGCCACCCTTCGACCAGCTCCGCCCGCTGGAGCGCGAGCAGCTGCGCGACGCGCTGAGCGTGGGCTACTACACGGTCGACGAAGTGCTGCTCGAAGCCGGTGCGCCGGTGCCTTGCCTGTTCATCCTGATGAAGGGCGTGATCGAGGAGCGCGGCGAGGACGGCAAGCTGTTCGCCCAGTACGGCGCCGAAGATCTGTTCGATGTGCGCGGGCTGTTCTCCGGCAGCAGCAAGCACCGCTACCAGGCGGTGGAAGAAAGCATCGTCTACGAACTGCCGGCGGCGGTGTTCCACCAGCTGTGCACGGACAACCCGCAATTCGCCCGCTTCTTCCGCGCGGACCTGGCCAGCAAGCGCCAGCTGGAGCGCCGCGACGGGCAGAACCTGGCCGAGTTCATCCTCACCCGCATCGCCCCCGAACATCTGTTGCCCGCCATCGAAGTCGAGCCCGGCCTGCCGCTGGGCGACGCGGCGCGCCTGCAACTCTGCCGTGGTGCGGACGCGCTGCTGGTGCGCGAGGATGGGGCGCTGGGCATCGTCACCCGCACCGACCTGATGACCGCGCACTTCCGCGACGGCTTCAGCGAGGCACAACCCATCGGCCCGCTGGCGCACCGTCCGCTGAGCCATGTCGAGCTGGGCGATTTCCTCTTCGACGCGATGATTCTCATGACCCGCCAGCGCATCGAACGCGTGGCCGTGTGCGAAGAGGGTCGGGTGGTCGGCCTGCTGCACCTGACTCAGGTGCTCAGTCTGTTCTCCACCCATTCCCACGTGCTGGCGCTGCGCATCGCCCGCGCCGAAAGCGAGGCCGAGCTGCGCGCCGCCGCCGAGACCCTGCACACGCTGATCGCGACCCTGGCGGGCAATGGCATTCGCCTGCGCTTCATCATGCAACTGGTCAGCGCGCTCAACGAACAACTGCTCGAGCGCCTGTTCGAACTGCAGGTGCCGCCGGTGCTGCGGGGCCGTTGCTGCCTGCTGGTGATGGGCAGCGAAGGACGCGCGGAGCAACTGCTCAAGACCGACCAGGACAACGCGCTGATACTCGACGACGGCCTGCCGGTGGAGCAGGGCCTGCTGCTGATGCAGCGCTTCTCCGCCGCGTTGCTGGAGTTCGGTTACCCGCCGTGTCCAGGCGGCGTGATGGCCAGCCGGCCGGAGTGGTGCAAACCCTTGTCCGAATGGCAGCGCGAGTTGCGCGAGCTGCCGCTGCAAGGCCGCCCCGAACAACTGATGCGCCTGTCGATCCTCGCCGACGCCTGGCCGGTGGCAGGCAACCGGAGGCTGTTCGACAGCCTGCGCGAATGCCTGTACCAGCTGGCCGGCGACAGCAGCCGCTGGATGAGCGATCTGGCGCTGCCGGCCCTGCAATTTGACACGCCGCTGACCTTCCTCGGCCAGCTGAAGACCCGGGACGCGCAACTGGACGTGAAGCGCGGCGGCATCTTTCCCATCGTTCACGGCGCCCGCGTGCTGGCCGTGCGCGAAGGGCTGGACGAGCGCGGCACGCTCGGCCGCCTCGCCGCGCTGAAGGCGCTCGGCGTGCTGGATGAATCGCTGGTCGATAACCTGTCCGAAGCCTTCGAGCTGTTCCTCCAGCTGCGCCTGCGCCAGCAATTGGACGGCCAGCGCGACGGACGGGAACAGGGGCTCGATGTTTCCCGTCTCAGCCGCCATGAGCGCGACCTGCTGCGCTTCGGGCTGCACACGGTGAAGAAATTCAAGCAGAGCCTGACCCGCCAATTCCACCTGGAGACCCGATGAACGCCTGCGTCGTTGCCCCCGATCCGCACTGGTCCGCCTGGCGCCGCCGTCTCTACTGGTGGCGGCACGACCCGGTGGAAGCGGACGAGCTGGTCTCGCTGGACCTGGAGACCACCAGCCTCGACCCGCGCAAGGCTGACATCCTCAGCATCGGCGCGGTGATGATCCGGCGTGGCAAGCTGATCCTCGGCGAGCGCCTGGAACTGCTGGTGGAGCCGCCGCCGTCGCTGGATGGCGAGTCGATCCGCATCCACAAGCTGCGTCGGGCCGACCTCGAAGGCCAGTTGTCGCTTGCGGAGGCGTTGCGCCGGGTGCAGGCATTCATCGGCGAGCGGCCATTGTTGGGCTATTACTTGTCCTTCGACGTCGCGGTGCTGCGCCGGCACCTGCGCGAGCAGTTCGATGCGCGGCTGGACAACCCTCGCGTGGAGGTCTCGGAGATTTACCACCGCAAGATGAGCCGGCGCTTTCCCGACCTGCACCTGGACCTGCGCTTCGACACCCTGGCGCGCAATCTGGATATCCCCATCGAAGGCCGTCATACCGCCATCGGCGATGCGCGCACCGCCGCGCTGATGTTCCTGCGTTTGCGCAAGGGCTCGCTGCCCCGCGAGCTGAGCTGACTCTGGCGCGCGCAGATTCTTTGAATCTTCCGCGTGCCGCCTCGGTCGGTATCTACAAGCGCTGGCCTATCGCATCCCGCGAGCCATCGCCCCTCGTCGACTGAAAGAGGAGAGACGATATGGGACTCGGGACTATCCTGTTGATCATCCTGATCTTGATGCTGATCGGCGGCCTGCCGGTCTTCCCCCACTCGCGTAACTGGGGCTATGGCCCCTCCGGTGTGATTGGCGTGGTGCTGGTCGTGCTGCTGGTGTTGTTGTTGCTCGGACGGATCTGAAGGCTGTTAGAGCGCCCTCTCCCTAACCCTCTCCCGCAAGCGGGGGAGGGACCGTCGTGCAGACGGTGAAACCATGGCGTCAGCTGGCACGATCTGCTCCCTCTCCCTTCGGAGCGGGGCGTGCAGCCAGGGCGGGGGAGAGGGCAAACCCTGGTACGGGCTGACAGAAGAAAACAGTGGCTCCTACTAATACACCGCATCCTTCACCTGCGCAGGAGCGGACGTCGTCCGCGATCATTCGGCCTTCGCTCCGGCGGGTATCCGTTTTCCCCACCTACGTCACAGCGCTGATACGCCGCAGGGTGATTCGTCGCACAGCCCTCGTGGGGCTCCTGTACTAACATACTGGGCCTTTGCCATCAGGGAGTCGTAGGGATGCTGGGCGTTGTACTGGTTGTGCTGGGCGTGGTGTGGTTGCTCGTCCAGTGCGGGCTGGGCCTGCCGCCATTGGCCGAAGCCATGACCCTGGACCCGGTGGTCAACCCCGATCGCTATTGGCAGTTCGCCTTCCTTGGCCCGGCCCTTCCCGTGGCGCTGGGGGTCTTCATGCTGCGCTACCGTATCAGCGGTTTCGCCCAGCTCAAGCGCGAGCGCATCAACTGCGCCGCTCACCTTCTTGTCTCCGCCGGTATCGCCCTGGTGCTGGGCAAGCTCTGCGTGCTCCTCCAGGCCTGACCGCGCAACCCGCGAACTGCTGGTGCGCCGGCGGTTTGCCAGGGGCATTCAGCGCCCTGATTTCGCCGCTGAGAGCAGAAAGCCTTGGTTACACTTCGGCCCACAGTCGTCGACAAACCCTGTCGATTGCCCGTCCCGAACAAGACAAGAAAAGGCAGACCTCCCCTATGCAAAATCGCATCATGATCACCGGCGCCGGTTCCGGCCTCGGACGCGAAATCGCCCTGCGCTGGGCCCGCGAGGGCTGGAAGCTGGCGCTGGCCGACGTAAACGAAGCAGGCCTGCAGGAAACCCTGAAGCTGGTGCGCGACGCCGGCGGTGACGGCTTCACCCAGCGCTGCGACGTGCGTGACTACAGCCAGCTGACCCAGCTGGCGCAGTCCTGCGAAGAGAAATTCGGCGGCATCGACATCATCGTCAACAACGCCGGCGTCGCGTCCGGCGGCTTCTTCAGCGAACTGTCGCTGGAAGACTGGGACTGGCAGATCTCGATCAACCTGATGGGTGTGGTCAAGGGCTGCAAGGCCTTCCTGCCGCTGCTGGAAAAGAGCAAGGGACGCATCGTCAACATCGCCTCCATGGCCGCTCTGATGCAGGGCCCGGCGATGAGCAACTACAACGTCGCCAAGGCCGGCGTGGTGGCGCTCTCGGAAAGCCTGCTGGCCGACCTCAGCCTGGTGGACGTGAAGGTCCACGTGGTCTGCCCGTCGTTCTTCCAGACCAACCTGCTGGATTCCTTCCGCGGCCCGAGTCCGGAAATGAAGACCCAGGTCGGCAAGCTGCTGGAAAGCTCGCCCATCAGCGCCGCCGACATCGCCGACTACATCCACCAGGAAGTGGCCCGCGACGTCTTCATGATCCTGCCCCACGAACAGGGCCGCATGGCCTGGCAGATCAAGCAGCAGAACCCCCAGGCGATCTACGACGAGATGGCGAAAATGGCCGAGAAGATGCAAGCCAAGCGCCGTAGCCTGAGCTGAGAGCCTGATTACGATCTGCTGCGCGTCGGCATAACTGCGTTGAGTACAGCTGAGAAATGCTCTAGCTCGCAAGATCGTAAAGCAGGTTCTGAACCAGGAATTTGCCCCCTTTCGGTGCAATGAAAGAGAGGGCTTGCCCAGGCCGGTGCAAAGGGTTAATTTTAGTCACCGGCCTGCCTGGCTGATGTACGTTGGACCCCGGTGAAAGCCCCGCTCATTTCGCGGGGCTTTTGCTTTTTCGGGCTACTGCGCAGCTGCGGGGATTCGCGCTTTGCGCCATGCCAGGCCTGTGTTAGAAGGCTCCGGTGTCATTGAAGGAAGAATCCGCTTGCACTGTGAATCCATCGTCTATGGCTGCATCCGCGACTGGCCCGGCGACTCGATGGAGCGCCGCCTGCGGCGTGCCGCCAACCGCAAGGTGCTCGACAGCCTGCCCATGGGCGAGGCCTGGCCGTTCCTCGGCCGCGAGATGTTCAGCCGCTGCGAGACCGAAGGCGCGGGCCTCTACCAATCCCAGGTGATCCATTTCGGCGCCAGCTACCAGACCATCGAGTACGAGTGGAAACTCTGGGTCGAACAGTTCGAAGCCCTGCTGCGCCGCCTCTACTGGGCCAGCGCGGTGGTGCATCTGGAAACCGAAGTCAACGGCAGCCACACCTTCCGCTGGGAGTCCGAGAACGGCTTCCACAGCCCCCGCGAAGGTGAGCTGAAAGTGCGCTGCGCCTGGGAACGCGAAGGCGGCCTGCGTGGCTGACCGGCGTACTTCCCGTCACGGAAAGAACCCCATGATCAACTACCTCTGGTTCGTCCTCGCCGCCTTCTGCGAGATCGCCGGCTGCTACGCCTTCTACCTATGGCTGCGCCTGGACAAGAGCGCCCTGTGGATAGTTCCCGGCCTTTTCAGCCTGACGGTCTTCGCCCTGCTGCTCACCCGCGTCGAGGCGAACTACGCCGGGCGCGCCTATGCCGCGTACGGCGGCATCTACGTCGCCGCGTCGCTGTTCTGGCTGGCCTTCGTCGAGAAGAGTCGTCCTCTGTGGAGCGACTGGGTTGGTGTGGCGCTTTGCGTGATCGGCGCCAGCGTGGTGCTGCTCGGGCCGCGCTTCGCGCCCTGAGCGGGACGGAATTGCCGTAGGGCGGATAAAGCGGAACGCTTTATCCGCCGGTCAGCAATCGGCGGATAACGTTGTTGGCGTTATGCGCCCTACATCGCCCATGGTCCAGCCAAACCTGTAGGAGCGAGCTTGCTCGCGAACAGAGTAACCGGCGATACAGACATGGCCCGCGAGCGCGGGGTTCGCGAGCAAGCTCGCTCCTACGAAGAGCCTGCACCGTCCAGCCGCTGAGCTTCGGCGTAGGATGGGTGGAGCTTGCGATACCCATGCTGTGGGTACGCGCAATCGATGGGTATCGCTGCGCTCCACGCCATCCTGCGCGGCATTAACCTGGCGCGATGGCCATGGGCGTTCCTGAAAGGAGGTGTCAGTCCTCCAGCCAATCCCTCGGCACTTCGCTTTTCAGCATCAGCTGGCACTGCTGGCTTTCCGGATCGAAGACGATCACCGCCTCGCCGCGCTTGAGTGCATGGCGCGCGCGCTCCACGCGCACGTCCAGCGGCGTGTCGTCGCCGTTGTCGGTGCCTTCGCGGGTGACGAAGTCTTCCAGCAGGTTGTTGAGGGTGTCGGCTTCGATCAGCTCGAAGGGAATCAGCATGGCGGGCTACTCGTGAATCGCAGCGCGGGATTGTAGTCCCGCGCAGCGCTCAACGCAGCTTCACTTCTTGCCCTTGTCCGGCTCCTTGCCCTTGTCGGACGAGCCATCGCCGCTGTCTATCAGGTCGTCCACCGGCGGCACGTGGGTGGTGCTTTCCATGTGTACCGGATGCTCCAGCTGCTTGCTGAAGCGCTCCAGTGTGCCTTCGCTGGGTTCCGCATCGCTGTCGAACACCGGCGGGCTGAGCATGTACGCCGTCAGCAGTTTCGCCAGGGCGGCAAGGCTGTCGATGTGGGTGCGCTCGTAGCCGTGGGTGGCGTCGCAACCGAAGGCCAGCAGGGCGGTGCGGATGTCGTGGCCGGCGGTGATCGCCGATTGCGCGTCGCTGTGGTAGTAGCGGAACAGGTCCCGCCGGACGGCGACCTCATGGCGCTCACCCAGGCGCAGCAGGTGGCGGGAAAGATGGAAGTCGTAGGGCCCACCGGAGTCCTGGAGAGCCACGCTCACCGCGTGCTCGCTGGAGTTCTGCCCCTCGGCCACCGGGGCAATGTCGATGCCGACGAACTCGCTCACGTCCCAGGGCAGCGCGCCGGCCGCGCCGGAGCCGATTTCCTCGGTGATGGTGAACAGCGGGTGGCAATCGATGGGCGGCACCTGGCCGCTTTCCACGATGGCCTTGAGCGAGGCGAGCAGCGCGGCGACGCCGGCCTTGTCGTCGAGGTGGCGGGCGCTGATGTGGCCGCTTTCGGTGAACTCCGGCAACGGGTCGAAGGCGACGAAATCGCCGATGGCGACGCCCAGGGACTCGCTGTCGGCGCGGCTGGCGGTGTAGGTGTCCAGGCGCAACTCGACGTGGTCCCAGCTGATCGGCAGAGAGTCCACGGCGGTATTGAAGGCGTGCCCGGAGGCCATCAGCGGCAGCACGCTGCCACGGAACACGCCGTTCTCGCAGAACACCGTGACGCGGCTGCCCTCGGCGAAGCGGCTCGACCAGCAGCCCACCGGCGCCAGTGCCAGGCGGCCGTTGGGCTTGATCTCGCGGACGATCGCGCCAATGGTGTCCAGGTGCGCCGAGACCGCGCGGTCCGGGCTCTTGCGCCGGCCCAGCAGGGTCGCGCGGATGGTCCCGCGGCGGGTCATTTCGAAGGGTACGCCGATCTCCTCCAGCCGCTCGGCGACGTAGCGCACGATGGTGTCGGTGAAGCCGGTAGGGCTGGGGATGGCGAGCATTTCCAGCAGCACGCGCTGCAGGTAGTTCAGGTCCGGTTGTGGCAGTTGGGTCATGCCGGGGCCTCCACGTTGGAGTGTGGCTGGTCACGGTTGTCGCGGTGCAGCAGTTCGCGGCTGAGCGGGAAGAGCAGGTCGACGAAGCGCTCGGCGACGGGTTGCGGCTCATGGTTGGCCAGACCCGGCCGCTCGTTGGCTTCGATGATCACGTAGTCCGCCTGGTCGGCCTCGGTGACCAGCAGATCGAGGCCGGTGACCGGAATCTCCAGCGCCCGCGCCGCGCGGATGGCAGCGTCGGCCAGCGCCGGGTGCAGGCGCTCGGTGACATCTTCCAGGGTGCCGCCGGTGTGCAGGTTGGCGGTGCGCCGCACGGCCAGGCGCTGGCCGCTGGGCAGCACGTCGTCGTAGCTGAAGCCGGCGGCGCTCAGGGTGCGTTCGGTTTCGGCGTCCAGCGGGATGCGGCTCTCGCCGCCGGTGGCGGCCTGGCGACGGCGGCTCTGCGCCTCGATCAGCTTGCGGATGCTGTGCCGGCCATCACCGATCACCTCGGCGGGGCGGCGGATGGCGGCGGCCACTACTTCATAGCCGATCACCACGATGCGCAGGTCCTGGCCGGGGTGGTAGCTCTCGAGGATCACCCGGGTGTCGAACTGCTTCGCGTGGGCGATGGCGTCCTCCACTTCTTCTGGTGTGCGCAGGTCCACGGCGACGCCCTGGCCCTGTTCGCCGTCCACCGGCTTGACCACCAACGTGCCGTGCTCCTTGAGGAACTCGGCATTCTCCTGC
Organism: Pseudomonas sp. NPDC086581; assembly: GCF_044746165.1. Classification (NCBI taxonomy): domain Bacteria; kingdom Pseudomonadati; phylum Pseudomonadota; class Gammaproteobacteria; order Pseudomonadales; family Pseudomonadaceae; genus Pseudomonas; species Pseudomonas sp. NPDC086581. Next base: position 306,877 of record NZ_JBIVBR010000001.1, on the reverse strand, counting down.
TCGCTGCCAGCCAGCCGCTGCTGCGGCTGGCGCAGGCCGGCTCGGTCGAGGGCGCGGTGGGTGAGGGTCTTGTCCTGGCACAGGCTCATGCTCACGGCGCTGGTGAGATCGCACAGCGATTCACGGCAGCGGATGCGCCGGCCGCCCTGGGTCAGGGTGAAAAGACCGGCGTCGGCGTCCTGCACCTGTACTTCGATACCGCGCCGATGTGCTTCGTCGACGATGATCTTGGCGTATGGGTTGAGGCCTTCCTCCGGGCCGGGGCCGAGGAACAGCGACTGGTTGATGCCGTTCTTGCACTTCACCGCGAAGGTCGGCAGCTCGCGGAAGCGCAGCTTGCGGTACAGCGACTTGGCCTGCTGGTTGCCGTGCAGCACCGACAGGTCCAGGTACGCAAGACCTCGGCTCATGAAATGCTCGATCAGGTGGCGCACCAGCGCTTCGCCGACGCCGGGCCGGCTGGATTGCGGGTCCACCGCCAGGCACCAGAGGCTGGAGCCGCCTTCCGGGTCGCGGAAGGCCTTGGCGTGGTTGATGCCCATGACGGTGCCGATCACCGTGCCGGTTTCGGCGTCTTCTGCCAGCCAGTAGGCCGGGCCGCCCTGGTGGCGCGGCGTGACGTTGGAAGGGTCGACCGGCAGCATGCCGCGCGACAGGTACAGGCGATTGATCGCAGCCCAGTCGTCATCGCTGTGCACGCGGCGAATCCGGAAGCCACGGAAGGGCCGGCGCGCCGGGCGGTAGTCGGTGAACCACAGGCGCAGCGCGTCGGACGGATCGAGGAAGAGTTGCTGCGGGGCGTGGGCCAGCACCTGCTGCGGCGCGGCGACGTAAAGGGCGATGTCGCGTTCGCCGGGCTGTTCGTTGAGCAGCTCGGCGGCGAGCTTGTCCGGGCTGGAGAAGGTGTGACCGATCAGCAGGCGACCCCAGCCGCACTGCAGGATCAGTGGGCCATGACTTTCCGCGTGATCCCCGGCGAAGCGCGCCTGCAGGCGCTCGTAGGTCGGTGTCTGGCCGCGCAGCAGCCGCTGGTTGTGGGGATGGGGCAGGTTGGAATGGGGTTTCATCTTGCGCTCCCTGATAAGGCTTCTGTCCTGGGCTGAAGGAAAAGGCAACGCCGCGCGAGGCGGCGCTGCCGAGCTCTAGAGGCCTTGTTCCGTCAGCCAGAGGTTGAGGGCTGCCAACTGCCACAGCTTGGAACCACGCAGCGGGGTGAGGTCGGTTGCCGGGTCGCTGAGCAGGCGGTCGAACATCGCCGTCTCGAACAGGCCACGGTCCTGGCTCGGGTCCAGCAGCAACTCGCTGACCCAGGCGCGGGTATTGCCTTGCAGGTGCTTGAGGCCCGGCACCGGGAAGTAGCCCTTGGGCCGGTCGATCACCTCGCTGGGGATGATCTTGCGCGCGGCGGCCTTGAGCACCTGCTTGCCGCCGTCGCCGAGCTTGAAGCGCGACGGAATGCGCGCCGACAGCTCCGCCACGCGATAGTCGAGGAACGGCACGCGGGCCTCCAGGCCCCAGGCCATGGTCATGTTGTCCACACGCTTGACCGGGTCGTCGACCAGCATGATGGTGCTGTCCAGGCGCAGGGCCTTGTCCACCGGATCCTCCGCGCCGGGTTGGGCGAAGTGCTCGCGGACGAAGTCGCTGGCGACGTCCTCCACCCGCAGGGCTTCGCGCACGGTGTCCAGGTACTCGCCGTGAGTGCGGTCGAAGAACGCTGCGCGATAAGCCTGCAATGGGTCCTTGGCGCCGGCCACCTTCGGGTACCAGTGGTAGCCGGCGAACAGCTCGTCGGCGCCCTGGCCGCTCTGCACCACCTTGCAGCGCTTCGAGACTTCTCGCGAGAGCAGGTAGAAGGCGATGCAGTCGTGGCTGACCATTGGCTCGCTCATGGCGCGGAACGCCGCCGGCAGCTGCGATATGACTTCGTTCTCGTCGATGCGCAGTTGGTGGTGACGAGTGCCGTAGCGTTTGGCGATCAGGTCGGAGTACTGGAACTCGTCGCCGCGCTCGCCGCCGGCATCCTCGAAGCCGATGGAGAAGGTCAGCAGGTCCTCGACGCCGGCTTCATGCAGCAGGCCGACCAGCAGGCTGGAATCCACCCCGCCGGAGAGCAGCACGCCGACTTCGCGGGCGGCACGCTGACGCACGCTCACGGCATCGCGCAGGCTGCTCAGCAGGCGGTCTTCCCAGTCGTCCAGGGTCAGCTCGCGCTCGTCCGGCAGCGGGCCGTAGTCCAGGGTCCACCAGCGCTGGCGCTCGGTGTGGCCATCAGCGTCTATGGTCATCCAGGTAGCCGGCGGCAGTTTCTGCACCTCGGCCAGCAGGGTGCGCGGCGCGGGGACCACGGCGTGGAAGTTGAGGTAGTGGTTGAGTGCCACCGGGTCCAGCGCCGGGTCGATATCACCGCCCTTGAGCAGTGCCGGCAGACTGGAGGCGAAGCGCAGGCGCTTGCCGGTCTGCGACAGGTACACCGGCTTGATACCGAGGCGGTCGCGGGCGATGAACAGGCGCCGTTTGTCGCGTTCCCAGATGGCGAAGGCGAACATGCCATTGAGGCGTGGCAATAGTTGTTCGCCCCAGGCGTGGTATCCCTTCAGGAGTACTTCGGTGTCGCCTCCGGAAAAGAAGCGGTACCCAAGGGCTTCCAGCTCGCCGCGCAGTTCGGGGTAGTTGTAGATTGCCCCGTTGAATACCAGCGACAGGCCCAGCGAAGTGTCGATCATCGGCTGACCGGATGCTTCGGCCAGGTCCATGATCTTCAGCCGCCGGTGCCCGAGGGCCACCGGCCCTTCGCTGTGGAAGCCCCAGGCATCGGGACCTCGCGGGGCCAGGTGATGGGTGATGCGTTCGACTGCGGCAAGGTCCGCAGCCTGTTTATCGAAACGTAACTCTCCTGCTATTCCGCACATGTCCTTACCGGATCTCCGTTGGGGATGAAGTGGGTGGCGCCTCAGGGACGCCTTAGGGGATGACCCGTCGATCTGGCGAGAGTTCTATCTGATTTCATTGAGAAAAAATGACGGAGCAGCAGGTGGACTGAGATGGCCGACAGCAAGACTTCGATGCGCAACGCCCACGCACTCTCCATGCTGCAGGCCCTGAGACGGCTGCAGCAGGCGGCGGAAGTGCACTCCAAGAGCCTGGGCCGCGACGGCGAACTGACGCCGCTGCAGCTACTGATCCTGCAGGTGGTGGAGTTGGAGGGGGAGATAACCGCTGGTCAGTTGGCGCGGCAGGTGGCGCTGTCGCAGTCGTCCATTTCCAGCGCGCTGACTCGCCTGGAAAGCAAAGGGCTGCTGGCCCGCCGGCGCGACGACGATGATCGGCGCAAGCAGTGGATGAGCCTCGAATCCGACGGGCGCAAGGCCCTCAAACACGGCCCCGCGCTATTGCCGGAGCATGCCCTGGAGCGTTTCGCCGGGCTGCCCGAGTGGGAGCAGCACGCCATCCTCGCCGGGCTGCTGCGCGCCGCCGAGTTGTTCGAGACGCCGGGAGCCGAGGCCGAGGAAGAAGAGTTCTAGGCCCTTTCGACGACAATCAGCTCATCAGTTTCTGTGCGGCCAGCGACAGGCTGACCGCCACCAGCATCAGCGCGAACAGGCGCTGCAGCGTCGCGCCACCCAGCCGTACCGCGAGGCGATTGCCGAATAGCACGCCGAGCGCACCGCCCGCTGCCAGGCACGCCAGCAAAGGCAGCGGCGGTTGCGCATGGGTGAGATAGAGCAGGAAACCGCCGCCGGACACCAGCGCGATCACCGCCATCGAGGTCGCCGTCGCCGCCAGCATCGACAGCGGCGTGAACCACAGCAACCCCGGCACGATCAGGAACCCGCCGCCCACGCCCATCAGGCCCGACAGCAAGCCCACTGCCAGGCCGACGCCCAGCAGCGGCGCGTTGCGCATCGGTTTGTCACAGGTGCGTGGCTGGCTGGAGCCCTGCCACATGCGCCAGGCCGACCACAGTACCAGCAGGCAGAAGCCGACGATCAGCCAGGCGTCCGGCATGAACTTGCCCAGCCACTGGCCGACGGCATTGCCCGGCCAGCCGGTGATTACCAGCCAGAACAGCGGCTTCCACGCCACCTGGCCCTGCCGTGCGCGCGGCACGGCACCGATAGCTGCCGACAGCGCGACCGCGCCGAGGCTGACGCCGATGGCGTCGTGCAAGGGCAGGTGCAGGCTGAGCAGCAGGGGCAGCGCCACTAGCGAACCGCCAGCGCCGGTCAGGCCCAGCAGCAGCCCGAGGATGAGGCCGATGGCGGAAGATTCAAGCAGCAGTGCATCCATGTCGGTGGTCCGCTCTGGAAGCTGGTCGCGGCCCTGTCGAGGGGCTGCGAGGTGTTCAGGAGTTCTTCTGGCCGCGCACGACGTCGCGCAGGAAGAAGCGGTTCGGGTGGCAGGCCTCGGCCACGGCACGGGGCAAGGGCAGCGGTTCATCGTCGATCCAGGCGGCCAGCAGCTCGCCCGCCAGTGGCGCGGTGACCAGCCCGCGTGAGCCATGGGCGCTGTTCAGGTACAGGCCGTCCAGCCAGGGGCAGGGCGTCTCCGGTACCTGGCGCGCATCCTTGCCGAGCACCGCGTACGACTGCATGAAGGCTTCGCGATTCGCCAACGGGCCCACCAGCGGCAGGTAGTCCGGGGTGGTGCAGCGGAAGGCGGCGCGGCCCTGCAGCGTTGCCGGGTCTAGTTGGGCGATGTGCAGGCGCTCGCTCAGGTCTGTGGATATCTCCGCCAGCAGGTCGAGGTTGCCCAGGTGTTCTTCCAATGATGGCTCAGTGTCGTCTCGTTTGAATTCGAAACTGGCGCCCAGGGTGTGCTCGCTGCGGCGCGGCGGGGCGACGTAGCCTTCGGCGCAGACCACGGTACGCAGCACGGCGCTCTCGGCGGTGGCCGGCACGCGAGTGATCTGCCCGCGGATGCGTTTCATCGGCAGCGACTCGGCACCTGCGAAACGACGCACTTCGGCGGCGGTGGCGAGGATGGCGACGGGCGCGCCGGCGAGCTTCTGCTCGCCGCTCCAAGCACTCCAGCCATCGGCTTCGCGTTGCAGGAGGACTTCCTTGCCGGTCAGCACGCGGATATTCGGATGCGCTGCTAGATGCCGGCACAGCGCGGGCGGATGCACCCAGCCGCCTTCGGGGTAGAACAGCCCGCCGGCCGGCAGGCCGATGCCGGCGATGGATTCCGCCTCGGCCTTGTCCAGCTGACGCAGCAGCGTCGGCGGGAAGGCGTCGGCCAGCTTCGCCTGGCGCTGAGTCTCGGCGTCATCGAAACCCAGTTGCAGCACACCGCAATCGGACCATTCCTCGCCTTTCTGCAGGCGCTGGATCAACCGCCGTGTGTGGCCGAAGCCGCTGACTATCAGCCGCGACAGCGCGGTTCCGTGGGCGGAAAGCTTCAGATACAGCACGCCCTGAGGATTGCCCGAGGCCTCTTCGGCGAGGCCCGCGTGACGCTCGATCAGCGTCACCTGCCAGCCCCGCGCGGCCAGGCTGGCGGCACTGGCGCAACCGGCCATGCCGCCACCGATCACCAGTGCTTCCCGAGGGCCTTTGGGGTGAACGGGGCGGCTGTACCAGGGTTTGCCGGCCGGCTGTTCGTTGCCAAGGAATTCGCCCTGGGACATCTCCCATTTCTTGCCGAAGCCCAGGGTGCGGCGGATCTTGAAGCCGGCCGCGCCCAGCCCGCGGCGGACGAAGCCGGCGCTGGTGAAGGTGGCAAGGCTCGTGCCCGGCGCCGAGAGGCGGGCGAGCTGTGCATAGAGCGCGTCGTTCCACATCTCCGGGTTCTTCGCTGGGGAGAATCCGTCGAGGAACCAGGCGTCGATGCGTGCGTCCAGCTCGGGCAGGGTTTCCAGCACATCGCCCACCAGCAGGGTCAGTACCACGCGGCCCTCGGCGAAGACCAGGCGCTGGAAGCCGGGGTTGATCGCCACGTACTGCTCCAGCAACTGCTCTGACAGATGCGCCAGCTCCGGCCAAAGGGCGCAGGCGCGGCGCAGGTCCTCCGGCGCCACGGGGTACTTTTCAGTGCTGACGAAGTGCAGCCGTGCATCGCTCGGCGCCTGCTCTTCGAACAACTGCCAGGCGCAGAGGAAGTTCAGCCCGGTGCCGAAGCCGGTCTCGCCGATGCACAGGCGCCCCCCGGCGGGCAGCGCGGCGAAGCGTTCGGGCAGGCGGTTGCCGTTGATGAACACGTGGTGGGTTTCGGCGATCCCGGAGACGGGAGAGAAATACACGTCGCCGTAGACGCGGGAGGTCGGCTGGCCGTTCTCGTCCCAGTCGATCTGGGCGCTGCTGATGTCTGGCATGTGGGGGCAGGGTTGTGAAACGAAGCCGGCAGTTTAGCCGATCCGCCGCGCAGACAGCCTGCGTCACATCCGCTACCTTCTATTCACTTCGAAACAAGGAGAGCTGCATGTTCGAATCCGCCGAGATCGGTCATTCCATCGACAAGGAAACCTACGAGAAGGAAGTCGCGGTGCTGCGCGAAGCCCTGCTCGAGGCGCAGTACGAGCTCAAGCAGCAGGCGCGTTTCCCGGTGATCATCCTGATCAACGGCATCGAGGGTGCCGGCAAGGGCGAGACGGTGAAGCTGCTCAACGAGTGGATGGACCCGCGGCTGATCCGGGTGGAGAGCTTCCTCCTGCCCACCGACGAGGAGCTCTCGCGGCCACCGCAGTGGCGCTTCTGGCGCCGCCTGCCGCCCAAGGGTACGACCGGTATCTTCTTCGGCAACTGGTACAGCCAGATGCTTTATGCGCGGGTCACCGGCGAGATCAAGGACAGCCAGCTCGATGGCCTGATCAGCGATGCCGAACGCTTCGAGCGGATGTATTCCGACGAAGGCGCGCTGATCTTCAAGTTCTGGTTTCACCTCTCCAAGAAGCAGCTCAAGGAGCGCCTCAAGGCGCTGGAGAACGACCCGACCCGCAGCTGGCAGCTGAGCGAGATCGACTGGAAGCAGAGCGAGGTCTACGACAAGTTCGTGCGCTACGGCGAGCGCGTGCTGCGCCGCACCAGTCGCGACTATGCGCCCTGGTACGTGGTGGAGGGCTCCGATGAGCGCTACCGCAGCCTGACGGTCGGCCGCACTATTCTCGAAAGCCTGCAGGCCGCGCTCAAGCGCAAGGACCGCCCGACCCCGCAGCCCCATGCTGCGCCGCTGGTCTCCAGCCTGGACAACAAGGGCCTGCTGGATGCGCTGGACCTGAGCCTGTCGCTGGACAAGGACCAGTACAAGGAACAGCTGGCCAAGGAGCAGGCGCGCCTGGCCACGCTGATGCGCGACAAGCTCTTCCGCAGCCATTCGCTGATCGCCGTGTTCGAAGGCAACGACGCCGCCGGCAAGGGCGGCGCGATCCGTCGCGTGACCGATGCGCTGGACCCGCGTCAGTACCGCATCGTGCCGATCGCCGCCCCTACCGAGGAGGAGCGCGCGCAGCCGTATCTGTGGCGCTTCTGGCGGCACATCCCGGCGCGCCGGCAATTCACCATCTTCGATCGTTCCTGGTACGGCCGCGTGCTGGTGGAGCGGGTCGAGGGCTTTGCTTCGGATGCAGATTGGTTGCGCGCCTATGCGGAGATCAACGACTTCGAGGAGCAGCTGACGAACTACAACATCGTGCTGGTGAAATTCTGGCTGTCCATCGACCAGGAGACCCAGCTGGAGCGCTTCAAGGAGCGCGAGTCGATCCCCTTCAAGCGCTTCAAGATCACCGAGGAAGACTGGCGCAACCGCGACAAGTGGGACCTCTACGTGGATGCGGTGGGCGACATGGTCGACCGTACCAGCACCGAGATCGCGCCCTGGACGCTGGTGGAAGCCAATGACAAGCGCTATGCGCGGGTGAAGGTCCTCAAGACCATCAACGATGCGCTGGAGGCGGCTTACGCCAGTGCGAAGAAGGGCAAGAAGGGCTGAGGTTTCGCGCTGTGTTTTGTAGGAGCGGGCTTGCTCGCGAACCGCATGGCACGGCATTCCCCTGTAGGAGCCGACCAGGCAGCGATCCTCTACCCTCCATTCCTCTGCGAAGGCTTCGGCGCCCCGACCAGCCGCCCCATCGCGCCGGCGATGCCCATCTCCCGCAGGACGGCCAGTTCGCCCTCGGTCTCGACCATCTCCGCGATCAGCGGCAGGTCGATGCTGTTGGACGCGCGATACATGGCCTCGATGAACAGGCGCTTGTCGTTGTCCTGGTCGATGGCGCGGATGTAGCTGCCGTCGATCTTCAGGTACGCAAGGCCCAGGCGGGTCAGGTTGCCGATCAGGCTGAAGCGTCCGCCGAAGTGCTGCAGGCCAAGCTTGGCGCCGACGTCCTGCACCGACTGGGCGAGCTTCTCCAGCTCTGCCGGCGGCGGCAGGTAACGCTCGTCCACTTCCAGGATCATCAGCTGCGCTTCCTGCGGATGGGCGCGGAGGATCTCGAACAGCTGACGCAGCGGCTCGGCGCTGCGCACGGTTTCTGCCGACAGCGACAAGGCCAGCGGCGCCGGTTGCTGGGCGAGGTGGGCGAGGGCGTGTTCGAGCATCGCCAGGTCGAAGCGCGCAGACCAGCCGAAGCGCTCGATCCACGGCAGGAACTGCCCGGCCGCGACGGCCTCGCCCTGGGGATCGAGCAGCCGAGCGAGGACTTTCTGGTGCAGCAGTTCGCCCTTCTCGGCGCAGGCGCGCACCGGCTGGAACCACAGCTGCAGCTTGCCTTTCTGCAGGGCATCGTCGAGCCATTCGCGCCAGGCGCGGGAGTCCTGCGCGGGCTGGCCGCCGGAGCTGTCCAGGCGCTGCCAGGGACGATCCGGCGAGGACTGCGCCTGCGCCAGTGCCTGGTCCGCGCGGGACAGCACGCTGGCCGCCGATTCGCCGGGGCGGAAGGCCGCCAGGCCAAGGTGTGCCACCGGCTTGCAATCGCTGGCGCCGGTGCTGCGCAGGTTCTCCAGGGCGGCGCTGAGCTGGTCGGCCAGCAGTTCGGCGCTGGCGCTGTCGACGCCGGGGGCGAGCAGGGTGAACTCGCCGCCACGGCTGCGCGCGGCGAGCCAGTCCGGGGTGCCGTGGGTCTCGCGCTCACGCTCCAGCAACTCGGCGACGTCGCGGATCAGCGCGTCGGTGCGCTGCCCGCCCAGGCGCTGGTTGAGCCCAGCGAGGTCGTTCAGGCGTAGCAGCAGCAGATAACCGGCGGCGTTCTGTTCGCTGGGGGACAGTTGTGCATCCAGCCGCGCGTCGAACAGGCGGCGGTTGGCCAGGCCGGAGAGGCTGTCCTGGTAGGCCTCCTCGCGCAGTTTCTCGCTGCGGGTGGCTTCCTCGGCGAACAGCGCCTTTAGCTTGTCGACCATCTGGTTCATCGCCTGCACCACGCGCTTGAGTTCCGGGGTGCGCGGTTCCTTGGGCAGGGTGAGGAATTCGCGGCGGGTGATGGCGTGGGCCTGCTGCACCATCTGATCCAGCGGCTTGAGCTGGGTGCGCAGCAGCCAGCCGCCAAGGATGGCGCTGACCAGCCCGCAGGCCAGCAGCCAGGCGAGGCTGCCCAGCGCGCCGTCCCACAGCTTGGCCAGGGCGAACTGCGGATGGCTGACCACCTCGACCCGCGCGGCCTGTTCCCAACCGCGCATGATCAGGGCGTCGCCGCCTTGGGCCTTGAGGTTCACCAGCTTGGCGAACCAGGCCGGCACCTGCTGGTTCTGCGTGTCGCTGTCACGCTCGACTATCACCTTGCCCTCGGGAATGCTCACCACGCGGATGGTGGCGAAGTAGCCGGAGTCGAAGATCGAGCTGACCATCAGCTCAATCATCGCCGGGTCGTCCACGTGCGGTGTGAGCGACAGGCCCAGCGCGGTGGCGGCGTCCTGAGCGTGGGAGCGCAACTGGCCGATCAGTTGCTCGCGGGAGCTTTCCAGGCTGGCGGCGAAGCTGCCGGCGAAGGCCACCACGAGGAACAGGCAGATCGCCAGGAACAGTTGCTTGAGCAATGACATGCCGGGTTTCTCCTATCGCGTCTCGTCGAGGTCCAGGCCCTCGGCGCGCATCTTGGTCAACAGGTCCTGCCAGCGTGACAGCTTCTTGCTGTCGCCGGTGCGCTTGCCGCCGCCGGGGCCGGGCAGCCACAGCCCCTCGGCGTTGAAGGCGTAGACGGGCAGGAGGTCCTTGCGCTGGGAGGCGGGCTTTATCTGCGGGATCAGGTTGTCCAGCACCAGCGGCTCGGCAGTGGGGGAGGCGTAGTAGGTGAGCACCATGTGCGCCTGGTTCTGCTGCAGCGCCTTGACGTAGGTGATGCGCAGCTTGTCGCTGGCGACCCCGAGGCGGCGCAGGGTGACGAACTTGGCGATGGAGTAGTCCTCGCAGTCGCCGGCGCCCTTGTAGAGGGATTCCACCGGCGTCGCCCAGTAGTCCTCCTGGCGCCAGACGGTGCGGTCGTCGGTGAAGACCAGGGCGCCGTTGAAGAAGGCATTGACCGCCTTGAGCTTGGTGGGCTCGTCGAGGTTTTCGCTGTCCTGGATCAAGCGACCCCAGGATTCTATGCGGGTCTTGGCGGTGCCGAGGTTGCCGTACTTCTGCTCGGCGTTCTTCAGGATGGTGTCAAAGTTCCAGGCTGCGCCGGCTGTCAGTGCGAGGAGAGCGAGCAGCAGCACGCCGGCCCGCAGACGCAGCGGGCTGGCGAACAGCCGGGGGGCTCCTCGGGGTGGCTGCATCGCCAGCGCTCCATGTGGGATGTGTGGAGTCTAGGCGCTCTTCGAAAACTTGCGCTGGCGTATCGCCGTTGGGTGCAAGGCCCCGCAGCACGGGGCTTGGCGGGGCTCAGAGGGAGGGGCAGGAGGCAGTATTCGAGCCCGCAAAAGACTCAGTCCAGCCGCCGCGTTTTCATCCGAATCAGATAGATGCTGACCAGCGTGGCGCTGGTCAGCATGAACGCCCAGGCCCAGGGGCGCTGCACCACAAAGCCTGAGATCAGGATGCTGCACCACATCAGGCCGATGGCGTAGACCTTGCCCTTGAGCGGGATGCCTTCGCCGTCCAGGTAGTCGCGGATCCACGGGCCGAGCCTGGGGTGGTTCACCAGCCAGTCGTAGAAGCGCTGGGAGCTGCGCATGAAGCAGGCGGCGGCGAGCAGGAGGAAGGGCGTGGTGGGCAGCACCGGCAGGAAGATGCCGATCACGCCCAGCGCCACGCTGAGCCAGCCGACGCCGAGCAGGCAGTAGCGAACCCAGGCGTGACGGCTCTGGCGGATTTCTCGAGGCATCGACTGGCGCGAAACGATTCCGGAGCCGCGCGGCGCAGCTCCGGTGGCGGATCAGTGAGTGCGCGGCTTCAGCAGCGCCGGCTTCTCTTCCGGCGCCTGGCACAGCAGGAAGAGGTTGGTCAGCAACTCGGGGATCTGCGCGACCATGTCGTCCACCAGGCCGCGGTCGCTGGCGATCTCGTCGAACTCGGGCTGTTCGTCGAACAGGCCGGAACCGACCATGATCGGCAGCAGCAGCTCGCTGACCTCTTCCTCGGCCTGCTCGAACCAAACTGCTTCACGCAGGAACACGCCTTCCATGAAGCCGATGCACCAGCCGCGGATATCGGAGTCGTCCGGCTCGTCGCCCAGGTAGGGCTCGCAGGGCAGCTCCAGTTCCTCGTCACCGGCCATCTGGCGGATGATGTGAGCCTTGAGCTGGACCAGGGTGGATTCGATCTCGCTGCGCTCTTCTTCGCTGCGGTAGTGCGGCGGCTCGGCGAACAGCGCATCGATCCACTCGCGCTCCGGCACTTCCTCCGGGCAGATCGCCAGGGCGGTCAGGTAGCCGTGTGCCGCCACGTAGTCCAAGGCTTCCTCGTGCAGATCATCGGCATCGAGAAAGGCTTGCAGGCGGGACAATTGGTCGGCGAAGGACATCGGGTACTACCTCGGAGGTGATCGGTCCCGAATTGTAGTCTTTCCGCTGGCTCGCGGCAAAAGCCAAATGCCCTTGCAGCCCGCGCCGACACGGGGTTCGGACGCATGTGACGGATTTTTCCACGGTTTCCCGGACAAGGTGCCGGTCGTAGTGGGATCGCTTGCGTATAATGCGCGGCTTCATTCGGAGTCCCTCATGCTCGATCAGGCCCTGCGCATCCTCAAAGACGTTTTCGGTTACGACGCCTTCCGCGGCAATCAGGCGCGGATCATCGAGCGTGTAGCCGGCGGCGGCGATGCGCTGGTGCTGATGCCCACCGGCGGCGGCAAGTCGCTGTGCTTCCAGGTCCCGGCGCTGCTGCGCGAAGGCCTGACGGTAGTGGTCTCGCCGCTGATCGCGCTGATGGAGGACCAGGTCGCCACGCTGGACGAGCTGGGTGTGCCAGTGGCGGCACTGAACTCTTCGCTGAGCCCCGAAGCCCAGCGCGATATTGCCGACCGCTTGCAGCGCGGTGAGATCAAGCTGCTTTACCTCGCCCCGGAACGCCTGGTGCAGCCGCGCATGCTGGCCTTCCTGCAGCGCCTGGAGATTGGCCTGTTTGCCATCGACGAAGCGCACTGCGTGTCGCAATGGGGCCACGACTTCCGTCCTGAGTACCTGCAGCTGGGCCAACTCGCCGAGCTGTTCCCGCATGTGCCGCGCATCGCCCTGACTGCCACGGCGGACATGCGCACCCGCGAGGAGATGATCCAGCGCCTGCACCTGCAGAACGCCGAGCAGTTCCTCTCCAGCTTCGACCGGCCGAACATCTTCTACCGCATCGTGCCCAAGGAGCAGCCGCGCAAGCAGCTGCTGGGCTTCCTCAGCGAGCGGCGCGGCGACGCGGGCATCGTCTACTGCATGTCGCGCAAGAAGGTCGAGGAAGTCGCCGAGTTCCTCTCCAACCAAGGCTTCCCGGCGCTGCCGTACCACGCCGGGCTGTCCAACGACCTGCGCGCCTTCCACCAGAAGCGCTTCCTCAACGAGGAAGGGCTGATCATGGTCGCCACCGTCGCCTTCGGCATGGGCATCGACAAGCCCAACGTGCGCTTCGTCGCGCACCTGGACCTGCCCAAGAGCCTGGAGGCGTACTACCAGGAAACCGGCCGCGCCGGCCGCGACAGCCTGCCCGCCGACGCCTGGATGGCCTACGGCCTGCAGGACGTGCTGCTGCTGCGGCAGATGATGCAGAACTCCGAGGGCGACGAGCGCCACAAGCGCGTCGAACGGCACAAACTCGAAGCCATGCTGGCGCTTTGCGAGGAAACCCGCTGCCGCCGCCAGGCCCTGCTGGCCTACTTCGACGAGGTGATGCCCAACCCCTGCGGCCACTGCGACATTTGCGTCGACGGCGTGGAAACCTGGGACGCCACCGAGCCCGCGCGCCAGGCGCTGTCGGCCATCTACCGCAGCGGCCAGCGCTACGGCGTCGGCCATCTGGTGGACGTGCTGCTGGGCAAGGACACCGAAAAGGTGCGCAGCGTCGGGCACCAGCACCTGGCGGTGTTCGGCATCGGCAAGTCCCGTGGCGAGGACGAGTGGCGCACGCTGTTCCGCCAACTGGTTGCCCGTGGCTTTGCCGACGTGGACGTCGACGGCTTCAACGGCCTGCGCCTGACCGAGGCCTGCCGTCCGCTGCTGCGCGGTGAACAGACGCTGGCCCTGCGCCGCGATCCCAAGCCACAGCGCAGCAAGTCTTCCTCCTCCGGTGGCGCCAGCCCCGCCAGCCAACTGGTGCGCCAGGAAGAGCGCGAAATGTGGGAAGCCCTGCGCGCCCTGCGGCGCAAGCTGGCGGAGGAGCACTCGGTGCCGCCCTACGTCATATTCCCCGATGCGACCTTGCTGGAAATGCTCCGCAGTCAGCCCACCACGCTTTCTGCCATGGCCCAGGTCAGTGGTGTCGGCGCGCGCAAGCTGGAGCGCTACGGCCAGGCCTTCCTCGACGTGCTCACCGAGTCGGAGAAGGCGCCGGACACCCCGGCCCCGGTCACCGACCTGCGCCACGAACTGGTGACCCTGGCCCGCGCCGGCATGACGCCGGCGCAGATCGCCCGCCAGCTCGATTGCAGCGAGAAGAATGTGTACAGCCTGCTAGCCGAGGCCATCGGCCGCCAGCAGCTGAGCCTGGAGCAGGCGCTGGACCTGCCCGAGGAACTGCTCGGCGAAGTCCAGGATGCCTTCCTCGACGAGGACGGCGAACTGCCGCCGGTGAGCGCCATCGCCGAGCTGTTCGAAGGCCGCGTGCCGTTGGGCGTCCTGCACTGCGTGCGCGCCGCTTTGCAGGCCGAGCTGGAAGTCTGATCGCCCAGAAATGCGGCGTTACAGATGAAATATCAATGTGCCAGCGACGGCGCCGTTTCCCATCAGTCCTATCTGTCAGAACGAATCACTTTCGGAGTGACAGATGGCGAGCTGGGTGCGGGTAGTGGCGGGGCTGCTGGTCGTCGGGCAACTCAGTGGATGCGCCAGCGGCGGCGGGCTGACCGAGGGCGGCAAGAACGCCTTGATCGGCGTTGCGGCGGTCGCGCTGGTGGCGGGGCTGGTCATCATGTCCAAGGACGACGATGACGAGGATCGCGAGTGCCGCAAGCACCGTGGGCATTCGGATCGCCGCTACTGCCACGACTCCTACTATGGGCACGACCGTTACCGGAACTCTCGCGACGATCGCTGGTGAGTGCGCTGCTCCGTCAGTTTAGTGACGGGGCAAAACGACAAACTTGTGACGCGCGTCCCGAAAGGCTATGGTGGCACTTAGACCTCCACGAGAAGAGGTGAGCGTGCCACAACAACAAAGCTGGCTGGACGACGTCCGCTCCAATGCCTATGCCGAACAGCTCTCCCGGGGCTTTCGCCGCCTGCGTTTCGAACCCGACCTCGAGACCCAGTACCGCCATTACCTGCTCGAAGACAGCTTCGATCTCAAGCGCACCGCGCTGACCATCGGGGTGCTGATCTGGCTGGCGCTGGCGGCCATCGATTTTCTCCTGATCCGGACTGCAGAACACTGGGACATGCTTGCCGTGCGCATCGGCGTGCTCGTGCTGCTGAGCGTCTGCGGTGGGTTGATCCTGCAGCGCCGGCATATCCACCTGCTGGTGCCGCTGAGCCTGGCCTGCATTCTCAGCGTCGGTATCGGCGCAGCGGCCGTAGTGGGCATCGCCCATACCGTGGACCAGCGCTATCCCTACGAAGGCTTGCTGCTGGTCAGCATGGCGGCCTACTTCCTGATCGGCCTGCGCTTCACCGAGGCGGTGGGCTGCGCGTCGGTGATCCTGCTGGCCTACGTGGGCTTCGAGCTGTACGCGGGGTTGCCGCTGCCCGAGCTGATCAGCAACGTGGTGTTCCTGCTGCTGGCCAACCTGGTCGGTGCGGTGGGCTGCTACTTGCTGGACTACAAGTCGCGCCAGCACTTCCTCATCAGCCGCTTGCTGAAAGTGATGGCAGAGCACGATGCCCTGACCGGCCTGCACAATCGCCGCAGTTTCAACCGCCAGCTGGAACGTTTGTGGCGCCAAGCCCAGCGCGAGAGCGTGGGGTTGGCGCTGCTGCTCTGCGATGTCGACCACTTCAAGGCCTACAACGACCGCTATGGCCACCAGGCAGGCGACGGCGTGCTGCAGCGCATCGGCGAGGTGCTCGCGACCAGCGCGCGGCGTCCACTGGACATGGCTGTGCGCCTGGGTGGCGAGGAGTTTGCCGTGTTGCTCTACGGCGCCAGCGAGCGCGAGGCCAGAGAGCGCGCCGAGGTAGTTCGCGAGTCTGTGCAGGCGCTGGGCATCGCTCACGAAGGGTCGCTGACGGCGGACGAGGTGACGCTGTCCATCGGCGTCTCCTGCCTGTGGCCGGAGACCGGCCATCCGCTGCGCAGCATCTATGAGCATGCTGACCGTGCGCTCTACGAGGCCAAGGCGTTCGGGCGCAACCAGGTCGTGGCCTGAGCCTTGACCTACAGCGAGTCCGGTGTTTCGGTGGTGGCCCATTCCGTCCCCCGAGCTGGCGCCGTGCGTGACTGCGGCGCGCGCAGGCGCGGTGCTAGCATGCGCCGCATCCCGCCACCGAGCCCGAGCCCATGCAGCAGCTGATCCAGCCCAACGGCCAACCGCACTACGGCATCTTTCCCGGCACCCCGGCGACCATCAATTACCGCGACTTCGACTTCCGCTCGCCGATGGGCCGTCGCCTCGGTGCGCTGAGCAAGTGGCGCAGCTTTCACCAGTTCCAGTACTTCGGCCTGATCAGCCCGACGCTGATCGGCGGATGTGCACTGGCGGATGTCAGCCTGCTCACCATCGGTTTCGTCTACCTCTACCACCCCGAGAGCGGGCGGATGATCGAGCGCCAGTTCAAGTGCCCGCTGGGCATGGGGACGAATTTCTCGCAGGCACCCAACGATGGCGTCTGTGAACTGCGCCAGGGGCGCAACCTGTTGCGCCTGGAGAACAGCTCCTCGCCCTTCGAGAAGCGCCTGCTGGTCGAACTGGACGACGGCACACGCATAGACGCGCGCTTCAGCGAGGAGGAACCGGTCTTCGAGCCCATGAGCATCTGCACGCCGACGGCGGTGAACGGCTGGGTCTACGCGCGCAAGGTGGCCGGCGTGCATTGCCACGGCGAGGTACGCAGCGCGCTGGGCAACTACGACCTGCGCGAGCTGGATGCCTACGCGCACCACGACTGGTCCGCCGGCTACATGCGCCGCGAGACGTTCTGGAACTGGGCCTGCCTGTCCGGCGAGACCGCGGGCCGGCGCATCGGCCTGAACTTGTCGTGTGGCGTCAACGAGACCAGCTTTACCGAGAACTGCTACTGGCTCGATGGCAAACTGGTGAAAGTCGACACGGTGCGCTTCGAGTTCGACCGTGACCATCCACTCAAGCCCTGGACCATTCGTTCCTACGACGGTCAGGTCGAGCTGTGCTTCGAGGCTCACGGCCTGCACCAGGAACGCCTCAATCTTGGTGTGCTGGCCAGCAACTTCAAGCAGATATTCGGGCGCTTCACCGGCGTGCTGCGCCCGGTGGGGCAAGCCGAGGTGCGCATCGAGAATCTTTGGGGGTTCGTCGAAGACCAGTATGCGAAATGGTGAGACAACGATTTACACCCTGCGACAATCTGTCATTGTACGGGCTTGATTAGCTGGCTAATAATTAGTCAAATCAATTAGCCGACCAACCTCCTACCGTACGCAGCACAATGTCAGACAACGATAAGCACTATTTCGGTACCCAACTGGCCCAGGCTTCGCGTGCATGGCGGGCCGAGCTCGACCGGCGTCTCAGCCACCTCGGCCTGTCCCAGGCTCGCTGGCTGGTGCTGCTGCACCTGGCCCGTCACGCCGCCGCCCCGACCCAGCGCGAGCTGGCCCAGTCGGTAGGTGTCGAAGGTCCGACACTGGCCCGCCTGCTCGATGGTCTCGAAGCCCAGGGGTTGGTCCGTCGCCAGGCAGTGGCCGAAGATCGCCGCGCCAAACGCATCGCCCTCACCCCCAAGGCAGACGTTCTTATCGCCGATATCGAAAACATTGCCGCCGCCGTTCGCAATGAAGTGCTGTCGGGGATATCGGAAGAAGAAATCGCGCTGTGTCAAAAAACGCTCAGCCGGATTCTCGGCAATCTCGAGCGAAACTGAGCAATTCGTCACGTTATTCGGGTAAAGTAGCCATTTTTCTGGCGGTCCCTTACCGGGCCGCTGGCCATTCGCTATCCACCCCCTAACCATTCGCCGGTTTTTCGACGATTTATCTTGACCAAACCCTGGCCACCACCTAATCCGTGATATCAGACGGCCTGTACCCTGCAAGGTACAGAGGAGTGGTGCGTTGTGGTCTGCAGTCCGGCATGGGTCCAGTGTGTGGACAGGTTCAACCTGCCGCTCTTGAGTGGTCAGGGAATGGCGTGCAGACCCGGACAATGGGATGGGGTTATGGCTCGAATAAATAGAATTCCGCTGACGCTTGCCGCACTTTCGGTTTTTGTCTCCGCTCACGCGAATGCCCTCGGGCTCGGCGATATCACGCTGCACTCCGGGCTGAACCAGCCGCTGGATGCCGAGATCGCCCTGCTCGAAACCGGCGACATGACCTCCGACGAACTCATCGCCAAACTCGCGAGTCCCGAGGACTACGAGAACGCTGGCGTCGATCGCTTCGTGTTCCTGCAGAACCTGCGTTTCACGCCGGTGATCCGCAATGGTCGTGGTTACATCAAGGTGATGTCCACGCAACCGGTACACGAGCCTTACCTGAATTTCCTGATCGCTGTGGAGCGCCCCAACGGTCGCATGCTGCGCGAGTACACCGTGCTGATCGATCCGCCGGAGTACAGCGCCAACCGCAGCGTGGCCGCCAATGTCGCGGCGCGCGACGTCGCGCCTTCGCGCTCTTCGGGTTACCGTCCTGACGCCTACCGCTCGGAGCCCGTGCACCGCGCGCCGGCACAACCGCCGCTGCCGGCGGGTGATGGCCGCTACACCACGGTGCGCAATGACACGCTGTGGAAGATCAGTTCGCGTCTGACGGGCAGTGGCGCCTCGCGCGCGCAACTGATGGACAGCATCGTCGCGCTGAATCCGCAGGCCTTCGTCAATGGTGACCCGCACCGCCTGAAGGTGGGTCAAACGCTGGTCCTGCCGCAGGGCCAGCAGCACGCCGGCAGCGCCAACACGGCCTCGGCGCCGCAGCCTGCTGCTTCCGCTCCCGCGCCGGCCGCCGATGGCGCACCGCAGGCACCTGCCACTGCTGCGGCCAGCGCTCCGGCTCAGGCCCAGGGCAACGCTGCCGCACCGGTCGCCGATGCGAACGTCGCCAATAAAGTGGAAGCCGACCTGCTCCTGGCCAACGCCCAGCGCGACCAGATGAACCAGCGCATGGACGACCTGCAGAAGCAACTGGTATCCCTCCAGCAGGCCCTGCAGAGCCGCGACCAGCAGGTACAGTCGCTGCAGGCCGAACTGGATCGCCGCCACGGCACGGATACCGTGGGCAATGCCCCGGCAGCCTCCGCACCGACCGGCAACGCCTCGACCAATGCCGTGCCCGCCGCCCCCAATTCCGTGGTGCCGGCGCAACAGGACAATCACGCTCCGAGCGTCGCGCAGCCGGCAACTCCAGCGCAGGATGCGCAGGGCTCCGGTTTCAATTACTGGCCCTGGCTGGGCGCCGGCGCCCTTGGCGCGCTGCTGGTCGGGCTGCTGTTCGCCCGCCGCAAACGCGAGGAAAAACCGGTCGAGATGCCGCCCCTGCGCGCGGCCGCGCCTGAGCCGGTGAAGCCGCTTCCGCAGGTCAAGCCGCTGGCTGCTGCTGTTGTGGCTCCCGTGCCGACGCCGCATCCGGTGGTTGTCGCGACACCGGAGCCCGGCGTCGCCCGTTTGCCCGCCGCCAGCGCGGACAGCCTGGAAGGTGCGGATATCTACATCGCCTACGGCCGCTTCACCCAGGCCCGCGATATGCTGCGCAAGGCCGTCAACGCCGAGCCGAATCGCCGCGAGCTGCGCATGAAGCTGCTGCTGGTATTGGCTGAGCTGGGCGATGTGGCTGGCTTCCATGAGGAAGAGCACGCGCTGGTGGCTGTCGGCGGAGACCAGAAGCAGATTGACCAGCTCAAGTCGCGTTACCCGGCGATGCTGATTCGTCCGGAAGACAGCCTGCAGCCGCCCACCGGCGAGACTCTGACCGATTGGGACGACCTGGAGCTCGGCGAACCCGCGACCACGCCCGTGGAACAACCCAAGGCTGCGCAGGACCAACCGGACTTCGCGATGAACCTGAGCGACCTGTCGCTGGACCTGGATTGGGACAAACTCGACAACCCCTTCGACTCCAACAGGCAAGGCAAGGCTGCCGCACCTAAAGCCGCGCAGGAAGTGCCGTCGGACTTTCGCAGCAATCTGCATGAGCTGCCGGAAATCACCGAGCTGGACCTGGGCGAGCACGGCGAGATGTTCGGTCATGGCGGCAAGGCCATGGGCGTGGAGGAGGAGCTGACCTTCGACCTGCCGGACGATATCGGCCACGAGCACGACGAACTGCTGGCGAGCCTCGATCGCGCCCGCCAGTGCATCGACCAAGGCAACCTGGAAGAGGCCTACGGCATCCTCAAGCAGGTGATCGCTAGCGGCGACTCCAAGGCCAAGGCCGAAGCGAGAGAGCTGCTGGCGCTGATTGCCTGAGCCTCACCGCGTATGAAAAAGCCCGGCCAATGCCGGGCTTTTTCATACCTGCGGGAAATTGTTCCTGGTCCTACACGGAGCCACCGAGCGTATGCTTCAGAAATTACGCCCCAGGTTGATGTACACCGCGTGCTCGCTCGCATCGTTCAGACCGTAGCTGAAGGACAGCGGCCCCAGGGGCGTCTCGAAACCCATGAGAATGCTGCCGGCGTTGACGTAGCCGGTGTCGTAGCTGTTGTCGTTGTTCCATACCCGCCCGCGCTCCAGGCTGCCGCCCAGGTAGAAAGGGAAGTCCAGTGGGAGGAAGGAGCGCTCGGTCATGCGCCGGTAATAGATGACCCGGCCGAGGCTGTAGTTCTGTCCGGCCAGCGCGTCCTGGCGGTAGCCGGAGAGCTGCCGCGCGCCGCCAAGCAGGAAGCTCGACACCACCACGTTGGCGTCATCGATGGTTCGGCCGTAGCCGCCACCCAGCACCCAGGTGTTCGGCCCGCTGCTCAGCGCCTTGTCGAGCTGGAATTCCCATTGCCGGTAGCGGTCGTCATCGCCCAGGGACGGCGTGTGCTCGCGGAAGGAGGTCTGGATGTTCTCGCCCTCGCGGGGGAAGTCCACGTTGTCCATGGTGTCGAAGGAATACTGCAGATGGGCGTAGCCTTCGTTGAAGTGGTAGTCGGGCAGGTCCTGCTCGCCCACGCGCACGTCGGCCTTGCCGAAGGCCTGGGCCACGCCGAGGCGGAATTCGCCGTTGTTGGCGATCTGCCGGCCTAGGTTTAGACCATAGCCGTAGCGCTCCAGCCGGTATTCGGCGATGGGATCGTCGTTGTCGGTGGCCTCGACGTTCTGCGCCTGGTTGAACAGGAAGGGCGCGACGAAGTAGCGCGAGCCCACGTCCAGCGGCTGGTAGAACTCGCTGTAGAGTTCCTGGCGGTCGCCAATCTGCAGGCGCGTCAGCCATTCCGCGCCGAGGCGGTTGATGCCGTTCATGCGGTAGCTTCCGCCGACGTTGAAAGTGCTGTCGCCGCGCAGGTCGTCGGAGAGGTTCAGCCCCAGGCGCAGGTAGTCGGTGCCGCCGCGCTTTCCGTACGCGTGGATCACCAGCACATTGTCGGACTTGCCGTCCGCGCCCGGCTTGTTGTGCACCACGCGGTACTGCACCTGGTCGAAGTAGTCCAGGCCGTAGAGGGTGCTCATGTCACGCTGCAGGCGCTCCAGGTCCAGGTGCTCGCCCAGCGGCTGGCGGATGTAATGGAGGATGACGTCGTCGCTGACCTTGGAATTGTTCTCCACCTTGATCCGGTCGATCACCGGTTGCCGTTCGCCCGGCGCGCGCGCTTCGGTGAGCGCGACCGCCTCGGCATCGGCGGGCTTGCGCAGCGTCGCCAGGCGCGGGGCGAGGATGCTGGTCGCGCGGTAGCCGGCGTCGATCAGCTGCGGCACGCGGCCGAAGTCGGTGGAGCTGTAGCCGCTCAGCGGCGGCTGCACCAGGATGTCGCTGGACTTCAGGGTGGCCAGCTGCGCCTCGGAGTTCTTGCGGGTCATCAGGGTGACGGATTGGTTGAGCATGTCCACCACTGTGGTCAGCTGCTTGCGGTCCAGCAGCGGGTTGCCGATGTCGACCACGATGACCACGTCGACACCCATCTGCCGCGCCACGTCCACCGGGATGTTGTCGACCATGCCGCCGTCCACCAGCAGCTTGCCGTTGACGTCCACCGGCGCGAACACCGCCGGGATCGACATGCTGGCGCGGATCGCCTGGGGCAGGTGGCCCTTGCTGAACACCACCTTCTCGCCGGTGGAGATGTCAGTGGCCACCGCGCGGAAGGGGATCGCCAACTGGTCGAAGTTGCGCGTATCGCTGGTGTGGACCAGCAGGCTTTCCAGCAGCATCGACAGGTTCTGCCCCTGGATCGCGCCCAGCGGCAGGCCGAGGGTGCCGTCGTCGCGGAAACTGAGCTTCTGCTTTACCAGAAAGTCGCGGTCGTCCTGTTTGCGGCGGAAAGGTACGTCGACCCGCGGTGGCGAGTCGGACAGCGCCTGTTTCCAGTCCAGTCCCAGGGCCAGCTGTTCCAGCTCCTTGGGCGTATAGCCCGCCGCGTACAGGCCGCCGATCACCGCGCCCATGCTGGTGCCGGCGATAGCGTCGACATGGATGCCCTGTTCGTCCAGCGCCTTGAGCACGCCGATGTGCGCCAGGCCGCGCGCCGCGCCGCCGGAGAGGACCAGGCCGATCTTCGGTGGGGTGTTCGCCGCCAGGGCGCCAAGGGGAAGGATCAGGAGGAGGGCGAACAGCAGTCGGCGCATGAAGAGATGAGTCCGGTAGGGCGTTTCAGAGCGGTATTATAGGTTCGCGTCCTACAGCAGAGTCTGATTCATGTCCGAAGCCAAAGCCGAAATCGTCATCACCTATTGCACCCAGTGCCAGTGGCTGCTACGCGCCGCCTGGCTCGCGCAGGAGCTGCTGAGCACTTTTGGCGACGACCTGGGCAAGGTCAGCCTGGTACCGGGTACCGGTGGGATCTTCCAGATCACCTGCGACGGCGAGCAGATCTGGGAGCGCAAGGTCGACGGCGGTTTCCCCGAGGCGAAGGTGCTCAAGCAGCGGGTGCGCGACCGCATCGATCCGCAGCGCGACCTGGGCCACAACGACCGCTCCTGAATCCGGGCTGTACCGCCCGGCAGATTAATTCGATAGCTGGCTAACTTCTTTGCTTCACATCAAAAGGAGACTTGCGTCTCGCTTTTAGGCTGGTGGCATCCATTCTCCGCAAAGGATGCCCGCCATGAGCATCATCGTCACAGGCGCTGCCGGGTTCATCGGCAGCAACCTCGTCAAGGCGCTGAACCAGCGCGGCGAGACCGACATCATCGCAGTCGACGACCTGACCGAAGGCGACAAGTTCGCCAACCTCGCCGACTGCGACATCGGCGATTACCTCGACAAGCGCGATTTCATCGAGCGCTACGCCCGCGGCGACTTCGGCGTGGTGCGCGCACTGCTGCACCAGGGTGCCTGCTCCAGCACCATGGAACGCGACGGGCGCTACATGATGGACAACAACTACCGCTACAGCTGCGAGTTGCTGGACGCCAGCCTGTCGCTGGGCGTGCCGTTCCTCTATGCCTCGTCGGCAGCGGTATACGGCGGTGGCCATGAGTTCCGCGAGATGCGCTCCTGCGAGAAGCCGCTGAACGTCTACGGCTATTCGAAGTTTCTCTTCGACCAGCGCGTGCGCAAGGTGCTGCCCACTGCTCGCACCCAGGTTGCCGGTTTCCGCTACTTCAACGTCTATGGCCCGCGCGAGCAGCACAAGGGCCGCATGGCCTCGGTGGCCTTCCATTGCTTCAACCAGTTCCGCGAGACCGGAAAGGTCAAGCTGTTCGGCGAGTATGGCGACTATCCGGCCGGCGGCCACCTGCGCGATTTCGTCTCGGTTGAGGATGTGGCGAAGGTCAACTTGCACTTCCTCGAGAACCCCGAGCGCAGCGGCATCTTCAACCTCGGCAGCGGCCGCGCCCAGTCGTTCAACGACGTGGCCCTGGCGGTGATCAACACCTTGCGTGAGCAGCAGGACCTGCAGCCGCTGACGCTGGAAGCGGCGATCCGCGCCGGATTGCTGGAATACACCGAGTTCCCGGATGAGCTGCGTGGCAAGTACCAGTGCTACACCTGCGCCGATATCGCCTTCCTCCGCGAGGCGGGCTACCGGGCGCCGATGATGGGTGTGGAGGAGGGCGTGCAGCGCTATTGCCACTGGCTTTTGCAGCCGCACTGACACCGCGTGTAACGGGTTTTTTACCCAGTCTTTACCCCGTGCTGACACTGCGCAGGGGAAGCGCGCGCGAGAATATCCACAGGCACCCACCGAACAGGCCGCCACGCAGGCTGTCGTGCGATGAATCCTTGGCATTCCCTCCCCGGGGCAAGGTTCGAGTTTCGCGCGCTGCGGGGCGGCCTTCTTTTTTGCCTCACGCACCGATTCCGCCCTTGTAGGAGCGAGCTTGCTCGCGAACCGCTTGGCAGCGGAGCAGGATGCGTTCGCGAGCAAGCTCGCTCCTACAGAAAGCCCTGCTCAGTGCGAGCCGCGGGCGCTGAGGAAGGTCGCGAAGATGATCAACACGCCGCCCGCCAGCATGCGCAGGCTCGGCTCTTCGCCGAACAGTACGGTGGCGAAGGCGATACCGTAGACCGGCTCCAGGGCGAAGATCACCGCCGCCGTGCGCGCCTTGATCAGCCGTAAGCTCGCGACGAACAGGCTGTGGGCGACGCCGGTGCAGAGCACGCCGAGTGCGATCAGCCAGAGCCAGTCCATCCCGCGTACCGAAGGCAGGTCGAACAGCACCAACGGCAGCAGGCAGGCGATGATCGTCAGGTTCTGGCACAGCGCCGCCTGGATCGGGTCGATGCCGCGCACGCTCACTCGGTTGGCCAGCGACAGCAGGGCGAACAGCAGACCGGAGAGCGTGCCCCAGAGCAGGCCGGCGGTGGCGCCGTCGCGCAGGTCGAGGGTCGGCGTGACCATCACCAGACCAATGCACACCAGCGCCACCACCAGGTACTCGCCCTTGCGGATCCGTTCGCGGAACAGCAGGCCTTCCAGCAACACGGTGAAGGCCGGGAAGCTGGCGAAGCCGAGGGTAGCCACGGCGACGTTGCCCACCTTCACCGCGAGGAAGAAGGTCAGCCAGTGCGTGCACAGCAGCACGCCGCCGCCCACCAGCATGGCCGCCTGTTTCAGCGTGGGGCGCTTCTGCTGACGCAAGTGCCCGGCGAACACTGCTGCCAGTGAAAGTGAACCGAACAGCGCGCGGCCGAAGACGATGACCAGGGGGCCGGCGAGGATGAGTTTGCCGAAGATGCCGGACAGCCCGAACATCAGGGCGCCGATGTGCAGGCCGATCAGGGCGCCGCGGGGAGTGAGTTCAGTAACGCGCTTCATGCCTGAGCTCCCGCCGACAGTCGTGGCGGGGCCTTGTCTGGAAAGAGGAAGGCGCGCCGGGCCAGCCGGCACGCGGTAAGACGAGGGTCAGGCCAGTCGCGCGCCATTGGGCAGCGGCTTGTCGAAACCGGCCAGCACCACTTTCTCGTCGCTGTCGTAGGCGCCGGTGACCAGCACTTCCGAGCGCACGCCAGCGATGGATTTGGGCTCGAAGTTGCACACGCAGAGCACCTGGCGGCCGATCAACTCGTCGGCTTCGTAATGCGCGGTGATCTGCGCGCTGGAGGTCTTGATTCCCAGCGGGCCGAGGTCGACCTGGAGGATGTATGCAGGCTTGCGCGCCTTCACATTGGGTTCGACCTGGACGATGGTGCCCACGCGCAGTTCGACGCGCTCGAAATCCTGCCACTCGATGGTGTCTGCCGACATCGCGACTCCTGCTGGTCTGCTTGATTGCCGGCAGTCTAGGTTGTTGGCGCGCGGCTGTCTGTCGCGCGGCTAGCGGGAATTGTCGCGCGACTGCTGACGCAGTTGGCGCGGGGTGGTGCCGAACTGGCGGACCAGGGCGGCAGTGAAGGCGCTCTGCGAGGTGTAGCCGACCTGTGCGGCGATCTCGCCAACCGACTGGTGCGAGCCGCGCAGCAGGTCGCGACCCAGTTGCAGGCGGCGCTGGCGCACGTAGTCCATCGGCGTCTGCCCGGTTTCGGCGAGGAAGCGCGCGTGGAAGCGCGCGGCGGACAGCCCGGCGAGGCGCGCCAGGTCGGCCACCTGCAGCGGGTGCGCGGCATGGCGGTCGATGTAGCTGTCGAGGCTGGCCAGCGGCAGTTGCGCCGGTTCGTCGAGGCGCTGCTGGCCGGCGGCGAGGCTGGCAAGCAGCAGGATGGCGCCCTGGCGCGCCAGCACCGGGTCATGCAGCGAGCTGCCGGCGAGCCAGTGCACCAGCTGCGCCTGGTCGTTGCTGAGCAGGCGCTGGCCGGGGGTTTCCAGCAGGCGGCGGCCGGCATCGCTGTGCAGGCCGAGGCCGCCGAGCAGATCTTCCTCGTCCTCCAGGTCCACCACCAGGCAGCGGCTGCCATCGGGGCTGGCGCAGGCGTGGTGCTCGTCACGCGGGACCACCGCGAAGGTCTGCCGGGTTACCAGGCTGCCGCGACCGCCCACTTCGAAATCCAGGCTGCCGGACAAGCCCAGCACCAGCTGCGCATGGCTGTGGCTGTGGGCGAGGTGGTCATGGCTGTAGTGGCGCAGGGAGAGTATCTGGCTCATGCAGGCTGCTTTCGGCTGGCGGGCAGGCTGACAGTCTAGCGCGCCGTGGGCTGTAACGGGACTGTCGCGAGTCGGTCACCTTCGCTTCACCGCGCCGGTCGACACTCGGAGAAACCCCACTGGAGGTCGCCGACGATGAGCAGCGCGCAACGCATGACGCCGACGAAGAAACAACGGGTACGCACCCTGTGGATATCCGATGTCCACCTGGGCACCCGCGATTGCCAGGCCGAGCACCTGGCCGGCTTCCTCAAGCGCTACCACGCCGACCGCATCTACCTGGTGGGCGACATCATCGACGGCTGGAAGCTGCGTGGCGGCATCTACTGGCCGCAGGCGCACACCAACGTGATCCGCCGCCTGCTGACCATGAGCAAGCGCGGTACCGAGGTGATCTACGTCACCGGCAACCACGACGAGTTCCTGCGCCGGTATTCCTCGCTGCTGCTGGGCAACATCCGTCTTGTCGACGAGATCGTCCACACCACCGCTGACGGCCGCCAGCTGTTGGTGATCCACGGCGACCAGTTCGACGTGATCACCCGCTACCACAAGTGGCTGGCCTTCCTCGGCGACTCCGCCTACGAATTCACCCTGACCCTCAACCGCTGGCTCAACCACTGGCGCAGACGCTATGGCTACGGCTACTGGTCGCTGTCGGCGTACCTCAAGCACAAGGTTAAGACAGCGGTGAACTTCATCAGCGACTTCGAGGAAGCCATCGCCCATGAGGTTCACAAGCGTGGTCTCAACGGCGTGGTCTGCGGGCACATCCACCACGCGGAAATCCGCCAGATTGGCGAGGTGGAATACCTCAACTGTGGCGACTGGGTGGAATCCTGCTCGGCGCTGATCGAGCACTGGGACGGCAGCATCCAGCTCTATCGACTGGCCGAGGAGCAGGCTCGCGCCGAGGAGCCGGTGGTGGTCGAGTCGGCGGCATGAGGCTGCTGATCGTCACCGATGCCTGGCTACCGCAGGTCAATGGCGTGGTCACCAGCCTGAAGGCACTGGTGGCCGAGCTGGAAGGGCTGGGCCATGTGGTCGGCCTGCTCACACCCCAGGACTTCCGCCACCGCCCGTGCCCGAGTTACCCGGAGATTCCGCTGGCGTGGGACCTGTGGAAGGTGGGCGAGAAGATCACTCGCTTCGCTCCCGACTGCGTTCACCTCGCCACCGAAGGCCCGCTGGGCTGGGCCGCTCGGCGCTGGCTGGTGCGCCGTGGCCTGAAATTCAGCAGCGCCATCCACACGCGCTTTCCCGAATACGTGAACACCCGCTGGCCCTGGTTGCCGCTGGGCTGGGGCTATGCCTTCCTGCGCCGCTTCCACGCGCCGAGCCAGGCCGTGCTGGTGAGCAGCGAACGAATGCGCGGCACTTTCGTCGATCACGCCTTCGACAACCTCGCGCTCTGGCGCAAGGGTGTGGATATCCAGCGCTTCCAGCCGGGTGAGGGCGCATCGCCGGAGGAGCCGGTGTTCCTCTATGTCGGCCGGTTGGCGCGGGAAAAGAATCTCGAAGCCTTCCTCGCTCTCGACCTGCCGGGGCGCAAGCGAGTGGTGGGCGACGGCCCGCAGCGTGCTGAGCTGCAAGCAACTTATCCACAGGTGGAGTTCCTCGGTTATCGCCATGGCGACGACCTCGCCGAGGCTTACCGCACCGCCAGCGTGTTGGCCTTTCCGTCGCTGACCGACACCCTCGGTCTGGTGATGTATGAAGCGCTGGCGTGCGGCACGCCAGTGGCGGCGTTTCCGGTGACGGGACCGCTGGATGTGCTGGAACAGGGCGTAACCGGGGTGATGGACGCCAACTTGCGCAGTGCCTGCCTGCGGGCGCTGGAGCTGGATCGCCAGGCCTGCGTGGAATGGGCGCGCAGGCAGACCTGGCGGGCATCGGCGCAGGAATTCCTGGCGCTTCAGGTACGCCTGACGGAACTGCCCGTCAGTGAAGAACCGGGCTACGCGAACAACTGATCAGAACAGCTGGCGATCGTGGTCCAGGCTCTGGTCCACCAGCCATTTGCCGTGGGCGATGGACGCGTGCTGGGCCTTCTGAAGGTCCGACATGAAGGCGAATTCAACCGGCAGTGTCTTGCGTTTGGTGGTCTGCCCGTCCGGGGCGGTGATGTGGCAGCCGGCGGCCCAGGGAGTGGGGATGCCGGGGTGTTCGACGACATCGGCAGTGATGGTGTACTTGCGGTACTCGCATTGCATCAGGCTCATGGGGCGTCCTCCTGGCGGTTCGCCAGCGGCCCGAAGCGGGCGGCAGGCGGCGGAACGGTGCCGGCGTCGCGCGCCGGCAAGCCTTGCTAACCCCAACATAGTCCACCCGACAGGCCTTTCCGTCGGATACCGACGAACGTGAATGTCACCTTCGCTGGAGATTTCCTGCCCGAATCTTCCCTTCGCCTGCGCCCCGCGCCAGACTGTCGGCCATGCCTATCCAGACCCTTTCCCGCCTCTGTGAAGTCGACGCCCGCCAGTGGGATGCCCTGCTGCCGGACGACCAGCCGTTCCTGCGCCATGCCTTCCTCTCCGCCCTGGAGGACAGCGGCAGTGTCGGTGGTCGGACCGGCTGGAAGCCGTCCCATCGTGTGCTGCTGGGCGACGACGGCCGCCTGCTGGCCGCCGTGCCGGCCTATCTGAAGAGTCATTCCTACGGCGAGTACGTATTCGACTGGGGCTGGGCGGATGCCTGCTTGCGAGCTGGCATTGCGTACTACCCCAAGCTTCTGGTGGGCATTCCCTTCACCCCTGTCGGTGGTGCTCGTCTGCTAGGAGCCCCGGAAGCAGCGCTGAGTCTGGTCGGCGCCTTGGCGGGAGAGGTGGACGAGGGGCATTGTTCCGGCGTGCACGTGAACTTCACCGACCCCACCGCCGATGCGCTGCTGCGCGATGCCGATGGGTGGCTGGAGCGTCTTGGCTGCCAGTATCACTGGAGCAACCGCAGCTATCGCGATTTCCAGGACTTCCTCGACGCGCTCAGCTCGCGCAAGCGCAAGCAATTGCGCAAGGAGCGGGAGCAGGTCGCCGGGCTCGGGCTGGATTTCATCTGGATGGAAGGGCGCGAGCTATCCGAGGCGCATTGGGACTTCGTCTACGCCTGCTACAGCAGCACCTATGAGGTGCGCGGGCAGGCGCCTTACCTGAGCCGCCCGTTCTTCAGCCTGATCGGCGAGCGCATGCCCGAGGCGATCCGCGTGGTCTTCGCCCACCAGAATGGCCGGCCCGTGGCCATGGCCTTCAGCCTGCTGGGTGGTGACACGCTGTATGGCCGTTATTGGGGCTGTCTTGCGGAGTTCGACCGTCTGCATTTCGAGACCTGCTTCTACCAGGGGCTGGACTTCGCCATCAGCCATGGCCTCAAGCGCTTCGATGCTGGGGCGCAGGGCGAGCACAAGCTGATCCGTGGCTTCGAGCCGGTGATCACGCGCTCCTGGCATCGCCTGGGGCATCCGGGGCTGCGCGAAGCGGTGGCGGAATTCCTGGTGGGGGAGAGGGCGGGCATTCTGGCCTACGCCGAAGAGGCCCGCGCGGCGCTGCCCTACCGCCAGGAGTAGGGCATTTCCCTGTAGGAGCGGGCCATGCCCGCGATCGCGCGCAGGGCGCGCTCCTACAGGCGCTGAAGGTTTACTCCGGCTTCGCTTCGCCCTTGCCCGGCAGCATCCGCACCAGGGTGTTGTCGCGGCTGATGTAGTGGTGGAACAGCGCGGCCAGCGCGTGGATGCCGATCAGCCAGTAGCCGAGCACGGCGATGGTCTCGTGCCAGTACTTCACCTGCTTGGCCAGGTCCGGGTTCTTGTCCACCAGGTGCGGCAGCTCCATGCCCCAGAACGGCACCGGCTTGTCGGCGGCGCTGAGAATGATCCAGCCGGCCAGCGGCAGGCCGATCATCAGGCCGTAGAGTGCAAGGTGCGCAAGCTTGGCCAGCGCCATCTGCCAGACTGGTGGCGCCGGGACGATCGGCGGGGTGGGGTAGATGAAGCGGCCGATGATACGCAGCCAGACCAGTACGAAAACACTCAGGCCGAGCATGAAGTGCCATTGGGAGAACAGCGCGCGGGTATCGCTGCCTTTAGGGAAGTTGGTGCGGTACTCCATGCAGAAGTACGTGGCGGCGATCAGCAGTAGCATGATCCAGTGCAGGGCAATGGACAGGCTGCCATAGCGGGACGGGGTCTTGGACAGGCTCATGACGGTTCCTTGTTTGGCTCGGAGTCGTGACGCCCCGTTCTGGCGACGGGGCTGTCAGTCTCAGCATAGAGCCTTAACCCTGCCTGAAACACCGTGAAGGCAAAGTGAAAGGGCCGCGATGTGCGGCCCTTTTGACGTCGGTCAGCCTTCGTCGTCGGCTGACTGGCGGGAGCGGATGGCGTTCACCAGGCGCTTGGCCAGCGCAGGATAGTCTTCATCGAAGTGGTGGCCACCGGGCAGCTGCAGGTTCTCGCCCACCGCCTGGGGCTGGGTGCAGCCGCTCTCGTCCTTCTCCTCGATGCCGTA
Source organism: Pseudomonas sp. NPDC086581 (assembly GCF_044746165.1). Classification (NCBI taxonomy): domain Bacteria; kingdom Pseudomonadati; phylum Pseudomonadota; class Gammaproteobacteria; order Pseudomonadales; family Pseudomonadaceae; genus Pseudomonas; species Pseudomonas sp. NPDC086581. Next base: position 276,097 of record NZ_JBIVBR010000001.1, on the reverse strand, counting down.
CACGCAGAGCACCTTCGGCCCGGGCAGGCGAGCCATCTCCGGGCCGGTGGAGGCTTCCTGGCCGGCTTTGCCGAGCCAGCCCTGCACTTCGATCTCGAAGCTGCCGCTGCGGGCGAAGGCCAGCAGGATCACCGAGCTGACGTCCTTCTTCGCATCCGCCGGCAGGCGGTTGTAGATCGCCGGCAGCACGTCGGCGCCGAAGGAGTAGCCGGCCAGCACGAAGTGCTTGGCACCCCACTTCTCGCGGTAGTGCTGCATCAGCAGGGCGAGGTCGGCGGCGCTCTGCTCCGGGGTCTTGTGCTCCCAGAAGTAGCGCAGGGCATCGACGCCAACCACCGGATAGCCCAGCTCGGCCATCTGGGCGGCGACGTCACGGTCCAGGTCGCGCCAGCCCCCATCGCCCGAATAGAACAGAGTGACGGTTTCCGAGGGCTTGGCGGCCGGGACTTCCACCACCGGCACGTTGTCACCGCCGCCTTGCAGCTGCTGGCGCAGTTGGTCGGCGAGGACCTTGGGCAGCGGGGTGTCGTAGTCGGTGATCACCGTCTCGGCGTTCTTCAGGCCGCGGGCGAAGCGCGCGCTGGCGTCGTCCGGGTTGTCGTTCCAGGCGGCCAGCCAGTGGCCGTGGGCGGCCGTCGTCGGCAGCGGGGTGGCGGCGCAGTCGGGCTTCTCCAGGGAGAAACCGACCGACAGGGCCTTGGCCTTGTCGTCGGTCTGCCCGGCGAGCCAGCGGAAGGCCCAGGCGCTGCCCGGACCGATGCCGGCGACCAGGGTCGGCTGGCCGTCGAGCAGCTCGCCGGCAGCCTTGATGCGGACCTGCTGGGTGGCGCAGTCCTTTTCCGGGAAGACGAACTGCACCACGCGGGCGCCGCTGTCGTGGGTCAGGGCCAGCAATTGGCCGTCGTCGAGTTTCTGGTCGGCCTGCACGGCCAGCAGTACACGGGCGTTCGGTTGCTTGCCGGGGATGGCCAGGGCGACGGCACTGCCGTCGGCGAGCTGGCGGTGTTCGAGGGAAGCCTGGGAAGCCGGTCGGCTCCACAGCAGCAGACCCACGGCAATGATGACCAGCAGGAGGAGGGCGAGCAGGTGTCGCCAGCGTCGTTTCAACATATCAGCGTTTTACCAATCCACTCAGGCCGCCTGCGATGAGGGCGGCCGTATCGGCCAGGGCCACCAGCGGATCCAATCCGGCGGGCACGGCCAGGTAACGGGGTTCCCAGTCGGGCTGGAACTTGTCCTTGAAGCGCCGTAGCCCCTGGAAATTGTAGAACTGCTCACCCCGGCGGAAAACCAGCGCGCCGAGACGTTGGGTCAGCGGGGCGCCACGGCGCGGCTGCAAGCCGGCCAGGGGCACCATGCCGAGGCTGAAGCGGGTGTGCCCGCTCTCCTTGTAATGCAGGATCAGGCCGAGCATGAGGAATTCCATGGTCAGCTTGGGGGCGTCGGGGGCCACGCGCATCAGGTCGATGCTCGCCAGCTCCTTACCGGAGGTTTCCAGCAGGTTGGCGAAGGCCACGGCGCGGCCCTGGAAACGGACCACGACGACGCGGAAATAGCGCAGGTACTCAGGGGTGAAGCGGCCGAGGGAGAAGCCCTTCTCGCGGACGTTCTTGCCGCCCAGCCAGGCATCGGAGATGGCGCGCAGCTCGTCCATCGGCGCCTGCCCGGCATCATGGAACTCCAGGCTCAGGCCATCGCGCTGGCCGCGGTTCCAGGTGTAGCGCAGGTCTTTCATCTCCTTGCCCTTGCTCTCCAGGTCGAAGCGGCGCAGGTCGACCCGCGCCTCCTCGCCGAGCTTGAGCGCGGTCAGGCCGATGTCCATGTACAGCGGCAGGTTCTCCGCGCGCACCTGGTAGAACACCGGGCGCGCGTGGTGCAGGTCGCAGAGGTCGCGGAACTGCCAGATCAGTTCGGCACGGGCCTGGGCCGGGCCGACCGGATCGAACAGCGCCACCAGGCTGCGGCCGCGGCGGGCGTACATCAGGAAGGCATCGTTGCCCTCGTGGAACAGCAGGGCCTTGTCGCCGGACAGGGCCAGGCCGCCGTCGGGCTGCGCGGAATTGGCCAGGATGCCGGCGGCGGTGTCCAGGTCCTGGCGGGTCGGTGCGTGGATGGCCGGTGGCGCGGTGCGCAGCAGCCAGTACAGCGCCAGCGCAGCCAGCAGCAGGCAACTGCCCAGAGCGGCGCGCAGGCCTCGCGGGGCATCCGCATCCAGGGCGAACTGCCACCAGAGTTCGTGGCTGTAGGGCACGTCCTGGTAGGCGAACAGCAGCAGCCAGATCGACGCGGCGATCACGCAGGCCGCGGCGCCCAGATACAGCGGCGAGAAGGGCAGGTCCATCAGGCGGCTGCGGCGGTAGAAGGCGCTGCGGAAGATCACCAGCAGGGCGGCGGTGAAGCTGAGGATCAGCGCTTCTTCCCAGTCGAAGCCCTTGAGCAGCGACAGCGCGGCGCCGGCGATCAGCAGGCCGATGGTCAGTGCCCAGGCGGCGGAGAGGCGGCGGCGCAGGCCGTAGGCGAGCAGAAGGCAGAGCACGCCGATCAGGCTGGCGGCCAGGTGCGAGGCATCGATCAGGCGGTGCGGCACGAGGAAGCCGACTTCGTCCAGGCGGGTGTCGATGGATGGCGTGGCGCCGGAGAACAGCAGCACGATGCCGGAGATGAACACCAGCAGGGAGAGGATCTGCGCGGCAAAGCCGGAGGTGATGCGCACGGCCTGCTTGGCCACCAGGACGCGGCGGGCTTCGAGGAACAGCAGCAACAGACAGGCGACAATCAGCGGCAGGACCACATAGATCAAGCGGTACAGCAGCAGGGCTGCGGCCAGCGGCGCGGCGCCCAGCTGGTTGGCGAAGGCCGCCAGCAGCACCGCTTCGAACACGCCGACACCACCCGGCACATGGCTGAGCACGCCGGCGGCCAGGGCGATCAGGTAGACCAGCAGGAAGGCACCAAAGGGCGGCGCCTCCGGCAGCAGCAGATAGAGCACGGTGGCGGCGGCAGCCACGTCCAGCGCGGTGATCAGCAGTTGCAGCAGCGACAGGCGCAGGCCCGGCAGGCGCAGGGTGCGGCGCCCGAAGCGGACCAGATGGCTATCGGGCGAGGGTTGCTCCGGCAGGCGACGACGTTCGATGCCGACGACCAGCAGCAGGCAGAAAGCGATGACGCCCAGCGCCAGCACCGCCACCAGCCACTCCGGCACGTGCAGGGCCAGGGACGCGTCGGAAAGGTCGCTCAGTGCGGCGAGCGCCGCCAGCACCGGCAGAGCGCAGCCCAGTGACAAGCTTGCGAACAGCGTCATCAGCGCTACGTCGCCGGCGCCGAGCCCCTGGCGGGCATAGAGGCGATAGCGCACCGAGCCGCCGGAGAGCATCGATAGACCCACGGCATTGCCGATGGCGAACGCCGAGAAGCCACCGGTCAGCAGCGCCGGGACGGGCAGCTTCACGCCGGCGAAGCGGCTGGCTGACCATTCATAGCCGAGCAGGAAGATGAAGCCGACCGCGGTGGCGGCGAAGGCACCGAGCAGCGAGGTGGTAGGTACGTCGAGCAGGGCGTCGTGCAGGGAATAGGCGTCGATGTCGCGCAGTAGGTGATAGCAGGCGATCAGCGCGAGGCTGAACAACACCAGGGTCACGCCCAGGCCGAGTGCCTGGCGGTTGGCGTTCACCCAATTGAGCCAGGTCGCTCGGCTGGGAGCGTCTTCGGCGGCAGGGGTATCGGGTGTGGTGGGGTTGGCGCTCATCGGGCACCTCAAACGATTTAGCGCGACAGAGTAGGGGCACTGACGCGAATTCCCAAGTCCCCGGAAGAGTATTTTCCTGATCCGCGAGACGCCACCCGTGGGCGAAGATATTTCGGGCACAACGAAAAAAGCCACTCCTAAGAGTGGCTTTCTTCTTGGTGTCTGGTTGCGGGAGCAGGATTTGAACCTACGACCTTCGGGTTATGAGCCCGACGAGCTACCAGACTGCTCCATCCCGCGGCGGCAATTGTACGGATATGAAGACTTGTGTCAATCGATATTTCGTTTTCGATCAATAATTTAAACGCGCGCAAACGAAAAAGGGCCACTCCGAAGAGTGACCCTTTTTCTTGTGTCTGGTTGCGGGAGCAGGATTTGAACCTACGACCTTCGGGTTATGAGCCCGACGAGCTACCAGACTGCTCCATCCCGCGTCGGCCATTCTACGGATATGAAAGGTCTTGTCAATCGATATTTAGCTTTCGATCAATAATTTAAATCGAGCGCAAACGAAAAAGGGCCACTCCGAAGAGTGACCCTTTCTCTTGTATCTGGTTGCGGGAGCAGGATTTGAACCTACGACCTTCGGGTTATGAGCCCGACGAGCTACCAGACTGCTCCATCCCGCGCCGGCCATTCTACGCCGATGGACTGGTGTGTCAATGAAAATCGGGAAAAAGTGATTTTCTTTCAAATATTTAGCCCCGGCGGATAGTGGCAGGGCAGTGGTCCGGGGGCGGAATCTTCCCGGCTGTGGATAACCGAAGCGGCGGCGTTTTGCATTACCATGGACGGGTTTTCCGCCGTCTTTCCGGGCGGCTTCCGATGGTGATGCAGGCGCCTTCTTAGTGACTCGGCAGAGAAAGATCATCCACATCGATTGCGACTGCTTCTACGCCGCCATCGAGATGCGCGACGACCCGACCCTCGCGGGCAAGCCGCTGGCCGTGGGTGGATCGCCGGACAAGCGTGGCGTGGTCGCGACCTGCAACTATGAGGCGCGTGCCTACGGGCTACATTCGGCCATGGCCATGCGCACGGCGGTCAAGCTGTGCCCCGATCTCACCATCGTGCGCCCGCGCATGGACGTATATAGAGAAGCTTCGCGGGACATCCACGCGATCTTCCGCGACTACACCGACCAGATCGAGCCGTTGTCCCTGGACGAGGCCTACCTTGACGTCAGTGACAGCGACCGCTGCGGCGGCAGCGCTACGCGGATCGCCCGGGAGATTCGCCAGCGGGTCTGGGAAACCCTGCACATCACGGTGTCCGCCGGGGTGGCGCCGAACAAGTTCATCGCCAAGATCGCCAGCGACTGGCGCAAGCCCAATGGCCTTTTCGTGGTCACGCCCGACGAGGTGGATGGTTTCGTCGCCGAACTGCCGGTGAAGAAGCTGCATGGCGTGGGCAAGGTCACCGCCGAGAAGCTGGCCCGCCTGGGGATTCGCATCTGCGCGGACCTGCGCGACTGGTCGCGGATTCAGTTGGCGAAGGAATTCGGCAGCTTCGGCGAGCGGCTCTGGGGCTTGTCGCGGGGTATCGATGAGCGTCCGGTGCAAGTGGATAGCCGGCGTCAGTCGATCAGCGTGGAGAATACTTTCGATCAGGACCTGCCGGACCTGGCCGCTTGCCAGGAAGAGTTGCCGTCTCTACTGAGTGAGTTGGAGCGGCGCATGACGCGCCTGGACGCCAGCTACCGGCCGGGCAAGCCATTCATCAAGCTGAAGTTCCACGATTTCACCCAGACCACCCTGGAGCAGGCGGGCGCCGCGCGGGACTTGGAAAGCTATCGGCTTTTGCTGGGGCAGGCCTTCCAGCGCGGCAACAAGGCGGTGCGGCTGATCGGTGTGGGCGTGCGCCTGGTCGATCTGCGCGGCGCCCACGAGCAGCTCAGTCTGTTCTAGCTGCTCAGCCTTCCGGCCACATGCGCATGGCGCGGCCGCTGGCGGGCCACAGGCGCAGCTCGCCTTCTTCGGTGATATCCCAGCGCTGCACTTCGCCGAGCATCTGGAGGAACTGCTGTTCCTGCTCCATCACCAGGTCGGCACACAGCTTGCGGGTGGCGCCAGGCTGGCCGAAGGTCAACTGGTCGCCTTCGAGCTTGTAACTGGCGAACCAGTGGTTGCAGCCAGCGCTGCCGTAGGCGCGGCCGTTGCCGTCCAGGGTCAGGCTGATGTGGGTGTAGTCGATCAGCGGGTGCTCACCGACCCACTCAACGCGGTAGGTCTGTTCCGCTTCGGGGACCGGCTTGCTGGCGCAACCGGCCAAAGCCAGCGCGGTGCAGGCGCTGGCGATCAGGGCTTTCATGCAATCTCCTTGCTCTGGCAATCCGGGCAGAGGTGGCGATTGCCGACCTTGGCCCATCCGAGTTCGGCGATGCGCTGCTCGGCGGCGGGCTGCTGGGCAGCCTTTCCGTGGGTGGCATCGACGGCGAATTCGAAGTCCAGTGTAGCTGCGCAGCCGTCGCAGTTGACCTTCCATTCATGGATACCCAGTTCACGGAACACCGGGCCCTTGGCCACGGCCATCCACTGTCCCGGTGGGTTGATCAGGTGGCGGACCTTTTCCACTTCCAGCGTCATGCTCAGGCTTTTGCTGCCCTTGAGGCTGACCAGCATTGTGTCGCCGGCCTTGATCGAGCCACCGATGCCGGTGACCTGGTAGCGGCCCGGAGTCAGCGCGCGGCACTCGTTGAGGGTGAATTGCGGGTTGAGCAGGGTATAGCGGAAATCGTGCTGGGCCATGGGTCCTCCGGGAAAGCGCGGCATTCTAGGGCGCGTGGCGTGCGGATGCGAGCGCCTTCTGCTCAGTTTTTCACCAGGTTGACCGGATGGCCGGCCTGCCAGGCGGCGATGTTGGCTAGCGTGGTCTGGGCGATTCCGGCCAGCGCCTCGCGGGTCAGGAAGGCCTGGTGCGCGGTGATGATCACGTTGGGGAAGGTCAGCAGACGCGCCAGCACGTCGTCCTGCAGCGGCAGGTCGGAGCGGTCGGCGAAGAAGATGTCGGCTTCCTCTTCATAGACGTCCAGGCCGAGGTAGCCGAGCTGGCCGCTTTTCAGCGCCTCGATCAGCGCCGGGGTGTCGACCAGCGCGCCGCGGCCGGTGTTGATCAGCATGGCGCCGCGCTTCATGCGTTGCAGGCTGTCGGCGTTGATCAAGTGTTTGGTGGCCTCGTTGAGCGGGCAGTGCAGGCTGATGATGTCGGACTGCGCGAGCAGCTCGTCCAGCTCGACGAAGCGCCCGCCCAGGGCCTCAATGGCGCGGTTGGGGTAAGGGTCGTAGGCCAGGATGTTGCAGCCGAAGCCGCTCATGATGCGGGCGAAGACTTCGCCGATCTGCCCGCTGCCGATGATTCCGACAGTGCGCCCGTGCAGGTCGAAGCCAGTCAGGCCGTGCAGCGAGAAATCACCTTCGCGGGTGCGGTTGTAGGCGCGGTGCAGGTGCCGGCACAGTGCTAGGACCAGTCCTACGCCATGTTCGGCTACCGCGTGGGGCGAATAGGCCGGTACGCGCACCACGGCCAGACCCAGCGCGTGGGCGGCGGCGAGGTCGACATGGTTGTAGCCGGCCGAGCGCAAGGCGATCAGTTTCGTGCCGCCAGCGGCCAGGTGCTCCAGCACCGGGCGCGACAGGTCGTCGTTGACGAAGGGGCAGACAACCTCGAATCCCATGGCCAGGGCGACGGTGTCCTCACGCAGTTGCGCCTGCTGGAAATGCAGCTCGAACCCGCGGCCATGGTTGGCGGCGAGAAAGCTGTCGCGGTCGTAGGTCTGGTTGCTGAACAGGATGATGCGCATCAATTGAATTCCGTCTTCAGTGCGTCTGGCCGGCTTCGATTTCCAGATGGCCCTCGGTTGCCTGTGCCAGCTCGGCTATGGCCTTGTCCAGCTCGTCCAGCGCTGCGGGGCCGTCCGGATCGTTCTGCTTGAGCAATGTCTCGGCGCGCTGGCAGGCCGCGCGCAGCATCGGCACGCCGCAGTAGCGGGTCGCGCCGTGGAGGCGGTGGATCCGTTCGAGCAGGGTATTGCGGTCATTGCGCTCGCGGGCCTGGAGGATCACCTGGCGGTCGGCGGACAGCGATGCGAGCAGCATGCCGAGCATGTCGGCGGCCAGCTCCGGCTTGCCGGCGGCCAGGCGCAGGCCTTCCTCCGGGTCCAGGACGCTGAGGCCGTCCAGCGAGGATTGGGCCTGGCGCGGACGCTCGTCACGTGGCTCACCCAGCGCCAGCCCGGTCCACTTGAGGATCACCTGGACCAGCTGGCGCTCGTCGATCGGCTTGGTCAGGTAGTCATCCATGCCGCCCTGCAACAGGGCGCGCTTCTCGTTGGCCAGGGCGTGGGCGGTGAGGGCAATGATCGGCACCGGGCTGACCTCGCGGTCGCCTTCCCACTGGCGGATCGCTTCGGTGGCCTGGCGGCCGTCCATGATCGGCATCTGCACGTCCATGAAGACCAGGTCGAAGCGCTCACGCTGCACCGCCTCGACGGCGGCGAGACCGCTATCGACGGCGGTCACCTCGGCGCCCATGTCGGTCAGCAGGGTCTTCACCAGCAACAAGTTGGCCGGGTTGTCGTCGACGCAGAGCAGGCGTGGAATGCGTTCAAGCTTGCCGTTAACGTTCTTGTCCTTGCGCGCCGGCCGCAGGTGCAGCAATTCATTCAATGCCTGCTGCAGCTTGCGCGTGCAGGCAGGTTTGCTCTGTACCTGGGCATCGGGCAGCACGTCGTTGTAGTGCGCCTGTTCGATGGTCGGGCAGAGCACCAGGCTCTTGCAGCCGTGCTGTTCCAGCTCGCGGATGGACTGGCGCAGCGCCTCGGGCGGATGGTCGGCGGCGGTCACGCCGAGCAGCGCCAGGGTGATCGGTGCCTTGTCCGACGGCCCCTCCAGCAGGGTCTTCTCCAGCGTGACGAGATCAGGGAATTCGGTGACTTCCAGGCCGCAGTCTTCCAGTTGGTGGTGCAGCGCGGTGCGGGTCAGTTCGTGGGGTTCGTACAGTGCCACGCGCAGGCCGCCCGCCAGCGCGTGCGGCAGGTCGTCGCCGTCGTCGCGGGCCTTGGGCAGGTTGAGGCTGATCCAGAACTCAGAGCCATCGCCGGCGCTGCTTTCCACGCCGATCTCGCCGCCCATCTGCTCGATCAGTCGCTTGGAAATGACCAGCCCGAGGCCGGTACCGCCGGCCTGGCGCGACAGCGAGTTGTCGGCCTGGCTGAAGGCCTGGAACAGCGCGCGCAGGTCGGCGTCGGTCAGGCCCACGCCGGTGTCCTGCACGCTGATGCGCAGTTGCGCGCGGTCGTCGCTCTCGTCTTCGAGCATGGCGCGCACGGCGATGCTGCCGTCGTGGGTGAACTTGATGGCGTTGCTCACCAGGTTGGTCAGCACCTGCTTCAGGCGCTGCGGGTCGCCCACCAGCTGCAGCGGGGTGTCGCGGTAGATCAAACTGACCAGCTCCAGGTGCTTCTCGTGGGCGGCAGGGGCGAGGATGGTCAGGGTGTCCTGGATCAGTTCGCGCAGGTTGAACGGGATGTTCTCCAGTACCAGCTTGCCGGCCTCGATCTTCGAGAAGTCGAGGATCTCGTTGATGATCCCCAGCAGGCTTTCGGCGGACTTGTGGATGGTAGAGAGGTAATCCTGCTGGCGGCTGGTCATCTCGCTCTTCTGCAGCAGGTTGGTGAAGCCGAGGATGCCGTTGAGCGGGGTGCGGATCTCGTGGCTCATGTTGGCGAGGAACTCGGACTTGATCCGGCTCGCCTCCAGGGCCTCTTTACGGGCGAGGTCCAGCTCGATGTTCTGGATCTCGATGGTTTCCAGGTTCTGCCGCACGTCCTCGGTGGCCTGGTCGATGTTGTGCTGCATCTCTTCCTGGGCGCTCTGCAACGCCTCGGCCATGCGGTTGATGCCGCCTGCGAGTTCGTCCAGTTCGTGGCTGCCCAGCGCGGGCAAGCGGGTTTCCAGGCGGCCTTCCTTGAGCTGGGCGACGCCCTGGGCGATCTGCCCCAGGGGCGCGTTGATCGCGCGGCTCATGCGCAGGGCGAGGAGGGCGGTAACAGCCAGGCCCGCGCCGATCAGCAGCAGGCTGGTGAACAGGCTGCGGTAGCCGCGCAGCAGGGTGCCGTGGTGCGAAAGCTCCAGCTCGACCCAGCCCAGCAGCTTTTCGGCGTCGTCGTCCGGGTCGCCGGACAGGCTGCGGTGTTTACCCAGTACCGGCAGGAGGAAGTGGGTGGTGTCCAGGTTGCTCGCCATGCTCAGGTGCGAGCCGTCGCCCGAGGGCATGGGAGTGAGGATGCTGGGGCCGGCGTGGACGAGTTTTTCCCGATCCGGTCCCAGAAAGGTCACGGCGCGCACGTCGGGCTGGTCCAGCGCTTCGTTGGCAATGCGCTCGAGCAGCTCGTTGTTGTGGTTGGCCATGGCCGGGGCCGACAGCGGCGCCAGTTGCTCGGCGATCAGTTGCCCGCGCTCGATCAACTGGGCGTGCATGTCCGACAGCTGCACCCAGGTGAAATAACCGCCCAGCACCAGCGCCAGCAGGCTGGTGGGCAGCAGGGTGAGCAGCAGTACCCGTCCCTTGATGCCGAGATCCTTGAACACGCGCGTCCTCCAATGCGTTTATCCCCGGCAGTGTAGCGGTTCAGACCTGCGTCGGAAGCCCTTTGCCTTGCCGGGAATGAGCGGAATCGTGAATACTTCGCGCAATTGCTAATCACTCTTATTTGATATGAACAACTTCGCTTCGCCCGGCCTGCGTCTGCTGACCATTGAGGACGACCCGACTCTGGGGGCCCACCTGTCTTCCCACTTGAGCGAACGCGGCTTCGCGGTCACCTGGTGCCAGGACGGCGACGAAGGCCTGGCCCAGGCCCGCGGCGGCGACTACGACCTGATACTGATGGACATCATGCTGCCCGGCACCGGTGGCCTGGATATCCTTCGCACCCTGCGCCGCGAGCGCGCGGTGCCGGTGATCCTGATGTCCGCCCTGGGCGCCGAGCAGGACCGCATTGCCGGCTTCTCCCAGGGCGCCGACGACTACCTGCCCAAGCCTTTCAGTCTTGCCGAACTCAGCGTGCGCGTGGACGCCGTGCTGCGCCGGGTGGCGCTGGAGCGCGGCAGCCAGTCGCTGAGCAGCACGCCTACGCCGACTGGTTTGCAGATGGACCCGCAGCAGGACGACGTGGGACTCGACGGCCAATGGGCCGGCCTGACCGGCACCGAGTACCGTCTGCTGGAAACCTTCCTCAGCAGCCAGGGTGAGACCCTGAGCAAACCCTTCCTTTATCAGCACGTGCTGCATCGCGCCTTCACCGCCCACGACCGCAGCCTGGACATGCACGTCAGCCACCTGCGCCGCAAGTTGCAGGCCATCGGCTACGTCCGCCACCAGTTGCACACGGTCTGGGGCAAGGGCTATGTGTTCGCCGAGGCCGAGGATTGACATGCCCGGCCGTCACTCGCTGTTCTGGAAGCTTGCCATCGCCCTCGTGGCGCTGTGCCTGTCGGTGATCTGGCTGTCCTGGAACTGGGGCAAGCAGATGGAGCGCGACAGCTACTTCCTCTCTGAGGCGGCGCAGCAGGTGCTCACAGGCTATGCCGACGAGGCCCAGCAAGCCTGGCGCACCGGCGGGGCGGCAGGCGTCGATGCCTGGCTGGCGCAGATGAAGCAGCGCGAGCCGGTGTGGATGGTTGTGGTAGATGCGCGCCTGCAGTCGCTGGGCACGCAGCCGCTGTCGATAGAGGACGTGGCGCACCTGACATTCCAGCGCGGGCTTGACTGGCCGGTAAGCTCGCGCTCGGTGAACCTGCCGTACATTGGTATTCCCTTCCCGGACGAACCGGGCGGTGGCCGGCTGGTCGTCCAGTTGCCGCAGCGCTACCTGCCGGGCGGTCTGAGCTTCCTGCGCCAGTCCATCAGCCACGCGCTGGTGCCGGCGATCCTTGCGCTGATGCTCTGCGGGCTGATCTATCGCCGACTGGTGCGCCCGCTCGGCCGTCTGCGCGAGCACGCTAACGCCTTGCAGGCGGATAACCTCGGCTCGGTCGCCGGACCGGAGCTGATCGCCCGCCGCGACGAACTCGGCGAACTGGGGCGCGCGCTGGACCACATGGCCGAGCGCCTGCGCGGCCACGTCGGCCTGCAGCGCCAGTTGCTGCGCGACCTGTCCCACGAACTTCGTACGCCGCTCAGCCGCCTGCGGGTAGCGGGCGACAGCCCGATCAGCGAAGCCGCGCTGCGCCAGCGGGTCGAGCGGGAAGTGGAGGTGATGCAGCGCCTGGTCGCCGATACCCTGGAGCTTGCCTGGCTGGACACCGAACGCCCGCGCGTGGAACTGGAAGAGATCGACCTGCGCTCGCTATGGGACCTGCTGGTGGACGACGCACGCTTCGAGGCGGGCTGGAGTACCGAGCGCTTCCTTTATCAGGTGCCGGCGGACTGCCGCGTGCGCGGCCATCTCAACGGCCTGGCCCAGGCGTTGGAAAACCTGCTGCGCAATGCTATCCGTCATTCGCCGGAAAACGGTCGCATCCGCCTGAGCGGCCGGCGCGAGTCCGGCGGCTGGCATCTGTGGCTGGAAGACGATGGTCCCGGCGTGGCTGAAAGTGACCTGGAGCGCATCTTCCTGCCTTTCACCCGGCTCTCCGACGCGCGTACCGGCGAAGGCTTCGGCCTGGGCCTGAGCATTGCCCGCAGCTCGCTGCGCATGCAGGGCGGCGAACTCTGGGCGGACTGCGCCGAGGCGGGTCTGCGCGTGCACCTGCGCCTGCCCGCCGCGGCGGTGGCCTGAGCGGGAGGTGGGCCCCTGCACATGGCTTGTTAGGAAGTTTCGTATGGCGGGGCGGTTTTTGCCGGTATCATAGGGCGCCCTGTTCCAGATCCGAGTGCTTCCATGACCGTGCAGTACCCGACTATCGCCGATTGCGTCGGCCATACCCCGCTGGTGCGCCTGCAGCGCCTGGCCGGGGAAACTTCCAACACCCTGCTGGTGAAACTCGAGGGTAACAACCCCGCGGGTTCGGTGAAGGATCGCCCGGCGCTGTCGATGATCACCCGTGCTGAACTGCGCGGCGACATCAAGCCCGGCGACACGCTGATCGAAGCCACCTCCGGCAACACCGGCATCGCCCTGGCGATGGCGGCGGCGATCAAGGGCTACCGCATGATCCTGATCATGCCCGACAACTCCACCGCCGAGCGCAAGGCCGCCATGACCGCCTATGGCGCCGAGCTGATCCTGGTGACCAAGGAGCAGGGCATGGAAGGCGCTCGCGACCTCGCCGACCAGATGGCGCGCGAAGGCCAGGGCAAGGTGCTCGACCAGTTCGCCAACGGCGACAACCCGATCGCCCACTATCACTCTACCGGCCCGGAAATCTGGCAGCAGACCGGCGGCGAGATCACCCATTTCGTCAGCTCCATGGGCACCACCGGCACCATCATGGGCGTGTCGCGCTACCTCAAGGAGCAGAACCCCAACGTGCAGATCGTCGGCCTGCAGCCAATGGAAGGCTCGGCGATCCCCGGCATCCGCCGCTGGCCGCAGGAATACCTGCCGAAGATCTTCGATGCCACTCGCGTCGACCGCGTAGTCGATATGCAGCAGAACGAAGCCGAGGACGTGATGCGCCGCCTGGCCCGCGAAGAGGGCATTTTCTGCGGCGTATCCTCCGGTGGTGCGGTGGCGGCCATGCTGCGCCTGTCGCGCGAGCTGGAAAACGCGACCCTGGTGGCAATCATCTGCGACCGTGGCGACCGTTACCTGTCCTCGGGCGTGTTCGACTCCAACTGACATGGCCAAGCAGAGATCCGGTCTGCGCTTCCAGCCCAGTGGCGGAGCGCGCAGCCCTGCGGTACCGGTGGGCAAGAAACAGCGCCTGAACATCGAGCGCCTGGCCCACGACGGCCGCGGCATCGCCCACATCGACGGGCGCACCTGGTTCGTCGACAACGCCCTGCCGGGCGAGTCGGTGGAAGCCCGCGTGCTGTCCGCCCGCGCGCAGATCGTCGACGCCCGTAGCGAACGTATCTTCACCGCCGCCGCCAACCGCCGCACCGAGCCTTGCCCGGTGGCCGGCACCTGTGGCGGCTGCAGCCTGCAGCACCTGTCCCACGCCGATCAGCTGGCGCTCAAGCAGCGCACCCTGGCGGAGCAGCTGGAGCGCTTCTCCGGCCTGGTCCCGCAGGAGTGGGCGGCGCCGCTGGTCGGGCCGGAATTCGGCTACCGCCGCCGCGCCCGCCTCGCCGTGCGCTGGGACGTGAAGGCCAAGCGCCTGGAGGTCGGCTTCCGCGCCGCCGCCAGCCAGGCCATCGTCGCCTTCGACGACTGCCTGGTACTGGTGCCCGAGCTGCAGGTTCTCGCGCGCGAGCTGCCGGAGCTGCTGCGTGGCTTCGCCAAGCCGCAGTGCCTTGGCCATGTCGAGCTGTTCCACGGCTCTTCCAGCGCGCTGCTGCTGCGGCATATCGAACCTTTGTCCGATAGCGACCGTGCGCGACTGCTGGAATTCTGTTCGGCACGGGATGTGCAGCTGTGGTTGCAGGGTGACGGCGAACCGACGCTTTGCTCCGATGCTGCAGAAAACAGCGGGAACCGCGAGCTCGGCTTCCGGCTCGAAGCCTGGAACCTGACCCTGGCCTACCGCCCCGGCGACTTCGTTCAGGTGAACGAGCCGGTGAACGAGGCGATGGTCGCGCAGGCGCTGGACTGGCTGAAGCCGGGCAGCGACGAGCGCGTGTTGGACCTGTTCTGTGGCTTGGGCAACTTCGCCCTGCCGCTGGCGCGCCAGGTGCGCGAGGTGGTGGGCGTGGAAGGTGTGCAGGCCATGGTCGAGCGCGCCGCTGCCAACGCCCGGGCCAACGGCCTGGCCAATACCCGGTTCCATCAGGCAGACCTGATGAAACCGCTTGCCGACGCCCCCTGGGCGGCGGAGGATTTCACCGCCGTGCTGCTCGACCCTCCGCGTGACGGAGCCTTTGAGCCGGCGCGGCAGATGCGTTCACTGGGCGCGGAGCGGGTACTCTATGTGTCCTGCAACCCGGCGACCCTGGCGCGTGACGCTGGCGAGTTGGCCCGACAGGGCTATCGTCTGAAGCGCGCCGGCATTCTCGACATGTTCCCGCAGACGGCCCATGTCGAGGCCATGGCTTTGTTCGAGGCAGGCTAGGACGGCCTGCGCAATCCGACCGGCTCAAGCAAGAAAGGCCGGCGCAGTGAGCGGTGTGTTGTGGCGCACCGTGGGGAAGGGTAGACACGATGGTACAGGTGAGAGCGCACCAGCCGGTCAACACTGACGGCAGCATCAATCTCGAGGCCTGGCTGGACCATGTCCAGACCCTGGTCCCGGGACTGGATCGCAAGGTCCTGCTGGAAGCTTGTGAATTCGCCCGCGAGGTGGAGCACAAGGCGGTCAGCACGACGGACAACTCCTGGGCGGACGGCACCTCCAGCTTCCAGACGGGGCTCGAGATCGCCGAAATCCTGGCGGACCTGAAGCTTGACCAGGAATCGCTGGTCGCCGCGGTGGTCTACCGCGGCGTGCGCGAGGGCAAGGTCAAGCTTGAGGACGTGGCGCAGCGTTTCGGCCCCGTCGTCGCCAAGCTGATCGAGGGCGTGCTGCGCATGGCGGCGATCAGTACCAGCCTCAGCCCGCGGCAGTCCCTGGTGCTCGGCACCCAGGCGCAGATCGAGAACCTGCGCAAGATGCTGGTGGCCATGGTCGATGATGTTCGCGTCGCGCTGATCAAGCTGGCCGAGCGAACCTGCGCCATTCGCGCGGTGAAGAACGCCGACGAAGAAAAGCGCATGCGCGTCGCCCGCGAAGTCTTCGATATCTACGCCCCGCTTGCCCACCGTCTGGGCATCGGTCACATCAAGTGGGAGCTGGAGGACCTGTCCTTCCGCTACCTCGAGCCCGACCAGTACAAGCAGATCGCCAAGCTGCTGCACGAGCGCCGGCTGGACCGCGAGCAGTACATCGCCACCGTGATGCAGCAGCTCAAGGATGCCCTGGCCGCCACCGGCATCAAGGCGGACCTCTCCGGCCGGGCCAAGCACATCTATTCCATCTGGCGGAAGATGCAGCGCAAGGGCCTGGACTTCAGCCAGATCTACGACGTGCGCGCCGTGCGCGTGCTGGTGCCGGAAATGCGTGACTGCTACACCGCGCTGGGCATCGTGCACACGCTGTGGCGGCACATCCCCAAGGAATTCGACGACTACATCGCCAATCCCAAGGAAAACGGCTACCGCTCGCTTCACACCGCGGTGATCGGCCCCGAGGGCAAGGTGCTGGAAGTGCAGATCCGCACCCACTCCATGCACGAGGAAGCCGAGCTGGGCGTCTGCGCGCACTGGCGCTACAAGGGCACCGACGTCAAGGCCAGCTCCAACCACTACGAAGAGAAGATTTCCTGGCTGCGCCAGGTGCTGGAGTGGCACGAGGAACTGGGCGATATCGGCGGCCTGGCCGAACAGCTGCGGGTGGATATCGAGCCCGACCGCGTCTACGTCTTTACCCCCGACGGCCACGCCATCGACCTGCCCAAGGGCTCCACGCCGCTGGACTTCGCCTACCGCGTGCATACCGAGGTGGGGCACAACTGCCGTGGCGCCAAGATCAACGGGCGCATCGTGCCGCTCAACTACAGCCTGCAGACCGGCGAGCAGGTGGAGATCATCACCGGCAAGCAGAGCGGGCCGAGCCGCGACTGGCTGAACCAGAACCTGGGCTACGTCACCACGTCGCGGGCGCGGGCGAAGATCGTCCACTGGTTCAAGCTGCAGGCGCGCGACCAGAACGTCGCCGCCGGCAAGGCCATGCTCGAACGCGAGCTGGGCCGCCTGGCGCTGCCGCCGGTGGACTTCGAGAAGCTCGCCGAGAAGGCCAACTACAAGACCGGCGAAGACCTCTTTGCTGCCCTGGGCGCCGGCGACCTGCGCCTGGCCCATGTGGTCAACTACGCGCAGCAGCTGGTCGAGCCCGAGCGCGGCACCGAGCAGCTCGAACTCATCCCGCGCAAGCCGAGCAAGATCGGCCACGGCAAGCGCGGCGACATCCAGATCCAGGGCGTCGGCAACCTGCTCACGCAGATGGCTGGCTGCTGCCAGCCGCTGCCGGGCGATGCGATCGTCGGCTACATCACCCTCGGCCGCGGCGTCACTATCCACCGCCAGGACTGCGCCACCGCGCTGCAACTGGCCGGGCGCGAGCCTGAGCGGATCATCCAGGTCAGCTGGGGGCCGGTGCCGGTCAGCACCTATCCGGTGGATATCGTCATCCGTGCTTACGACCGTTCCGGCCTGCTGCGCGACGTCTCGCAGATGCTGCTCAACGAACGCATCAACGTGCTGGCGGTGAACACCCGCTCGGACAAGGAAGACAACACCGCGATCATGCGCCTGACCATCGAGATCCCCGGTCTCGACTCGCTGGGCCGCCTGCTGGCGCGCATTTCCCAGTTGCCCAACATCATCGAGGCGCGGCGCGACCGCGGCGCGGGTGCCAAGGATGCATAAGCTCGACGACCTGCTGTACCTGATGGCCCGGCTGCGCGACCCGCAGCACGGCTGCCCCTGGGATCTCAAGCAGAGCTACGCGACCATCGTGCCGTATACCCTCGAGGAAGCCTACGAAGTCGCCGATGCCATCGAGCGCGGCGACTTCGACCACCTGCGCGAGGAACTGGGTGACCTGCTTTTCCAGGTCGTCTACTACGCGCAGCTGGCGAGGGAGGAGGGGCGCTTTGAGTTCGATGCGGTGGTGGATGGCATCACCACCAAGCTGATTCGCCGCCATCCCCATGTGTTCCCCGACGGCGACCTGTACGGCGAGTCAGACCCGGCGAAGCTGGCGGAAGCGGCGGTCAAGCAGCGTTGGGAAGAGCTCAAGGCCGAGGAGCGCGCCGCCAAGGCCGCCGAGCCGGTGCAACTGTCCCTATTGGATGATGTACCCAACGCCCTGCCGGCGCTGAGCCGCGCCGCCAAACTGCAGAAGCGTGCCTCCCAGGTCGGTTTCGACTGGGCCGACGCCCTGCCGGTAGTGGACAAGGTGCGCGAGGAACTGGACGAAGTACTCGAGGCCATGGCCGGTGGCGACACCGAGGCCCAGGCGGAGGAGGTTGGCGACCTGCTGTTCGTGGTGGTCAATCTGGCGCGGAAGCTCAAGGTTGACCCGGAAACCGCCCTGCGTGCCGCCAACGCCAAGTTCGAGCGCCGCTTCCGCTACATCGAAACGGCCCTGCGCGACCAGGGTCGCACCCTGGAAGACAGCAACCTGGAAGAGATGGACGAACTGTGGGGCGCCGCCAAGCGCGACGAGAAGAGCCCGCTCAGCTGTGGATAAGTTCTCGCTCCAATAAAAAAGCCCCGCAATCGCGGGGCTTTTTTATTGGATTTTGTAGGAACGAGGGGGACGCCTAGTCCTTGCTCGCGAACCGCTTGACGCCGGCGCTGCCGGAAAATCTGTTCGCGAGCAAGCTCGCTCCTACCGATACCCGGGTCTCAGCCGAACAACCAGCGCAGGATCAGCACCAGCAGCACCACCGCCAGCACCGGCCGGCCGATGCGGTAGGCTTTGGGATAGGCTCGCTTGAACACTTTCACATTGCTGCCCACGGCGTTGCCGAAGCGGATCAGCACCGAGTAGGCCTGGTTGATCCCGCCGACGCGCTCTCCCTCGACGTTCTGTGGCGCCGTGGCGCGCCCAAGGAAGGCGCTGACGCGACGGTTGATGCGGGTCAGCAGCGGCGACTTGAGCGGGCGCTCGATATCGCAGAAGAGGATCAGGCGCGACTCGTCCGTCTCGTTCTTCACCCAGTGGACGAAGGTCTCGTCGAACATCACGTCCTGGCCGTCGCGCCAGGCGTAAGGCTGGCCATCGACGAAGATGCGGCATTCGTCGGAGTTCGGCGTGGCCAGGCCCAGGTGATAGCGCAGCGAACCGCCATAGGGGTCGCGGTGCTTGTTCAGGTGACTGCGCGGCGGCAGGCGGGTGAACATTGCGCCCTTGACGTTGGGGATGCTGCTCACCAGTTCCACAGTCTTCGGGCACAACTGCTGCGCCGAGGGCAAGGGGCCGTCGTACCAAGTCAGGTAGAAGCGCGTCCAGCCCTTCTTGAAGAAGGAACCGAAGCCGGCCTCGTTGTTGTTCAGGGCATCGCGGATGTAACCCTCGTCGAACAGCTGCTCGGCTTCCTCGCGGATCATCTGCCAGTTGTCGCGCAGCTTGTCGAGCTCAGGGAAGCGCTCACGGTCCAGGTAGGGCTTGGACGGCACGCTGGAGTTCAGGTACATCAGCGAGTTGTAGGGGGCGAACCAGGCGGAGTGGTTCACGATCTGGCGCAGGAAGGGCAAGCGCACCTTGCCGCGCAGATGCACGTAGAGAATGGCAATGAGGAAGATGGCCAGTACCGCGAGAACGATGAGCTTCAGCATGGAGGTTGCGAGTCCGCTCCAGATGAGTGATTTCGAGCCAGGCACTTGCGCTGCGCTGGCACAGGCCCGAGGATTATACCCCCTGAGGACGATCCCGCCGCACCTATGCGTTGGTCTGGGAGTTGTCCTGCATCAATATGGGCTGTTGGAGAGCCTCGATTCATGAGCATGTCATTGCGTGACCAGTTGCTGAAAGCTGGGCTGGTCAACGAGAAGCAGGCCAAACAGGCCGGCAAGCAGAAGCAGAAGCAACAGCGCCTGGAACACAAGAACCAGGTGGCCAAGGACGACAGCCAGCGTCAGGCGGCCCTGCAGGCCCAGGCCGAGAAGCAGGCCCGCGACGCCGAGCTGAACCGCCAGCAGCAGGAGAAGGCCGAAAAGAAGGCCAAGGCCGCGCAGATCAAGCAATTGATCGAAGGCACGCGCCTGCCGAAACTGGAGTCGGACGATTACTACAACTTCGTCGACAACAAGAAGGTCAAGCGTATTGCGGTCAACGACATGCTCCGCGACAAGCTCAGCCGCGGAAGCCTGGCCATCGTCAGCTATGACGGTCGCTACGAGATCGTGCCGCGCGATGCCGCGCTACGTATCCAGGAGCGCGACGAGCGCCGCATCATCGTCCTCAGCGAGCCCAGCGGCGAGCCGGACGAAGACGATCCGTACAAGGATTACGTGGTGCCCGACGACCTCATGTGGTGAGGTCGGTGCAGTCGCTCAGCCGGCGGCATCCAGCTCCACCCTTCCGAACAGCGCCTGCGTCGACAAGGGCGTAATGGCGTGCAGACGGTCCAGCCGGAGTTCCCGGCTGGCATCGTCCACGCGCACTTCGAGAAACTCTTCCAGCACTCCGCCCGCGTTCCTTCGCGTATGCGTTGTGAAGGCCTGGGCGTCGAACACCAGGCCGTCACGCAGTTCCAGACGCAGCCAGTAGCGATAGAGGCAGGCGATCTCCAGAAAGTCATGGAGATCGCAGTGCAATGGCTGGTAGTCGCTCATGCCGCCCGGCCTATTTCAGGTCCACCAGGGCGGCGCCGAAGTTCAGGTGCAGCACCTGCCCATCGACCACCAGTGCCGGTACGGATTTGACCCCGGCCGCCTCGGCTTCGGCCACGCGTGGCGACTGCTCGCCCAGGTGCACCACTTCGATTTCGCGGTTCAGTAAGGGCAGCAGGGAGCGCTCGGCTTCGACGCAAACGGGGCAGCCAGCATGGTAGTAAACGGCTTTGCTCATGGTCCTTCTCCTGATTAATTAAGTATCGAATCGATACTGTTTCAGTCTGCGGCTGAAAATGACCTTCTGTCAAACTGGTTTTTGATCGATACTATCTATCGGAGGGATCAGCCCATGACCGATACGACCCTGTTCGACTACCTCGAACGCATCGCTAGCCTGATGCGCGCCTGGGCGCGCGAGCAGCCGCTGATGGCGGAGTTGCAGCCGATCCAGCTGAGCGCGCTGAACTACCTGGCGCGTTGCAACCGTTATTCGAATACGCCGCTGGGGGTAACGGATTTCCTCGGGCTGACCAAGGGCACGGTGTCCCAATCGCTCAAGGCTTTGGAGGCCAAAGGGTTGATCGAGAAGCGCCCGGACGCCCTGGATCGCCGCAGCGTGCACCTGGAACTGACACAGGAGGGGCGGGGGCTGATCGATACGCTGGTGCCGCCGGTATTCTTGCGTCGCGCCGAAGAGGCGCTGGGGGAGCGCAGCGCCTTGCTGGTCGAGCTACTGCGAGAACTGCTAGCGACCGTGCAACGCCAGGAGAACGTGCCGGGGTTCGGCCTGTGCCGCACCTGTCGCTTCCATCAGAAGCTGGATGACGGTGCGCTCTGCGGGCTGACGGGCGAAAGACTGGCAGCGCACGAAGGCGAATTGATCTGCCGCGAGCACGCGACGCCTGACGAGGCTGCCTGAGCGGCCCTCTCGCAAAATAACGGGCAAGAAAAAGCCGGGCATCTGCCCGGCTTTTTCATGGCGCAGACGCTATCAGAAGCGATAGGTCATCTGCGCGGTCAGGCCGTGGGCGCTGTTGTCGTACTTGGCGCTGTAGGCCGGCTGCAGTTGCAGGCCTGCCAGTTCCTGGCCGTCGGGCTGGTTCACGCCGGCGGTGGATTCCCACAGGTAGGCGTAGGCCACGTCGAAGGTCATGTCGGCGTTAGGCGAGTAGCCGGCGCCCAGGGTGAAGATCTTGCGGTCGCCCACTGGGATGCGCACGTTGCGGTGCTCATTGGTGGTCGGCGATGGATCGTAGGCGAAGCCGGTACGCAGGACCCATTGGTCGTTGAACTGGTAGGAGGTACCAATCGCAGCGGACCAAGTGTCATGCCAGCTCAGGTCTTCGCCGATGGTGTCGAAAGCGGCCAGCGGGGCGCCGGTGTTCTGCACCTCGATGGACTTCAAACGGCTCCAGCGCGTCCAGGTGGTGCCGCCGTAGACGGTCCAGCGGTCATCCAGCTTCTGGGTGATCGACAGGTCCAGGGACTCGGGCAGGGTGATGTCCAGACTGGCGTCCATGCGCGAGTCGAACAGGCCTGCCGGCGAGTTGGACACGGTGGTATGGCCGTCGAGCTTGTACTTGACTTTGGAGTGGTAGGTGGCGCCGATGGAGGTGCTCTCGGTCGGGGTCACCAGGACGCCGACGTTGAAGCCGGCAGCGGTGTCGTCGCCCTTGATGCTGATCTTGGTGTCGTCACCGTTGCCGCCCAGAGCGCCGTTCAGCGCGCCGGTGTTCAGGTAGTTTTCCAGCTTGCCGTCGATGCGGTTGATGGTCGGGCCGAAGCCGACAGCCACCACGTCGTTGAACTTGTAGCTGATGGTCGGCTGGACAGTGATCACCTGGACTTTGCTGTAGGAACCGTGGGAACGGCCCTGGAAGCCACTTTCGTAGTCGTTGATGATGCCGTAGGGCACGTACACGCCCAGGCCGACGCTGACCTTGTCGTCCAGCGGAGTGGAGAAGTAACCGAAGGGAACGGCAGCAATCGGGACGGAGTCGCCCTTGTTGGAGCCCGAGGCAGTGCTGTGGGCGTCGCTGATGTCGTCCTTGGCGGACACCACGGCCAGACCGCCGCTGACTTCAGTTCGCTTGAGCTTGGAAATGCCGGCAGGGTTGCCGTAGATGGTGCTGGCGTCCAATGCCGAGGAAGCGCGGCCCGCGTAGGCGGTACCGGCGCCGCTGGCGCTCTGCTCGTTGATGGCGATGCCGTTGGCAAGCACCTGAGCGGAGGCAGCGCTGATGGTCAGTGCGAGGGTAGTCTTGAGCCATGTTGTTTTCATTGTAAGAGCAACTCCTGTGTTTATCGGCGCGCAAGCTACCAAGATTCCCGGGTCTTGGGTAGTGGTGGGCAGGCGCTCTACCTTGGGCTTTCGGGCTCAAACAAGCGTTCCATCTGAATGATGGCCGTTCGTCGCTGTATGTAAATAATTTCTGACCGACTGGTCACGTTAAAAAGTCCTACGCGACTCGACTGAAATTTCCGACGTAGCTGTGCCAAGCGTCGACGAAGTCGTGAAGCCGGCCGTGAGGGTGGAATACCTGGCGCCAGACGCGGGCCAGTTCCATGGGGTCGCCTGTGAGCGGCAGGGGCAGGTGCTCCGCCTCCACGAGCATCCAGGCGATGGCGGTGCTGTAGCGCAGGTTGACTGTGAGTTCGAGATGCGGTGCGTCGAGGAAGGCATGCTGGCTGGCCAGCCCTCGCACGCGGCTGGCCAGCTCGGGGTCCAGCGCCAGGAATCCATCCCAGACCGTCTGGTGCTGTTGATCACCAATGCGATACAGCCCGTGGCCATGGCTGTCATCGAGGGCGCTCCCCAGCGCCGACTGACAGGCCGCTGCCCCCAGCAGCAGCGATTCGGCCGCGACACTGTGACGCCCCAGATAGTGCAGGGTGGGGCGAATCACATACTGGCAAAGATCATTCGCGGCGATACCCATGACATCCTCGTCATCAATGACCGGCGGGGCTGGGCGTCTTGGCAGCTTCTGATGATTATCCTCGGCCCCGCCGGAAGCGGACTTAGCCGCTCGAATTGAAGTGTAGTGCGATGAAGATGATGTAAAGGCCTGTTTTTAAACTGTTTCGTCGGCGCAGTTTTCGTTCATATTCCTTCTGGCGATTAGATGCTCGGCGGTAACTCCGGCATCGCAGAGAGCTTTTCCTCGGCCTCTTCGTGGCCCTGGTCCGCTGCCTTCTGGTACCAGGCGCGGGCCTGTGCGGGATTCTTCGCCACGCCGCGACCCTTGGCGTAGCTTTCGCCTACCTCGTACTCGGCATCCACATCGCCCTGTTCGGCGGACAGCAGATAGAGAGCAAAGGCCTTCTTGTAGCTGCGGGTCACGCCGGTGCCGTTCTCGTACATGATCGCGAGGTTGTACTGGGCATCCTTGTCGCCCTGGTCGACGGCTTTCTGGTACCAGTACACCGCCTTGGCCGAGTCCTGTTCGACGCCATCGCCATTATCGTAGGCATTGCCGAGGTTGTACTGGGCGCAGGCGTGGCCCTGCTTGGCGGCCTTCTCGTACCAGTAGGCGGCTTTCTCGTAGTCCTGGTCGTATTCGTCACTGCCGGAGTCGTATTCCAAGCCGAGGCTGTACTGGGCGCTGGCGTGGCCGGCCTTGGCGGCTTTCACCAGGTCTTCGCCGTAGAGGTCGGACCACTGGTCCTGGATGTCGCAGGGCGTTGCTTCCAGTGCGGCGGCGTAGAGCGGGGTGGCGCTGCACAGGCCGAACAGCAGGCTGGCGAGCAGGGTTTGGCGGATGCGCGAAGGCATGGGATCACTCCTTTGAAGAATGGGCACGAGTCTGACCGATGCCCTGACACCTATCCATAGGAACGGAAGGCGTTGGTGTGAAGCGCCTTCCGTTTTTTCCGCCAGAGCGGGGTGATCAGTCGCCCTTGGCCACCGGGCGGCGGGCATCGGTGATCCATTCGCTCCAGGAGCCGGCGTACAGGCGACCCAGCGGGTAGCCCGCCAGGCTCAGGGCAAACAGGTTATGGCAGGCGGTGACGCCGGAGCCGCAGTAGGCCACCAGATCTTCAGCCGAACGTCCGCGCAGCAGCCCGGCGAAGCGCTGGTGCAGGTGCTCCGGGCGCAGGAAGCGGCCGTCGTTGCCGAGGTTGTCGGTAAAGGCTGCGCACTGGGCACCGGGAATGTGTCCGGCGACCGGGTCGATGGGTTCGATCTCGCCACGGAAGCGCGGCAGGCCGCGGGCATCGATCAGTGGCAGTTCGGCAGAGCCGAGTTTCGCGGCCAGTTCACTTGCGCTGATCAGCAGGTTGTTGTCCGGCTCGCCTTTGAAGTCGCCCGGACGCAGCGGCGTTTCGGCAGTGGTCAGGCGCAGGCCGGCATTGCGCCAAGCGGTCAGGCCGCCATCGAGCAGGTACACGCCCTCGCTCTTGCCCAGCCACAGCAGCAGCCACCAGGCACGGGCAGCGAAGGCGCCGGGGCCGTCGTCATACAGCACCACTTCGCTGTCGTCGTTCAGGCCCCAGGCGCGCAGATGTTCCTGCAGATGCAGCGGATCGGGCAGCGGATGGCGGCCTGTGACACCCGGAATCACCGGGGAGGAAAGGTCCCGGTTGAGGTCGGCGAAGTGCGCGCCGGGGATGTGGTTTTCCTGGTAGCTGCGGGCACCGTAGGCCGGGTCTTCGAGAGCGAAACGGCAGTCGAGCAGGACGAGATTCGGGTCATCGAGGCGGGCGGCCAGTTGCTCGGGCGTGAGCAGGCGGGCTTGGGTCATGGGCGCGTTCCTGTGTCGTGACGGGGCTGAGGCGCATCATAAGGCTTGTACGATGAAAAGTTGGTGGGAGTTGGCGAACATGCACGACCAGCAATCGGCACCGCGCAAGGCGGGCCCGCTGCGCGTCGCCCTGGTGGGTTTGGCGACCGTTCTGATCACCCTGGGCTACAGCGTCCGGGTCCTGGCGTTGGGCGCCATCGGCCGGCTGCGCCGCGCCAAGGTCGACGGTTTCACCCGCGACTGGTCCGGCAGCCTACTGCGCCTGACCGGTGCGCGCCTGAGTCGCCACGGCGAGGTGCCGGACTTCGGCGATGGTCGTCGCTACATGATCCTCTGTACCCATTCCAGCTTCTACGACATCCCGGCGATCTTCGTGACCATGCCCGGTTCGATCCGCATGTTGGCCAAGCGCGAGCTGTTCGCCGTGCCGGTTTGGGGCGCGGCTATGCGCGCGGCGGAGTTCCCGTCCATCGACCGGCACAACCGTCACCAGGCCATGGCCGACCTGGCGAAGGCGCGGGAGATGATGGAAAGCGGCATCGTGCTCTGGGCTGCGCCCGAGGGCACGCGCTCCAAGGATGGCAAGCTGCAGCCGTTCAAGAAGGGGTGTTTCCGCCTGGCCCAGCAGACCGACGCGATCATCGTTCCGGTGGCCATTCGCGGCATCCAGCAATTGCTGCCGGCTGGCGGGCTGAAGCTGAACCTCGGTATGCCGGTGGAAGTGCATGTCGGCGCGCCGATCGACTCCACCCAGTTCACCGAACGTGGCGTCGATGCGCTGATGGCCGAGGCGCGCGAGCGCATGCTGGAGTTGCTGGAACCTGCCGCAGCGCCCGCATCGGCGCCTGCCCTGAAGGAGCAGGCGCCGGCCTGAAGCGTCCTGGGAACCGGCGTCCTTCAGTGGATCGGCAGCCGGCCGATGCGGTCGTTCTCCAGGCTGCCCAGGTAGAGCACGCCATTCACCGGTTTGGCCGAAGTCACCATGCGCAGGTGCTGGCCGCTGGTGTCATGCAGGCTGCGGACGATCTCGCCTTTCTCGTTCAACTGGATCACCAAGCCGTAGGGCACTGGCTTGGGCAGCACGGCGCGCGGCAGCTTGGTGAGCTGGCGCTTCAGCCAGGGCAACTGCTGGATCATGTCGGCATCGGCCTTTCGCGGCGAGGGCAGGGCGACCCAGAAGGTGCCGCTGCGGTCGCTGGCGAGGTTGTCCGGCAGGCCCGGCAGGTTTTCGATGAAGACCTCGTGCTGACCAGCCTTCTCGCCCTTGAGCCAGTAACGGGTGATGCGGTAGCGGTAGGTTTCGTTGACCAGCACGAAGTCCTCGTTCTGTGACAGCGCCACGCCGTTGGCGAAGTACAGGTCCTTGAGCAGGGTTTCGGTCTTGCCGGTGGCCGGGTCGTAGCGCAGCAGGCGGCCGTGGGGGCGCGCTTCGAGCAGGTCGAGGATGTAGTCAGGCTGGTGGAAGCGGCTGGATGCGTCGCTGAAGTAGATGCGGCCATCGCTGGCAATGTCCAGGTCATCGGTGAAGGCGAAGGGAACGCCGTCGGCCGAATCGGTCAGCACGCGGATCTTGCCCTGTGGATCGACCGCCAGCAGGCCCTTCCAGGCGTCGGCGACGATCAGGTTGCCGCTCTTGTCGAACGCCAGGCCCAGCGGGCGGCCGCCGGTCTCGACGAAGGTTTCCGCCTTACCGTCGGCACCGATGCGCACGATGCGCCCGTCATCCAGCCCGGCGAAAACCCGGCCCTGGCTGTCCACGGCGGTGTCTTCGGGGCCGACGATCTGGCCCTGGGCGAGCAGTTCGGCTTTCATCAGCGTGTCGTTGGGTTCCATCACGCCGGTCATCGGTGGCGCCTTGGGCGGCGTCCAGGCCAGCGGATCGATGGGGCTGGGCGTGAGCGCCAGGTAGACCGCAACGGCTGCGGCCAGCAGGACGACCAGTCCGAGAAGCTTTTTCATGCGCAAGCTGCCTTCTTGTTGTTGTGGGCGGGGCAAAGCGTAGAGATTGCCATGCAGTTGTCACAGACCGATAGCCGAGCGGAATGCTCGCACATCCTGCATCTCTATATACTGCGCGCACCGAAACGAAGGAGATGTTCGTGACCGTCCTCGACATACAGTGGATTCGCGACGATGCCGCCCTGGAGCGCAAGTGCCAGGACTGGAAAGAATTGCCGTACCTCGCGCTCGATACCGAGTTCATGCGTGTCGATACCTTCTACCCGGCCGCCGGCCTGGTGCAGGTGGGCGACGGCCGTGGTGTGTGGCTGATCGACCCGCTGCTGATCCGCGACTGGTCGCCGTTCGCTGCCGTGTTGGAGTCGCCGCTGGTGGTCAAGGTGTTCCATGCCTGCGGCGAAGACCTGGAGGTCTTCCAGCGCCTGACCGGCAGCCTGCCTCAGCCGCTGTTCGACACCCAGCTGGCCGCCGCCTACCTGGGCATGCCGCATTCCATGGGCTACTCCAAGCTGGTGCTGGAAATCCTCGGACTCGACCTGCCCAAGGACGAAACCCGCTCCGACTGGCTGCAACGCCCGCTGACCGACATGCAGGTGCGCTACGCCGCCGAGGACGTGCAGCACCTGGCCGAGGTCTACGTGAAGCTCGCGCCGCGCCTGAGCGACGAGAAGCTGCAATGGCTGCTGGCCGACGGCACGGACCTGACCAACAACCAGAGCCGCGTCAGCGACCCGCAGGAGGCCTACCTCGACGTCAAGCTGGCGTGGAAGCTCAATCGCCCGCAACTGGCCGTACTGCGTGAGCTCTGTGTCTGGCGTGAGGAACAGGCGCGGTTGCGCAACAAGCCGCGCAACCACATTCTGCGCGAGCACACCCTGTGGCCACTGGCGCGCTTCCAGCCGGCCGACAAGGTCGCCCTGGCGCGCATCGACGACATGCACCCGCGCACCGTGCGCCAGGACGGCGACACCCTGATCGCACTGATCGCCCACGCGGCGAAGCTCCCCGAAGCGGTCTGGCCGCAGCCTCTGCCCGAGCCGCTGCCGCGCGAGATCACCCCGGTACTGAAGAAGCTGCGTGAAGTCGGCCAGAAGGAAGCTGAGCGCCTGGAAATGGCGCCGGAGCTGATGCTGCGCAAGAAGATTCTCGAAGCCCTGCTCAAAACCGGCTGGCCCGACGGCCCTTACCACCTCCCCGATTCGCTGCAAGGCTGGCGCCGCGAGCTGATGGGGCAGGCTCTGCTGGACAGCCTGTCTGCCCAGACCCCTGAATAACGCGGCCCCCTCCTTATACGCTGCCCACTCCAAACGCGGAAAGAACCGACATGAAACGCATCTGCTCCATCTACAAGAGTCCGCGCAAGAACGAGATGTACCTGTACGTCGACAAGCGCGAAGCCCTCAGCCGCGTGCCCGAGGCGCTGCTCGTCGCCTTCGGCGCGCCGCAGCATGCCTTCGACCTGGTCCTTAGCCCCGAGCGCCAGCTGGCCCGGGAAGACATCAACGTGGTGCTGGAAAACATCGAGAAGCAAGGTTTTCACCTGCAGATGCCGCCGGCGGAGGAGGAATACATCCAGCACCTCCCCGAGGAACTGCTGCGACGGAACGACCCGGTCTGATCGAGACCGCATCGTCACTCCCTTCAGGCCGCGTATTCGCCCAGTGCTGGCACTGTGCAAATATGCGGCCTGAGCGCATTATGCAGGGGTAAAAAGGGTTCAACGGAGCGGAACGCTTGGTCTCTGGCTGTGTCTATAGCCGCCTGACTTCCCTAGAACTGACGACGATTTCCCCAGGGAAGCTCCCTTGAAGCGAGTCCAGATGCGCCAGCCGGAAATGCTCCACCGTTCGAAGCGAAAGGCCTGATCATGCGCCTGCTCGTACTCGATCGCGAACACGCCCTCTACGCCGCCCTGCTGATGGCGGCCGAACCCCGGTTGACGGTGATCTCCGGCCATAATCCCGACACCCTTGTGGAAGCGGCGGCCGAATGCCCCGTGTGGCTGGCTGAGCCGACCCTGGCCGCGCAATTGCTGCGCCAGGGCGTGCACCCGGTATGGATCCAGTCGAGCTGGGCGGGCATCACCCCGCTGCTGGCCGACGACCTGCCCAAGGACTACGCCCTGACCCGCGCCGTCGGCATCTTCGGCCAGGTCATGACCGAATACCTGCTCACCTACATGCTTGCCCACGAACGCCAGTTCCTCGGCCGTCTGGCCAGCCAGGTCGGCGTGCAATGGGACGACCGCGCGCCGGGCAGCCTGAGTGGCCGGCAGATTCTCATCGTCGGCACCGGCGAGATCGGCCAGGCCGTGGCGCACATGCTGGCGCCCTTCGGCGTGGAGTTGGTGGGCGTCGCGAAGACCCCGCGTTCGTTGGTGCCCTTCGGCCGCATGGGCGGGCTGGATGACCTGCCGCGTCTGGCCGAGACCGCGGACTACGTGATCAACCTGCTGCCTGATACGCCGGAAACCGCGGATATATTCAACCTCGCGCTGTTCCAGCGGATGAAGCCTACTGCGCTGTTCCTCAACGCCGGGCGTGGCACTTCGGTTGTGGACGAGGATCTGGTTGCGGCGCTGGAAGCCAATCAGCTGGCCGGCGCGGTGATCGACGTCTGCCGCCAGGAGCCACTGCCGACTTCGCACCCGTTCTGGCATACGCCGCGCCTGCTGCTGACCGGTCATACCGCCGCGCCGACGTTGCCCAGCCTGCTGATCGACCTGTTCCGCGACAACCTAACGCGCTTCTGGGCGGGGCAGGCCATGCGCGGAGAAGTGGATTTCTCCCGCGGTTACTGACCGCTGCGGACATGAAAAAAGGCCCCATCCGGGGCTTTTTTCTTTTTGCTTTTCTGTAGGAGCGAGCTTGCTCGCGAACCGCATAGTTCCGTGCCGTGCAAGTTCGCGAGCAAGCTCGCTCCTACATTCGGCATCAGAGCGAGAAGTCACCCTCGGCGACGATCTCCGCCAGCGGGCGGCGGGTATTGGGCACTTCGCGGGCCTGAAGGCTCTCGGCGAGGATCGACTTGTCTCCCTGCTTGCCGATGGCGATCACCGCGTGGATTTCATGGTCCGCCGGGACCTTCAGTTCGGTGCGCGCGAGTTCGCGGTCGAAGCCGGCCATGCCGTGGGTGTGCCAGCCCGCCAGGCTTGCCTGCAGGGCGAGGAAGCCCCAGGCGGAGCCGGTGTCGAAGCTGTGCCACAGGGCCGGTTTTTCTTCGCTGGAGCCGGGCGGGGCGAAGGTGGTCTTGGACAGCACCACCACCAGCGCCGAGGCGTGCTGCGCCCAGCCGCGATTGAACTCGCCCAGCAGGTTCAGGTAACGCTGCCAGTTTGGCGTGTCGCGCAGGGCGAAGAGGAAGCGCCAGGGCTGCGAGTTGAAGGAGGACGGCGCCCAGCGCGCGGCCTCGATAAAGCTCAGCAGGGTGGCTTCGGGAATGGCTTCGCCGTTGAAGGCGCGGGGCGACCAGCGATTGATGAACTGCGGGTCGATCGGGTGCTCGGAAACGCGAGGGTTGGCGCTCATGGTGGCTCCTTGAGGGGCGTGGAATCTGCCGATGGTGCCGTGGTCGGCCGGGCATCGCGGTGGGATCGGGCGGTTGGCGGTTCTCGCGGCGCTGGTAGAAGGCAAGCGGAACGGGCCCGTGGGGCGATCAAACTAACCAGCGCGGCCCGCTCTGGCAAGCGTTGCACGGTCAATGGTCGCCTGCGCTTGGCCTGCGGTCGCGGCGGGCTTAGACTTTGCGCCCCGTGAAATTGCCCCTGACCAAAAAATGGCCGCCAAAGTCGAACCCTTCTGGAAACGCAAGACCCTCGACCAACTCGATCAGGAAGAGTGGGAATCGCTGTGTGACGGCTGCGGCCTGTGCTGCCTGCAGAAGCTGGAAGACGAAGATGACGGTGCCGTCTACTACACGCGCATCGCCTGCAAGCTGTTGGACCTGAAGACCTGCCGCTGCACCGACTACGCCAACCGCCGCGCCAGCGTCCCGGACTGTATCCAGCTCACCCCGGCGCAGGCCGACGAGTTCCAGTGGCTGCCGCCGACCTGCGGCTATCGCCTGGTGTCCGAGGGCAAGGACCTGCCGCTGTGGCACCACCTCGTCTGCGGTGATCGGGACGCGGTGCACCACGAGCGTATCTCCCAGTCCGGCCGCATGCTCGCCGAGGGCTCGGTGCCTGAAGACGACTGGGAAGAGCACCTGATCTTCCGCGCCGGCTGATCCTCGCGTCAGCCGCGCAGCCAGTAGCAGGCTTCTTCGCCGGCCAGCGGCGCTTCCTCGTCCGCCAGCTCCACGCGCTTTTCCCAAAGCGGGAACCAGCGGTCATCCTTTACCTCATCGATGGTCGCCGGGCGCACCTGGGCGCGCAGGCGCCGTTCGCAGGCACCCCATTGCACGAAGTTGACCTGCGCTTCGATCAGGCTCACCGCATTGGCGCCGCCGCGTGCGTCGGGGAAGCAGAGCTGCAGGTGATCGTCTTCCCAGAAGCAGATTTCGCAGATTTCGTACGACCCCGGAGGGTCGCCGAAACTGAAGTAGCCGCAGCACGGGCAGGTGTAGAGCATCAGGCGTTGCCTTCGATGCCCAGCACCTTGAACAGGAAGGCGTACTCCAGCGCCACGTCCTTCAGGCCTTGGTAGCGGCCGCTCATGCCGCCGTGGCCGGCGCCCAGGTCGGTCTTGAGCAGCAGCAGGTGCTCGTCGGTCTTGCTGACGCGCAACTTGGCCACCCACTTCGCGGCTTCCCAGTACTGCACGCGGCTGTCGTTGTAGCCGGCGACCACCAGCAGGGCGGGGTAGTCCTGCGCGCTGACGTTCTCATAGGGCGCGTAGGCGCGGATGCGGGCGTAGACGTCCGGCTCCTGCGGGTTGCCCCACTCGTCGTACTCGGTGACGGTCAGCGGCAGGTCGGGGTTGAGCATGCTGTTGAGCACGTCGACGAAGGGCACTTCGGCGATGGCTGCGGCGAACAGCTGCGGGCGCTGGTTGAGCACCGCACCGATCAGCAGGCCGCCGGCGCTGCCGCCGCTGATCGCCAGCTGCGCCGGGGTGCTGTAGCCGTGGCTGAGCAGGTGTTCGGCACAGGCGATGAAGTCGCTGAAGGTGTTCTGCTTTTGCTCCAGCTTGCCGGCGCGGTACCAGGCTTCGCCCAACTCGCCGCCGCCACGCACGTGGGCGATGGCGAAGACGAAGCCGCGCTCCAACAGGCTCAGGCGGGCGTGGGAGAACCAGGGGTCGAGGCTCTCGCCGTAGGCGCCGTAGCCATAGAGGTAGAGCGGCGCGGGCTTGCCACGGGCGATGTCTTCCAGTACCTCGCGGCGGCCGACCAGACTGATCGGCACCTGCACGCCGTCAGGCGCATCGGCCCAGAGACGGCGGCTTTCGTAGGCGTCGGCGTCGAACGGACCTTCAACCGGGGTCTGCTTGAGGACTTTCTGTTCGCCGCTGGCGAGGTCCAGCTGGCGAATCTGCGCCGGTCGGTTGAGCGCTTCGTAGCGCAGGCGGATCACCACGCTGTCGAATTCCAGGCTGTCCTGCACGTAGAGGTTGTAGGCGGCGTCCGGCAGGTCGACTCGGTGCGTCGGCTGGCCGTGCGGGTGCACTTCGACGATTGGCAGGCCGCCTTCGCGCAGGCTCAGGGTCAGGGCGCTGGCGCTCAGGGTCAGGCCTTCGAGCATCACGTCGTCGCGGTGCGCCACCAGCTCGAACCAGTGCGCGCGGGTCGGCTGCGCTTCGCTTGCATGGTAGAGGGCGAAGTTGATGCCGGTCTGGTTGCTGCGGATCAGCCAGGCCCAGTCATCGTTCAGGCGGCCGTGGTCCGGATAGTACTCGTGGCCTTCTTCGCGCGGCGCCAGGCAGACGAACTCGCCCTCGGGCTTACTGGCGTCCAGCACCCAGGCTTCGCTGGTGGTCTTGCTGTTCAGCAGCAGAATCAGTTGGCGCTCGGAGCTGGCGCGGTAGCAGTTGAGGAAGAAGCGCCCGTCGGGCTCCTCGAAGATCAGCTGCGCGCCGCTCTCGCCCAGACGGTGGCGATAGAGCTTGTGCGGGCGGTGGGTGTCGTCCAGCTCACCGAAGAACAGGGTGCGGTTGTCGTTGGCCCAGGTGAGGCTGCCATCGCAGTCGTCGAAGGGCAGGGTGGTGACGCTGCCGTCAGCCAATTCCTTCACGTAGAGGGTGTAGATCTCGTCCCCGCTGGTATCCAGGCTGTAGGCCAGCTTCGAATGATCGGGGCTGATGCTGAAGGCACCGACCGACAGGAAGCCGTCGCCGGCCAGCTCGTTCGGGTCTAGCAGCAACTGCTCGGTGCTCTCCTCGACAGTCAGCGAACCATCGGCCGGGCGCGGGCTGCGATAGTGGCGCGGGTACTCGTCGCCAGCGGTGGTGCGCTGGTAGTAGAGCCAGGGCCCCCAAGGCGTGGGTAGCGACAGGTCGGTCTCGCGGATCCGGCCCTTGATCTCCTGGAACAGGGTTTCGCGCAGTTTCGTCTGAGGATGAAGTCGATCTTCTAGGTAGGCATTTTCTGCTTTCAGGTAGTCGAGGACGTCCTCGGCGTCGCGGTTTTCCAGCCAGGCGTAGGGATCGGCGGCGGCCTCGCGGCGGGCGATGGGGGGCTGTCGGTCGGTCATGGCGATTCCTCGGGGACGGCATGGATGACGCCCGGCTGCGCACCCATGGGGAAAAGCAGCTATCATACGCACCCCTCTGTCGACACCGCACGCACGCGCATGAACGAACACGATTACACGCTTGCCTGGGGCGCCTATATCGCCGCCGGCCTTGGCCTGACCCTGGTCTGGTTTCTGATGACCGGCTGGATGTGGCGCTGGCTGCGCGAACCCCTGCGGGTGATCGTCATCGTCCTGCTGTTCACCCCGACCCCGGTGGACCCGGCGAACAACCTGTACGCCCCGGCGATCGCCATCACCGCGCTGGACGTGGTGTTCAAGGTCGGCAACAACGCCTGGCGCGCCGTCTCCGACCTCGCCCTGGTGCTGCTCGCCGCGTTCGGCCTGTACCTGCTGTTCGTGCTGATCCGCTGGCCGCTGGAGCGTTCGCTGAAGAAGCGCCGCCAGGACAAGGAAGCGGAAGACGAGCCGACCCTGCGCCAGCTGATGCAGCCTGAGCTGGTCGAGGGCGTGGACGCCCACCCAAGCGAGCGCCGCGACAACCGCGCGCGGATCGAACCGCGCCTGTAGACCGACCTTGCGTCCTGCCCCGCACGCGTCCAGCATGAACTGAACGGCCTTTCGAGGAGTTCCCATGGACTGCGTGTTCTGTGCCATCGCGGCCGGTCGCGTGCCGGCCCGTATCCTCTACGAAGACGATCATTTCATCGTGCTGCTGGACATCTACCCGCTGCGCCCCGCGCACCTGCTGCTGGTGGCTCGCGAGCACGCGACCTTCCTGCACCAACTATCCGAAGCGGCGCAGCAGGACCTGATCCCGCTGGCCGAGCGCATGGAGCGCGTGCTGCGCCGTGCCGGCTACGGGCGGGTCGGCATCAACCTGCTGGTCAACGACGGCCCCGCGGCCAACCAGCACGTCGAACATTTTCATCTGCACCTGATCCCGCGTGAGCTGAACGACCTGCCGGCCCTGCTGCTACGCGCGCTCACGCGGTTCCTGCCGCTGGGGCGGAAAAGAATGCAGAATCGCCTGGAACGCGAGCTGCATCAGCTGCGCGAGGCACTGATGGAGGAGAACTGATTCATGTGCGAGTTGCTCGGCATGAGCGCCAACGTCCCGACGGACATCGTATTCAGCTTCACCGGGCTGATGCAGCGCGGCGGCGGCACCGGCCCGCACCGCGACGGCTGGGGTATCGCCTTCTATGAAGGGCGCGGTGTGCGGCTGTTCCAGGACCCGTCCGCCAGCGTCGATTCGGAAGTCGCGCGGCTGGTGCAGCGCTATCCGATCAAGAGCGAGGCGGTGATCGGCCACATCCGCCAGGCCAACGTCGGCAAGGTCTGCCTGTCCAACACCCACCCGTTCGTGCGCGAAATGGGCGGGCGCTACTGGACCTTCGCCCACAACGGCCAGCTCGCCGACTTCCATCCCGAATCCGGTCTGTACCGCGCGGTGGGCGACACCGACAGCGAAGCGGCCTTCTGCGACCTGCTCAACCGCGTGCGCCGTGCCTTCCCCGAGCCCGTGCCGGTGGAGGTGCTGCTGCCCACCCTGGTCACCGCCTGCGCCTCCTATCGCGAGAAGGGCGTGTTCAACTGCCTGCTCAGCGATGGCGACTGGCTGTTCACCTTCTGCAGCACCAAGCTGGCCTGGATCACCCGCCGCGCGCCATTCGGCCCGGCACGCCTGCGTGATGCCGACGTGACGGTGGACTTCCAGTCGGAAACCACACCCAACGATGTGGTGACGGTGATCGCCACCGAGCCGCTGACCGACAACGAAAACTGGACCCTGATGCAGGGCGGCGAATGGATGCTCTGGTGGCGTGGCGAGATCGTCACCCAGGGGCGCATCTGATCGGGACGTGAAGCATTCCCGGAATGCCGGTGCGGCAAACGGGAGAATCCGGCGTCGCCTTGCACATCCATAAGAACGAAGGGGAAAAGAATGTTGCGCAGCTACGTACGCATGGTGCTGTTTGCACTGGGGCTGATGGTCGCCGTCCAGGTGCCGGGCTTCATCAAGGATTACGCACAACGCGTCGACGCCCATCGCATCGAGGCTACCCAAGCGCTGCAGGGCTTCAAGGACACATCGGGGCAGTTCTTCAAGGGTGACCTGAGTGCCCTGGTGGCACATTACCGCGGTAGTGCCGACCCGGTATTCCAGCGTGATGCGGACAACATCGAGCGTCTGATGCGCCGTGCCCAGCTGTTCGAGAACGAGTGGCAGGCCCTGCAGGGCTCATGGTACCAGCGCGCGCTGCACATGGTCACGGCCCCGAACCACGAGCTGCTGCAGGAAACCTACGAGAACTACCGCTACCAGGTGGTGCTGGAGCCCGAGGCTATTGGCTGGGCGCTGGCCGGCGGGCTGCTGCTGGCGTGGATCGCCGAGGTGCTGATGGCTTCGCTGGCAGCTTTGGTCGGCCTGGGAGACAACCGCCGCGCTTCGCGTCGGCACTGGAACTGAACCTCGACGGCTCTTCGTAGGAGCGAGCTTGCTCGCGAACCGGTATCAGCCCGACGTGTCGATGTCAGGTGGGATGCCGTTGTTCGCGAGCAAGCTCGCTCCTACAGGTTGGCCTGACGCCCCAATGCTTCCTCCGGCGATTCGTGGCGGCGGTAGGGGAACACGTCGATCACTTTCCCCGCGCGAATCTGCTCCTGCAGTCCCTTCCAGTAGTCCGCGTCGAACAGGTTGCCGTGCAGCTTGGCGAACTGCCGGCGCAGCTTCAGGTCGACGAACAGGAAGCGCGGGAACTCCTCGGGGAATACATCCATCGGCCCCACCGAGTACCAGGGCTCGGAGGACATCTCGTCTTCCTCGTAGCGCGCCGGCGGGATGTGCCGGAAGTGCACTTCGGTGAGGTAGCAGATTTCGTCGTAGTCGTAGAACACCACGCGGCCATGACGGGTGACGCCGAAGTTCTTCAGCAGCATGTCGCCGGGGAAGATGTTCGCCGCCGCCAGTTGCTTGATCGCCAGCCCGTAGTCCTTCAGCGCTTCCTCCACCTGCGCCGGCGTGGCGTGCTCCAGATAGATGTTCAGCGGGGTCATGCGGCGTTCGGTCCAGCAGTGGCGGATCAGGACCACGTCGCCTTCCAGCTTCACGGTGGAGGGTGCGACGTCCAGCAGTTCGGCGAGGCAGTCGGGGTCGAACTTGCGCACCGGGAAGCGGAAGTCGGCGAACTGCTGGGTGTCGGCCAGGCGCCCGACGCGGTCGTGGTTCTTCACCAGCTGGTACTTCTGGATCACCGTGGCGTGGTCCACGGTCTTGGCCGGGTTGAAGTTGTCCTTGATGATCTTGAACACGGTGTTGAAGCCCGGCAGGGTGAACACGCTCATGACCATGCCGCGCACGCCAGGGGCCATGACGAAGCGGTCGTCGGTGGTCGCCAGGTGATTGATCAGTGCGCGGTAGAACTCGCTCTTGCCTTGCTTGTAGAAACCGATGGAGGTGTACAGCTCGGCGATGTGCTTGCCCGGCAGCAGACGCTTGAGGAAGGCGACCATCTCCGCCGGCACCGGCGCGTCGACCATGAAGTAGGAGCGGGTGAAGGAGAAGATGATCGAGACTTCCGCCTCATCGGTGATCACCGTGTCGAACTGGATGCCGCGCCCTTCGTGGTGCACCAGCGGGAACACCAGCGGCCACTGCTCTTCCGGGGTGAACAGGCGGCCCACCAGGTAGGCGCCCTTGTTGCGGTAGAACACCGAGCCGATCAGTTCGATGGTCAGGGTCGGGTCCTTGCACACCCAGTCCGGCAGGTTGGCGTGCAGCAGGCTGTCCATACGCTGCAGGTCGCGCTCGCGGTCGTCGTAGTCCACGGCGAAACGGTAGTCGTCGAAGATGCTTTCCAGCGCCTGGCGCAGCTTGCCGCCGGGGCGGTAGATGCGGGTGTGCGGGTCGCGCGTATGGGCGCGCAGCGAGGGCCGGGTGGTGTGTACGAACATCGTGCCGTCGCTGATGTTGTCGTGGCTGAACAGGCCGCAGAAGATCGAGTTGAACCAGGTTTCCGCCAACTCATCGTCCAGGCGCGGGTCGATCAGGGTGATGTAGGCACTCTTGGCAATGGGCCAGCGCTCCACGTCCACCAGGTCGATGCCGGCCATCGCGCGGGTCAGTCTGCCCACGGTCTCGGCAACCATTTCCTCGTACAGCTCGATGCGTTCGGCGGAGGCGCGCTGGGCCTCTTGCCACTGCGCCTGTTCGAAACGCGCGGGTGCTCCGGCGGTGATCTGGTGGAACTTCGCGCGGTAGTCGTCGAAGCCTTCGAGGATCAGGGTGGCGATCTCGGTCGCCGGCCAGTGCTGAGCCATGGGAGAGCCTCTGCTGGGTTCTGGTGCAGCGAGCTTAGCCATGGGGAACGGTGAGGGAAAGGGCGATTTCGCTGGAGGATCGTGGCGCTTTCCCGTGAAATTAACGCGTATGCTGGCCGGCCGCGCTCTTGGATAAAGAGCCCTGGAAAAGTCCATCGGCAAGGAGCTGGCACACAATGGAAGACTTTCGCATCGAGCGTTGTACCGAGCAGCACATCAACGGTCTCGCGGCCCTCTACAACGATCCGGCGGTCGCCCGCCAGGTGCTGCAGATGCCGTACCAGGCGCCGGAGCTGTGGCGCAAACGACTGGTGCTGGATGACGAGCGCCGCGTCACGCTGATGGCAATGCACCAGGACCAGGTGATCGGCAGTGCCAGCCTCGAACAGTTCCCCCGCGTGCGTCGTAGCCAATGCGGCAGCATCGGCATGGGTGTCGCCGTAGCCTGGCAGGGGCGGGGAGTTGGCACGCGACTGCTGGCTGAACTGATGGAAGTGGCCGACAACTGGATGGGCCTGCGTCGCGTCGAGCTGACCGTCTACACCGACAATGCGCCGGCCGTCGCGCTGTACCGCAAGTTCGGTTTCGAGGTGGAAGGAACGCTGCGCGAATTCGCCCTACGCGACGGTATTTACGCCGACGTGCTGAGCATGGCCCGCCTGCGCCGCCTCTGACAGTGGACTTTGAAAGTCAGCTATGGATGGATGGTGTCTGCCACCGGCGTAGGCTGGTGGCTTACCTGCCCTGGAGCTTTTCGCGATGAATCCCGCTGCTCTGCTGAATATGTTCGGGCTGGCCGCCATCTGGGGCGCCAGCTTCCTGTTCATGCGCCAACTGGTGCCTACCATTGGCGTGATGCCAACGGCGTTCTTCCGTGTCGTGTTGTCGGCAGTCGGGCTGGTCGTGATCATGCTGGCCCTGCGCACCCGCTGGGATTTTCGCGGCAAACTCATGCGCATTCTGCTGATCGGCGTGATCGCCTCCGGTATCCCAGTCCTGATGTACAGCCTGGCGGCGCAGTTTTTGCCGGCGGGGTATTCGGCGATCTTCAACGCCACCACGCCGCTGATGGGCGTGCTGATCGGTTCGCTGTTCTTCGGTGAGGCGCTTACCGGCGGCAAGGCGCTCGGCGTGCTGCTGGGGTTGGCCGGCGTAGCGGTGCTGACCCGCGCCGGCCCCGTGCCCTTCGACTCCCAGGTGCTCTGGGGCGCCGCCGCCTGCCTGGTGGCGACGACCTGCTACGGTTTTGCCGGCTATTTCACCAAGCGCTGGATCAACGACCAGGGCGGCCTGGACTTCGCCGTCTCTGCCCTGGGCAGCCAGACGGGCGCAACCCTGTGTCTGCTGCCGTTCTTCTTCGGCACCAGCCTGGACATGCCGCTCGCGCCGCTGGCTGAGCCGAAGATCCTGCTGGCGCTGGCTGGCTTGGGCTTCCTCTGCACGTCCTTCGCCTATGTCCTGTACTTCCGCCTGTTGGCCAGCATCGGCCCGCTGAAGACCATGACGGTGACCTTCCTGATTCCGCCGTTTGGCGTGTTCTGGGGCGTGCTGCTGCTGGATGAATCGCTGTCCTGGGCGCACCTGCAGGGTGGCGTGCTGATTGCCCTGGCGCTATGGCTGGTGCTGCGTCCGGCGCCGCAGCCGAAGATAGAGGCGGCGGGGTGAGAGCCTGAAATCGTTTGATTTCAGCGCAACGGGTTGCCCTCACCTTAGCCCTCTCCCGGAGGGAGAGGGGACTGTCCTCTGCCTCCGGAGAGCGTCGAGCTATCCTCATACTCCGAACTGCTTGCTCTCCCTTCGGAGCGGGGCGCTTAGCCAGGGCTGGGGAGAGGGAGCAAGCTCCACGCAGGACTGTCAGTTATCCACAGCCTTCACCGCCCCGGCGTCCCTTGCCGGAGCTGCCTGGCGGAACACCAGCATCAACCCCACCACGATAAGCCCCATGCCCAGCAGGCCGAGGGCGGACAGGCGATTCCCGAACACCGCGTAGTCCATCAGTGCCGTAACCGCCGGCACCAGGTAGAACAGGCTGGTGACATTGACCAGGTTGCCCGCCGCGATCATCCGGTACAGCAGCACGGTGGCCAGCACCGAGACCATCAGGCCCATCCACAGCGCGCTGAGGATGAACGCCGCGTTCCACTCCACGTGCAGCGGCTGGAAGGGCGCGACGGCGGCGCACAGCGCGAGCCCGGCCAGGTACTGCAGGGGCAGGGTCCCCAGCGGGTTCTCGCGGATGTTCTTCTGCAGGATCGAGCCGCCGGTGATCGACAGCAGCGCCAGCAGGCAGCAGGCCAGCCCGGCGAAGGTCAGGCCCGACAGCCCTATGCTCTGGTAGACCACCATCACCAGCCCGATCAGCCCCAGCGCGAGGCCGCCCAGTCGCGGCGCTGAATGCCGGCGTTCGAGCAGGAAACTGGTCAGCATCGGCTGCACGCCCAGAACGGTGGCGATGACGCCGGGGGTGACGTGCAGGTCCAGCGCCATCAGGTAGAAGATCGGGTAGATGCCCAGCATCACCAGGCCGGTGAGCACGGCGTGGCGCACCTGCTTGTGCTCGCGCGGCCAGCGCAGGCCGATCAGCGGCGAGAGGATCAGCAGCGCCACCAGCGCGGTGCCGAAGCGGGCGATGAGGAAGACCATCGGCGAAGCATGGGCCAGGCCCCACTTGCTGATGATGGCGGCGCTGCTCCACAGCAGCACGAACAGGGAGGTGCTGGCCAGGGCGGCCAAGGAGGAACGGTTGAGCGAAATCATGCAATGCACCTGTCGTCAGGCAGATCACGACCGGCCACCAATGGGCCGGACACATACCGGGAGCCGCGTCAGTCGAGCGCGGAAAACCAGGCGATGGAAAACGCGTGTGGCGTCAGAAGCTCACGCCGGGTGGCGGATAGGCCGCACCGGGAGGCGGAGGCGACGCGACAGCGACGACAGGAGGCGGAGGAGGGCAGGCCGCGCCCGCACCCGCGCCGCAGGCCGGGGAGGCTGCAACGTTGATTGCCGGATCGGGCAATGGGTATCGGGACATTGAAGGCGAACCTGTTCAGTGGGCAGCTACCGGGCTGCGTGGACTGACTATAGCGGCCCGCATCGCCGCTGGCGAGCCCTGCGCAAGTCGTGCGGCAAAGTGCGATTCCTGCGACAAAATTGCTTGCGCAGGCAGGATGCTCGTGGGCTGGTGCCTTTCGTAAGAGCGAGCTTGCTCGCGAACCGATTTCGTCGCGGGCCCCGTTCGCGAGCAAGCTCGCTCCTACAGGAAGCTTGCCGCCTGCATCTCTCATGCGAACAGGCGTTGTCTGCGAAATCCGGCTCGGTGCAAGCGACAGAAACGACAACGCGCGGCCGGGCCGCGCGTTGTCAGGCAAGGGTGACGCTTACTTGCCGGTCTTGATGGTGTTCCAGGTACGGGTACGTACGCGGTCGATCTTCATCGGCATGGATTCGAGGGCAAACAGCTTGGCCATCTTGTCCTGCGGCGGATAGATCGCCGGGTCCGCCTTGATTGCCTTGTCCACCAGCGGGTCGGCAGCCAGGTTGCCGTTGGCGTAGTGCACGTAGTTGCTCACGCCTGCCATCACTTCCGGGCGCAGCAGGTAGTTCATGAAGGCGTAAGCAGCTTTCTCATCCGGCGCGTCGTTGGGCATGGCGACCATGTCGAACCACAGCGGCGAGCCTTCTTTCGGGGTGGAGTACTGGATTTCCACGCCGTTCTTGGCTTCCTTGGCGCGGGTAGCGGCCTGCAGGATGTCGCCGGAGAAGCCGACGGCCACGCAGATCTCGCCGTTGGCCAGGTCGCTGACATACTTGGAGGAGTGGAAGTAGCGGATGTACGGACGCACCTTGAGCAGCGCTTCCTCGGCCTTCTTGTAGTCATCCAGCTTCTGGCTGTGATGCGGCAGGCCCAGGTAGTTCAGGGTGATCGGCAGCAGCTCCGGGCCGTTGTCCAGCACCGCTACGCCGCACTTGGCCAGCTTCTCCATGTACTCGGGCTTGAAGAAGATGTCCCAGGAGTCGATCGGCGCGTTGTCGCCCAGCACTTCCTTGATCTTGGCCGGGTTGTAGCCGATGCCGGTGGTGCCCCACAGGTAGGGGAAGCCGTGCTCGTTGCCCGGATCGTTCACTTCCAGTGCCTTCATCAGCACCGGGTTGAGGTTCTTCCAGTTCGGCAGCTGGCTCTTGTCCAGCTTCTTCAGCGCGCCGGCCTGGATCTGCTTGGCCATGAAGTGGTTCGACGGCACCACGATGTCGTAACCGGATTTGCCGGTCATCAGCTTGCCATCGAGGGTCTCGTTGCTGTCGTAGACGTCGTAGGTCGCCTGGATGCCGGTTTCCTTGGTGAAGGTCGGCACGGTGTCCGGGGCGATGTAGTCGGACCAGTTGTAGATCTTCACGCTGTCGGCCTGGGCGGCGCCGGCGGCAACGGAAAGGGAGAGAGCAAGGGTGGAGAGCAACGGGGCGGAAATTTTCATTCTTGTGTTCCTGACAACGGTGCGGAAAGCCCGGGCCATCCGCGAAAGATGGGCGACGCTTCGTCGCGGGCTGCGCAAGAATTAACCATTTTGCCGGAACATGGCGAGGGGCCATGGCTGCCTGCGGGTCCGCAGACAGCGCATGTGACCCGAGCCGCACCGATTCGGAACGGCAGGTAGGAATCCGCCCCGCAGAGGGGCGCAATAGAGCTTACTGGACCAGTTCCTGGTCCTCGAACAGGCCGTCGAAGAGCATGGTGGAGAGGTAGCGCTCGCCCGAGTCCGGCAGCACCACGACAATGGTCTTGCCCTGCATGTTCGGCTCTTCGGCGAGCTTGACCGCGGCAGCCATGGCGGCACCGCTGGAGATACCGCAGAGGATGCCTTCTTCCTGCATCAGGCGCAGGGCCATGTTCTTGGCGTCTTCGTCGGCGATGGTGGCGACGCGGTCGACCAGCGACAGATCGAGGTTCTTCGGCACGAAGCCGGCGCCGATGCCCTGGATCTTGTGCGGGCTGGGCTTGATCTCTTCGCCGGCCAGGGCCTGGCTGATCACCGGCGAGGTGACCGGCTCGACGGCCACCGAGAGGATCGGCTTGCCCTTGGTGTTCTTGATGTAGCGCGATACACCGGTGATGGTGCCGCCGGTGCCGACGCCGGCCACCAGTACGTCCACCGCGCCATCGGTGTCGTTCCAGATTTCCGGGCCGGTGGTCTTCTCGTGGATCGCCGGGTTGGCCGGGTTGTCGAACTGCGCCGGCATGAAGTACTTCGCCGGGTCGCTGGCGAGGATTTCCTCGGCTTTGGCAATGGCGCCCTTCATGCCCTTGGCCGGTTCGGTCAGGACGATCTCGGCGCCCAGG
Organism: Pseudomonas sp. NPDC086581; assembly: GCF_044746165.1. Taxonomy (NCBI): domain Bacteria; kingdom Pseudomonadati; phylum Pseudomonadota; class Gammaproteobacteria; order Pseudomonadales; family Pseudomonadaceae; genus Pseudomonas; species Pseudomonas sp. NPDC086581. The sequence continues at coordinate 232,942 of NZ_JBIVBR010000001.1, read as the reverse complement.
GCCTTGAGCACCTTGCGGCGTTCCAGGCTCATGGAGGAGGGCATGGTGAGGATCAGCTTGTAGCCACGGGCGGCGGCGACGAAGGCAAGGCCGATGCCGGTGTTGCCGGAGGTCGGCTCGACGATGGTCATGCCCGACTTCAGGCGGCCGCCGGACTCGGCATCCCAGATCATGTTGGCGCCGATCCGGCACTTCACCGAGTAGCCCGGGTTGCGCCCTTCGATCTTGGCCAGGATGGTGACGCCGCGCGGGGCGATGCGGTTGATCTGGACCAGCGGCGTATTGCCGATGGACTGCGCGTTGTCTGCGTAGATGCGGCTCATGATGAGAGTCCTTGTCGCTCGAAGGTGATCAGAAAGCCTATTCCCAGCCCGCCTTCCAGTCCAGACGCAGAACCGGCATAAGGATGGGCGCGGCGCCGCCGGAGTCGGGCTCCACTGGAAACCGCAGGCCGTCGCCGATGCCGTGCGTGGCTGGACCGAGGGTGACTGGGCATTCAGTGACTGAATGCCCGTCCTGCGTTCACAGTCGAGCGCCATGCGCGTTATAGTCGCAGTCTCCCAAACGCACATTTCCGCCCGGGTCTTCCCCGGCCGCTACCGTTCGAGGATTCACCGATGAAGTTCGAAGGCACCCAGTCCTACGTCGCCACCGACGACCTCAAGCTGGCGGTCAACGCCGCCATCACCCTGCAGCGCCCGCTGCTGGTGAAAGGCGAGCCGGGCACCGGCAAGACCATGCTCGCCGAGCAGTTGGCGGAGTCCTTCGGTGCCAAGCTGATCACCTGGCACATCAAGTCCACCACCAAGGCCCACCAGGGCCTCTACGAGTATGACGCGGTCAGCCGCCTGCGCGACTCGCAGTTGGGCGTGGACAAGGTCCACGACGTGCGCAACTACATCAAGAAGGGCAAGCTCTGGGAGGCCTTCGAGGCCGAGGAGCGCGTGATCCTGCTGATCGACGAGATCGATAAGGCCGACATCGAGTTCCCCAACGACCTGTTGCAGGAACTCGACAAGATGGAGTTCTTCGTTTACGAGACCAATGAGACCATCAAGGCCAAACAGCGCCCGATCATCATCATCACCTCCAACAACGAGAAGGAACTGCCGGACGCCTTCCTGCGCCGCTGCTTCTTCCACTACATCGCCTTCCCCGACCGCGAGACCCTGCAGAAGATCGTCGACGTGCACTACCCGAAGATCAGCGGCACGCTGGTCAGCGAAGCGCTGGACATCTTCTTCGACGTGCGCAAGGTGCCGGGCCTGAAGAAGAAACCCTCCACTTCCGAGCTGGTGGACTGGCTGAAGCTGCTGATGGCCGACAACATTGGCGAAGCGGTGCTGCGCGAGCGCGATCCGACCAAGGCCATCCCGCCGCTGGCTGGCGCGCTGGTGAAGAACGAGCAGGACGTGCAGCTGTTGGAACGCCTGGCGTTCATGAGCCGTCGCGCCAGTCGCTGATGTTCTGGCTTTTCCCCCTCTCCCTCTGGGAGAGGGCAGGGGTGAGGGCATGGCCACCGCGCCGTGTTTCCCCCTCACCCTGACCCTCTCCCAATGGGGGAGGGGACTGTCCGATTTTCTGTGAGGGCATATCCATGCTGCTCAACCTGTTCAACGAAATGCGCGCGGCCAAGGTGCCGGTGTCGGTGCGCGAGCTGCTCGACCTGATCGATGCGCTCAAGCACCGCGTCGTGTTCGCCGACATGGACGAGTTCTACTACCTCGCCCGCACCATCATGGTGAAGGACGAGCGCCACTTCGATAAGTTCGACCGGGCCTTCGGCGCCTACTTCAAGGGCCTGGAAAAGCTCGACGACCATCTCAAGGCGCTGATCCCCGAAGAGTGGCTGCGCAAGGAGTTCGAGCGCCTGCTGACCGACGAGGAGCGCGCGCAGATCCAGTCGCTCGGCGGCCTGGACAAGCTCATCGAGGAGTTCAAGAAACGCCTGGAAGAGCAGAAGGAACGCCACGCTGGCGGCAACAAGTGGATCGGCACCGGCGGCACCAGCCCGTTCGGCTCTGGCGGCTTCAACCCCGAGGGTATCCGCGTCGGCGACGCTGGCAAGCGCCAGGGCAAGGCTGCCAAGGTGTGGGACCAGCGCGAGTACAAGAACCTCGACGACCAGGTTGAGCTGGGCACGCGCAACATCAAGATCGCCCTGCGCCGCCTGCGCAAGTTCGCCCGCGAAGGCGCGGCGGAAGAGCTGGACATCGACGGCACCATCGACCACACCGCCAAGGATGCCGGGCTGCTCAACATCCAGATGCGTCCCGAGCGCCGCAACACCGTGAAGCTGTTGCTGCTGCTGGATATCGGCGGCTCCATGGACGCCCATGTGAAGGTCTGCGAGGAACTGTTCTCGGCCTGCAAGACCGAGTTCAAGCACCTGGAGTACTTCTACTTCCACAACTTCATCTACGAGTCGGTGTGGAAGAACAATCTGCGTCGCGGGAGCGAACGTACCTCCACCTTCGACCTGCTGCACAAGTATGGGCCGGACTACAAGGTGGTGTTCGTCGGCGACGCCGCCATGGCTCCGTACGAGATCACCCAGGCCGGCGGCAGCGTCGAGCACTGGAACGAGGAAGCCGGCTACGTGTGGATGCAGCGCTTCATGGAGAAGTACAAGAAGCTCATCTGGATCAACCCGTACCCGAAGGACACCTGGAACTACACCGCTTCCACGGGCCTCGTGCGCGAGCTGGTGAAGGAGCAGATGTTCCCGCTGACCCTGAGCGGCCTGGAAGAGGGCATGCGCTTCCTCTCGCGTGGTTGAGCTACACAGGGTCGAGCGCCAGGACGGTGCATCCGCACCGTCCTGGCGTCCGCAAAGGTAACCCTGCAGCCGGCGGAAAATTTCCCGTCCGGGCTCGCAAGCCCCGCCCGTGGGGATCGATACGGCCACGCCAGGTGGCCGGCACGCATCTTGCCTCCCCCAGACCTGCGCCAGCCGCGGTAACATCCGCTGGCGCGCCGTAGCGTCTACGATGGGCATCGAATGAATCCTCTGACCTTCTCCCGCTCCACCTGGCTCAACTCCCTGCACATGACCTCGCTGACCGTCGCGCTGATGGAGTCCGAGGGGCACAGCCGCGAGTCCATCCTCGAGGGCAGCGGCATCACCGGCGACGATCTGCTCGACCTGCGCCGGCTGGTCAGCCCCTGGCAGGAGCAGCAGGTCTTCGGCAATGTGCAGAACCTCGCTGGCGAACCGGCACTTGGCCTGCGCCTGGGTGTGCGCACGCGGATCACCGCCTACGGCCTTCTGGGTTATGCGCTGATCTCCGCGCCGACCCTGGGCGAAGCGCTGCGCATCGGGCTGAGTTACCCGGTGTTGCTGGGTACGTACTTCCACCTCGCGCTGGAAGTGGAAGGCGACATGGCCTGGCTGGTCGCCACCGGCTACGGCGAAGAGGAGGAGATGCGCCCGTTCAACACCGAGCTGTGCCTGGGCTCGCTGAAGGTGGCTTGCGCCGACCTGCTCGGCCAGCCGCTGCCGCTGGTGCGCGCCGAATTCGACTACGCCGGCCCGGCCGACCGCCGCGCAGCCTATGCCACGCTGTTCGGCTGCCAGCTGGAGTTCGATTGCGCGCGCAGCGCCATCGGCTTCCCCGCTAGCTGGCTGGACATGCGCTTGCCGCTGGCCGACGCGGTGACTCACCGCGAGATGCTCGAACAATGCCGCCGCCAGAACATCGACCTGGCGGCGCGCCGTGCCTGGCTGGACAAGGTGCGTGCGATCCTCGGCGAGCGCCTGCAGGAGCCGCCGGGCCTGGAGGAACTGGCACGGCGCCTGAACTGTTCCTCGCGCAGCCTGCGCCGCCACCTGCAACAACAGCAGACCAGCTACCAGCAACTGCTCGACGAGCTGCGCTTCGCCCGCGCCAAGGAACTGCTGCAGGACGGCGACATGCCGATCTACCGCATCGCCGAGGAACTGGGCTTCAGCGAGACCGCCAGCCTGCGCCACGCCTTCCAGCGCTGGAGCGGCCAGCCGCCGAGCCACTTCCGTGCATAGAGAGCCGAGCATAAATATTCGCGCACCAAGCACCGCGCAGGAATTGCGCGCGGAATTGTCGCGGATCAAGGCTCAGGTCGGTCTGACAGGCATAGCCTTCAGGAGTCCCACGAGGAAGCCCGAGGGCCTGACCATGGCCAAGAAATTCCCCCTCAATCCGCCGCACCCGGAGCGCATCTGCTGGGGCTGCGACCGATATTGCCCGGCAACCAACCTGGCCTGCGGCAACGGCGCGGACCGCACCATGCACCCGGCCGAAATGCTCGGCGATGACTGGTACCAGTACGGCGACTGGGGCATCGAGGTGCCGAAGACGATTCCCACCGTGCAGCTGGAGCCCTCCAGCTAGCGGATACCCGCGCCATTGCGGCGCCGGTCAAGACCAAAAGCGCGCACTCCCTCCCCGGAGTGCGCGCTTTTTCGTCATCAGCCCTTGGCGGGAGTGATGCCGTAGATCTTCTGGAAGCGGGCGATCAGCCCGACCGGCTTCTTCTCTTCCTTCTGCATCAGGTACACCACGCGCTCGCCATTGGGGCCGCTGGCGATTTCGGTGTGGCGGAAGATCGGTTCGCCCAGGCCGTTCATGTCGATCATGTCGCCGTAGCGCTGGGCCACGTAGATCACGCCTTCCTGGCGGATTTCGCCGTAGAAGCCGGCCGCCGGCGGCAGGCTCTGCTTGTAGAACTGGTAGGAGGCGATCTTCTTCGCGTCCTTGTCCTTGTCTTCGGCACGCACGACCAGCACGACGTTCTGGCCGAACTTGTCCTTCTCGCCGACTTCCTTGGTGTAGGTGGTCTTGCCGGTCACGATGTAGTCCCGGTAAACGGTGGCGTCATCGAACAGGTAGAGGGTCTCGTCGGTGCGGACCAGGTACCAGTCGTCGTTGTTGGGGGAGGCTTCCTTGCTGGCGACCGGAGCCTGAGCGGCGCAGCCGGCGAGGGCGGCGACGAGCACAGCGAGAGATGCAGCTTTGTTGGCAGTCTTTTTATTGAACATCTTGGGGGCTTCCCTGGGTTGAAAGCCTGCGAGTTTCAACGGGCCACATAACGAATTGATGACGTCCAAATGACGAATTGCTTCCGTGGTACAGCGCCCGTATTCCGGGCGCTGTAGCTGATCGGGGAGGCGTTACGGGCGGGCTTCGAGGATCAGGTTGAACGGCGTTTGCGCCGCGCGGCGGAAGCGGCTGAAGCCGGCCTCTTCGAATACCTTGCGCAGCCGCGCTTCGCCGGCTTGTGCACCCAGCCCCAGCCCGACTTCCTGGGACAGCGAATTGGGCGTGCAGATGAAGGTCGAGGCGGCATAGAACAGCCGGCCGACCGGGTTCTGGTTGTCGTCCAGGTGGTCATTGGCGAAGGGTTCCACCAACAGCACCGTGCCGTCCGCCTTCAGTGCCTGGCGAGCGTGTTGCGCGGCGCCCACCGGGTCGCCCATGTCGTGCAGGCAGTCGAAGAAGCAGATCAGGTCGTAGTCGTTGCCCGGGTAGTCCTTGGCGCTGGCGCGCTGGAAGCTGGCGCGCGCGGCGACGTCGGCCTGGTCGGCGCGCTGGTTGGCCACCTCGATGGACGGCTGGTGGTAGTCGAAGCCGACGAAGTTCGAGGCCGGGAAGGACTGCGCCATGACGATGGTGGAGGCACCGTGGCCGCAACCGACATCGGCGACCCGCGCGCCGCGTTCGAGCTTGCCGACCACTTCGTCCAGGGCCGGCAGCCACTCGGCCACCAGGTGCGCGCGGTAGCCGGGGCGGAAGAACTTCTCGGTGCCGGAGAACATGCACGGGTGGTGATCGCCCCAGGCCAGGGCGCCGTCGCCTCGCATGGCGGCGACCAGCTTGTCTTTGTCGTGGTAGAGCGCGGCGACCACCGACGCGCCGCCGGCGACGTACACCGGCGAGTCCTCGATGGCCAGCGCCATGGCCTGTTCCTCGGGCAGGCGGAAGTTGCCGTCCTGGTGCTCCATGTAGCCGGAGGCTGCGTGGGCGCTGAGCCATTCGCGCAGCAGGCGGGCATTGCAGCCGCTGCGTTCGGCCAGTTGCGCCGGGCTTAGCCACTGGCCGTCGGCCATGGCTTTGTAGAGGCCCAGTTCTTCGCCCAGGATGATGTTGGCGAGCATCGCCGCGCCACCCATGTCGGTGACCAGCTTGCCCATGAATTCGTTGAGTCTGGCTTCGTCCATCGCGCGATCTCCCGTGCGCAGCCGCGGGGAGGCCCGGCGGCAACCGAGGAAGGAAGGCGGCAGGCGGCAGTGCCGGGTGCCGCGACGGGCGCCGGCCAAAGGCGGGCACAGGACGCTGCGGGCGCAACGGAAACTCCCGCGCGGGACTGTTGCGCGAAGGCCGGCGAGGCGGCTGCCCTGCCGGCGTAACCCCTACATTCTACGGCGGTGGGTTCGACCCGGTGTCGTCGCCGACTTGCGGTGCAAGTGCCTCGTCGGCTGGCTCCTTGCGAGCCAGTTGCGGCCGTTGCAGGATCAGGTTCTGCGGAGTGCTAAGGCTGATACCGGCCTCGCGCAGGTCGCTGAAGAGGGTGAACAGCAGGTCGCTCTTGGTCGAGTACACCGCGCGCGGGCTGCTGACGTTGCCCGAGGCGGCCAGGGTCAGGCCGGTGGCGCTCAGGTCCTTGAAGGTCACCGAAGGGGCCGGGGTCTCGACGATGTTCTCGTGTTCGCTGTAAGCCTTGAGCATCAGTTCGCGGACCTTCTGCACGTCGGTGTCCAGCGGCAGGGTGAGGTTGATTCCGACCACGCCCAGCGCGCTGCCCATGGTCACGTTGCGCACGTTCTGCGAGATGAACTGGGAGTTCGGCACGATCACCGTGGACTGGTCGGACATCTGGATTTCCGTGGCGCGCACGTTGATCCGCCGGATATCGCCCTCCACGCCGCCGGTCAGGCTGACCCAGTCGCCCACCTTCACCGGACGCTCGGTGAGCAGGATCAGGCCGGAGATGAAGTTCTGCACGATGGCCTGCAGGCCGAAACCGATACCCACCGACAGGGCGCTGACCACCCAGGTCAGGCTGGTGAGGTTGATGCGCAGCGCCGAGAGCACCAGCAGCACCAGGATGACCATGCCGATGTAGCCCACCAGGGTCACCAGCGAGGCGCGCATGCCGGCGTCCATGCGGGTTTCCGGCAGCAACTCGTCAGCCAGCCAGCGCTTGAGCAGGCGCAGGCCGAACAGGCCGGCGGCCAGGGTGCCCAGGGCCAGCAGGATGTCCTGCGGAACGATGTTCAGACGCCCCAGCGACTGGCCGCTTTCCACCAGCTGCACCAGGCCCTGGAGCAGTTCGCCGGGGCTGGTGCCGGAGGTGGAGAAGGCGATCAGCAAGGTGGACAGCACCAGCAGGGTGCGCCCGGCGCCGGTCAGCAGGGTGGCGAACTGTGCCTGGTGGCGCGGATCGACACCCAGGTTCTCCGCGAGCCGCTGGCCGATGGGCTGGCGGGGCGACAGCAGTACCTCGCAGAGGTCGACGAACAGGCTCGTCAGCAGGTAGCCGGTGGCGCACACCACGCTGGCCCAGAGCAGCTTGCCAGCAAAAAAGTACGCCAGTGATAGATAGCCGGTGGCCAGTGCCAGCACGATCAGCAGCACCGTGATCAGCATCGCGAACACCAGGATACCGGCCAGCGGCGAGGTCTCGTGGCCTTCTGCCTCGCGGCGGGCGACGCGATAGCGATACAGCGCAATGCCGTACAGCACGGCGGTCGCCAGGGCGGTGAGGCCGTTGACCGCCACGGTCAGGGCGAGGCTGGCGCCGCTGGAGTTGTTGATGCGGTCCAGCGTGCCGAGCACCAGCAGCATCCAGGCCATCAGCCAGGGGAACGGAGATAGTGCGGTGGCGACCGGGTCGGGCAGGTCGGGCAGTCGCCAGGATGGCCGCTGCACGGCCAGCAGCGCACGACCGAGGCCGGCGGTGAAGGTGCAGAAGATCACCAGCGAAAGCATCTGGTCGCCCAGGTTTTCCATGTTGCCGCTGAGCTGCTCGTGCCAGTTCATGCCCTCGTGGATCACCGTGGCGCCGCCACCGAGGGTGAGGATAGTGGCCAGGCCGACCGCCACCGCCAGGGCGCTGCGGCGCAGGCGACCGACCGGAATCCAGCGGATCATCGCCTTGGTCAGCAGTTGTTCCAGCAGGCGGCGGCCGGGAATCCACAGCAGCAGGGCGACGAGCAGGCTGGCGATGAAGGGGGGACGGTGCTCGGGCTGCCAGACCGTGGCGAAGGCGTCGCCGATCTGCGCGCGCATGGATTGCAGGCGTGTCAGGTCGTCGTCGGTCGGGCGGATCAGGTTCGACCAGAAGCTGGGGCTCAGCGGCGGCGGGTAGCGCGTGGCGATCTGCGAATTGAACTGGCTGCGGCGCAGGTTGACGATCTGTGCGGCGAGATCCTGGGCGTTGCGATCCAGCTGGTTGGCGCGTTCCAGCTGCTTCTGCAGGTCCTTCTGGGCATTCGTCAGGTCATTGCGCTGCCGGGTCAGGCTTTCGGCCTCGTTGGGCGTGACCGGGCCGAGCACCTTGAGCTGGTCCTCGGTGCGCGACAGGGCCGTGCCGATGTCGGTGGCGTTCTGCTCAGCACGGGCCTGAACGGCCAGCGCGGACTGCCGCAGGTTCGACAGCAGGCCATCGTCGCTGTCGGCCGAAACGCGCTGGCGGATCAGTTCGAGGCGGGCGCTGAGCTGCTCGACGCCCGCATCCTCGGGCAGGTCCGGCAGCTGGATGGAATCGCCGGCCTGGACGTCGGTCGGTTCGTCCGCCAGCACGGCGCCAACGCCGGCCAGCGACAAGGTCAGCATCAGCAGCATACGGCTGCAGGCGCGTACGAAGGTCTCCCGCATCTTCCCCCATCCTGTGGTCAAAACGCTTGATGATGTTCGACCGGCCTTGCGCCCGGACAATTCCCTGAGCATAGCGCCGCTGCGGTGGGTCTTTGTCGGGCGAAAGTGGATAATCAACGCATACAGATGGTTAAGGGTCAGAAATTCTGGCCACATCGATCCCCTTTTGGCCGCTTCCGCTGTTCTGTGCGGCGCGGTCGCTGGGCAGAATTCCCGTCACCGGACAACAAGAATCCTTCAGAGGGTACTCCCATGCTTACCGTGTACAGCGATGATCACCGACTGCATTTCGGCCAGTCCGAACTGGTCGACGGCAAACTCCAGCCCTGCTTCGAGATGCCCAGCCGCGCGGACACCGTGCTGGCCCGCGTGAAGTCGCAGAACCTGGGCGAAATCATCGAGCCCAAGGACTTCGGCATGGAGCCGATCCTGCGCGCGCACAACACCCGCTACGTCGAATTCCTCAAGGGCGCCTGGGCCCGCTGGGCGGCCGAAGGCCATACCGGCGACCTGGTTTCCACCACCTTCCCGGGGCGCCGCCTGCTGCGTGACGGTCCGATCCCGACTGCGCTGATGGGCGAAGTGGGACACTACAGCTTCGACACCGAGGCGCCGATCACCGCCGGCACCTGGCAGGCCGTGTACAGCTCGGCCCAGGTCGCGCTGACTGCCCAGGACCACATGCGCCAGGGCGCAAGCACTGCCTTTGCCCTGTGCCGTCCGCCGGGCCACCACGCCGGCAGCGACTTCATGGGCGGTTACTGCTTCCTGAACAACGCCGCCATCGTCAGCCAGGCCTTCCTCGACCAGGGTGCCAAGCGTGTGGCCATCCTCGACGTGGACTACCACCACGGCAACGGCACCCAGGATATCTTCTACCGCCGCAACGACGTACTGTTTGCCTCGATCCATGGCGACCCGCTGGTGGAGTACCCGTACTTCCTCGGTCACGCCAACGAGCACGGCGAAGGTGCCGGCGAGGGCTACAACCATAACTACCCGCTGCCCCATGGCACCGGCTGGGATGGCTGGTTCGCTGCACTGGACGACGCTTGCCGGAAGATCGCCGACTACGCGCCGGACGCGGTGGTTGTATCGCTGGGCGTGGATACGTATAAGGACGACCCGATTTCCGAGTTCAAGCTGGACAGCCCGGACTACCTGAAGATGGGCGAGCGCATCGCCGCACTGGGTATTCCGACCCTGTTCATCATGGAAGGCGGTTACGCGGTGGAGGCCATCGGCGTCAACGCGGTGAACGTGCTGCAGGGCTACGAAGGCGCTGCGCGCTGATAAGACGAATCGGGCGGATGAGAATCCGCCCGATTGCATTTCATTGCTCGCAACCTTTTGCGCGAGCGCATCCAGCTGGGGAAGGACATGAACAAGAATACCGCGCTGCGCGGCCTGCTCGCCGCCGCCACCCTCGTCACGGCCAGCGTTGCCATCGCTGAGCCGCAAGTGCGCATCTACAACTGGTTCGACTACATCGGCCCGGACACCCTCAAGGGCTTCCAGGGCGAGACCGGCATCAAGCCGCAGTACGACGTCTACGACAGCAACGAAGTGCTGGAAGCCAAGCTGCTTTCCGGGCATTCGGGCTATGACGTGGTCGTGCCCAGCGACAGCTTCCTCCCCAACTACCTCAAGGCAGGCGTGTTCCAGCCGCTGGACAAGAGCAAGTTGCCGAACTGGAAGAATCTCAATCCCGCACTGCTCAAGGTGCTGGAGAGCAAGGACCCGGGCAACCAGTACGTGATGCCCTACATGTGGGGCACCAATGGCATCGCCTACAACGTCGACAAGGTCAAGGCCGTGCTCGGCGACAACGCGCCGGTGGACTCCTGGGACCTGGTGTTCAAGCCGGAAAACCTCGCCAAGCTGAAATCCTGTGGCGTGGCCTTCCTCGACTCGCCCACCGAGGTGATCCCGCAGGTCCTGCATTACCTGGGCCTTTCGCCCAACAGCCACAACCCGGACGACTATAAGAAGGCCGAGGAACTGCTGGCGAAGCTGCGCCCGAACATCACCTACTTCAGCTCCTCGAAGTTCGTCACCGATCTCGCCAACGGCGACGTCTGCGTGGCCCTGGCGTGGTCCGGCGGCGCGATGCAGGCGGCCAACCGGGCCAAGGAGGCGGGCAACGGCATCCACATCGAGTACCGCATTCCCAAGGAAGGCGCCGCTGCCTGGTTCGACGTGCTGGCGATTCCGAAGGACTCGAAGAACGTCGAGCAGGCCCACGCCTTCCTCAATTACCTGCTGCGCCCGGAAGTGGTCGCGCCGATCTCCGACTACGTCGCCTACGCCAACCCCAACCAGGCGGCGGACGGGCTGATCTCCAAGGAGCTGCACGACAACCCCAACGTCTACCCGCCGGCGGACGTGCAGGCCAAGCTGTTCTCGGTGGAAATGCTGCCGCCGAAACTGGAGCGCATCCGTACCCGCACCTGGACCCAGGTGAAATCCGGGAAATAATGTCGCTCGCGGCGCTCTGAGCTGGCTTAGCTGTACGAGCGGCGGTTTTCCATTGGCAGCCAATGGACGCTAGCTGGCATGATCGGCGGACTTTCTTCGAGGAAGTCCGCCGATTCCTATTTGGGCTTCCCGCTTTTGTTGAACTGCCGAGCCTTGCCATGACCTGCCCGAACGTTGCACACGCCTTCGCAAGGAGGCGTTCATGAACACGCCCACCAATATCGTCGAGCGCAAGGGCGCCGACGCTTTCGCCATCCAGGTCATGACCGGCCTCTGCGTGATCTGGGGCATCCAGGCGGTGATGGTGAAACTGGCCGCGCCGGATATCGCGCCGATCATGCAGGCCTTCGGGCGCAACCTGGTGGCCGCGGTGGCGGTGGGCCTGATCATGTGCTGGCGCGGCGGCTGGGAAGGCTTCCTGCGCCAGGGCACGCTCAAGGGCGGGCTGCTGGCCGGCGTGCTGTTCGCCGCCGAGTTCTTCTTCATCGCCCAGGGGTTGGTCTATACGTCGGCCTCGCATATGGCGGTGTTCATCTACACGGCGCCGATCTTCTCGGCGCTGGCGCTGCATTTCCTGCTGCCCAGCGAACGCCTGCGTCCGCTGCAGTGGCTGGGGATCGGCGTGTGCTTTGGTGGCATCGCGATGTGTTTCGGCGGTGGCTTCGACTTCGCCAGCATGGACAGCCGCATGCTGCTGGGCGATGCCTTCGGCGTGCTCGCCGGCTTCGCCTGGGGCATGACCACGGTAGCGGTTCGCACTACGCGGCTGTCCGAGGCCAAGCCGATCCTCACGCTGTTCTACCAGCTGCTGATCGCCGCACTGCTGCTGCCCTTCGCCGCGCTGGCGCTGGGCAAGACCCATGACGTCAGCTTCACCGCCATCGGCGTGGGCAGCGTGCTGTTCCAGGGGCTGGTGGTGTCGTTCTTCAGCTACTTCACCTGGTTCTGGCTGCTGCGCCGCTACCTGGCGTCGAACCTGGCGGTGTTTTCCTTCATGACGCCGATGTTCGGCATCGCTTTCGGCGTGCTGATTCTCGGCGAGCCGCTGACCCTGAATTTCGTCGCGGGCGCCGTGCTGGTGCTGGCGGGCATCACGCTGGTAAGCAGCGAGCAGTGGATCCGGCGGATGCTTCGCCGCTGATGGGGGAAATGTCGCGCTCTTGATTCAGGTCAGGCGCTGCGCCGAGGGAAGACGATAGGCTTTGTATCAAGGAGTGAGTGGCACGGGCGGAGAGTGGGACGCCGGGCTATTCTTCCTAGGGCGGCCCATGGTGGTAACGGGCCGCCCGACCTGAATTCGTACAAGGAGGCATTCCATGAAAGTCTGGCTGCAAAGCATTGCGTGGAAACTCGGTGTCACGCTCGGCCTGATCGAGCCTCCACGTCTGCAACCCATCCCCATCCGCAGCGACGAGCAACGTCGCCTGATGGAGCTGCGCCGGCGCTACTGATCGCGCCCCGCCCATCGCAAAAGGAAAACCCGCCAGCTGGCGGGTTTTTTGTTTTGGTTCTTCACGGATTGCCCGTTATTCGTGGGCCTTGAACCAGTCGTCGATCATCACCTTCAGCCGTTCCCCGGAGAAGCTGTCGAAGTGCCCGCCATGCACGGTACGCACCGGCAGCTCGCGCAGGCGCGCCAGGCTCGCGGCGTAGTCGTCGAGGTTGGAGTGGTAGGCATCCTCGATCAGCGGGCCGTCGTAGATGATGTCGCCGGAGAACAGCGTCTGCGTCTTCTCTTCCCACAGGCTGATGCCGCCCGGCGAGTGACCGGGAGTGTGCAGTACCTGCAGGGTGCGGTCGCCGAGGTCGAGCACGTCGCCTTCCTCGATGGTGCGGGTCGCCGGCGCGGCCTTGACGCGATATTCGGCGTAGCACAGCGGGCAGTCCGGGTGCGCGTCGAACATCTCGTCGCCGACGAAGGCGGTGGCCAGGGTGCGCTCGCCGTCAGGGCTGGCGAGGATGTCGGCTTCGGCCGGGTGCACCAGGCGCTCGTCGAACTCGTGGTGGCCGGCGATGTGGTCGAAGTGCGTGTGGCTGGCCACCGCCAGCAGCGGACGGTCGGTGAGCCAGGGCAGTTGCTCGCGCAGGCTGACCAGGCCGGAGCCGCTGTCCACCAGCACGTCGCGCTCGCGGCCCTGGATGTGCCACATGTTGCAGCGGTAGAAGGGGCGGACGTAGGGCTCGTGGATCAGGCTGACGCCGTCGTAGCAGTGGCGGACCTCGAACCAGCGGTCACGGGTGACAATCTTCATGGATTCGCGCCTTGTCGTGCTGAGCGTAGGGCGTAAAACCGTTTGCAGTTGTACGCCGGTACACCGTGCCATTCGTTGGCGCCAGGGCCAAGCCCGGCGTGCTGGAGCTCTTCGTAGGAGCGAGCTTGCTCGCGAACACTTCCCGGGTTGGGCGGTTCGCGAGCAAGCTCGCTCCTGCAGGACTTCCCGGTGCGCTGATTACGGCGCGAACGGCGCCGCTTCCATCACTTCCACGATCAGCGGGCGATCGCTCGGCGCGGTGCGCAGCAGCTCCTGCAGGTGGTCGTGGTCGCGGGCGCGCTCGGCGGCACAGCCGAAGCCCCTGGCGATGGCGAGGAAGTCCGGGGTGTAGATGTCCACGCCCAGCGGGGTGATGTCGCGGCGTTCCATGTAGCGCTTGATCTCGCCGTAGCCGTGGTTGTTCCACAGCAGCACGACGATGCCCACCTTGGCTTCCACGGCGCTGGCCAGTTCGGTCATGGTGAACTGCAGGCCACCGTCGCCCATCAGGCTGATCACCGGGCGGCCCGGCTCACCGAGCTTGGCGCCAATGGCGGCCGGCAGGCCGTAGCCCAGGGTGCCGTAGCCAGTGGAGGCGTTGAACCAGCGACGACCGCCGTCCAGCTCCACCAGGTGGTTGCCGCTGTAGACGGTCTGGGTCGAGTCGCCGACGAAGCGGGCGTCGGGCAGCACTTCGAGGATCTTGTCGAACAGGGTGCGGTAGTGTGCCCAGCCGCTGAAGTCCTCGGCCAGTTGCGCACGCACCTTGGCCGCGCGCTGGGCGCCGGGGCTGGTAGCGTCGGCCTCGCGGGCCGGCAGCAGTTCCAGCAGGGCGCGCATGGCGGTGCGGGCGTCGGCCTGGATGGCGATGGTCGGCGCGAAGTTGCGCATCAGCTGCTGCGGATCGATATCGATGCGGATCAGCTCGCCGCCGATCTTGAAGTTGCCGTCGAACACCACGTCATAGTCGGTCTCACCCAGCTCGGTGCCGATGGCCAGCACCACGTCGGCTTCCAGCGCGAGTTCACGGACCGGGATCAGCGACTGGTTGCTGCCGATCAGCAGCGGGTGGTCCGGCTGCAGCAGGCCCTTGGCGTTGATGGTCTGTGCGGTCGGTGCGTCCAGCGCGATGGCCAGGGCGCGGGCTTCTGCCTGGGCGGCGACGCAGCCGCCACCGAGCAGCAGCAGCGGTTTCTGCGCCTTGGCCAGCTTGGCGGCGGCTTCATGCAGCGGCGAGCGGGCCGGGGCCGGGCGGGCCAGTTGGACGCGCGGCAGCACCTGCATGTGGTCGGCCGGGGCGGTGATGATGTCCAGCGGCAGCTCGATGTGCACCGGGCGCGGGCGCTCGCTGTCGAACACGGCGAAGGCGCGGGCCAGCACGGCCGGCAGTTCGTCGACGCTCATCAGGGTATGACTGAAGGCGCTGACGCCGGCAACCATGGCGCGCTGGTTCGGCAGCTCGTGCAGGTAGCCGTTGCCGTGGGCGAGGCGCGAGCGCTCGTTGACGCTCGAGATCACCAGCATGGGAATGGAGTCGGCGTAGGCCTGGCCCATGGCGGTGAGGATGTTGGTCATGCCCGGGCCGGTGATGATGAAGCAGGTGCCCGGCTTGCCGGTGACGCGCGCGTAGCCGTCGGCCATGAAGCCGGCGCCCTGTTCGTGGCGCGGGGTGATGTGGCGGATGCCGCTGTGGGGCAGGCCGCGGTACAGCTCGACGGTGTGTACGCCGGGGATGCCGAAGACGGTATCGACGCCCCAGGCTTCGAGTTGCTTGACGAGGAATTCGCCGCAGGTGGTCATGGCAGTTCCTTACTATTCGTGGGTGAGGTCATGATGCAAAAGGGCGCGGAGATCATCTCGCCGCGCCCTCTTGCCTAGCGCACGTTCTTATCAGGCCGCGTTGGCTACCGGCGCCGGGCGCGGCGACAGCAGGCTGACGACGATGAAGCTGACCAGGCCGATGGCCAGGCTGTAGTAGATCGGGGTGTTCGCGTCGAAACCATCCTTGAGCATGAATACCAGTGCGGTGATGAAGCCCAGAGCCATGCTGGTGATGGCGCCGGCGGTGGTGGCGCGCTTCCAGTAGATGGCGCCGATCAGCGGGATCAGCATGCCGCCCACCAGCAGGTTGTACGCCAGGGTCAGGGCGCTGAGCACGTCGTTCACCAGCAGGGCGATGGCCAGGACCACGACACCGGTGATCAGGGTGCAGAGGCGGTTCAGGCTCAGGCGGGTGGAGCGCTGGCCGGTGAAGATCGGCAGCAGGTCTTCGGTGATGGTGGTGGAGGCGGCGAGCAGGCCGGCGCTGGCGGTGGACATCATCGCGGCCAAGGCCGCAGCGATCACCAGGCCACGGATACCGTCCGGCAGGGCGGCGCTGACGATGGCGGCGAAGGCGTTGTTGACGTTGTCCAGGTCAGGCAGCAGGACCTTGGCGCACATGCCGATCAGCGCGCCGACCAGGCCGTAGATCACGCAGTACACGCCCGCGGCGGTGCCGGCGTACTTGGTGACCTTCTCGTCGCGGGCGGTAAACACACGCTGCCAGATGTCCTGGCCGATCAGGATGCCGAAGAAGTAGATCAGGAAGTAGGTGATGATGGTGTCGTAGCCGATGGTGTGGAAGCTGAAGGCGGTCGCCGGCAGCTTCGCTACCAGTTCGTCCCAGCCGCCCACGCGGTACAGGCAGATCGGCAGCAGGATGAACATCAGGCCGACGGTCTTGATGATGAACTGCACGATGTCAGTCAGGGTCAGGGACCACATACCGCCAATGGTGGAGTAGATCACCACGACACCGCCGCCCAGCAGCACGGATACCCAGAACGGCAGGCCGAACAGGACCTGCATCACGGTGCCGATGGCCAGGGTGGAGACCACGCCGATCATCAGGGCGTAGGCGAACATGATCACCGCCGAAGCCTGGCGGGCCATTGGGTTGTAGCGGCGCTCCAGGACCTGGGTGACGGTGAAGATGCGCAGCTTGAGCAGCGGTTTGGCGAGGAACAGGTTCAGCGCGATGATGCCGGCGCCCAGTGCCGCGCACAGCCAGAAACCAGAGATGCCATGGACGTAGCCCAGGCGCACGGTACCCACGGTGGAGGCGCCGCCCAGGACGGTAGCCGCCATGGTGCCCATGTAGAACGACGGGCCGAGATTGCGGCCGGCGACGAGGTAGTCCTCGTGGGTCTTGGCGCGGCGCATGCCGTACCAGCCCAGCCATAACATGCCGGCGGCATATATCAGTACGACGATCAGATCTAACGCCATGGTTGGTTCCTCACACTTGCATTGTCATTGTTGCCGCGCGCTCGTGGCGTGCGGTAGGCCATCGGACCGGTGGCAACCGGTCCGATGGGGGCTTTGGGGTCAAACGCTTCGCCAGGCAGCGAAGCCTGGATCAGGCCGTCGGCTCGCTGATGCTGCGTACCGGACGGTCATGGCTGGCAACCCAGCGCGGGCCCTTGGGGCCGTAGACGCCAGCGGGTTCGGGGAAGCTGCGCAGCAGGGCGATGTAGAGCAGGGCGGCCATGCCGAGGGTCACCGGCAGGCTGATGTCGATACCGCCGGCCAGGTTGCCCAGCGGGCCGACGAACTGGCCCGGCAGGTTGACGAAGCACAGGCCCATGGCCGCACTCGGAATCCACGCACCCATGCCACGCCAGTTCCAGCCGTTGTGGAACCAGTAGGCGCCGCCTTCCTGGCCACGGGTGAACACCTGCAGGTCATCGGCGTGGTAGAAGCCGCGGCGGATGATCAGGCCGAGGATCATGATCACCATCCAGGGACTGGTGCAGGTGATGATCAGCACGGCGAAGGTGGACACGCTCTGCACCAGGTTCGCGGCGAAGCGACCGATGAAGATGAAGGCGATGGACAGCAGGCCGATCAGCAGGGTGGCCTGCACGCGGTTGAGCAGGCGCGGGAACACGCTGGACATGTCCAGGCCGGTGCCGTACAGCGAGGTGGTGCCGGTAGACATGCCGCCGATCACCGCGATCAGGCACACGGGCAGGAAGAACCAGCTCGGCGACACGGCCAGCAGGCCGCCGACGTAGTTGTTCTGCGCGATGTAGTCCGGGGCGTTGACCGCAACGATGGTGGCGGTGGCCAGGCCGAACAGGAACGGGATCAGGGTCGCCAGCTGGGCGAGGATCACCGCCAGCATGATGCGCTTCTGCGAGGTCTGGCGCGGGATGTAGCGCGCCCAGTCGCCGAGGAAGGCGCCGAAGGATACCGGGTTGCTCATGGCCAGCAGGGCGGCGCCGATGAAGGCGGCCCAGAAACCTTCGCTGCCCATCTGCACGGTGCCGGCGTAGCCAGCGTCGAAGGGACCGGCGAAGGCGAACAGGCCGAGCAGGAACAGCAGGCTGGCGGCCCACACGGCGATCTTGTTGACCATCAGCATGAAGCGGAAGCCGTAGATGCAGACGATCAGCACCAGCACGGCGAACAGGCCATAGGCCAGACCCAGGGTCAGGTCGGTTTCCGGCAGATCGAACAGGCGCTTGGCGCCACCGATCAGCGCATCGCCCGAGCTCCAAACGGAGAGGGAGAAGAAGGCGACGGCGGTGAGCAGCGACAGGAACGAGCCGACGATCCGCCCGTGTACGCCGAAGTGGGCGCCCGAGGAGACCGCGTTGTTGGTGCCGTTTAGCGGGCCGAACAGGCCCATGGGCGCGAGGATGATCGAACCGACCAGCACGCCGAGCACGATGGCCCAGACGCCAGCCTGGAACGACAGCCCGAACAGCACCGGGAAGCTGCCCAGCACGGCGGTGGCGAAGGTGTTGGCGCCACCGAAGATCATGCGGAACAGGTCGGTGGGCGTGGCGTTGCGTTCGTTGTCCGGGATCTGTTCGACCCCGAATGTCTCGATCGTTGTGATTGCGTGTGCTTTGTTGTTGTTATCCATGACTTCCTCCCGGGGAGCCCTGTCTTTATGGCGTCGGAGACGGTGACAGGTGCTCGTGTGTGGCCAGCCAGCGGCCCAGTTTCGGATCACGGCGGAAGACGATGGTCTCCCGTTCGTGGTTCAGGCTTTCCTCTCCCTGGATGCGCAGCCGCGTGGCGACGTCGTGGCAGAACACGGCCACGTCTTCGCCCTGCAGGCTCACAAAGGTGTTGCTCGAAAGGCAGTCAAGGACCTCGAAGCCATCGTCACGCAACCAGCCTTCCCACACCTCGCGGTAAGCCGCGCGCGACAGCAGCGGCTGCGGCCAGGTGTGGAAGATGAAGCTGGCGTCTTCGCTGAAGGCGGCGAAGTAGGCTTCGGTGTCGGTGCGCGCGAAGGCTGCCACGAGATCGCGGGCAGCCTCCAGCACCTGTGCTACGCAGGCGTCGTTATTCATGTAAGTGCTCGTGCGCTCAGCGGCGCTCTACGCCCGGGAGGATGCAGAGCATTTCGTACAGCAGGTTGGCGCCGAGCAACGAGGTGTTGCCGGTGGTGTCGTAGGGCGGGGAGACCTCGACCAGGTCGCAGCCAATGATGTCCAGGCCTTGGCAGCCACGGACGATCTCGATCGCCTGGATGGTGGTCAGGCCGCCGATTTCCGGGGTACCGGTACCGGGCGCCCAGGCCGGGTCGATGCCGTCGATGTCGAAGGACAGGTACACCGGGCCGCCGCCGACTTTCTCGCGGACTTCGGCCATCAGCGGTTCCAGCGACTTGTGCCAGCACTCTTCGGCCTGCACCACGCGGAAGCCCTGCTTGCGGCTCCAGTTGAAGTCTTCGGCGGTGTAGCCCTGCGCACGCAGCCCGATCTGCACCACGCGGTCGCAGTCCAGCAGGCCTTCTTCCACCGCGCGGCGGAAGGTGGTGCCGTGGGCGATCTTCTCGCCGAACATGTGGTCGTTCACATCGGCGTGGGCGTCGATGTGCACCAGGCCGACCTTGCCGTGCTTCTTGTGGATGGCACGCAGGATCGGCAGGGTGATGGTGTGGTCGCCGCCCAGGGTCAGCGGGAGGATGCCGTGGTCGAGGATCTTGTCGTAAGCCTCCTCGATGATGCGCACCGCTTCCATCAGGTTGAAGGTGTTGATCGCCACGTCACCGATGTCGGCGATGTTCAGCGAATCGAACGGCGCAGCGCCGGTGGCCATGTTGTACGGACGGATCATCACCGACTCGGCGCGGATTTCGCGCGGCCCGAAACGGGTGCCCGAGCGCAGGGAGGTGCCGATGTCCAGGGGCACGCCGACGAAGGCGGCGTCCAGCTCGTTGAGCTCTTCGGGGGACTGGATATGCGGCAGGCGCATCATGGTGGCGATGCCGCCGAAACGCGGCATTTCATTGCCGCCCAGGGGCTGGTGAAGTTTCTTGTCCATGGGAAGGGCCTCAGGCTGATCGCTGTCTTCGTGGAAACAGGCTTGTTGAATACTGAGACCGGATTCTCATCAGCCGGGGTAGTAGAAAAAATCGCTGGCTACAAATAATCACTTCAGAGTTTTCTAAACTAATCGGGGCGGCTAGACTGCGCCACCTTGCCGCAGCGGACGGCCCGCCGAGCTTGTGGCCTGCGGTTCCTGGATAGATAGCTGGCTTTCTATCCTCTGTTTTCAGGTGCAGAAACTACTGAACTAGAGCGGCCCGGCCGCGGTTTTGCGGAGACTTCATGAGCGCGAGCGCACTGCCCGACGTCAAACTGCTGCGGATTTTTGCCTGCGTGGTGCGCAGCCAGGGTTTCGCCGCCGCCCAGCAGGAGTTGAATCTGTCGACCTCGGCGATCAGTACCTACATGAGCCAGTTGGAGAATCAGCTGGGCATCGTACTCTGCCACCGCGGCCGGGGCGGCTTCGGGCTGACCAGCAAGGGCGAGCTGTTCCATCAGGAAACCCTGCGCATCCTCGGCGAACTGGAAGGCTTCGAGCGCTACGCAGCGACCTTGAAGGGCGAACTGCGCGGCACCTTGAACCTGGGCGTATTGGACTCCACCGTGAGCGACCCGGCGCTGCCGCTGGCCGACGTGATCGGCTCCTTCAGCGGCCTGCACCCGGCGGTGCACCTGCATCTTCAGGTGCAGAGCCCCTACGAGCTGCAACTGGCGGTGCTGGATAATCGCCTGGACCTGGCCATCGGTTCCTTCTTCAGCCGGATGAACGGCCTGGTCTACCAGCCTCTCTATAGAGAGCAGCACTGGCTGTACTGCAGCGACCGCCATCCGCTGTTCGACGGCCGGCGCATTCCTGCCGAACTGATCACCCAGCAGCGCATGGTCGGCCGTGGCTACTGGAGCCAGGCGGAACTGGCGCGGCACGGCTTCAAGCACAGCGCCGGCACCGTGGAGAGTATGGAGGCGCAGCTGATCCTGATTCTCTCCGGCGGCTACATCGGCTACCTGCCCGAGCACTACGCGCACCCCTGGGTAGAACAGGGCCGCCTGCGCGCGCTGCTGCCGGCGACCTTCGGTTACCAGGCACCGTTTTCGCTGATCCTGCGTCGCGGCCGATCCCGCGAGCCGCTGATCCAGAACTTCCGCGACCTGCTGCGCACCCAGCCGAGCCAGTCGTGAGCCGCGCTCGCTGTCCGCGCTGCGAGCGCCCGCTGGACCACTGCCTGTGCGCGCTGATCCCGCGCCTGGACAACCGCACCCGCGTGCTCCTGCTGCAGCATCCGAACGAAGTCGGGCATGCGCTGAACACCGCGCGCTTGGCGGCGCTTGGACTGGCCAACGCGGAGCTGATAGTGGGAGAGGATTTCAGCGGCCTCGACCTATCCGCCTGGGACGCCTGGCTGCTGTTCCCCGGCGAATCCGCCGTGGCGCTGGCCGAGCTGGTTGCGCAGCCTGTGGATAAGCCGCGCCTGCTGGTGGTGCCCGACGGCACCTGGCGCAAGGCGCGCAAGTTGCTGCACCTCAACCGGAACCTCGCAGCGCTGCCGAGAGTCGTGCTGCCGGAAGGGCTGACCTCGCGCTACCGCCTGCGCAAGGCGCCTGCCGAAGGTGCGCTGTCGACCATCGAGGCGGTGGTGCAGGCACTCGATGCGCTGGATGCGCCGCAGTCCCATGCCGACCTGCTGCGCCCGTTCGATGCGCTGATCGAAGGGCAGATCGCGGCGATGGGGGAGGAGACTTTCCAGCGCAATCATGGGCCGCGAAGCTGACCCGCTTTTCGTAGGAGCGAGCTTGCTCGCGAACCGATTGTCCTCCGACGGCGTGGTGGGGCGGGTTCGCGAGCAAGCTCGTTCCTAAAAGATCACTGCGTGCGCGCTATACTGCGCCCCTCATCCCCCCTTCGCGAGGTGTTCGTCCGATGCGCAATTGATGCCGCCGTGGTTTCACGGCCCGTTTCTTTCCCTGGCCCGTTCCCGGGGGACTTCCGGCATCACTCTGGTATTGCGCATGACGAGCCTGTTCACCCTGGCGCTGCAAGGCGTCTCCTTCCAATTGCCCAGCGGCGAGCCGTTGCTGAGCGACCTTAACGAAAACTTCGACGACCGCCGCACCGCGCTGGTTGGGCGAAATGGCGCGGGCAAGTCCGTGCTGGCGCGGATCATGGCCGGCGAGTTGGTCGCCAGCGCCGGCCGCTGTCTGGCGTCCGGGCCGGTGCATTACTTGCCGCAGCGCATCGAGCCGCGGGCGTTCCGCTGCGTCGCGGAGCTGGCGGGCGTGCAGCCGCTGCTGGACGCGCTGACGCGTGTCGAGGCCGGTGGTGTCGATCCCGTTGACTTCGAATGCCTCGACGGACATTGGGATATCCGCGCCCGCCTCGAGGCCGAACTGGCCGAGGCCGGGCTCGCCCATCTGCAGCCGGACACACCTGCGTCACGCCTCAGCGGCGGCGAATGCACACGAGTGGCGCTGCTCGGCGCCTGGCTCAGCGACGCAGACTGGCTGATCCTCGACGAACCGAGCAACCACCTCGACAGCGCCGGCCGCGAGGCCCTGCGCGATCAGCTACGGCGCTGGCGCGGCGGCCTGATCCTGATCAGCCATGATCGTCTGCTGCTGGACGATATGCAGCGCATCGTCGAACTGTCGTCGGCCGGCCTCCGCAGTTACTCCGGCGGCTACGCCTTCTATCGCGAGGTACGCCAGCAGGAGCAGGACAATGCCGAGCGGGAGTTGCAGCGGCGCAAGCTGGAGCGTGATCGCCAGCAGCAAGCCATGCGGGAGCAGCGCGAGCGACAGGAGCACCGCCAGGCGAAGGGGCGCAAGGAGGCGAAACAAGCCAACCAGGCGAAGATCCTCGTCGACCGACAGAAGGAACGTAGCCAGACCAGCATCGCGCGCCTGGTCACGCAGCATGATGAGCGGCGGGAACGGCTGGCACGCGAGGTGCGCGAGGCTGGCGGACAGTTATCCGAAGACGCCCCGGTGGCGCTGAACGCGCCGGACTGCGAGTTGCCAGAATCTCGTGGTGTGTTGCTGCTGGAGGCAGTGCGTCTGCCGTTCGGCAATGCCGCGCCACTCGATCTGCAGTTGAACGGCCCGCGCCGCGTGGCAGTCACCGGACGCAACGGCAGCGGCAAGTCGACCCTGCTCAAGGTGATCGCGGGCGTGCTCGGTCCCGCTGCGGGTTCCTGCGAAGTGAGGGTGCGCAGCGCCTATCTCGATCAGCATCTTGTCGCGCTGTCGCCCGAGCGCTCGGTGCTGGACCTGCTGCAGGAGCGCAATCGCCTGGCGGACCCTTCGGTGCTGCGCACCCGGCTCGCACAACTGGGTTTGCCGGCGGCCCGGGTCGGGCTGCCCAGCGGTCTGCTCAGTGGCGGCGAGCGGCTGAAGGCGGCGCTGGCCTGCGAGCTCTACGCCGAGCATCCGGCGCAGCTGCTGCTCCTGGATGAGCCAGACAACCACCTCGACCTTCCGTCCCGCGAGGCGCTGGAAAACCTGCTGCGGCAATATCGGGGGGCGCTGCTGGTGGTATCCCATGACAAAGCGTTCCTGGACCGGCTGGAGCTAGAGTCGCGGTTGGAATGCACGGAGGACGGCTGGCGCTGGTCGGTCGCTATCTCGTAGCACCGAAGCGCCGGCTGCTGCGGGGATTACGTGGCGGTTTCTATGCCTGGCAGCAGCGGCCCCCTCGACGAAAGAAATAGCGAATCGGCGTCCTGCCAAGGACTTCCGCGGTTCGGTGATGCATCGCGCATGCAGCAGGCCCTGAAACTTGCTGTGCTGGAGACGGCCGCTGCACGCCGACAGCCGAAACTCAAGCTATCCGCCAGTTGGTTAGATGCGGCGAATCGGCGATGGCTGGCACCGCTGCCGTCCGCAAGGCTTTACCGCTCGGGAAGGTCTGGTTAGGATCGATCTCCCTCTCTTACCGGCTGCCTCTGCCGTGCTCCGCCCAGGCGTTGATTCGCGAAGCGGGCATTCATGCTGCCGACGCTCCAACGGCCGTCACCCCGCGTGGCGCGCTATCCCTTTGTGATCTGCTGAATCAGGATGCATTCATGCTCATTCGCCAACGCATCGCTGCGGACAATCCGCGGCTGCTCGATATCTGGCTGGGCGCCGTGCGCGCGACCCACCACTTCCTTCAGGCGTCGGACATCGACGCGCTGCTGCCCCAGGTCCGCGACCTCTATCTGCCCGCCGTCGAAGTATGGGTGGCGGTGGACGATGAGGACCGGCCTCTGGGTTTCATCGGGCTCAACGAGAGCCATGTGGAAATGCTCTTCATTGATCCGGACTGCCGGGGGCGCGGCCTTGGCCGCGCACTGCTGGATTTCACCCGCGAATTGCGCGGGACGCTGAGTGTCGACGTCAATGAACAGAATCCTCAGGCGGTGGGGTTCTATCTGCACTATGGCTTCGTCCAGACGGGGCGCTCACCTCTCGATGGCGAAGGCCGGCCATTCCCGTTGCTGCACATGAGCCTGTCTGACAGGGCGTAGGTGGCTCTTCGTAGGAGCGAGGTGCGCGTTCGTTCATTGCTCGCGAACAAATGTCCGGTAGCCCCGGAGTCAAGCGGTTCGCGAGCAAGCTCGCTCCTACAACAGGTCTACGCGCTGTGTTCCGTCTCGCCGCTGCCGAAGCGAATACTCCGTGCGCCGAGTTTGAGCAGGCTGTCGGCGAACAGGTCGCTGGCGGTCTGGCGGCAATCCCAGGCGGCTTCCCAATCTTCCTGGCGGCGCCAATGCAGGCGGCCCACCAGGCGCTGTGGTTCGCCTTCGGCATGCAGCTCGCTGGCGAGGTAGCCGGGGCGCAGGTAGAACAGCTCCTGCAATTGCGACAGGTAATCGCACAGCCGCGCGGCGATGTGCGGGCGTTGCTGGGGCGTTACGTCGATCTCGATCTGCAGGACGAAGTGCGGATTGTCCACACAGGCATGGGCGGTGATCGGGTCGGGTTGCGTCATGTTCCTGGGCTCCCTGGCTTGAACCGAATGCCTGGCGAGGGTAAAACCTCAACTTAAGTTGAGGTCAATAGCCGTCATGAAGAAATCTTCCTCCTGCTCCATGCATCGTGATCTGAGCGTTGGTGAGCTGGCCAAGCGCGCTGGCGTGGCCGTTTCCGCTCTGCACTTCTATGAGGCCAAGGGCCTGATCAGCAGTTCGCGCAATGCCGGCAACCAGCGGCGCTATTCCCGGGACACGTTGCGCCGGGTGGCGGTGATAAAGGTCGCGCAACGGGTGGGTATTCCCCTGGGCGAGATCGCCGAGGCGCTGGGCTCGCTGCCGAGCGGGCACAACCCGACGGCAGCGGACTGGGCGCGATTGTCGGCGCGCTGGCGGGAGGACCTGAACGAACGGATCGAGAAGTTGCTGCTGCTGCGCGATCAGCTCGATGGCTGCATCGGCTGTGGCTGCCTGTCGATGGAAGCCTGCCCGCTGCGCAATCCGGGAGACCGGTTGGCGGAAGAGGGGCCGGGGGCGCATTGGACGGCGAACGACTGAGGTCGGGTGGTCATGATCCTGCATTGGCCGACAGTGCCTGCAGCACCTTCTGGTCCGCCTGTGACGCAGATTTGGAGCAACTGCCAGCCATGGTGACTGCCGCCGCCGCTCGGCTGGCTGGTGTTGTGGCCGAGTTGTAGGCCTGGGAGCCAGTGTCCATCGCAGCTGCGATTTTTCCCAGGCGGTTGGCAGTCAGCGCGGCGGAAAAGTTCTGCTCCATGCTGGACTGAGCCGTGTTGGTGGCAGCACCAAGGCCCGACCAGGCGGTTTTTGCCGAGCCATTGGCGACGGGGGAGATGACCCCTGCGGAGAGCGCACCCAGCCAGGCCAGCAGGACGTTGGTGGTGCCTGCCCGATTACCCATCGACTCGTAGAAATTGTGGACGCCGCGGCAGAACGCCGTGGCATCGGTATAGGCCGCAAGTGCTGACTCGTTGGTGCAGGGGGTGCTGCACGATGCTTTGTCTTTCCAGGGCCAGACCGGCGTGTCGGGATACACTCCGCCGCCGGATGAGCCGCAGCCCGTCAATGCGCTCAGCACCCATACCGCCCAAAGCTTCCGTTGCATGGCAGTCGCTCCCTCAGTGTTTCTTATCGTTCGCGCAGAGCTTCCCACCGCGCCTTGAGCACTGGCTTCAAGATGTAGTCCAGCACGCTCTTCTCGCCAGTGATGATGTCTACCGTCGCCACCATGCCGGGGATGATCAGCAGGGGCTTGGCGTCGGTGCCCAGGTGGTTCTTGTCGGTGCGCACCTGGATCATGTAGAAGCTGTTGCCCTTGTCGTCGGTGATGGTGTCGGCGCTGATCACTTCCAGCTTGGCCTTGAGCCCGCCGTAGATGGTGTAGTCGTAGGCGGTGAACTTCACCGTGGCCGGCTGGCCGGGGTGGAGGAAGGCGATGTCCTGCGGGCGCACCCGCGCTTCTACGAGCAGGTTATCCTCCAGCGGGACGATTTCCACCATGTCATTGCCCGGCTGTACGACCCCGCCGATGGTGTTGACCTTGAGCTGCTTGACGATGCCGCGCAGGGGCGCGACCACCAGGGTGCGGTTGACCTTGTCGTCGATGGCGCGGCTGGTGGCGGTAAGCTTGTTGAGGTCGGTGCGAACGTCGTTGAGCTCCTTCAGCGCGTCGCTGCGAAAGCCCAGTTTCGATTCTTCCACCTTGCGCTGGATCTCGTTCACCGCCGCCTCGGCTCGCGGAATGGCGAGGTTGGTGGCGTTGAGGTCGCCGCTGATTTCCACCGCGCTGCGGCGCAGGCGCAGCAGCTCCACCGGAGATACCGCGCCGGCTTTCACCAGCGGCTCGGACATGTTGATCTCCTGCTGCACTAGCCCGAGGCTGGAGCGGTACTGCTGAGTCTTGGCGCGGAACTCCTGGAGTTCCTGGCCTTTCTGCCGCAGCTGTTCCTGGAGGATGTTCAGCTCGCTGTTCTGCCGCTGCATGCGGGTCTGGTAGAGCGCCATCTGGTCTTCCACCACCTGCGGTGCGGCTTTTTTCAGGTCGTCGGTGAACGTCGGTTCGCGCCCTTCGGCTTCCGCTCTCAGGCGTTCGACACGGGCTTCGAGGGAGTTGCGGTCGGCCTCGGTCTCACCCTTGTTGGAGGAGAAGCGGGTGTCGTCCAGGCGCAGCAGCGGCTGGCCCTTGTTTACCACCTGGCCCTCGCGGACGAAGATTTCCGAGACGATGCCACCCTCCAGGTTCTGGATGGTCTGCACTTTGGAGGAGGGGATGGCCTTGCCTTCGCCCTTGGTCACTTCTTCTATATCGGCGAAGTAAGCCCAGGTGATGGCTGCCACCAGTAGCCCGAGCGCCGCCCAGAGGGTGATGCGGGTGGCATTGGGCGAATCCTCCAGCAGGGTGCCCTGGACCTCGGGCATGAATTCGGTGTCGCGGGCGCCATTGCCGCCCAGGTAGCCGCGGATCGATTGCGAAAAGTGCATGGCCATTACCCCGCTGCCGGGCCGACGTGGCCCTTGCGCAATGCTTCGATGACCGCGTCTTTCGGGCCGTCGGCGACGATGCGCCCGCTGTCCAGCACCAGCAGGCGGTCGACCAGGCTGAGCATCGAGGTGCGGTGGGTGACCAGCAGCAGGGTCTTGTCGCGGCAGGCCTCGTGCAGGCGCTTGCGCAGGATTTCCTCGCTGCTGTTGTCCATGGCGCTGGTAGGTTCGTCCAGCAGCAGGATCGGCGGATCGAGCAGCATCGCACGGGCCATCAGCACGGCCTGGCGCTGGCCGCCGGAGAGCAGCTGGCCGCGCTCGCCCACCGGGCGGTCGAAGCCGGCCGGGTGTTGCCGGGCCAGTTCGCTGACGCCGGTCAGCTCGGCCACTTCGAGCATTCGTGCATCGCTGACGTAGCGCGCGCCGAGCGTCAGGTTGTCGCGCAGGCTGCCGGCCAGTAGCGGCAGGTCATGGGCGACGTAGCCGATCTGCTGGCGCAGGTCGGAGACGTCGAGCTGCCGCAGGTCCAGACCGTCGAGCAGGATCTGCCCTTCGTCCGGGTGGTAGAAGCCCATCAACAGGCGGCCGAAGGTGCTCTTGCCCGAGCCGCTCTTGCCGATGATGCCGATCTTCTCGCCGGGGGCCATGCGCAGGCTGACGTGGTTCAGCGCCGGGGTGGTCTGGTCCGGGTAGCTGAAGCTCAGCTGGCGGACTTCCAGCGCGCCGTGCAACTGGGTGCGCTCCAGCGGCCGTTGGCGGGCCAGGCGCTCTTGCGGCAGCTCCATCAGCGCGTCGGTGCTCTTCATGGTCAGGCGCGCCTGCTGGTAGCGGGTGATCAGCCCGGCGATCTGCCCCAGCGGGGCGAGTACGCGGCTGTTGAGCATGTAGCTGGCGACCAGTGCGCCGACGCTGAGGTTGCCGTCGAGGATGCTGTAGACGCCGGCGCAGATCATCGCCAGGCCGGCGAACTGCTGGAGGAACAGGGTGCCGTTGGTGGCCAGTGCGCTGAGGAAGCGCGCGTGGTTGTCCAGCCGCGCCAGGGCGCCGTGGGTGGACTCCCAGCGGTACTGGCGCTCGCTTTCGGCGCCGCAGGCCTTGAGGGTTTCCAGGCCGCCGAGGGTCTCGATCAGCAGGGCCTGGCGTTCGGCGCCCAGGGTCAGGCTCTTCTGCACGGTATCGCGCAAGCGGCTCTGGATGATCAGGGCGAACACGATGGTGATGGGGAAGGCCAGCAGCGGCACGGCCACCAGCCAGCCGCCGAGCAGGCCGATGACCAGGATCATCAGCAGCGAGAAGGGCAGGTCGATCAGGCTGGTCAGGGTCAGCGCGGTGAGGAATTCGCGCAGGCCCTGGAAGTCATGGATGCTCTGCGCGAAGCCGCCGACGGTCTCGGGCTTGGCCTTGAGCGACATGCCGGTGATGCGTTCGAACAGGGTGGCGGAGAGGACCACGTCGGTCTTCTTGCCGGCCATGTCCAGCAGGTTGGAACGCAGCACCCTCAGCAGCAGCTCGAACAGTGTGCCGATCAGCAGGCCGGCGGCGAGCACCCAGAGGGTCGACAGCGCCTGGTTGGGCACCACGCGGTCGTAGGTCTGCATGACGAACAACGGCACGAGCATGCCGAGCAGGTTGATCAGCAGGCTGGCGACCAGCGCGTCCGTATAGAGCCAGCGCGACAGCCGCAGGGTGTCGCGGAACCAGGCTTCGACGCGTGGCACCAGCGGTTTGCGCGCCGCTTCCAGTTCGTGACGCGGGCGGGCGAAGAGGGCCTGGCCGCTGTACTGGGAGGCCAGCTCGTCGGCGCCGACGGCCTGTTCGCCGCCTTCGGTCTCGCAGGGCAGGATCAGTGCCTGGCCGTCTTCGCGCCACTGGCGCAGTACGGCGCTGCGGCCGTCATTGAGCAGCAGCAGGACCGGCAAGTTCAGGTTGGAGATGCTGCGCAGTTCGCGGCGCAGCAAGCGGCCCTGCAGGCCGGCACGGGCGGCGGCGCGCGGCAGCAGCGCGGCGGAGAGCCGCTGGTCGCGCAGCGGCAGGCCGGCGGACAGGCTGTTGCGGCTCACTGCGCAGCCATGCAGGCGGCAGAGGATCAGCAGTCCGTCGAGCAGGGGATCGTCATGGCTCAGGCGCGGATCGCCCGGCGCCGGTGTACCGCGCTCCTGGATGATCATGGTCACGCTACTTCCTCCCGGGCCGGGACGACTCGCGCCAGCGGCACTCGGCGAACACTTGCAGGTGTTCGCCGGCTGTGGCCGGTCGTCGGGTTTTCCGTGCCCCTTCGTATCGCTTCACGGCCGTCGCCCCGACACCGGGCGGCGCGGGGCAGAGTGACGAACGCGTGCGATTTTCTTATTTCAGGTCAGGCAGGCGTGCCTCGTTCTTCACATCCGACAGGGCCACGGCCTCATGCGGCGCGACGACATGCTGCGAGCGCAGCAGGGCGCCCATGCTGCCGAGCACGCGGTACATCGAGTATTCCTCGGTGTAGCGCACGTCGACGTAGCGGCGGTTGGCGGTGAACAGTTCGTTCTCGCTGTCCAGCAGGTCGAGCAGGGTGCGCTGGCCGAGGGTGAACTGTTGCTGGTACGCCTCGCGCACTTTGCGGGTGTAGTCGGCGTATTCGCGGGCGGGTTGGGTCTGCTTCTTGGAGTTCTCCATCGCGTCCCAGGCCAGCGAGAGGTTTTCGTTGAGCAGCCGCAGCGCGTTGTTGCGGATGTCCTGGGCCTCGTTGATCTGGTGCGAGGTGGCGTTCAGGTGGGCTTTGTCGCGCATCCCGTTGAACAGGTTGTAGCGCATCACCACCTGGGCTTCCCAACTGTTGTAGTGGCCTTCGTCGCCGTCGACGTTATTGTTGGCCGCCTTGGCCAGCTCGGCGTCGAAGCGCGGGTAGAAGGGCGCCTTGGCGGCTTCGTACTGTGCTTCGGCGGCGTTGACGTCGGCCTGGGCTGATTTGAGCAGCGGGTTTTCATTGAGCATGCCCTGGCGCGCGGCGAGCAGGTCCGCCGGCACTTCCGCCTTTACGGTGGAGGGGGCTTCGAGCTGGTCCGGCATACGGCCGGTGGCGCTATAGAAGCTGGCCTCGGCATCGGCCAGGTTCACTTCCTCGGTGTAGAGGTTGTTCTGCGCCAGGGCCAGACGGGCGATGGCCTGGTCGTTGTCGGCGGTACTGCCGACGCCACGCTCGCTGCGCAGGCGGATCTGGTCGCCGATGCGTTCGTGGGCCTGCAGGTTGTTCTTGGCCAGCGCCACCATCTCGCGGCGCTTTAGCACATCGAGGTAGACCTCGACAGTGCGCAGGGCGGCAGTTTCCGAGGTGCCGAGGATACGGAAGGCCTTGGCGTTGACATTGGACTCGTTGCGCTTGACCTCATTGGGGGTGCCGAAGCCGTCGAACAGCATCTGCCGCAGACGGATTTCCGCATCGCCGCGGGTCAGGGTCTCGTCGTTGTGGTTACCCGCTGCGCGGGTGCTGGGGCTGTCGGTGTTCTCGCGGCCATAGCCCGCGACAAGATCGACTGTTGGCAGGTATCCGCCCCTGGCGAATTTGAGCTCTTCATCCGCGGTGAGGCGGCTGTTTACGCTCTGGCTGATTTCCGGGTGGTATTGCAGCGTGCTTTGTATAGCTTCGGTCAGCGTCATGGCTTGCCCATGAGTCCCCGACACCGCCAAAAATACACCGCTCCATAGTGCCGCGTTACGACTGCGCATGGCTTTGCTCCTGGTGTTCTGTACTTCGATGCTCTTTGATCGCCAATTTATTGGCTTTTTTCTCTTATCAAGCGTTTCACGCCTGTAACATCAGAGCTAAGAACAACTTTTCGAAAACCTCAGAAGAATTTTTCACAAGGGTTATTCGGAAAAAATCTTATGAGCCCTGTGAAAAGCAGCACATTGTTTCTGCGTGCAAGCCCTCGTGTTTCCTGGGTATGGGCCGGAGCAGGCGCTTGCAGAAGAAGCCAGGTACGGTTTGTAGCAGTTAGGGCGGGGACCACCGCAGAAGGACAAGAATCGCGTGGCCAGCATGACAAAAAATTGTCGCTGGCTTTTTGATGCAAAAACGCTAGCAGTCCTTTTTGCCCCCTTCGCAACTTTCTTCGCAGCATCCCGATACAAGCGTGCCATGGCCTGTTTCGGTCAATCGCGCGTCGGTGGAGCCGGCCGCGGGATGTGCAGCGGAGGAAGGACTCATGGCTACTTTGATGGGTGTCGTCAGCAAGGTAATCGGCGAAGTGTTTGCGGTAGCCGCCGATGGATCGCGTCGTCCTTTGGAACAGGGAGACAAGGTTTTTGTCGGTGAGCAGCTCGTCACCGGCGCCAATGGCGCAGTCGCGCTGAAGATTGCGGGGGGCGGCGAGATTACGCTGGGGCGTGACAGCTCCTTGCCGATGACCTCACAGATGCTTGCGGCCGCGCACCAGGCGGAGCAGGGTGACCAGTCGGTTGCCCAGCAACAGCCGGCGACGCCGACCAAGCAGGACGTCACCGACGTCAAGGCGCTGCAGGCCGCCATCGCCGCGGGCATGGACCCGACCCAGGCTGCCGAAGCCACCGCCGCCGGCCCGAGTGCCGCAGGTGCCGCCGCCAACGGCAAGCCCGGTGGCGGGCACTCCTTCGTGCTGCTGACTGAAGTCGGCGGGCACGTCGACCCGACTATCGGCTTCCCGACCGGCCCCATAGGCTCCGGTCCGTTGCCCCTGCGTGAATTCGATGGCACCCCGGATGTACGTCCCGAGGCCGAACCGCCCGTGGTCCCGCCGGATGGCGTGCCGAGCGTCGGCCCCAACGGCCCCGGTGGTTCCAATGTGTTCGAGGCCGGCCTGCCCGGCGGTCTTCCCGATGGTGCAGGCGAGGGTGCGATCCACTCCGGCACCCTGGGCTACAGCTTCGGTCCCGACGGCGTTGGCAGCTTCTCCTGGGGCACCGCTGGGCTACCCAGCCTGACCTCCGGTGGAGTTGCCATCACCTATAGCGTCAGCCCCGATGGCCATGTACTTACCGGCAGCGCCAATGGCACGCCGGTCTTCACCGTGACCCTCACCGATATCAACACCGGTGCTTTCGAGGTCAACCTGCTGCAGCCGGTGGACCACCCGGTCAAGGGTTCCGAAGACACCCTGAACTTCGACATTCCCTACGTCATCACCGACGGCAACGGCACGTCCGCCAATGGCACGCTGACCGTTGGCATCGTCGACGATGCGCCACAGGCCAGCCTGTCCGCCGATAATGGCGTGGACGTGCTGCTGCAGACCCATGACGCCAACACCGCTGGCGCCGCCTTCGACACCTCCACCGCCGACTACAGCTCGGCCTTCCAGGTGACTGCCAACTACGGCGGCGATGGCGCCGGCACCACGCAGCTGAGCTACAACCTGAGTCTGGTGGCCGGCAACGGCGCCAACTCGGGCCTGACCAGCGGCGGCGCGGTTATCTACCTGTACAGCGTGGGCGGCGCCATCGTCGCTTCCACCTCCGCAAGCGCTGCCGGCGTCACTGGCGAGAACACCGTGTTCTCGCTGTCGGTGAACGGCAACACCGGGGTCGTCACCCTGACTCAATACAGCGCCATCGATCATCCGCTACCGGGCAGCGAGAGCGGTTTCGCCAGCCAGACCATCGCACTCGATTCCGGCCTGGTGCAGCTGCAGGGCAACCTGACAGTCACCGACCGGGACGGCGATAGCGTGACCTCCAGCAGCTCACTGGATCTGGGCGGCCGCGTGAGTTTCACCGATGACGGTCCGAGCATTGCCGTGGGCAACACCGAAGGCCTGCACCTGACGGTGGACGAGACCGCCCTGGGCACTGACGCCACCAGCAGCGTAGCGGTGAGCAGCCTCTTCAACGCGCAGTTCGGCGCAGACGGCGCCGGTTCGATCACCTACAAGGTGTCCACCACCGACAACACCGATAGCGGTGTGAAGGACACCGCCACCGGCGACAAGATCTTCCTGTTCAACACCGCCAATGGTGTCGAGGGTCGCGTTGGTGGCGCCGATGGCGCGGTCGCGTTTCGCGTGACCCTGGGCGAGGACGGCAAGATCACCCTCGATCAGGTGCGTGCACTCGTGCACCCGGACGCCACCGATGCCAACGACCCGCTGAGCCTGGGCGAAGGCAAGATCAGCCTGACTGCCACGGTGACCGACGCCGATGGCGACCATCAGAGCGCCAGCCTTGACCTGGGCAGCAAACTCACCTTCCTCGACGACGGCCCGAGCATTTCCGTGGGCAGCACCGAGGGGCTGCACCTGACGGTGGATGAGTCCGACCTGAGCCAGGACGCCACCAGCAGCGGTTCGGTTGCTGACCTGTTCAACGCACAGTTCGGCGCAGACGGCGCCGGTTCGATCACCTACAAGGTGTCCACCACCGACAACACCGATAGCGGTGTGAAGGACACCGCCACCGGCGACAAGATCTTCCTGTTCAACACCGCCAATGGTGTCGAGGGTCGCGTTGGCGGCGCCGATGGCGCGGTCGCGTTTCGCGTGACCCTGGGCGAGGACGGCAAGATCACCCTCGATCAGGTGCGTGCACTCGTGCACCCGGACGCCACCGATGCCAACGACCCGCTGAGCCTGGGCGAAGGCAAGATCAGCCTGACTGCCACGGTGACCGACGCCGATGGCGACCATCAGAGCGCCAGCCTTGACCTGGGCAGCAAACTCACCTTCCTCGACGACGGCCCGCGCATCGCGCCCATCGAAGGCAGTGACCTGCACCTGAGCGTGGACGAAACCACGCTCGGCCAACCGGCGACCAGCACCGGCTCGGTGGCCGAACTGTTCAACGGCCAGTTTGGCGCCGACGGCGCTGGCTCCATCAGCTATAAGCTCGAAGCCGCCAACAACACCGACAGCGGCCTGACCGATACCGCCAGCGGGCAGCGCGTGTTCCTCTTCAATACCGCCAACGGGGTGGAAGGGCGCCTGGAAACCAGTGGCGAAACCGCCTTCCGCGTGACCATCGGGCAGGACGGCAAGGTCACCCTGGAGCAGCTGCGCGCGCTGGTGCACTCCGATACCAGCGACCCCAACGACGCGCTGAACCTGGCCGGCAAGATCACCCTCAGTGCCATCATCACCGACAAGGACGGAGACTCCACCACCGCGCAGATCGACCTGGGCAGCAAACTGACCTTCCTCGACGATGGCCCCAGCATCGAGCCGTGCAAGGATCTGGATATCAAGCTGACGGTGGACGAAACCCACCTGAATGTGGATGCCACCAGCTCGGTCAGCGTCTCTGACCTGTTCACCGGGCACTTCGGGGCTGATGGCGCCGGCGGCATCACCTACAAGGTTGAGACCCAGGACAATACCGACAGCGGCCTGAAGGACACCGCCACCGGTAGCCAGATATTCCTGTTCAACACCGCCAGTGGCGTAGAAGGCCGGGTAGGCGGCGTGAACGGCGACGTTGCCTTCCGCGTCACTTTGGGCCAGGACGGCACGATCACCCTTGACCAGGTGCGGGCGGTGGTTCACCCGAACCCCGGCGATGCCAATGACGGCGTCAGCCTGGACCCGAACAGTGTCACCCTGACCGCCACCATCACCGACAAGGACGGCGACAGCGCCCAGGCCCACATCGACCTGAGCGGCAAGCTGAACTTCCTCGACGACGGCCCGAGCATCACGCCGTGCCAGGACGCCGACATCAAGTTGACCGTGGACGAAACCCACCTCGGCGTGCCGGACACCAGCAGTGCGTCGGTGGCCGACCTGTTCACCGCTCACTTCGGCGCGGACGGCGCCGGAACCATCACCTACAAACTGGCTGGGGCCGATAACTCCGATTCGGGGCTGAAAGATACCGAGACGGGGCAGAAGGTCTATCTCTACAACACCGCCAATGGTATCGAAGGCCGCCTGCAGGGCACCGATACTGTGGCCTTCCGCGTTTATGTGGACGGCGACGGCAAGGTCACGCTGGAGCAGTTGCGCGCCTTGGCGCATCCGGATACCAGTAATCCTGACGATGCCCTGAGCCTGAGTGGCCAGGTCACTCTGACCGCCACCATCACCGACAAGGACGGCGACAGCGCCAGCGCCCATATCGACCTGGGCAGCAGCCTGACCTTCCTTGACGACGGCCCGAGCATCGCCCCGTCGAGCATCTACGACATCAGCCTGGAAGTAGACGAGTCCAACCTCGCCAACGACGCCCGTGTCGAATCCAGCCTGGTTTCGCTGCTGTTCGAATCGCACTTCGGCGCCGATGGCGCGGGCGGCATCACCTACAAGGTCAGCACTGTGGATGGCACTGACAGTGGTTTGAAGACCACCCAGGGTGACGCCATCCTGCTGTACAACATAAATGGCACGGTGGAAGGCCGCGTGGCGGGCAGTGGAGCAGTCGCCTTCGTGGTCAGCGAGGACAACGGCGCGCTGATGCTCGACCAGCGCCTGGCGCTCAAGCATCCGGACACCAGCAACCCCGATGATCCGCTGCGCCTGGACAGCGGCAAGATCACCCTGACCGCCACCATCACCGATGGCGACGGTGACAAGGCTTCGGCCCATGTCGACCTGGGCAGCAAGATGGTGTTCTACGACGACGGCCCGCAAATCGAACCATGCACCACCGCCGACATCCGCCTGACGGTGGATGAAACCAACCTGGGGACTGATGCCCAGGCATCGGCGGGCGACGTGGCGGCGCTGTTCACCAGTCACTTCGGTGCTGACGGCGCCGGCGGCATCACCTACAAGATCACCACAACCGATGGCACCGACAGCGGCCTGAAGGACACCGCGACCGGTGGCAGGATCTTCCTGTACAACACCGCCGAAGGTGTGGTGGGTAAAGTGGAGGGCACCAACCTGGTGGCCTTCACCGTGACTCAGCACAACGGCGCGATCACCCTGGATCAGCAGCGTGCGCTGGTGCACCCGGTGACCACCGATGCCAATGATCCGCTGAGCATCGGCATCGACAAGATCGCTCTCACCGCCACCATTACCGACGGTGACGGCGACCATGAGTCGGCCAGCGTGGATCTGGGCAGCAAGTTGACCTTCCTCGATGACGGCCCGCACATCGAGCCGTGCACCGACGCCGATATCCGCCTGGAAGTGGACGAGTCCAACCTCGCCAGCGACGCGCGCGTCGAAGCGCCCCTGGTGGCCAACCTGTTCACCGCCGATTTCGGCGCCGACGGGGCCGGCTCGATCAGCTACAAGGTCACCACCGTCGACGGTACCGACAGCGGCCTGCGCGAAACCGCCAGCGGCGCACGCATTCTGCTGTTCAACGACGGCAATGGAGTGGTCGGCAAGGTCGAAGGCAGCGGCGCCATCGCCTTCGTGGTTCGTCCTGATGGTGGGGCGCTGACCCTTGATCAGCGCGTGGCGTTCATCCATCCCGACAGCAGCAACGACGATGAAACGCTGAGCATCGCCAGCGGCAAGATCAGCCTGACCGGGACCATCACCGACAAGGACGGCGACAGCCAGAGCGCCTCCATCGACCTGGGCAGCAAGCTGGTATTCCACGACGATGCCCCGAGCATCAGCGCAGATGCCAGCAAAGCGCCGACCCTGACCGTGGACGAGACAGTGCTGAGCACCGATGCCACCGCCAACTTCAGCGGCGTCTTTACCTCCAATGGCGGCGCCGATGGCGGCAGCGTCAGCTACAAGCTGGCCGCTACCACTGACACGCCGAGCGGGCTGCAGACCACCAGCGGGCAGAACATCGTGCTCGTCAAGGTCAGCGATACCCTGGTCGAGGGCCGCGTGGGCAACAGTAGCGG
This sequence comes from Pseudomonas sp. NPDC086581, assembly GCF_044746165.1. Taxonomy (NCBI): domain Bacteria; kingdom Pseudomonadati; phylum Pseudomonadota; class Gammaproteobacteria; order Pseudomonadales; family Pseudomonadaceae; genus Pseudomonas; species Pseudomonas sp. NPDC086581. The sequence continues at coordinate 195,820 of NZ_JBIVBR010000001.1, read as the reverse complement.
CGCGGTCGCCTTCAGCCTGTCCCTCAACAGCGCTACCGGCGAGCTCAAGCTCGACCAGCAACTGGCACTCAAGCACGCCGATAGCGGCAACCCCGACGACTCGGTCGGCCTGCTGGGCAACAAGATATCCCTGGTGGCGACCATCACCGACGGCGATGGCGATCACAAGTCCGCCAGCCTCGACCTGGGCGACAAGCTGGTGTTCAAGGACGACGGCCCCGCGCTCATCGCAGGTGGCAGCCTGACGGGCCAGGTCATGGAGGATGCGCTGCCCGGCGGCAACCCCGACGGGGCCAGCGATACCACGACCGCCACGGGCTCGCTCACCAGCCTGGTGAACTTCGGTGCGGACGGCCCTGGGGCCTTCTCCCTGACTGGCGATTATTCCTCGCTGACCTCGCAGCACTTGACCTCCGGCGGCGTGGCGCTGGCCTACAGCGTGGTCGGCAACCTGCTGACCGCCACTGCCGGCGCCAAGACCATCTTCACCCTGTCGCTGGATGCGGCGGGCAACTACGAATTCAAGCTCGTCGGCCCGCTCGATCATCCGCTGCACAATGGCAGTGATGCGGAGCAATTGGCGCTCAACCTTGGTGGCGTGATCAAGGCCACCGACGGCGACGGCGATCCGGTCAGCCTTGGCAGTGGCTCGCTGGTGATCAACGTGCAGGACGACCTGCCGGTGGTGCACAGCGAACCGCCGTGCCAGGATGTCTCCGAGGTCCCCGGCTTCGTGCTCAACGGCACGCTCGACGTGAGCTTCGGCGGCGACGGCCGCGGTGCCTTCGACCTCAGCGGCAACACCGCGCCGGATGGCCTGACCTACGTGGTTACCCAACTGGCCGGTGGCGGCTCGCAGCTGACCGCCTACGACGGTTCCAACGAGGCGTTCTTCGTCCTCAAGGTCAATGCCGACGGCACCTACAGCTTCGAGGTGCTCAACTCGCGGCCGATCTCGACGGTGGAATACGACCTGACACAGGTCTCCGCCGGTGGCCCGCGGCCTTCCGTCACTCTGTCCGCCGATGGCCTTTCGGTGGTCTTCAGCAGCCCCAACGGCAACGTGAATCCCTCCGACAACGGCATGGGTGTGGGCGGCAACAACCTCATCACCCCCGGCGAGAACCTCAACATCGCCTTCAGCGAGAAGATCTACGACGTCAGCTTCGACGTGCAGAAACTCTCCACCAGCGATGTGCTCACCTGGAAGGTGCTCGGTGACGGCGGGGTGGTGCTGGCGACCGGGACCTTCTCGCCGCCGGCCGGCTATGGGGAGAGCAGCTCGATCTCGTTCAACCTGCTGACCGACGGCCACTTCACCAGCGGCTCGGCCTTCCAGCTGTCCGAAGGCGGCTTCAACTCCGTGGTGCTGAGCAGCAACAGCGGCGACTACCGTCTGGTCACCGTCTCCGCCGGGCAGTCGGTCCTGCCGGAGAACCTGGACCTCAACTTCCACGTCGGCCTTACCGACGGCGACGGCGACAGCGCCGGGCTGAACCTGTGCCTGGACCTGAGCAGCCCGCAGTCTGTACTGGTAGTGGGCAGCAACAGCAGCGACATCGACGGGTCCAATACTCAGCACACCCTGCCCAACCCGCAGGATGTGGACAAGTCCGGGACCATCAGTGGCGGTGGCGGCAACGACGTGCTGGTGGGCGATCCGGGTGGCGTGTCGGTCTATACCCAGCCGGGCAAGAACTACAACATCTCGCTGATCGTCGATACCTCCGGCAGCATGAAGGACCCCTCCGGTACCGGCAGCCTGTCGCGCATGGACCTGGCGAAGAACGCGCTGGTGAACCTGGTCAACGCCATCAAGGGTCACGACGGGGTCATCAACGTCAGCCTGGTGTCGTTCGGCGACAACGCCACCCGCGTCAGCTACAACGGCCTGACGACAGCCAACGTGGCCTTGCTGATCTCCGCGATCAACGCGCTCAGCGCCAACGGTGCGACCAACTATGACGATGCCATGCAGAAGGCTTCGGCATGGTTCAACACCCAGGTCAGCACCAACCATGCGGACGCGGCCCACGGTTACGTCAACCTGGCTTTCTTCCTCACCGACGGCAACCCGACCGTCTACAACGGCAACTCCAGCAGCGGCAACAGCACCAGCTATAACGACATGAACGTCGCTATCACCTCGGGCAACGACATGCTGCACCATGCTGGCACCCTGGTCGGCGACAACTCGGTGGCGGTCAATGCCATCGGTATCGGCAACGGCATCAACAGCGACTACCTGCGCTACTTCGACAACACCAACACCACTGGCACCGTGGTGACCAATGTCGATGGCACGAACCTGTCCAACACGGTCGGCCAGCCGCAGATCATCAACACCGCCGAGCAGTTGCAGGCGGCGCTGCAGGAAGGCTTCAGCACCAGCACACCGGTGACCGTGGGCAACGACCACCTGGTCGGCGGCTCGGGCAACGACATCCTGTTCGGCGATGTCATCAACACCGACCAGCTGGCCTGGGCCGGGCACGCTGCCGGCACGCACAACGGCCAGGGCTTCCAGGGACTGGTGGACTACCTGACCGCCACCAACGGCACCGCGCCGACGGCGGCGACGATCAGCAACTACATCATCCAGCACGCGGATCAGCTCAACGTCGCCGGTGACATGCGCGGTGGCGACGACATCCTCGAAGGCGGCGCCGGCAATGACCTGATGTTCGGCCAGGGCGGCAACGACAAGCTGATCGGCGGGCCCGGCGACGACATCATGTACGGCGGCACCGGCGCGGACGAGTTCATCTGGAAGTCGGGCGATACCGGCCACGACGTGATCAAGGACTTCAACATCGCCGAGCACGACGTGCTGAACTTCGCCGACCTGCTGCAGGGGGAAACCGCCACGGCCTCGTCGCTGGCGCATTACCTGACCTTCTCGGTCGCCGCCGGCACCACCACCATCGGCGTCAGCCCCACCAGCGGTGGCGCCGTCACCCAGACCGTCGACCTGGCCAACGTCGATCTCGCCGCCAAGTACGCGGGCCATGCCGGCAATGGTGTGCTCTCGGCGGGGGATACCCAGACCGTGCTCAACGGCCTGCTGGGGGATCACGCGATCAAGACCGACACCGTCTGACGCCGTGTGAAGCCAGTCGAAACCGCCGCCTTCGGGCGGCGGTTTCGTTCCTGCCCGCCCAACGAGGGTGGTGGCACAGCTATACGCCTGGTGAATGATCGTCGCCCTGCGTCCTCACTGGCGCCTATGCTCGGGGCTACACCATCCTCCCCAACGAACAACAAGCAACGAGGTTTCCCATGCGCGAAGTGGTGATCGTCGACAGCGTCCGTACCGGCCTGGCCAAGTCCTTCCGTGGCAAATTCAACATGACCCGTCCGGACGACATGGTCGCCCATTGCATCGACGCGCTGCTGGCGCGCAACAACCTCGACCCGCTGCTGGTGGACGACTGCGTGGTCGGCGCGGGCTCCAACGAAGGCGCCCAGGGCCACAACATCGGCCGCAACGCCGCCGTACTGTCGCGCCTGGGCACCCATGTCGCCGGCATGACCCTGAACCGCTACTGCTCCTCGGGTCTGCAGGCCATCGCCATTGCTGCCAACCAGGTAGCTTCGGGCTGCAGCGACATCCTGGTGGCCGGCGGCGTCGAGTCCATCACCCTGACCATGGGCAAGCAGAATCTCGACAACTTCGTGAACCCGCGCCTGAAGGACGAGTTCCCCGGCATCTACTACCCCATGGGGCAAACCGCCGAGATCGTCGCCCGCCGCTACAACGTCACCCGCGAGCAGCAGGACCTGTACTCCCTGCAGAGCCAGCAGCGCACCGCCCGCGCCCAGGCCGAAGGCCTGTTCGACGATGAAATCGTGCCGATGAGCGTGAAGTACCTGGTGGAAGACAAGGCCACCGGCGAGAAGAAAGTGCTCGACGGCGTGGTCGACCGCGACGACTGCAACCGCCCGGAAACCACCCTTGAAGGCCTGAACTCCCTCAAGCCGGTTTTCGCAGAAGACGGCTCGGTCACCGCCGGCAACGCTTCGCAGCTCTCCGATGGCGCGTCGATGACCCTGATCATGAGTCTGGACAAGGCCCTGGAACTGGGCCTCAAGCCCAAGGCCTTCTTCCGCGGCTTCACCGTTGCCGGTTGCGAGCCGGATGAAATGGGCATCGGCCCGGTGTTCTCGGTGCCCAAGCTGCTCAAGGCCAAGGGCCTGCAGATTGCCGACATCGACCTCTGGGAACTCAACGAAGCTTTCGCCTCGCAGTGCCTGTACGCCCGCGATCACCTGGGCATCGACAACGAGAAGTACAACGTCAACGGCGGCTCCATCTCCATCGGCCACCCCTTCGGCATGACTGGCTCGCGCCAGGTCGGCCACCTGGTGCGCGAACTGCAGCGCCGCAACCTGCGCTACGGCATCGTCACCATGTGCGTGGGCGGCGGTATGGGCGCCACCGGCCTGTTTGAGGCCGTTCGCTGAGCACGACGGGTGAGGGCGCACGCCCTTGCCTGGATGGCACCGACCGCTCCACGCAAGCGGCTCGGTGCCGCTGAGAAGCCCCCGGCGGTGACGCCGGGGGTTTTTCATTTGTGCTTCTCTTCAGGTGCGGGCATAACCCGGAATGTCGGCGCCAACCTGTAGAAGCGCCCCATGGGCGCGATCGTGGGCATGGCCCGCTCCTGCAAAGGTGCGATGGGCTTTCGCTTCGGAAGCAGAAAAGCAAAACCCCGGCTGGCAGGCCGGGGTTCGTGTGTCCAGGACCTGGAGGAGATCAGCGTCCGACGCGGGCGAACAGGTCGGAGGCCTGCTGCATGCGGGTGATGTACAGCATCACCTCACGCTCGGCATCGAAGCGCGTGAAGTAAGGGCCTTCAAGCGTTCCCTCGCGGGTGGAGAAGAAGTACTGACCATTGACCGCGCTGATGCGATCACTGCGGTAATGGGTGGCCGCCTGGCCGTCGCCGACGCGTTGTCCCAACATGAGCTGACCTCCCGAACGAAAGGATTAATTGAATCGAGTGTATGTCGCAAAGGCCCGCCGTGCCTGGGCCACGGAGGAATGGCGACGAACGGCAGCCAATCGTTTCAACGATGAAACACTCGACTGGGTGGGCTTCACGTTCCCTTGACTATGCTCAGTGTCCGGCGGCGGTCGCCGCCGCGCAGGGTCGAGAAAAGATGATTTTTTCGGTTATAAGAAAATCAAAATATATTCTTTTTAATGCGTAAAGACCTTGTGCATAGTGGTCACCAACACGAAGAAGGAGAGACCCATGAGCTTGCGACTCGGCGACATCGCCCCCGACTTCGAACAGGAATCCAGCGAAGGACGCATCCGTTTCCATGAATGGCTCGGCAACAGCTGGGGTGTTCTGTTTTCCCACCCGGCCGACTTCACCCCGGTATGCACCACCGAGCTGGGCCTGACCGCCAAGCTCAAGGACCAGTTCGCCGCCAAGGGCGTGAAGGTGATCGCCCTGTCCGTCGACCCGGTGGACTCCCACATGAAGTGGATCGAAGACATCAACGAGACCCAGAACACCGTGGTCAACTTCCCGATCATCGCCGACGCCGACCGCAAGGTGTCCGAGCTTTATGACCTGATCCACCCCAACGCCAACGACACCCTCACCGTGCGTTCGCTGTTCGTCATCGACCCGAACAAGAAGGTGCGCCTGACCATCACCTACCCGGCGAGCACCGGGCGCAACTTCAACGAGATCCTGCGCGTCATCGACTCGCTGCAGCTCACCGACAACCACAAGGTCGCAACGCCCGGCAACTGGCAGGACGGCGACGACGTGGTGATCGTGCCCTCGCTCAAGGACGAGGAAGAGATCAAGCAGCGCTTCCCCAAAGGCTATCGTGCGATCAAGCCGTACCTGCGCCTGACGCCGCAACCGAACAAGTGACTCTCCGCTCCCCATCCGGGGAGTCACTGTACGAGCAAACCTCGAGCGGAAATCGGGCCGGTTCGCCGGCCCATTTTTTATCCTTCATGCGCGGACCACGCCGCGCTTTTTTATTCAGCTCCGCTGTCTGTTCGATCCATTCGATCTGACTTGCCCGCCAAACGGGAAGAAGACGTCAGCCCACGCCAAGGAGAACGACCATGGGTCATTCCAACTGGCGCCGCAGCCTGGCCGTCGCTCTTCTCGCGAGCCTGCCGATCGGCGCCTACAACAGCCCCGCCAACGCCGCCGAAGCGCCCAAGGAAGTGCGGCTGGACTACGCCTACTACGCACCCACCAGCCTGGTGCTCAAGCACTTTGGCTATCTGGAAAAAGCCCTCAAGCCGCAAGGCACCGAAGTGCGCTGGGTGTTCAGCCAGGGCAGCAACCGCTCGCTGGAATACCTCAACGCGGGCAGTACGGATTTCGCCTCCACCGCCGGCCTTGCCGCCGTGCTCAGCCGCGCCAATGGCAGCCCGCTGAAGACCGTGTACATCGCCAGCCGCCCGGAGTGGACCGCGCTGGTGGTGCCCAAGGACTCGCCCCTCAAGTCGGTGGCCGACCTCAAGGGCAAGAAAATCGCCGCCACCAAGGGCACCGACCCCTATCTGTTCCTGCTGCGCAGCCTGCAGCAGGCGGGTCTGGACAAGAATGACGTGGAGATTGTCCACCTGCAGCACCCGGACGGCCGCGCCGCGCTGGAGCAGGGCAGGGTGGACGCCTGGGCCGGCCTCGATCCGCATATGGCCGCCAGCGAGCTGCAGGCCGGTTCGCGGCTGCTGTACCGCAATGTCGACTTCAACAGCTACGGCGTGCTCAGCGTCACCGAGAAATTCGAGAAGGAGCAGCCGGCGCTGATCAAGCAGGTCATCGCCGCCTATGAAGAGGCGCGTCAGTGGGCCGTGGCGCACCCGGAGGAAACCGCGAAGCTGCTCGCCGAGGAAGCCAAGCTGCCGCTGGAAGTGGCGAAGCTGCAACTCTCGCGCACTGACTTCAGCAAGCCGCTGCCGGGCGCCGAGCAGGTGGCCGCGCTGAAGGCTGCCGCACCGATCCTGCTGGACGAGCAACTGGTGCGTCCGGGAACCGACGTCACTGCCGTGGTCGATCAACTGATCGCACCGCAACTGGCCGGTGAAGTGATCGGCAAACCGGCCGTCGCCAAGGCAGGGCAATAATCCATGCCAACCCAGAGCCTGCCCCTGGCCCGCCAGCGCCGCGCACTGAAATTGCACTGGCCGCGGCTGAGCTGGCGCGCCTGGCTGGTGCCGCTGCTGCTGTGCGCGACGCTGGAGCTGTCGGTGCGCGTCGGCTGGCTGGCCGAGCACCAGATGCCGGCGCCCAGCAGCGTTGCGCTGACCCTCTGGCAACTGGCCCAGGGCGAGCTCTGGAAACATGTCGCCGCCAGCCTGGCGCGAGTCGCCGCCGGCTTCCTTATCGGTGCCGCGGCGGCCGTGCTGATCGGCACTTGGGTGGGCCTGAGTCAGCGCGCCGAGGCCTATCTGGAACCCACCTTCCAGGCGCTGCGGGCCATTCCCAGCCTGGCCTGGGTGCCCTTGCTGCTGCTCTGGCTGGGCATCGACGAAACCCCGAAGATCGTGCTGATCGCCCTCGGCGCCTTCTTCCCCGTGTACCTCTCACTGGTGGCCGGCGTGCGCAACGTCGACCGCAAGTGGGTGGAGCTGGGCCGGCTTTATCACCTCTCGTCCTTCGCCCTGGTGCGGCGCATCCTCCTGCCGGCGGCGCTGCCGAGCTTGTTCACCGGCCTGCGCGGCGCGCTGAGCCTGAGCTGGATGTTCCTCGTCGCCGCCGAACTGATCGCCGCCACCCGCGGCCTGGGCTACCTGCTCAGCGACGGTCGGGAAACCTCGCGGCCGGACATCGTCATTGCCGCCATCCTGGTGCTGGCGGTGCTCGGTAAGCTCAGCGACAGCCTTCTCAGGGCGCTGGAACAACGTGCGCTGGCCTGGCGCGATACCTTCCTGGGCAATGGAGACAACTGATGAGCGCCTTGCTGGAACTGCGTGATATCCGCAAGAGCTTTTCCGGCGTGCGAGTGCTCGACGACGTGAGTCTGAGCCTGGCGCCGGGCGAGGTGGTCAGCCTGCTCGGCCCCAGCGGTTGTGGAAAAAGTACGCTGCTGCGCATCGCAGCCGGGCTGGACGACGAGTTCACCGGCTCGCTGGAGCGCAACCCGCTGTTGGGGTTCGGCCCGGACGGCGACACCGGTCGCGGCGGCGGTGGCGTCGGCGTGGTATTCCAGGAGCCGCGCCTGCTGCCCTGGCTCACGGTGGCGCAGAACATCGGCTTCGCCGACGGCTGGCTGGCCGACGATCACCGCATCGAGCACCTGCTGCGCGACGTGGGGCTGGAGGGCAAGGGTGACCTGCTGCCCAAGCAACTCTCTGGGGGTATGGCCCAACGCGCGGCCATCGCTCGTGGTCTCTATGGCCGGCCGCAGGTGTTGTTGCTGGACGAACCTTTCAGCGCGGTGGACGCTTTCACCCGCATCCGTCTGCAGGACCTGATCCAGCAACTGGCGCTGGAGTACGACATCAGCATCCTGCTGGTCACCCACGACCTCGACGAAGCCTTCTACCTCAGCGACCGCGTTCTGTTGCTGGGCGGCACACCCAGCCGCCTGCGTCGCGAATTCCCCGTTCCGCTGCCGCGCCCGCGTGACCGTCGAGCGGTGGAACTGGCCTTCCTGCGCGGCGAAGCGCTGACCGAGCTGCACCAGTCCCACGTCATCTGACGCCTGCCAATCCCCCGATCTGCATACCCTGCCCGCGATCCGCGTGCGGGGTGCATGTCGTTTGATCTAACTAAAACGTATAACTAAATGAATAAATACCATTTATTGGAATATGAGAAGGGCTGTTAAGGTCTATGCATATTGGTTAGCAGGCCGGCATTTGTACCGGCCTGATCGTTATAAGGAAGCGTGCAGATGTATGTAGTCACCCTTGCCGGCAGCCCGAGCCAGCGTTCTCGTTCCGGTGTCCTCCTGGACGTCGCGCGGAACTGGCTGCATGCCCACGGCGCAGAGGTGCGCTCCTACAGCGTGCACGATTTCCCGGCCGAAGACCTGCTGTACGCGCGCTTCGACAGCCCGCGGGTAGTCGAACTGATCGAGCAGGTGCTGCGCGCCGACGGCCTGGTGATTTCCACCCCTGTGTACAAGGCGTCCATCGCCGGTGCGCTGAAGGTGATTCTCGACCTGCTGCCGGAGCGGGCGCTGGCGCACAAGGTGGTGCTGCCCCTGGCTACTGGCGGTAGCAATGCGCACATGCTGGCGGTGGACTACGCACTCAAGCCAGTCCTCGCTGCGTTGAAGGCCCAGGAAACCCTGCACGGCGTGTTCGCCGAGGAGAGCCAGGTGCAATACCCCGTGGGCAATACCCCGGCGCGCCTGGAGCCGACTCTCGAACACCGACTGCTGGAATCCCTGGAACAGTTCCACGGTGCCCTCGCGCGCCGCCCGAAACCCATTGACCCGAACCTGCTCAACGAACGGCTGATCAACGCCCGCTGGAGCATCTGACCGACACATTCAACGCAGGCGAACGCCCAGCCCCAACCCGGCAAGCGTCCCCCGCGGATTACCACTGCGTTTAAACCAATAGATGGCCCTCACCGTCCCGACAACGGGACCGCAGGTCCGGCAAGCACACTCGATAAAGGAGCACTCCCATGCGGACACTCACTTTGCGTAGTGGACTGGCGGCCCTGCTGATCGCGGCCCTGTCCTACAACGCCCAGGCAGACGAACAACCCGGTACCGTGCGTATCGGCTACCAGAAGTACGGCACCCTGGTGCTGCTCAAGGCCCGTGGCACGCTGGAGAAACGCCTGGCCGAGCAGGGCGTCAAGGTGCAATGGACCGAATTCCCCGGCGGCCCGCAGCTGCTCGAAGGCCTGAATGTCGGCAGCATCGACTTCGGCGTCACCGGCGAAACTCCGCCGGTGTTCGCCCAGGCCGCTGGAGCCGATCTGGTCTATGTCGCTCACGAACCGCCGGCGCCGACCAGCGAAGCGATCCTGCTGCCCAAGGATTCGCCGATCAAATCCGTGGCCGAGCTCAAAGGCAAGAAGGTCGCCCTGAACAAGGGGTCCAACGTGCACTACCTGCTGGTGCGCGCCCTGGAGAAGGCTGGCCTGAAATACACCGACATCCAGCCCGTGTACCTGCCGCCGGCCGACGCCCGCGCCGCCTTCGAACGCGGTAGCGTGGATGCCTGGGTGATCTGGGACCCGTACCAGGCCGCCGCCGAGAAGCAACTTTCCGCCCGCACCCTGGTGGACGGCACCGGCCTTGTGGATAACCACCAGTTCTACCTCGCGACCCGCCCCTACGCGAACAACCACCCGCAGGTGATCACCACCCTGATCGACGAAGTGCGCTCGGTCGGCGAGTGGTCGCAGCAGAATCCGCAGCAGGTCACCGACCAGGTCGCGCCGCTGCTCGGCCTGCCGGCAGACATCACCTTCACCGCCGTGAAACGCCAGGGCTACGGCGCCCAGCCGATCACCCCGGACGTCACCGCTGCGCAACAGAAAATTGCCGACACCTTCACCGACCTGAAGCTGATTCCCAAGAAGCTGAGCATCAAGGACGTGGTCTGGACGGCTCCGGCCAAGGTCGCCACTGCCCAGTGACATACCTGTAGGAGCGAGCTTGCTCGCGAACCCGCCCAGCTCCAGGGCTGCCGGGTAGTCCGTTCGCGAGCAAGCTCGCTCCTACGAAAAAAACGCCCCGTACACGAATCCCATCATCGCGCGGCTACGCCACGCCGGCGCGCTTATCTGGAGTTACTGCGATGAGTCTCAACATCTTCTGGTTCCTGCCGACCCACGGCGACGGCCATTACCTGGGCACCGCCGAAGGCGCCCGCGCCGTGGACCACGGTTATCTGCAACAGGTCGCCCAGGCCGCCGACCGCCTCGGTTTTGGCGGCGTGCTGATCCCCACCGGCCGCTCCTGCGAGGACTCCTGGCTGGTAGCCGCCTCCTTGATCCCAGTAACCCAGCGCCTGAAATTCCTGGTCGCCCTGCGCCCGGGCATCATTTCCCCGACCGTGGCCGCTCGCCAGGCCGCAACCCTTGACCGGCTCTCCGGCGGGCGCGCGCTGTTCAACCTGGTGACTGGTGGCGATCCAGACGAACTGGCCGGTGACGGTCTGCACCTGAGCCACGCCGAGCGCTACGAAGCCTCGGTCGAGTTCACCCGCATCTGGCGCCGCGTGCTGGAAGGCGAGACTGTCGACTACGACGGCAAGCACCTTCAGGTGAAGGGCGCCAAGCTGCTCTATCCGCCGATCCAGCAGCCGCGTCCGCCGCTGTATTTCGGTGGCTCTTCCGATGCGGCCCAGGACCTCGCCGCTGAGCAGGTCGAGCTGTACCTGACCTGGGGCGAGCCGCCGGCCGCTGTCGCCGAGAAGATCGCCCAGGTGCGCGAGAAGGCTGCCAAGCAGGGCCGCAGCGTGCGCTTCGGCATCCGCCTGCATGTGATCGTCCGCGAGACCAACGAGGAAGCCTGGCAGGCCGCCGACCGACTGATTTCCCACCTGGACGATGAGACCATCGCCCGCGCCCAGGCTTCGCTGGCGCGCTTCGATTCCGTCGGCCAGCAACGCATGGCCGCCCTGCATGGCGGCAACAAGGACAACCTGGAAGTCAGCCCCAACCTCTGGGCCGGCGTCGGCCTGGTGCGTGGCGGCGCAGGCACCGCGCTGGTGGGCGACGGTCCGACCGTGGCGGCGCGCGTGAAGGAGTACGCGGACCTCGGCATCGATACCTTCATCTTCTCCGGCTATCCGCACCTGGAAGAGTCCTACCGGGTCGCCGAACTGCTCTTCCCGCATCTGGACCTCGCTCAGGCGCAGGCACCGCAGGCGCGTGGCTACGTCAGCCCGTTCGGCGAGATGGTCGCCAACGACATCCTGCCGAAACAGGCGTCTGCCAGCTGACTCCCGTAGCGACCGAAGAATCCGGAGAGATGAGATGAGCGTTACCAACAACCTTGCCCAGCGCCTCGCGCCCTGGGCCTTGCCGGTAGGCCTGGTGGTCATCTGGCAGCTGGCGGTGGAATTCGGCTGGCTGTCCAGCCGCATCCTCCCAGCGCCCAGCGCCGTGGCCGAAGCTGGCTATCACCTGGTGGTCAGCGGCGAGCTTTGGCAGCACTTGGCGATCAGCACCTGGCGCGCCGCTGTCGGCTTCGTCATCGGCGGCAGTATCGGCCTCGTGCTGGGCCTGATTACCGGCCTGTCGAAATGGGGCGAGCGCTTCCTCGACAGTTCTGTGCAGATGATCCGCAACGTGCCGCACCTGGCGCTGATCCCGTTGGTGATCCTGTGGTTCGGCATCGACGAGTCGGCGAAGATATTCCTGGTCGCCCTCGGCACGCTGTTCCCGATCTACCTCAACACCTACCACGGCATTCGCAACATCGATCCGGGCCTGCTGGAAATGTCGCGCAGCTACGGGCTATCCGGCTTTGCGCTGTTCCGCCAGGTGATCCTGCCCGGCGCGCTGCCCTCGATCCTCGTCGGCGTGCGCTTCGCCCTGGGCTTCATGTGGCTGACCCTGATCGTCGCCGAAACCATCTCCGCCAACTCTGGCATCGGTTATCTGGCGATGAATGCCCGGGAGTTCCTGCAGACCGACGTGGTGGTGCTGGCGATCCTCCTCTACGCCGTGCTCGGCAAGCTCGCCGACCTCGCCGCCCGCGGCCTGGAACGCGTCTGGCTGCGCTGGCACCCGGCTTATCAGGTCAAGGGAGGTGCGGCATGAACGCAGTAAATCCTCTGTCTCAAAAGCAGCTTCCCCAGCAGCTCAAGAAAGGCATTCCGCTGGCACTGGAAAACGTGCGCAAGCGCTTCGGCGACCGCGAAGTGCTCAAGGGCATCGACCTGCGGATTCCCGCTGGCCAGTTCGTCGCCATTGTCGGTCGCAGCGGCTGCGGCAAGAGCACCCTGCTGCGTCTGCTGGCCGGGCTCGATGAAGCCAGCGACGGTCATTTGCTGGCTGGCTCCGCGCCGCTGGAAAGCGCCCGCGAGGAAACCCGCCTGATGTTCCAGGATTCGCGCCTGCTGCCTTGGAAGCGGGTGATCGACAACGTCGGCCTGGGCCTCAAGGGCGACTGGCGTCCGAAAGCGCTGGAAGCGCTGGCAGCGGTGGGATTGTCCGACCGCGCCAACGAGTGGCCGGCGGCTTTGTCCGGCGGCCAGAAGCAGCGCGTGGCCCTGGCTCGTGCGCTGATCCACCAGCCGCGCCTGCTGCTGCTCGACGAGCCGCTGGGCGCGCTGGATGCCCTGACCCGCATCGAGATGCAGCAGCTGATCGAGAACCTCTGGCAGCAGCATGGCTTCACCGTGCTGCTGGTCACCCACGACGTCGCCGAGGCGGTCGCCATCGCCGACCGGGTGATCCTCATCGAGGACGGCGAGATCGGCCTGGACCTCAATGTCGAACTGCACCGACCGCGCGCCCGTGGTTCGGCGAGGCTCGCCGCGCTGGAAGCCGAAGTGCTCGAACGCGTGCTGTCGCTGCCGGCACAGCCGCCCGAGCCGGAACCTGTTTCCCCACTGCCCACGCAATTGCGCTGGGCGCTTTGAACCCACAGTGAATACCCGATTCTCCCAAGGAGCTACGCCATGACCATCAAAGCCATCAACGTCCGCAACCAGTTCAAAGGCACCATCAAGGAGATCGTCGAAGGCGATGTGCTGTCGGAAATCGACGTGCAGACCGCCGCCGGCATCGTGACCTCGGTGATCACCACCCGTTCCGTGAAGGAGCTGGAGCTGGCCATCGGCAGCGAAGTGATCGCCTTCGTGAAATCCACCGAGGTTTCCATCGCCAAGCTGTAAATGCTGCGCTGGAAAAGAACGGGCAGTCTGGCGACGGGCTGCCCGTTTTCTTTTGCGAGTATGGCGTCGGGCTGGACGACAGGCTCTGCCCACCTTTGCGCCGGCGATTCATGGCTAGAGCAATTGCTCTACTTTCTCTAGACTCCGCTCAAACCAACAAGAGAAAGGAGTCCCGCATGTCCCTGAGTCCCTCTGCCTTCGCGTTGCTCGGCCTGGTCGCCTGGACCGTGCTGCTGGTCCTGCTGGTGGTTAATCAGCGCGGCCTCCTGGTGATGTCCGGCCGCATGAAGGTCAACGTCTTCGCCGCTGACGGCAGCAACACCCCTGGCACCTTCGGCCAGCGCCTGGTGCGCGCCCACGCCAACTGCGTGGAGAACGTGCCGTTGTTCTGCGCCGTGCTGCTGTACGCCATGGTCACTCAGCAGACGGTGATCACCGACCCGCTGGCGCCGACCCTGCTCGTGGCACGCATCGTCCAGTCGGTAGTGCACCTGCTCAGCACCTCGGCGCTGGCGGTGTGGATGCGCTTCGCCGCTTTCTTCGTCCAGCTGATCATCCTGATCTGGTGGCTGTTGCGCCTCTCGACCCTGATCTGAGCGGCGACCGGAACAGTTGCGCAGGCCAACTGTTCCTATGGGGCGATACCGCCATGACTTAGCATGGCGGACCGCACACGCGTCGAGGCTCCCATGCACGTTTCATCCGGCCGCTGGCAATTCGGCCTGTTCCTGGCCCTGGTCACCGCCGTTCTCTGGGGCATTCTGCCGATCAAGCTCAAGGAAGTCCTGAAGATCATGGACCCGATCACCGTCACCTGGTTTCGCCTGGTGGTGTCCGGTGGCCTGCTGTTCATCTACCTGGGCCTCACCCGCCAGTTGCCGCGCTTCTCGCCGCTGGGCAAGCGCGGCAAGGGATTGGTGCTGGTCGCCATCCTCGGCCTGACCGGCAACTACGTCTGCTACCTGATCGGCCTGCGCCTGCTAACGCCGGGGACCACGCAACTGGTGATCCAGATCGCGCCGATCCTCCTGCTGCTGGGCAGCCTGTTCGTCTTCAAGGAAAGCTTCAGCATCGGCCAGGCGCTCGGCCTTGCGGTGCTGGTCTTTGGTTTCGGGCTGTTCTTCAACCAGCGCCTGGCCGAGTTGTTCGGGTCCCTCGGCGAGTACACCACCGGTGTGCTCATCGTGGTCTTCGCCGCCTTCATCTGGACCTTCTATGGCCTGGCGCAGAAACAGCTGCTGACCCAGTGGACCTCGGTGCAGGTGATGATGGTGATCTACCTGGGCTGCGGCGCGCTGCTCACGCCCTGGGCGCATCCGCTGGAGGCGCTGGACCTGTCGCCGCTGCAGGGCTGGCTGCTGCTGGCCTGCTGCCTGAACACCCTGGTCGCCTACGGCGCCTTCGCCGAGGCGCTGGCGCACTGGGAAGCCTCGCGGGTCAGCGCGACCCTGGCGATCACGCCGCTGGTGACCTTTGCCTCGGTGGCGCTGGCCGCTTCGCTGTGGCCGGAGTTCGTGCCGGCCGAAGAGCTCAATGGCCTGGCGTATCTGGGCGCGCTGCTGGTGGTCAGCGGCTCGGCGCTCACCGCGCTGGCGCCTTCGTTGCTGCGCAGCTATCGGGCGCGCAGGGCTCGCGTCGCCGACCTCTGAACCTGCTCGATGGCGGATAACGCCGGTGGCGTTATGCGCCCTACAGCTCCGGCAAGGCTGAACACCAACGAAAACGGGCGCCCGAAGGCGCCCGTTTTCTTGTCACAGCAAGGTTCAGTCGTTGGACGGACGAACCAGACGGTAGGCCAGTGCACCGATCACGCCGCCAGCCAGCGGGGCAACCCAGAACAGCCACAGCTGCTTCATGAACAGCGGGTCGGCGAAGATCGCCACGCCCAGGCTGCGCGCCGGGTTAACCGAAGTGTTGGTCAGCGGGATGCTGATCAGGTGGATCAGCGCCAGGGTCAGGCCGATGGCCAGCGGGGCGAAGCCTGCCGGCGCCATCTTGTCGGTGGCGCCCATGATCACGAAGAGGAAGAACGCGGTCATCAGCACTTCGATCATCAGCGCGGACTGCAGGCTGTAGCCGCTCGGCGAGCCTTCGGCGTAACCGTTGGCGGCGAAGCCGGCCAGCGGGTCGAAGCCGGCCTTGCCGGTGGCGATCAGGTACAGGGCGCCGCCGGCGAGAACGCCGCCGATGCACTGGGCGATGATGTACGGCACCAGCTCAGCGGTGCGGAAGCGGCCGCCGGCCCACAGGCCGAGGCTGACAGCGGGGTTCAGGTGGCACCCGGAGATCGGGCCGATGGCATAGGCCATGGTTACGACCGTCAGACCAAAGGCCAGGGCGACACCCAGCACGCCGATGGCGTGGGCCGCGAAGATGGCGCTGCCGCAACCACCGAACACCAGCCAGAAAGTGCCGATCATTTCGGCGGAGAGTTTGCGAAGCATGCTGCCTCCAGAGGCAAGAGGAACCCCGGATTGGGGCGTGGGCATGCTAGGGAAGTGGTGGTTGGGTGCGATGTAGGGCGTTTCCCAAGGCGTGGGGAATGCCTTCTGAATGGAGTGTCGACGGCAGGGCGGATTACGCATCAAGCGCAACCCGCCGTCCCTTCACACCTGTGTGCCCAACTGCTCCGCCCGGCGCAGCCAGCCCTGCCGCTGCTCCTCGCCGGAGCCGCGCACCGGGCTGAATTCCTCCAGTTGGTGCAGGGCGATGCCGCAGGGCGCGAGGATGCAGCGGGTCATCTGCCGGTGGGCTGGGGCGCCCTGGCGCAGGCGGTAGTGCCAGTGGGTCTGGTCATGGCTGACCAGCAGGTCGGCGCTGCGGCCGCCCAGCAGTGGCTCGAACTCGCGGGACTCCAGCGAGCGATAGCGGAAGGCGAAACCCGGCTGCAGTACGCGGTCGAAGAAGCCCTGCAGCAGCGCCGGCAGGCCGCCCCACCAGATCGGGTAGACGAACACGAGGTGCTGCGCCCAGTGGATCTGCCGCTGGGCTTCGAGCACGTCCGGCTCCAGGTTCTGGCTCTGTTCGTAGCCGCCGCGCAGCACCGGGTCGAAGTTCATCTCGCCGAGCTTGAGCGTGTGCACCACATGGCCCTTTGCGCGGGCGCCGTGGGCGTAGGCCTCGGCCACTGCATGGCAGAAGCCGCCGGGCTTGGGCGAACCCAGCACCAGCAGCACGCGCTTGCCGTCGCCCTCGATCGGTGTGGCGCCGGAGCGGGTCGGCTCAACCATTCTGCCCGGCCTCCAGCATCGTCTCCGGGCGCACCCACTGGTCGAATTCGGCGTCGGTCAGGTAGCCCAGCTCCAGCGCGGCTTCGCGCAGGGTCTTGCCCTCTGCGTAGGCCTTCTTGGCGATCTCGGCGGCCTTGTCGTAGCCGATGTGCGGGTTCAGCGCGGTCACCAGCATCAGGCCGCGATCGAGGTGCTCGCGCATCTTCGCCGCGTCCGGCTCCATGCCGACGACGCAGTGGGTATTGAAGTTGCGGCAGCCGTCGGCCAGCAGGCGCGCGGATTCCAGCAGGTTGTGGATGATGACCGGCTTGTAGACGTTGAGCTGCAGGTGGCCCTGGCTGGCGGCGAAGGTGATTGCCGCGTCGTTGCCGAAGACCTGGCAGGCGAGCATCGACAGCGCCTCGCACTGGGTCGGGTTGACCTTGCCAGGCATGATCGAGGAGCCCGGCTCGTTGGCCGGCAGCTTCACCTCGGCAAACCCCGCGCGGGGGCCTGAACCGAGCAGGCGCAGGTCGTTGGCGATCTTCATCAGCGCCACCGCGAGGGTCTTCATGGCGCCGGCCAGGGTCACCAGAGGCTCATGGCCTGCGAGGGCGGCGAACTTGTTCGGCGCGGAGACGAAGGGCAGGCCGGAGAGGTCGGCCAGTTCGGCGGCGATGGCGTCGGCGAATTCCTTCGGCGCGTTCAGCCCGGTACCGACGGCAGTGCCGCCCTGGGCCAACTCGTAGACCGCCGGTAGCGCCGCGCGCAGGGCGCGCTCGGCGTAGTCCAGCTGGGCGACGAACGCGGAAAGCTCCTGGCCGAAGGTGACCGGAGTGGCGTCCATCAGGTGCGTGCGCCCGGTCTTCACCAGATTGGCGTGGCGCGCGGCCTGCTGGGCGAGGCCGCCGCTGAGTTCGGCGATGGCCGGCAGCAGGTCGTGCTGTACCGCTTGTGCGGCGGCGATGTGCATGGCGGTGGGGAAGCTGTCGTTGGAACTCTGTGCGCGGTTCACGTGGTCGTTGGGGTGCACCGGCTTCTTGCCGCCGCGGCCGTTGCCGGCGATCTCGTTGGCGCGCCCGGCGATGACCTCGTTGACGTTCATGTTGCTCTGGGTGCCGCTGCCGGTCTGCCAAACGACGAGGGGGAACTGGTCGTCGTGCTCGCCCGCCAGCACTTCGTCGGCGGCTTCCTCGATCAGGCTGGTGATGTTCTCCGGCAGTTCGCCCAGTTGCGCGTTGACCCGCGCGGCGGCCTTCTTGATCAGCGCCAGGGCGTGCACCACGGCCAGCGGCATGCGCTGCCCGCCGATGGCGAAGTTTTGCAGCGAGCGCTGGGTCTGCGCGCCCCAGTAGGCGTCGTCGGGGACTTCGATGGGGCCGAGGCTGTCGGTTTCGGTGCGGCTCATGGTGCTTCTCCGGAAAAGGGTCTCGGCCAGTTTAGGCCGCTACGAGGCTTCCGGGTTCCACTCTGGCTCAATGGCCGTGATAGAGCGGTTTGGATGGCGTGCGAGGCTCACGGACAGGCAGTTACCAACGAGCGTGCGTGGAGCCGACCCAGCCCAGTGCGCCATTGACCGGTACCAGGTCGCCCTCGGCGCTGCGCAGCGAGCCGTCGAAGCGGCCGAACCACTGGCAGGTCTCGGCGAACAGCGGGCCCAGGCGCGGGCAGGCGCGGTGCAGCTTGCGGGGGGTGAAGATGAGGTCGACGCGCTCATCGCTGCTGTTCAACTGCCAGGGTGACAGCGGGTCGTGCGGGGACTGACGGATATCCACAGGGCCGTCCAGGGCCTGCAGCTCGCCGCCGAACCACAGGGCGTTCTCGCTCAGGTGGCTGTTTTCCGTCCAGCCGGCGCCGAAGTTGCCGGCGATGCCACCGGGTGCGGCAAAGGCGGCGCGGGTCCATTGGGTATTGAACGGCCAGACGCCGCGGCCGAAATCCAACGCGGCGAAGCTCTGGCCCTCGGTGCAGCGATAGGTCTTGTTGCCGAGGGTGAGACTTCCACTGATCGGCAGGCCCATCTGCCGACTGCAGGCGTGGAAGCACTTGCCACCCATGGGCACCACCAGGTTGACCGACTCCAGGTGCGCCGGACGCTGCACTTCCAGGGAGAGGTTCAGCGGCTGGCCGCCCAGGTTCGGCGCGCAGGCGGTGATGCGCAGCTGGCCGGGCTGCTCGTCGAAGCCCAGGCGCAGTTGGCCGTGTTCGAAGCCATGGGTCTGGTTCGGCGTGTCCGGCAGGTGGCAGCCCAGGCCGAAGGGGCTGAACTGGGTGCGGTGCACTGACCGTCCGGTTTCCAGATCGAGGAAGTACACGGCGCCGTAGCCCAGGTAGTCGAGGTCGGCAATGGTGATCGAGAGCATCCAGCCCGGCGCGTTGATGCACCAGTGGTTCCAGCGCTTGCGCCGGCCGGCGTTGCCGGAAAGCTGGCAGAGCGTCTGCGGCCGCGACGACCAGCCCACGGCCGAACTGTTCAGGCGGCCGCGTGCATCGCACAGGGGCGGCGCGGCGGCGAGCGTCGGCGGGTGGGTGAGGGTGTTCATCGGTCACATCCATGTGGCAACGCGCCGCAGCATGACGTTTCATGAACTGTCCTACAAGAGAAGCCGGTCACTTCCATGTCATTTGGCACTCTCTTGAGCACATTCCGAACTTAGGCGCAGAATGGCGGGTCCCACCCGGACACCCTTCAGACTCACAGGACTGCCCCATGACCGTTCTTCGTTCCCTCTGCACCGCAGCACTTCTGGTTGGCTTCAGTTCCGTGGCACTGGCTGACGCCAACGCCGAGGCGGAGAAATTCCTCAAGCAGGTCCATGCCGACAAGCTGACCGTGCCGGTCTACGCGCAAGTCCAGCAGATGCTCGCCCAGCGCTTCGCCCAGGCCAAGGCGCCGGACAGCAAGAAGGCCGTGCTCGACCGCTACCAGGCCAAGGCCAACGCCGAACTGGACCGCGCGGTGGGTTGGGACAAGCTCAAGCCTGAACTGGTCAAGCTCTACACCAGCAACTTCAGCGAATCCGAGCTCAAGCAGCTGAACGACTTCTACGCATCGCCCCTGGGCCGCAAGGTGCTGGAGAAGATGCCGCGCCTGACCGCCGAATCCGCCCAGCTGACCCAGGCCAAACTGCAGACCGCGGTGGAGCCGGTGAACAAGCTGATGGCCGACATGGACAAGGAACTGGGCGTGAAGGCCCCGGCGGCTCCGGCCAAGAAGCCCTGATCGTCCTGATTTCCACCTGCCTGAACCGTACTGACTGCCAGCGAGACCCGACATGAGCATGCGTGACCGACTCCAATCCGCCCTGGGCACCCTCGAACCCCAGCACCTCGAGGTGCTCGACGAGAGCCACATGCACAGCCGCGGACAGGAAACGCACTACAAGGCCGTGATCGTCAGCCCGGCGTTCGCCGGGCTGAACGCGGTGAAGCGGCATCAGAAGGTCTACGCCACGCTCGGCGAGCTGATGGGCCAGATCCACGCCCTCGCCATGCACACCTACACCCCCGAGGAGTGGGCGCAGCAGGGCGCGGCACCGGATTCGCCAACCTGCCGTGGCGGCAGCAAGCATGATCTGCATTGAGAGTCTGATGCACTGATCGGTGGCCGACCAACCGCGTGCGGGGTTCGCCCCGCTCCGGTAGAATGCGACTCCCAGCGCCGGCTTCTGCCGGCGCTGTCATTTTCAGCTGTCGATCAGCTTTCGTTTCCAAACGCTCGTTTCCAAACGTTCGTTCCCAAAGAAGCCCGGTCCGCCCTTTACGCGGGCGACCACTGGAGTGATGCATGACCACCGAAAGAATCGTCGTCGCGGCGTTGTACAAGTTCGTCTCCCTGCCCGACTACGTCGCCCTGCGCGAACCGCTGCTGCAGACCCTGCTGGACAACGGCGTGAAGGGCACCTTGCTGCTCGCCAAGGAAGGCATCAATGGCACCGTCTCCGGCACCCGCGCTGGCATCGACGGCCTGCTCGCCTGGCTGCGCGCCGACCCGCGCCTGGCCGATGTCGACCACAAGGAGTCGTACTGCGACGAGCAGCCGTTCTACCGCACCAAGGTGAAGCTGAAGAAGGAAATCGTCACCCTCGGCGTGCCGGGCGTGGACCCGAACGCCAAGGTCGGTACCTACGTCGAGCCTCAGGACTGGAACGCGCTGATCTCGGACCCGGAAGTCCTGCTGATCGACACCCGCAACGACTACGAAGTGGCCATCGGCACCTTCGAGGGCGCCATCGACCCGAAGACCAAGTCGTTCCGCGAGTTTCCCGATTACATCCGCGAGCACTACGACCCGGTGAAACACAAGAAGGTCGCGATGTTCTGCACCGGCGGCATCCGCTGCGAGAAGGCCTCGAGCTTCATGCTCAACGAAGGCTTCGAAGAGGTCTTCCACCTCAAGGGCGGCATCCTCAAGTACCTGGAGGAAGTGCCCGAGGCGCAGACCCTCTGGCGCGGCGATTGTTTCGTGTTCGACAACCGCGTGACCGTGCGCCATGACCTGACCGAAGGCGACTACGATCAGTGCCATGCCTGCCGCAACCCGATCTCTGTCGAGGACCGCGCTTCCGAGCACTACGCCCCCGGTATCAGCTGCCCGCACTGCTGGAACTCGCTGTCGGAGAAGACCCGCGCCAGCGCCCGCGAGCGGCAGAAGCAGATCGAACTGGCGCGCCAGCGCAACCAGCCACATCCCATTGGCCGTGATCCCCGCGCGGAGAACTGATCCATGACCAGCCGCCTGCTCTACGTGATGGACCCGATGTGCTCCTGGTGCTGGGGGTTCGCCCCGGTGGCCGGGCAGTTGGTGGAGCAGGCGCGCGCCGCGGGCGTGCCGCTGGCGCTGGTAATGGGCGGGCTGCGCACGGGGCAGGGCGCCGCACTGGAACCGACCACCAAGCGCTACATCCTCGAACACTGGCAGGCGGTGCATGAAGCCACCGGCCAGCCGTTCCGCTTCGAAAACGCCTTGCCCGACGGCTTCGTCTACGACACCGAGCCGGCCTGCCGTGCGGTGGTCACCGCGCGCCGCCTGGACGAGGACTGCGCTTGGGCGCTGGTCGGTGAAATCCAGCGGGCGTTCTACGCCGAAGGCCGCGACGTCACCCAGGCCAGCGTGCTCACCGAACTGGCCGAGCAGGTCGGCCTGCCGCGCATCGAATTCGCCGAAGCCTTCGACAGCCAGGACAACCACTTGGCGACCCTGGCCGATTTTTCCTGGGCCCGCGACCTGGGCATCGCCGGCTTCCCCACGCTGTTGGCCGAGCGCGACGGCCAACTGGCCCTGCTGACCAACGGCTACCAGCCGCTGGGCGAACTCGCCCCGTTGCTGGAGCGCTGGCTGGAGCGCGCGCGGCATGCCTGAGCTGGTCGCTGACCGCCTGAGCTGGGCGGAAATTCGCCGGCTTGCTTTCCGTCATCGCAAGGCCCTGCTGCTGGCCAACCTGGTCGCCGTGCTGGCGACTGCCTGCAGCGTACCGATCCCGCTGCTGCTGCCACTGCTGGTCGATGAGGTGCTGCTGGGCAAGGGCGACGCGGCCCTGCAGGTGATGAACCACTGGCTGCCCGAAGGCTGGCACAAACCGGTCGGCTACATCGGCCTGATGCTGCTGGTAACCCTGGTGCTGCGCAGCTGCGCGCTGGTGTTCAACGTGCTGCAGGCCAAGCTGTTCGCGCGGTTGTCCAAGGATGTGGTGTACCGCATCCGCCTGCGCCTGATCGAGCGCCTTAAACGCATCGCTCTGGGCGAGTACGAAACCCTCGGCGGCGGCTCGGTCAGCGCGCACCTGGTGACCGATCTCGACACCCTCGACAAGTTCGTCGGCGATACCCTGAGCCGCTTCCTGGTGGCGCTGCTGACCCTCTGTGGCACCGCCGGCATCCTGATCTGGATGCACTGGAAACTGGCGCTGCTGATCCTGCTGTTCAACCCGCTGGTGATCTTCGCCACGGTGCAGCTGGGCAAGCGCGTGAAGCACCTGAAGAAGCTGGAGAACGACAGCACCTCGCGCTTCACCCAGGCGCTGACCGAAACCCTCGAAGCCATCCAGGAAGTGCGCGCCGGCAACCGCCAGGGCTTCTTCCTCGGCCGCCTCGGCGTGCGCGCCCGCGAAGTGCGCGACTACGCCGTCGCCTCGCAGTGGAAGAGCGATGCCGCCGGGCGCGCCAGCGGGCTGCTGTTCCAGTTCGGCATCGACCTGTTCCGCGCCGCCGCGATGCTCACGGTGCTGTTCTCCGACCTGTCCATCGGCCAGATGCTCGCGGTGTTCAGCTACCTGTGGTTCATGATCGGCCCGGTGGAGCAACTGCTCAGCCTGCAGTACGCCTTCTACGCCGCCGGCGGCGCGCTGACCCGCATCAACGAGCTGCTGGCGCGCGCCGACGAGCCGCATTACCAGCACCGCCGCGATCCGTTCGCCGGGCAAACCAGTGTCGGCATCCAGGTGCGCGACCTGAGCTTCGCCTACCGCGACGAACTTGTGCTCGATGGCCTGGACCTGGACATCGCTCCCGGCGAGAAAGTCGCCGTCGTCGGCGCCAGCGGCGGCGGCAAGAGCACCCTGGTGCAACTGCTGCTGGGCCTCTACCAGCCGCAGTCCGGCAGCATCCGCTACGGCGGCGCGGCGCTGGAGGAGATCGGTCTGGATTGCGTGCGCGAGCATGTGGCCGTGGTACTGCAGCACCCGGCGCTGTTCAACGACACGGTGCGCGCCAACCTGACCATGGGGCGCGAGCGCGGCGACGAAGCCTGCTGGCGCGCGCTGGAAGTAGCGCAGCTGGCGGACACCATCCGCGCCTTGCCGCAGGGACTGGACAGCGTGGTCGGGCGTTCCGGTGTACGTCTCTCCGGCGGCCAGCGGCAGCGCCTGGCGATTGCCCGCATGGTGCTCGCCGAACCCAAGGTGGTGATCCTTGACGAGGCCACGTCCGCCCTCGATGCCGCCACCGAGTACGCCCTGCACCAGGCGCTGGAGCGCTTTCTCGAAGGCCGTACCACGCTGATCATCGCCCACCGCCTGTCCGCGGTGAAACAGGCCGACCGCGTGCTGGTGTTCGACGGCGGGCGTATCGCCGAGGACGGCGACCACCAGCAACTGATCGCCGAAGGCGGGCTCTATGCGCGCCTTTACGGCCACCTGCAGCAGGGCTGATCAGCCGTAGCGGGTGACTTCGAGGAAGGCCACGCAATTGCCCAGGTCGTGGAAGACCCGCGCGCTGCCTATGTCGTTGTAGGGAATGCCCAGCAGGAGGTCGAGCAGGGCAGCATCGTTGCGGTAGTGCGGGCGCCAGTCCAGCAGGCCTTCGAGGTAGGCGATGTCCGGCACGCCGGGGAGGAAGTTGCCCATCAGCAGGCGCCCGCCGGGCAGCAGGCGGGCGAACAGGTTGCGGGTCAGGTCGCGGGCGTCGTGGTCGTCCAGCACCTCGTAGAGGCCCGGCGAGTAGATCAGGTCGAAATGGCAGAGGTCCTGCCGTCCGTAGAACAGGTCGTCCAGGTTGCATTGCTGCGTCTGGACGCCGAGCGCGGCATAGCTGGCCTCCACCGTCTGCAGGGACAGCGCCTGCGCATCCAGCGCGGTGAACTGGCGGAACTGGCCATGGCGCAGCGAGCGCGCCAACTCGGCCTCGCGCAGGTGTCCGCAGCCTACACAAAGAATGCGCGCCTGGCCGCTGAGCTGTTGGCAGCAGCGGTCGATCTCCCGCGCCAGCAGCTGGCGGCGTGAGCGCAGCGCGCGGGATGCCGGCGCCGAGCTGGCGTAGCGGAACAACTCCTCGGTAGGCCCGTCGGGCAGCAGCGAGCGCAGGGTGCTGTCGATGCCGTAGAGGTAGTCCATCAGCACGGCGTTGCCGGCACCTTCCCCCATCGGCCGTTCGCGGCGCCGGGGGAAGGGCACCACGCGCGGGGCTTCGGCCGGCGGCGCGCTGCCGGTGGCGAGCGCCAGCAGGTCGGTCTCGTCGTCCCGGAGGTGACGCAGCTGCTGTTCGAGTTGCTCGATGGCTTCGGTTAGCGAGTTCGGATTCTGCTGGGTGCCGTTGTCCATGCCGTCCACCTGGGATACCGCTCAGTGATGAGAAAGCGCCACCGGCCTTGCCGGTGATCCGTCCAACACCTTAGGAGCCGGTTGGCCCCGGGCCATCATCTGAATGAATGACGACGCGAAAATTCAGCGCTGCCCGAGCCGCACCAGCAGGCTGACCAGTTCGGCCTGGCGGCTGGTGTGGGTCTTGCGGAACAACGCACGCAGTTGGCTGCGCACCGTATTGATCGAAGTGCCAAGCTGGTCGGCACACTGTTCGGGCGTCAGCCCGCGGACCAGCAGGTCGCCCAGGCGCTGTTCGGCCGGGGTGAGGCCGAACAGTTCGCCCAGCAGGCGGCTCTGGCGGTGCGCGTCGAGCAGCGCCAGCAGCACCAGCGGGCGCTGGAAAGGTTGGTTGAAACTGGCTTCGGCGGGCACTGGCGTGACCAGCAGTTCCTGCCCGCTGCCATCGCTCAGCGGCAGCCAGCCGGCCTTGCCCTTGCCCTTGCCGGCGCTGGGCGCGGCGTGGCGTACCAGGGCCTGGAGTTTCGCGTCGTGCTGGCGGCAGTGCAGGCGGCCGAAAACCTCATGGAACAGCCCGCCGCGCAGCCCGAGCCGCTGTTGCGCGGCCTGGTTGGCGTAGAGCACGCGGGCGTTGCCTTCGAGCAGCCACAGCGGGGTGGGGTGCTGGTCCAGCAGCAGGTCGCGGTGGGCCAACTGCTGGCGCATCTCGTCGATGCGCCCGAACATCCGTGCGGCGCGGATCAGGTGTTCGCTCAGACGGGTCAGCAAGGTCTGTTCCTGCGGACCGGGGTAGCGTGCGCCGAGGCTGGTCAGCACTGACAGGTAGACGCCGGAATTGGCCTGCTCGTTTAGCTTCAGGCACGACACGTTGTGCATGCCGTTGGGGCGCTGGAACTCCTGATAGTAAGGGTCGCGGGCCATGCGCTGCGGGCCGTACTCCTCGCGGTCGTGATACCAGTGGCCGACCGGGCGGTGGAGCATGAAACCCTTGGACGGGTCGATGGTGCAGAACTCGCGGTTGTAGGTCTCGATGGCGCCGGGGTCGCAGAGGTTGATTTCGCTGGCCAGCGCACCGCTCTCGGTCTGGTCCCAGAACAGTAGGGCACCCTGCTGGCGGCCACTGGCGCAGATCAGCTCGGTGAGCAGCGGCAGCCAGTTGGCCTCGTCGAGCACGCACTCGTAAGTCAGGCCCACCAGCCGGTCGTACCGCATGTCCATATCCCGCCGTGGCATGGCCGCTCCGTCGGTTGCTCGCTTTTCTTTGCAAATTGCACGACAGAGGTATGGCACATGGCCTTGACTGTCGCAAGGCCGCTGATCGTTCGCTCTCAAAGGAGCGGTCGGAGAGCGATAAAGGGCGTTTCGCCCAGTAAAAACGCAGTTTTCCGCCGGACGGCGGGACTTCGGACGCCCAGGCTCGCACCGGCGGTTTGAGGAATTCCCGTGATCGGCTAGAAGTTAAGGAAGGGGCGGCCTGATAGAAAAGTCCCAGGGCGAGCCTTCACCGCACCCCGTGGCCTGCCAGAAATTCAAAGAAGGAAGGCGAAACTGGTTATGGATGCAATGGGGCTATTGCCGACCCAGCGTACGACGCGTCTGCTCAAGCTGGTCTGGCCGTTCATGGTCGTGGTCCTGCTGCAGACGCTGATCGGCAGCGGCAGCTTCATAATTCTTTCAGGCGTGCGCGCCTACGTCGGCGGTGAGAGCCTCTGGTCCAAGGGCCAGAAGGACGCCATCCATTACCTGCAACTCTATGGCCAGAGCCGTGACGCGGAGGATTACGAGCGCTATCGCACCGCCATCGCGATACCCCAGGGTGACCGTACCTTCCGCGCTGCCCTCGACCTCAGCCAACCCGACCTGGAACTAGCCCGCGCCGGGGCCTTGCAGGGGGGCATCCATCCCGACGATGTCGCCGCGCTGATCTGGCTGTACCGCTATTTCCACGAGTACAGCTACTTCGACCAGGCGGTGAAGATGTGGATCATCGGCGACGCCTACCTCGACCAGTTGGAGCAACTGTCCGACGAGATGAGCGCGAAGATCCGCGCCAATGACGTCCGCCCCGGCGACCTGAGCTACTGGAACAGCCGAATCCAGGCCATCAACGACGGCGTCACGCCGGCTGCCATGGCCTTCTCCGCCGCGCTCGGGCAGGGTTCGCGGATGATCATGTGGGTGCTGCTGGTGCTCAACGGGCTGACCGGCCTGGCGCTGATCCTCCTGGCGGTCTGGCGCACCCGCAAGCTGCTGCACCAGCAGCGCGCCTTCGAAAGCGCCCTGGACACTGAGCGGGAGCGTGCGCAGACCACACTGGCCGCCATCGGCGACGGCGTGGTTACCCTCGATGAACATGAGTGCATTGCCTATTTCAACCCGGCGGCGGAACGCCTGATCGGCTGGGACAACTCCATGGCCGTCGGCCTGCCGCTGCGTTCGCTGCTGCGGATACTCGACGAGAATTCGCAGGTCGAGGGCCTGCCACTGGTGGGGCAGATCCTGCGCGGCGATGTGGATGGCGGCAGCGAGACCAGCAAGCTGATCCAGCGTCTGGATGGCACCAGCGTGGCAGTGACCCTGGTGGCCACGCCCATCCACGCCGATGGCCGGGTGGTTGGCGTGGTGCTGGTGCTGCACGACATGACCCGCGAGCGCCAGTACATGGCCAGCCTGTCGTGGCAGGCAACCCATGACGCGCTGACCGGCCTGACTAACCGCCGCGAGTTCGAATTCCGCCTCAAGCAGGCCCTGGAAAGCTCGGCGGACTCCCGCGACCAGCATTCGCTGATGTACCTGGACCTGGACCAGTTCAAGCTGGTCAACGACACCTGTGGCCATGCCGCCGGCGACGAACTGCTGCGCCAGGTCTGTTCCGTGCTGCAGCAGTGCCTGCGCGACGGCGACACCCTGGCGCGCCTGGGCGGCGATGAGTTCGGCATCCTCCTGGAACACTGCCCGGCGGACCTGGCGGTGCAGATCGCCGAGCGCATCCGCCTGACCGTGCAGGCGCTGCACTTCATGTGGGAGGGCCGCGGCTTCAACATCACCGTAAGTATTGGCGTGGTGCATATCTCCGCCATGCTGGTGTCGGTGGAGGAGGCGCTGCGCTGCGCCGACATGGCCTGCTACATGGCCAAGGAGAAGGGCCGCAACCGGGCCCAGGTGTTTCGCCCCGACGATACCGAGCTGTCCAACCGCGTCGGCGAGATGGCCTGGGTACAGCGCATCCGCCTGGGGCTGGAGGAGGAGCGCTTCTGTCTCTATGCGCAGTCGATCTTCCCGGTCGACGACCGCACGATGGAAGGCGCCCACGTCGAGTTGCTGCTGCGCCTGAACGACGAGTGCGGTCGGCTGGTGGCGCCGATCAACTTCATCCCCGCCGCCGAGCGTTACGGCCTGATGCCGGATATCGACCGCTGGGTGGTCGAGAACGCCTTCCGGACCCTGGCCGAGCGCAACGCCGAGGGCGGTTACGAACCGATCCATACCTGCGCCATCAACCTTTCCGGCGCTACCATCGGTGACGAGACCTTCCTCGACTTCCTCCGCGACGTGCAGCCGCGCTACGGCATCGAGCCCGCCAGCGTGTGCTTCGAGATCACCGAGACCAGCGCCATCGCCAACCTGGTCAACGCCACCCGCTTCATCCAGGAACTCAAGGCCCTGGGCTACCGCTTCTCGCTGGATGACTTCTGCGCCGGGATGTCGTCCTTCGTCTACCTCAAGCACCTGCCGGTGGACTACCTGAAGATCGACGGCAGCTTCATCAAGGACATGCTCGAAGACCCCATCGACCGCGCCATGGTCCAGGTGATCAACCAGATCGGCCACGTGATGGGCAAGCGCACGGTGGCAGAGTTCGTCGAAACCCAGGAAATCCTCGAAGTGCTGCGGGAAATCGGCATCGATTACGCCCAGGGATACGGTCTGGCGCGCCCACAACCCTTCAATCGGAGCTTCCTGCGTGAAACGCACGTCGCAGCTGTAGCATCCGACACAACCTCCGGACGGTGACGCGCAGCCAAGACAGGACTAACCTGAGGCCTGATTTACCGGTGCTTGCATGGATCGACCAGCAACGGAGCCTTGGATGAACGACACCTTTGTTCGCAGTGGGCCGCTCAAGGAGCTTTGCAGCTATCCGCACTGGGCCCAGCGCCTGGTGCAGGAATGCGAAACCAGCCGTCTGTCGGTAATCGAGCATCCCCTCTACGCGCGCATGCGCGACGGCCAGTTGAGCCGACAGACCATGCGCGCCTTCCTCATAGGCGGCTGGCAGGTGGTGGAGCAGTTCCCCCTGTACATGTCCCACAACCTGCTCAAAACCCGCTTTGGTCGCAGCCCCGGCGAAGACATGGCGCGGCGCTGGCTGATGCGCAATATCCGCGTCGAGCTCAACCACGCCGACTATTGGGTGCGCTGGGCCGAGGCCTACGGCGTGACCCTGGCCGAACTCAAGGCCCAGCTGGTACCCGCTGAACTCCACGCCCTCGGCCACTGGTGTTGGCACAGCTGCGCCACCGAGGAACTGGCGCTGGCCATGGCCGCCACCAACTACGCCATCGAAGGCGCGACCGGCGACTGGTCGGCGCTGGTCTGCTCCACCGATACCTACGAACGCAGCCTGCCGGCCGGCGCCCGCAAGGACGCCATGCGCTGGCTAAAGATGCACGCCCGCTACGACGACGATCATCCCTGGGAAGCCCTGGAAATCATCTGCACCCTTTGCGGCCCGCAGCTCGCCATGCCGCGCTGCCTGGCGTTGCGCGAGGCGATCTGCAAGAGCTACGGCTACATGCGCCTGTTCCTCGACCAGTGCCTGGCGCTGGAGCAGGTGCAGGGTGATGTGCGGCGGGGGCCGATGCAGATAGCGGGATAGGATTTTCGGCTTTTCGCGCAGCGGTTGGATTCGGAGAGGGGCTCTCCGGCCACGTCAAAATCACCCTCAGGGCACGAGAATGATCTTCTCGCTGCTGCCCTCGTTGATCTCGTGGTAACGCCGCACGCCTTCGCTCAGCGGCACTTCGTGCAGGCCGGTGGGCAGCGGCAGCCTGCCGTCATCGAACCACTGGCCGAACTGGCGGAGCATCGCGGCGCAGGCCACCGTGTCGTACAGCAGCGAATTTACCCCCACTACCGAACCGCCACGACGATACAGGGCCAGGGCCGGCAGTTGCACGTGGCCGTCCACCGGCGCGGCGATGATGGCGATGCGGCCGAAGGTAGCCAGGGCGGAGACCGCCGCCGGCAGCCAGAAACCGGTGGTATCGAAGATCACCTCGGCACCGCCGGGGAAGTGTTCTTCCACTTGCGCCGCCAGGGTGTCCGCCGAGCCCAGCAGAATGCTCGGTACGCTCTGGGCTTGCAGTTCCGCCTGCGACTCGGCGCGACGCACCGCGCCCAGCACTTGGGCACCACGGGCCTTGGCCAGGGAAATGGCCGCCGCGCCGACGGCGCCGGAGCCGATCACCAGCAGACGGGTGCCGGCGCCGACCTGGCTGCGCTCCAGCGCGTCCCAGGCGGTGGTGAAGGGCACGCCGCAGCTGGCAGCCTGGGCGAAACTCAGGCGCTCGGGCATCAGCGCCGCGCCGCCGGTCGGCACACTCATCAGCTGGGCGTGGCTGCCGTTGCGGGTGAAGCCCAGGGCCTTGCCGGTGCCCCAGACGGACTTGCCCAGCAGCTCTGTCGGGCCTTTCACCACGGTGCCGGCGAAATCGCGCCCGGGTACGCGGGGCAGGGTGGTGTAGGGGAAGCGGCCGAGGACGTTCTTCACATCGCTGGGGTTCAGGCCGGCGGCATGGACTTCCACCAGTACTTCATCGGCGGCGGGCACCGGGTCGGCGATCTCGGTGAAGCTCAGGGCGGCGAGGTCGCCGGTGCGGTCGAATTGCAGGGCTTTCATGGCTCGGGTCCTTGGCAATCGGTTGTAGAAGAGGGTGTCAGTGGAGCCAGCGGGTCAGCAGCGGCAGGGCGTTCTCGCCGATCTGCATGCCCAGCAGGCCGACCAGCGCCACCAGCGGCGGCGCCGGCGAACGGAAGTCGAGGAAGTGGTAGGCGAGGCCGACGGCGATGCCGATGCCTAGGGAAATCAGGTAATTCATGCTGTCCTCCATGGGGTGGGGCCGGCGGCTGGCGGGAATGGAGCCAGTCTAGGAGTCGGGCCGGGGCGCCGCCGGTCATTGGCTTCGGAATATCGGACAGATGATGGACGGGGTATTGGATGAGCGTGCCAGGCCCAGGAGAAGGCTGAGGCCAGATCGTAGGGTGCATAACGCGCCAGCGTTATCCGCCGCGCGGTAATTGGCGGATAACCCGTTCCGGGTTGTGCGCCCTACGTGCTGTTGACTGCTTCGACTTGGTGTTCCCGCGCCACTTCGGTGTACGCGCAGGCTTTGTGTTTCGCCCCCTCGGGAGAGTCCCTTTTGGCAAACGTCGGATAGCCGCCCTCCCAAAAGGAACCAAAAGGTCTTGCCCCGGACATCCGGTTTTTCGCCTAGGCGAAAAATTCCCTCGTTGAATCGGAGTTTCAGGGGCACGCTGCGAAGGGCCGTCCCTGGCCCATCGCCGCTCTCGCGACATCCATGTCGCTCAACCCCGGAAACTCCAATTCAACGAGGCCTCCTGAACGGGGCCGATCGGAGTGCGCGGACGTTTATCTGGAAGACTTTTCAGAGCCAGAGCCAGAGCCAGAGCCAGAGCCAGAGCCAGAGCCAGAGCCAGAGCCGGGGATTGGAATTCGGCTCTTCGTAGGAGCGAGCTTGCCCGCGAACCGCCCCAACGCCGAACCTCACCTGGCGCAATACTCCGAAGGCACGACGCCCAGTTCCCGCCGGAACATCTCGCTGAAGCTCCCCGGCTGGTACCCCAGCCCATGGGCGATCTGGCTCACCGCGAGGCCCTCGTTGAGCTGCGCCACCGCGGTGGCCAGTTGCACCTGCCGACGCCACTGGGCGAAACCCATGCCCAGGCTTCGCTGGAACAGGCGGGCGAGGGTGCGCACGCTGGCGCCGGCGTCGGCGGCGTGCTGCTCGAAGGATATCTCCTGGGTCGGTTCGGCCATCACCGCCAGGCAGAGGTTCAGCAGGCGACGGTCGGAGTCGTCCGGTAACGGCACGCGCAACAGCAGGCTGCGCGCACGCTGCAGCTCCAGCACGGCCAGTTGCGAGAGTGCCTGGTAATAGTCGGTGTCCGGTTCGCGCTCGTGCTCAACCAGCCGGACGATCAGCTCGCGCAACAGCCCGCCCACTTCGAATGCCTGCACCTGCTCGCCGAGGGAATCCGCTGTTCCCGGCCGCAGGTAGATGTTGCGCATCTGCAGCTCGCTGACCACGCGGATGCCGTGGGGCACCTGCGGCGGCAGCCAGACGGCGCGGTTGGGTGGCACCAGCAGCGCTTCGGAGGGCGTTTCCAGCCACATCACCCCGGACATCGCATAGAGCACCTGCCCCCAGTCGTGGGAGTGCGGCTCGATGTGCAGGCCGCGCGGGTAGCTGCGGGCCAGGGCGCGCAGGGACGCTGGCGTGGCATTGAAGTCGGGGGGAGCGGCGCGGGCCATAGTGCGGGCAACAGTGCGATTCGTGCGGGGAGATGGGCCGCATGGTAGCCGCCGCACGGCGCCCTGACGAGAGCGCGGCACTCGCACTGGCAGGCTGGCGCACCACCTTGTCACGAATTCTTTACGGTGCGGCGGCATGCCGCACGGGGCCTTGGGCGGTGTAAGGATTTCTTGCCGGGGCAAGCGCACCGCCAGGGCGCAAACCGGCGGTACCCGGCTTGTTCCAGAGCCCCGCGACGGGTGAGATGAAGGCATTCCAGACGCCTGGACGGCCGCGCGCCGAGCCAGCCGATAACGACAACGAGGAGGCCGGATGAACGCCGTGACCAAGATCGAACAACACAACCCCATCGGCACCGACGGCTTCGAGTTCGTCGAATTCACCGCCCCCGACGCTCAGGGTATCCAGCAACTGCGCCAGCTGTTCACCGGCATGGGCTTCACCGAGACCGCCAAGCACCGCTCCAAGGAAGTCTTCCTGTTCCAGCAGAACGACATCAACATCGTGCTCAACGGCAGCCCCACCGGCCATGTCCACGAGTTCGCCAAGAAGCACGGCCCGAGCGCCTGCGCTATGGCCTTCCGGGTGAAGAATGCAGCGCAGGCCGCCGCCTACGTCGAATCCCAGGGCGCCAAGCTGGTCGGCAGCCACGCCAACTTCGGTGAGCTGAACATCCCCTGCGTCGAAGGCATCGGCGGCTCGCTGCTGTATCTCGTCGACCGTTATGGCGACAAGAGCATCTATGACGTCGACTTCGAGTTCATCGAAGGTCGCACCGCCAACGACAATGCCGTCGGCCTGCTGTGCATCGACCACCTGACCCACAACGTCAAACGCGGCCAGATGGACGTCTGGTCCGGCTTCTACGAGCGCATCGCCAACTTCCGCGAGATCCGCTACTTCGACATCGAAGGCAAGCTCACCGGTCTGCTGTCCCGCGCCATGACCGCGCCCTGCGGGAAGATTCGCATCCCGATCAACGAGTCGGCGGACGACAAGTCGCAGATCGAGGAATTCATCCGCGAGTACCACGGCGAAGGCATCCAGCACATCGCCCTGACCACCGAGGACATCTACGCCACCGTGCGCCAGCTGCGCGCCAACGGCGTGGACTTCATGAGCACCCCGGATACCTACTACGCCAAGGTCGACACCCGCGTCGCCGGCCACGGCGAGCCGCTGGAGCAACTGCGCGAGCTGAACATCCTCATCGACGGCGCGCCGGGCGATGACGGCATCCTGCTGCAGATATTCACCAACACGGTGATTGGGCCGATCTTCTTCGAGATCATCCAGCGCAAGGGCAACCAGGGCTTCGGCGAGGGCAACTTCAAGGCTCTGTTCGA
Organism: Pseudomonas sp. NPDC086581; assembly: GCF_044746165.1. Taxonomy (NCBI): domain Bacteria; kingdom Pseudomonadati; phylum Pseudomonadota; class Gammaproteobacteria; order Pseudomonadales; family Pseudomonadaceae; genus Pseudomonas; species Pseudomonas sp. NPDC086581. The sequence goes on along the minus strand of NZ_JBIVBR010000001.1, from coordinate 161,869 downwards.
ATCCATCGAGGAAGACCAGATTCGCCGTGGCGTGATCTCCGATCAGTAACTCGCTTGCCGGGCGGCCTCGCGCTCAGCGTGGCCGCCCCTGGAGAACCGCCATGCTTACCTTGTATTCCTACTGGCGCTCCAGCGCGGCCTACCGCGTGCGCATCGCCCTCGGGCTCAAGGGCCTGGCCTACCGCCAGGTCCCGGTGCACCTCGTGAAGGACGGCGGGCAACAGCACGCTGCCGACTACAAGTCGCTCAACCCGCAGGAGCTGGTGCCGCTGCTGGTGGACGGCGACGCGCGCATTGCCCAGTCCCTGGCCATCCTCGAGTACCTCGACGAAACCCATCCACAACCCGGTCTGCTGCCGCGCGATGCGCTGCAACGTGCGCAGGTGCGCGCGCTGGCCCTGCACATCGCCTGCGACATCCACCCGCTGAACAACCTGCGCGTATTGCAGTACCTCAGCGGCCCGCTGGCTGTGGCAGACGAGGCGAAAAATGCTTGGATCCGCCATTGGGTCGAGACCGGCCTGCGCGCGGTGGAAGAGGGCGTCGCTCACTGGACCGGCCCGCTGTCCCTGGGCGAGCGCCCGGGCTACTTCGAGGCCTGCCTGATTCCCCAGCTGTACAACGCTCGCCGCTTCAACTGCGACCTCTCCGGTTGCCCGCGCCTGCTCGCCATCGCCGCGCGCTGCGAATCCCTCGAAGCCTTCCAGCAGGCCGCCCCGGAGGTGCAGCCCGACGCCCAGTAAGCCCCACCGCTCCACCGCTCTTTAGCCTTGCCTTGCTCGCACTACAGGCACCGCCTGGCCACAAGCCGGGCGGCCGATCCCGTCACAGATAAAAACAACAGGTGACGCATGACGCGTGAAACTCAACACGCAGGCCAGCTCCAGCGCGGCCTGAAGAATCGCCATATCCAGCTGATCGCCCTCGGCGGCGCCATCGGTACCGGGCTGTTCCTCGGCTCGGCCGGGGTGCTCAAGTCCGCCGGTCCGTCGATGATCCTCGGCTACGCCATCGCCGGTTTCATCGCCTTCCTGATCATGCGCCAGCTCGGCGAGATGATCGTCGAGGAGCCCGTCGCCGGCTCCTTCAGCCACTTCGCGCACAAGTACTGGGGCGGCTTCGCCGGCTTCCTCTCGGGCTGGAACTGCTGGGTGCTGTACATCCTGGTGGGCATGTCGGAGCTCACCGCGGTGGGCAAGTACATCCACTACTGGTGGCCGGACGTGCCGACCTGGGCCACCGCCGCGCTGTTCTTCGTCGTGGTCAACGCGATCAACCTGTTCAACGTGAAGGCCTTCGGCGAGGCGGAGTTCTGGTTCGCCATCATCAAGGTCGCCGCCATCGTCGGCATGATCGCCCTGGGCTGCTACCTGTTGGCCAGCGGTACCGGCGGCGAGCAGGCTGCGGTGAGCAACCTGTGGGCCCACGGCGGCTTCTTCCCCAATGGCATCAGCGGGCTGGTGATGGCCATGGCGATTATCATGTTCTCCTTCGGCGGGCTGGAGATGCTCGGCTTCACCGCCGCCGAGGCCGATCAGCCGAAGCGGGTGATCCCCAAGGCGATCAACCAGGTGATCTACCGCATCCTGATCTTCTACATCGGCGCGCTCACCGTGCTGCTCTCGCTGACGCCCTGGGACAGCCTGCTGCAGACCCTTAATGCTTCCGGCGACTCCTACAGCGGCAGCCCCTTCGTGCAGATCTTCTCGATGATCGGCAGTAGCACCGCGGCCCACGTCCTCAACTTCGTGGTGCTCACCGCCGCGCTGTCGGTCTACAACAGCGGCACCTACTGCAACGGCCGCATGCTGGTGGGCCTGGCGGAGCAGGGCGATGCCCCGCACGCGCTGGCCAAGGTGGACAGCCGCGGCGTGCCCGTGCGCTCGCTGATGGTCTCGGCGGCGGTGACCTTCCTCGCCGTGCTGGTGAACTACCTGGTCCCGGCCCGTGCGCTGGAGCTGCTGATGTCCCTGGTGGTCGCCGCGCTGGTGATCAACTGGGCGATGATCAGCCTGGCGCACCTGAAGTTCCGCGCGCGCATGGATGCGGACGGCAAGCGCACCGCCTTCCGCGCCGTGGCTTATCCGGCGGCCAACTGGCTGTGCCTGGGCTTCGTGGTGTTCATCCTCGGCGTCATGCTGCTTACTCCGGGCATCCAGGTGTCGGTCTATGCGATTCCGGTGTGGCTGCTGGTGATGTATGGCTGCTATCGCCTCAAGCGCCAGCCGGCGCGGCGTGGTGAGGCGGCCGCCGTGCTGGCCGACTGACTGCCAGACTTTGTGCCGGGCCGCCCGTGATTGACCGCGCGGCCCGACCTTTCCTAGAGTGACCGGGCCATTTTTCGTCAGAGGGATACTCATGAAAAAAGCACTTTGGCTGCTCGCGGCGGCCGTGCCGGTCCTGCTCGTCGCCTGTGGTGGCGAAGAAAAGAAAGCGCCCCAGGTCGACGCGCTGGTCCTGCCTGGCGACGCCAAGCTGGACTCGCGCAGTGTCTCGTACAAGTGTGAGGATGGCCGCAAGATCAGCGTGCAGTACCTGAACAAGGGCGACAACAGCCTGGCCGTGGTGCCGGTGACCGACGCCTCCAGCCTGGTCTTCGCCAACGTCATCTCCGCCTCCGGCGCCAAGTACGCTGCCGGCCAGTACATCTGGTGGACCAAGGGCGAAGACGCCACCCTGTACAAGGATTGGAAAGGCGGCGAGCCCGCCGACGGCGTAGCCTGCAAGGAGAGCTGATTTTTCTTGTGGCGCCCGAACGGAAAAGCCCGGCAGATGCCGGGCTTTTTCATGTCAGCGCCCCTGTGCGGAAAGCTCTTGTAGGGCGAATAACGCGCCAGCGTTATCCGCCGCGCGGGCAACGGCGCATAACCTGTTCCAGGTTATGCGCCCTACGACCGAACATAGGCCGATACGCGGATAAACCTGTAGGAGCGTGTCAGAAAGTGAATTCGAGATTCACCGTCGGTGTCGAGGTGCGGGTACCGCGTCCGCCGTCCACGCCGAACTTGTTGTGCCAATACTCGTAGCCCACGCCCAGCCACAGGTTCGGCTGGCGCTTGGTGCCCGGCAGGGTGGCGAACATCAGCGAGGTGCGCACCAGTGTTTCCGGCGCGGTGTCGTTGTCGTTGTAGTCCTCGCCCTTCTCCCCGGTGTAGTTCAGGAAGCCCTGGAACTTCGCCCCGTGGTCACCCAGCTGGAACGGCCGTAGCCAGGTCAGGTTGATCATGTAGGTGGTGTCGAAGGTGTGGTCCGGGTGCTTCACGTTGGGGATGCCAGAGTGGTTCTTCTCACGGTAATAGAACAGCGAGAGGTCGAGCACGCCGGGTCCGTTGAACTTGATGGTGGGGCCGAATACCAGTGCGCGCTTCTTCGCCGAGCCGAGGTTGTTATTGCGGCTGGCGTCGAAACCGAAGGTGAAGGCGTGGTCCTTCACCAGACCCTTGCCTTGCGGCAGGTCGAACACCCGCGAGGCGTAGAGCTGGCTGCGGAATACCCCGTAGACCTCGCTGCTGCCGCTGTCGGTGCCCTTGCGCGGGTCATCGCTGTCGGACTGCAGCACGTCGAGGTGGAAGAAGTTGCTGCCGTAGCGGTAACCGTCGGCGTGGCTGAAGCTGAAGATCCGCTTGCTGATATCGTGCGGGTTGTTCGGGTTGGTGAAGCCCTTGCCGTAGCGGAAGCCCAGCGTATTGCTGGTCCACTCGAAGAATCGATCGTCATCGGCCTGTGCCATGCCCAGCGGGGCGAGCACCAGAGCGGTACCGAGGGCGAACCGGCGGCCGTTGCTCAGGCGGCGGCTGGAACGCGAGTGGGGGCGGGCGGCGCCAGGGGCCGTCATCGCGGAAGAAACCATGTTGCACCTCTGTGTTGTTCTTGTTTTTCGTGGCTTCGGGGCCGGCGTCCCGCCGTGTGGACGGCGGTCGGTGACAGGCTGGGTTCTAATGGTGAATTGATGACATTGCAAGAAAAACTTGTACACAAATTCGTATACAAAAATTGACGCAAAAGTCAGGAACGGACGCTGCGCGGCGAACCAGATGGCTTCGGGACAGGCGCGGCGGTGCGCGGTATCCTGACCATCATTTCCTCCCTGAATCCTCCCCATGCTGCAGATTTCCAATTCCGTGCAGATCCCTGACGCCGAGATCGAGCTCAACGCCATCCGCGCGCAGGGCGCTGGCGGGCAGAACGTCAACAAGGTGTCCAGTGCCGTACATCTGCGCTTCGATGTGCGCGCCTCATCGCTGCCGGAGTTCTACAAGGAACGCCTGCTGGCCCTGAGCGACCAGCGCATCACCAGCGACGGCGTGGTGGTGATCAAGGCGCAGCAATACCGCACCCAGGAGCAGAACCGCGAGGACGCGCTGAACCGCCTGGCGGAGCTTATCCGCAGCGTCACGAAGGTGGAGAAGAAGCGCCGTCCAACCAAGCCGACGCTGGGCTCGAAGACGCGCCGGCTGGAGGGCAAGAGCAAGCGGGGGGCGATCAAGGCGGGGCGGGGGAGAGTGGATTTCTGACGCTCGGGCGATCCCCTCACCCCAGCCCTCTCCCAGTGGGAGAGGGGGCCGATTGTGCCGGCTGACAGTGTGGTTTCATCCTGCACCGAACAGTCCCCTCTCCCGCTTGCGGGAGAGGGTTAGGGTGAGGGGCTCTTGCTCTTCGTAGGAGCAAGCTCGCTCCTGCAGGGGCAACTCCACCGCCAGCACCATCAGTGCACCAGCATCCCCGTGAACACATAGGCCTGGGCCAGGGTGATCAGGCCGATGAACGCGGCGAAGATCAGGCTGTGCTTCACCGTGAAGCGGAACAGGTCCGACTCGCGCCCGACCATCCCGGTGGCGGCGCAGGCCACGGCGATGGACTGCGGCGAGATCATCTTGCCGGTCACCCCGCCGGTGGTGTTGGCCGCCACCAGCAGCGTGTCGCTGACACCGAGCTGGTGCGCGGTGGTCGCCTGCAATGAGCCGAACAGGGCATTGGACGAGGTGTCCGACCCGGTCAGGAACACCCCCAGCCAGCCGAGGAAGGGCGAGAAGAACGGGAACGCCGCGCCGGTCCCCGCCAGCACCAGCGCCAGGGTGGTGGACATCCCCGAATAGTTGGTGACGAAGGCGAAGGCCAGCACCATGCCGATGGTCAGCACCGGCCACTTCAGCTCCTTCAGCGTCTCGCCGAAAGTGGCCGCGCCGCTCTTCACGCCGATGCGCAGGATCGCCATGGAGATCAGCGCGGCGAGGAAGATCGCGGTGCCGCTGGCCGACACCAGGTCGAACTTGTAGATCGCCGGCATCGGCGTCGGGTTGGCCACAATAGGCGCAGCCTTCAGGACCAACTGGTCGAGGTAGGGCACGGCGATCACCGCCACCCAGCTCTCCAGCGCGCCGCCGGGCAGGAACATCGCCTTGAAGGGCTTCATGGTCCAGATAGTCACCAGCACAGTCAGGATCAGGAACGGCGACCAGGCCTTGAAGATCTGCCCGAAGCCGTACTGCGATTCCCGGCGCTGCAGACCGCTGCCGCCACCGACTGCGCCCAGCGTCGCCGTGCCGTCGGCGTTGATGCTGGAGAACTCCGTCTCACGTACGTTTGCCGGCTGCCACACGCGCAGGAACAGGGTCAGGCAGACCATGCTCAGCAGCGCCGAGGTGATGTCCGGCAGCTCCGGGCCGATGAAGTTGGAGGTGAGGAACTGGCTGATGGCGAAGGTACCGCCGGCCACCAGCAGCGCCGGCCAGGTCTCGCGGATGCCGCGCCAGCCATCCATCATCGCCACCAGCCAGAAGGGCACGATCACCGACAGGATCGGCAGCTGCCGGCCAGCCATGGCGCCGATCTTGAAGGCATCCACGCCCGATACCTGCCCGGCGACGATGATCGGGATGCCCAGCGCGCCAAAGGCCACCGGCGCGGTGTTGGCGATCAGGCACAGCCCGGCCGCGTACAGCGGGTTGAAGCCCAGGCCGACCAGCAGCGCCGCGGTGATTGCCACCGGCGCACCGAAGCCCGCCGCGCCCTCGAGGAAGGCGCCGAACGAGAAGCCGATCAGCACCACCTGCAGACGCTGGTCGACGGTGATCGACAGTACCGAGCTGCGGATGATCTCGAACTGCCCGCTCTTCACCGTCAGCTTGTAGAGGAACACCGCCGCCACGATGATCCAGGCGATCGGCCAGAGTCCGTAGAAGAAACCGTAGACCGCCGAGGCCAGCGCCTTGTTCACCGGCATGTGGTAGACGCTGATGGCGATCAGCAGCGACAGCACCAGGGTGATGGCGCCGGCGACGTGGCCCTTGAGGCGGAACACCGCCAGGGCGAGGAAGAAGAAGATGATCGGCACGAGGGCGGCCAGGGCCGAGAGGCCGAGGCTGCCGAGCGGGGTGTAGAGCTGCTGCCAGGTTTGCATGGGGATTGTCCCTTGTTGTTGTCGGTGGCAAAGCGTCAGCGGTGGATAGTGCTTTCAGAAGGCGCATGCCGGGGTGGCGCACGGGCCGGCAGGTATTGAAAAAGCCCCGCAACGCGGCGCGTAGCGGGGCTTCTGAAGGCTGGTTCGGGCAAGCTTTTCGGGGTGTCGCCGCCGGTTCGCTTGAGGCCGGCGGCGACCACAACTCGGCCGGTGGCTGTCTGTCGCCAGGGCCGCGTGAGCGCTTTCAAAGCGCGGCCACTCCGGCGCTGGCGACCTGCGCATCCTCGCCGGCCTTCACCCCGGAAACGCCCACCGCGCCGATCACCTGGCCGTCCAGCACGACCGGCACGCCGCCTTCGAGCGAGGTGATCAGCGGTGCGGTGACGAAGGCGGTGCGGCCGCCATTGACCATGTCCTCGTAGCCCTTGGTTTCGCGCCGGCCCAGTGCCGCGCTGCGGGCCTTCTCGGTGGCGATGTAGGCGCTGGCCGGGGCGCAGCCGTCGAGGCGTTCGAGGGCCAGCGGGTGGCCGCCGTCATCGACCACCACGATGGCCACCGCCCAGTGGTTGCGCTGCGCTTCGGCGCGCGCGGCGGCGAGGATGCGGCTTACTTCCTGCTGGGTCAGAACGGCTTTGCTGAGCATGCTTGCACCTCGCCTTGCAGGGATTCCAATGGCGCATCGGCGAGCGCCTCTTCCACCAGTTCGATCCAGTGCCGCACCGGCGTGCGATCCGCGCCGCCCAGGTGCGTCTGGCAGCCGATGTTGGCGGTGACTATGACTTCCGGGGCGCCGCTCTCCAGCGCCTTCAGGCGGTTGTCGCGCAGGCGTTTGGACAGCTCCGGCTGGGTCAGCGAATAGGTGCCGGCGGAACCGCAGCACAAGTGGCTGTCCGGCACGGCGGTGAGGCTGAAACCCAGGCGCGTGAGCACGCCTTCCACCGCGCCGCCGAGCTTCAGCGCGTGCTGCAGCGTGCAGGGGCAGTGGAAGGCCAGTCGGCGATCTCCGTGCAGGTGCAGATCTTCCAGCGGCTCGTCGCGCAGCACCTCGGACAGGTCGCGGGACAGTTCGCTGACCCGCCGCGCCTTGGCCGCATACTGCGCATCGCGCTCCAGCAGATGGCCGTAGTCGCGGACGAAGGCGCCGCAGCCGCTGGCCGTCTGCACGATGGCTTCGGCGCCGGCCTGGATCGACGGCCACCAGGCGTCGATATTCCTGCGCGCCCGCTCCAGCCCCTTTTCCTGGGCGTTCAGGTGATAGTCCACGGCGCCGCAGCAGCCGGCATCCGCCGCCGGGATGACGCTGATGCCGAGGCGATCCAGCACCCGCGCAGCGGCGGCATTGGTGTTGGGGGACAGCGCCGGCTGCACGCAGCCTTCGAGCATCAGCATGCGCCGCGTGTGGCGCGGCTTCGGACGCTCCACGGGCGGATGCGGATGGCGCAGCAGCTTGCTTTGCAGGCCCTCCGGCAGCAGCGGGTAGAAGGTGCGCCCGGCCTTGGCCAGCGCGCCGAACAGCGCGGCATTCGGCACTACGGCGCGCAGGCCCTGGCGCAGCAGCCGCTCGCTGAAGGTGCGCGGCACCTGCTGCTCGACCACCACGCGGCCGATGTCCAGCAGGTTGTGGTAGTCCACGCCGGAAGGGCAGGTGGTTTCGCAGTTGCGGCAGCTCAGACAGCGGTCCAGGTGCTCGCGGGTGCTGGCGCTGGGCGCGGCACCTTCGAGCACCTGCTTGATCAGGTAGATGCGCCCGCGCGGGCCGTCCAGTTCGTCGCCCAGCAACTGGTAGGTCGGGCAGGTGGCCGTGCAGAAACCGCAGTGCACGCAGGAGCGCAGGATACGCTCGGCTTCCTCGGCGCGCGGCAACTGCTTGGCCTGTTCGCTCAGGTTGGTTTGCATCAGAGCTCCCTGTACATCCGGCCGGGGTTGAAGATGCCTTGCGGGTCGAGCTGTTGCTTGAGGCTGCGGTGGTAGCGCAGCAAGGCGGCGGGCAGCGGGTGGAAGCCGTCGTCGCCCGGCGTGTAGCGCAGGGCATGGCCGCCGACTTCGGCGACGCTGTGGCGGATCAGTTCGGCGTCCGCCTCGGATTTCAGCCAGCGCTGCGCGCCGCCCCAGTCGATCAGCTGTTCGCCCGGCAGGGACAGCGCCGGCGTGGCATTGGGCAACGACAGTCGCCAGAGCGTGCCGGGGCCGGCGAAGAAGTCCAGGCGCTGCTCGCGCAGGTCCTGCCAGTAGCCGCTGTCGATCTCCTCGCCGCCCAGGCGCAGTCGCGCGGAGCACACCGAACCTTCGCCGCCTTCAAGGCGCAGGTACAGCGCGGTGCCGTCATAGCAGGCGGCAGTGATCGGGATCGGCTGCGCGCCCCATTCGGCGAGCTCACCCAGCGCCTGGTGGACGCCCATTTCCAGGCGCAGGCTGGCGCACATCCGCGGCTTGGGCAGCACCTTCATCGAGACTTCGGTGATCACCCCCAGACAGCCGAAGCTGCCCGCCAGCAGGCGCGACAGGTCGTAGCCGGCGACGTTCTTCATCACCTCGCCGCCGAAGCGCAGCAGCTTGCCGTGGCCGGTGATCAGCCGCGTGCCCAGCACGTAGTCGCGCACCGAGCCGGACCAGGGGCGGCGCGGGCCGGAAAGCCCGGCAGCGACCACACCGCCGAAGGTCGCGCCAGAATGATCGGGTGGCTCGCACGGCAGCATCTGCCCGGCCGCCTCCAGCGCCGCTTCGATTTCCGCCAGTGGCGTGCCGGCGCGGGCGGTGAGCACCAGTTCGGTCGGGTCGTAGCTGACGATGCCGCTGTGCGGACGAGTGTCCAGTTCTACGCCGTTCACCGGGCGGCCGAGGAAGGCTTTGCTGTCGCCGCCGCGAATGCGCAACGGCGTGTGCGCCGCGAGCGCCTGGTTCACCTGCTCGAGCAGTTCGCTGCTGGCGTCGGGCATCAGAAGCGCTCCAGGTCGGGGAAGGGCAGTTGCCCGTGGTGCACGTGCATGGCGCCGAACTCGGCGCAGCGGTGCAGGGTGGGGATGTTCTTGCCGGGGTTGAGCAGGCGGTCCGGGTCGAACGCTGCCTTCACCGCGTGGAACAGGGTCAGCTCGTCGCTGTTGAACTGCGCGCACATCTGGTTGATCTTCTCGCGCCCCACGCCGTGCTCGCCGGTGATGCTGCCGCCCACCGCCACGCAGAGTTCGAGGATTTTCCCGCCGATGGCCTCGGCGCGCTCCAGCTCGCCGGGCACGTTGGCGTCGAAGAGGATCAGCGGATGCATGTTGCCGTCGCCGGCATGGAACACGTTGGCCACGCGCAGGCCGAACTCCTCCGACAGCTCGGCGATACCATGCAGCACGCGCGGCAGCTCGCGACGCGGGATGGTGCCGTCCATGCAGTAGTAGTCCGGCGAGATGCGCCCCACCGCCGGGAAGGCGTTCTTGCGCCCGGCCCAGAAGCGCACGCGCTCGGCCTCGTCGCAGGCCAGGCGCACGTCGGTGGCGCCGGCCGCGCGCAGCACGCCGTCGACGCGCTCGCAGTCGTCCTGCACGTCGGCTTCCACGCCGTCCAGCTCGCACAGCAGGATGGCCGCCGCGTCCACCGGGTAGCCGGCGTGGATGAAGTCCTCGGCGGCGCGGATCGACAGGTTGTCCATCATCTCCAGTCCGCCGGGAATGATGCCGGCGGCGATGATGTCGGCCACCGCGCGGCCGGCCTTTTCCACCGAATCGAAACTGGCCAGCAGCACCCGCGCCACCTGCGGGCGGGGCAGCAGCTTGACGGTGACTTCGGTGACGATGCCGAGCATGCCCTCGGAACCGGTGAACAGCGCCAGCAGGTCGAGGCCGGGGCTGTCCAGGGCGTCGCTGCCCAGCGTCAGGTGCTCGCCCTCGACGGTGAGGATGTCCACCTTGAGCAGGTTGTGCACGGTCAGGCCGTACTTGAGGCAGTGCACGCCGCCGGCGTTCTCGGCGACGTTGCCGCCAATGGAGCAAGCGATCTGCGAGGACGGGTCCGGCGCGTAGTACAGGCCATGCGGCGCGGCAGCCTGGGAGATCGCCAGGTTGCGCACGCCCGGTTGCACGCGGGCGAAGCGCCCCTGCGGGTTCACTTCGAGAATCCGGTTGAAACGCGCCATCACCAGCAGGATGCCTTTCTCCAGCGGCAGCGCGCCGCCGGAGAGCCCGGTGCCGGCGCCGCGCGCCACCACCGGCACCTTGCGCGCATGGCAGAGTTTCAGCAGCGCCTGCACCTGCTCGATGCGCTCGGGCAGCGCCACCAACATCGGCACGGTGCGATAGGCGGAGAGGCCATCGCATTCGTAGGGTTTGAGGTCTTCGGCGCGGTGCAGCAGTTCGAGGTCGGGCAGGGCTGCGCGCAGCTCGGCCAGCAGGGCGGACTTGTCGACGGCAGGCAGCGCGCCATCGACGCGCTCGTCGTAGAGGATGTTCATAGGCTGACGGTGCTCTGATTTTGTTTTTTTGTTCGCGCCCGCCAAGCGGTCGCGTGGAGCCACGGCACGCTGAAAATGCGACTGCCGGTCAGGCCGCGTCCACTGGCGTCAGCACTGGTCCTACCAGTTCTTGCACGGGCGTCCACTGGAAAGGCCCTGTCCTGACAGCTAGGGTTCTTTGCACCCATGCAGGCCAGTTTCAGCTGGTCCTACCAGTTCGGGAGAACCGCAATGACGACTTATGCACAGGGCAAGCAGCGCGTTGCCGACCAGGTGGCGGAGAAGATCGAACGGCTGATCGTCGATGGTGTGCTCAAGGTCGGCCAGGCGCTGCCTTCGGAACGGCGCTTGGTAGAGAAGCTCGGCTGCTCGCGTTCGGCGTTGCGTGAGGGGCTGCGCGCACTGCGCGGACGCGGCATCGTCGATACCGAGCAAGGGCGCGGTTCGTTCGTTGCTGACCTGAACGGCGCCGAAGATGTGTCGCCGCTGCTGCACCTGTTCCGCTCGCAGCCGCGCACGCTTTACGACTTGCTGGAGGTGCGCGCGTTGCTGGAAGGAGAGTCGGCGCGGCTGGCCGCGTTGCGCGCCACCGAGGCCGACCTGGTGCTGATCGGCCGGCGCTTCGAGGAGATGCACGCGGCCTACGACGAACCGCAGCCGCTGGACCCGCGCGAGCATGCGCGGCGCGATCACGCCTTCCACCAGGCGATCAGCGAGGCCTCGCACAACCCGGTGCTTGTGCACACGCTGCAGTCGCTCAACGAACTGATGCTCAGCACCGTGTTCGCCTCGGTGAACAACCTCTACAACCGCCCGCCGCAAAAACGCCAGATCGACCGCCAGCACGCGCGGCTGCACCGCGCCATCAGCGAACGCCAGCCGGAACAGGCCCAGCGCGCCGCCCGCGAACATATCCACAGCGTGCGCGACAACCTACGGGAGATCGAGCAGGAAGAGCAGCGGCTGGTGCGGGCGACCTTGCGCCTGGAAGGCTGGAAATAGCGCTGGGGGAAGGGGACGTAACTGTAGGGCGCATAACGCGCCTGCGTTATCCGCCGTTCCGGGGGCGGCGCATAACCTGTTCCAGGTTATCCGCCCTACGGTGTAGGCGGGGCCTCTTCGTAGGAGCGAGCTTGCTCGCGAACCGCCTGGCTCCAGGGCATTGTTCGCGAGCAGGGCCCAGGCGCCCCCTCGGTCCTACAGGCATTGCATCAGCTGCGCTTCTTGCGCTCGCGCATCTCCGCCAGCATGCGCTCGGCATTGGCCTGGCAGCCCATGCCCTCGGGCTTGTTCTCGATGCCGTCGATCACCGCCAGCAGGCGTTCGCGATTCTGCCGCAGCTGCTGCTCCATCACCTCGATCTCCGCGACCTTGCGGCGCAGGCCGGCGACCAGTTCGCCGTGGCCGTTCTCGATGGGGCTGGAGTGCGGCAACAGGCTGCGGATTTCCTCCAGGCTGAAGCCGGTCTGCTGCGCGCTGCGGATGATCTCCAGCAGGTCGAGGGTTTCCGGCGGGTACGCGCGGTAACCGTTGGCCAGGCGGCGCGCCGGGGCGATCAGCCCGCTGGCTTCGTAGAAGCGGATGCGCGAGGGGGCGAGGCCGCTGAGGCTGGCCAGTTCACCGATTTTCATGCTGGGCTCCGAAAGGGGCTTGACCTTGAAGTGAACTTTAAACTTAACCTCCCCGGCACCACAACCTAGGAGCCGCACCATGTCGCCCTTCCAGCCCCTGCGCCTGCCCAACGGCGGCGAAGTCCCCAACCGCATCGCCAAGGCCGCCATGGAAGAAAACATGGCCGACGCCGACCAGGCGCCTTCGGCCGCGCTGCTGCGCCTCTACCAGGCCTGGGCGGATGGCGGCGTCGGCCTGATCCTCAGCGGCAACGTGATGATCGACGGCCGCGCCATGACCGGCCCCGGCGGCGTGGTGCTGGAGAATGACCGGCATCTTGAGCGCTTCCGCGAATGGGCGCGCATCGGCCGCTCCCGTGGCGCGCAGTTCTGGCTGCAGCTCAACCATCCCGGCCGCCAGGTGCAGACCAACCTCGGCCAGGGCGCCATCGCGCCGTCGGTGGTGCCGCTGGAAATGGGCAAGTTCTCCAAGCTGTTCGCCGTCGCCCGCGAGATGACCGAAGGCGATATCGCCGAGGTGATCCAGCGCTTCGTCCGCGCGGCCAAACTCGCCGAGCAGGCCGGCTTCACTGGCGTGCAGATCCACGCGGCGCACGGCTACCTGCTCAGCCAGTTCCTCTCGCCACTGGCGAACAAGCGGCAGGATCGCTGGGGCGGCTCGCTGGAAAACCGCGCACGATTGTTGCTGGAAGTCGTCCGCGCGGTGCGCGCCGAGGTGTCGCCGGAGTTCTGCGTGGGAGTGAAGATCAACTCCGCCGACTTCCAGCGAGGTGGCTTCGACGCCAGCGATGCGCGCCAGGTAATCGAGTGGCTGAACGACGAGCGGGTCGACCTGGTCGAGCTGTCCGGCGGCAGCTACGAGGCGCCGGCCATGCAGGGCGATGCCCGCGACGGCCGTACCCTGGCGCGCGAGGCCTACTTCCTCGAGTTCGCTCGTGAGATGCGCGAAGGGGCACGCATGCCGCTGATGGTCACCGGCGGCATCCGTCGCCTGCCGGTGGCGGAGCAGGTGCTCGATAGCGGGCTGGAGATGGTCGGCATCGGCACCGCCCTGGCGCTGGAGCCGCAGCTGGTGCTGCACTGGCAGCGCGGCAGCCAGACCCAGCCGGAGCTGCCGGCGATCCGCTGGCGCTCCAAGCCGCTGGCGGCGTTGGCCTACATGGCGCTGGTCAAGCTGCAGCTGAAGCGCATCGGCGCCCGCCGTGCATCCAACCCGCAGGCTTCGCCGTGGCGCACGCTGGTGATGGAACAGTGGCACACGCTGCGCCGGGCCAAGCAGTACCGGCGCTGGGCGGCGCGGCAGGCGGGCTAATCAGGTTCGTCGTCGTATGATTTCGTGCGGTTTCTGATCGTCCGTGCGGGAGCTTACCCTCTCCCTAACCATGGCTGCGCGCCCCGCTCCGAAGGGAGAGGGCGGGGGAGAGGGCGCATGAATGGCAGAGGAGCTTGTTGCGGGCGGGTTATGCAGACGAAGGTGCGATGGGCGCTTGCCCGTTACGCCTGCTGCCGCGTCGCCGCCAGCACGATCTCGCGGATGCACACACCCTGCGGCTGGTCATAGGCATAGCGAATCGCGTTGGCCACGTCCTCGGCGCTGAGCACCTTGCCGCCCATCTCGCGCTTCCAGTCCTGATAACCGCTCTTGATCGCCTCGTCGGTGGTGTGGCTGATCAACTCAGTTTCCACCGCGCCGGGTGCGATGGTGACGACGCGGACGTTGTGCGCCGCGACTTCCTCGCGCAGGTTCTCGGAGATCGCGTGCACCGCGAACTTGGTGCCGACATAGGCGACGTGATTGGGGAAGGTCTTGCGCCCGGCCACCGAGCTGACGTTGATCAGCGTGCCCTGGTTGCGCTCGACCATGCCCTTGAGCACGGCGTGCACGCCATTGAGCAGGCCCTTCACGTTGACGTCGAGCATGCGCTCCCACTCGGCCGGGTCCTGCTCGACCATGTTGCCCAGCAGCATCACGCCGGCGTTGTTCACCAGCGCGTCGGCCGGGCCAAAGCGCTTCTCGGCCTCTGCCACGGCGGCCTCCAGTGCTTCGCGATTGGTCACGTCCACGGCGCGGCACAGGGAGTTGGGCAGTTGCAATGCTTCCAGGCGCTCGACGCGACGGGCGAGCAGCAGCAGCGGGTGGCCCTGCTGGGAGAAGAGGCGGGCGGTGGCTTCGCCGATACCGGAACTGGCGCCGGTGACGATGATCAGGGGCTTGCTCATGGGGATTCTCCTGCTATCGGAAATCTGGATGACTGAACGATGCAGTGAAGTATATTGAGCAGTATTCCGCCTGAAAAATGGCTTATCTCTGTGCCTGGTATCGGGTTTGCCTATGGATATCCGACAACTGGCCGCCTTCGTCGCGGTCTTCGAAGAACGCAACATCACCGCCGCCGCCCAGCGCCTGTTCGTCAGCCAGCCGACGCTGTCGGTGACTATCCGCCAGCTGGAAGAGGCGCTGGGCACCGAGTTGTTCGTGCGCCAGGCGCGCGGGGTGGAAGTCAGCGAAGCGGCGCGCGCCCTGTATCCGCGCGCGCGCGCCTTGCTGGCCGAGGCCGACGGGCTGCGCAACATGTTCCGCCAGGCTTCCGCCCGACAGCCGTTGCACCTGGGCGTGGAGGGCGACGTCAGCGCCGAGCAGGTCGAAGGCTTCGTCAGCCTGGCGCAGCAGGCCGTGCCCAATCTGCTGCTGCACCTGGAGGAAGGCTGTGTGGGCGATGCGCGGCTGGCGGTCGAGGAATTCTGCTGCGAGGACGAACTCTTCGTGCCGGTCTGGGAAGACCCGTACGTACTGGCGGTGCCGCCGGGCGTGGAGGATGTGCTGGGCTGCGGCTGGATCACCTGCCCGACGCATCCTTCCCATCAGCGCCTGATGACGGCTTATGGCGGCGCGCCGGTGGTCGCGCAGGCCAGCACCCTGAACCTGGCGTTGCGCCTGGTCAGCGCGGGCGTTGGCGCGGCAATCCTGCCGGCATCGCTGCTGGCCGGCGCGCCAACGGTGCGCAGCGGCACGCTGAACCTGCCGCTGCCGATCCGCCGCATCGGCCTCTGCCACTCCGCCCAGGCGCTGGAGCACCCGGCGGTACGCGGACTCTACGACTTCCTGAGAGCCCGCGAGGCAGCCTGACTCAGGCCTGCGCCTTCTGTGCAGCAGGCGCGCGCAAGGACAGCAGCAGGACCAGCGAGGCCGCGAGAATCTGCAGGCTGGCGTAACCATTGGTGGTGGCGACCAGGCCGTAGCGCTGGATCGCCAGCCCGGCGAGGATCGCCGGCACGCTGAAGGCCAGGTAGCTGAGCACATAGAAACTCGCCATCAGCGCGCCGCGTTCGTGGGCGTGGGCCAGCGGTACCACCGAGCGCAGCGCGCCGAGGAAGGCGCCGCCAAAGCCGAGCCCGGCCACTGCGGTGCCGAGGAAGAACAGCCAGAGGTTGGCGCTGTCCACGCCGAGCAGGGTGATCAGCAGGCCGACGATCAGCGCCAGGCCGCCACGGCGCAGGATCACCGCCGCCGGCTGATTGCGCAGGGCGAAGATCGCCAGCGCACCGCACAGGCACAGGAGCGACACCAGCCCGCCACCGATCATCGGCACCTGCAGGCCGGTGACCTGCCGTGCCAGCGTCGGCCCCAGCGACAGGTAGAAACCGCCCAGCGCCCAGAGGCTGGCGTTCAGCGGCGCCACGCTCCAGAACGCGCGACGTGCCTGCAGCGGAATGCGGATGCGCGGCTTCAGCGAGGCCAGCGTACCCGGTTGCCGGCTGATGCTCTCCGGCAGCCAGCGCAGCAGCACGATGCCCAGCGCGAACACCGCCAGCAGCCAGACGTAGACCTCATGCAGCGGATCGGAACCGAACTGCACCAGCGTGCTGCTGCCCAGCGCGCCCATGGCCATGCCGAGCATGGGCGCCACGCTGTTGATCAGCGGGCCGCGCTCGCGGTCGATATCCAGCATCGCCGCGCCCAGCACGCTGGTGGCGATGCCGGTGGCAAAGCCCTGCAACAGGCGCGCGAGGATCAGTAGCTCCACCGAGTTGGCGTAGAGGAACACCGCCATCGCCAGCAGTTCGAGAATCAGCGCGGCGCGGATCACCGGGCGCCGACCGAGGTGGTCGGAGAGCGAGCCGAACACCAGCAGCGCCAGCATCAGGCCACCCGCGTAGATGCTGAACACCAGGGTCAGCAGGGCCGGGGAAAAGTGCCAGGACTCGCGGTACAACGCATATAGCGGCGTGGGTGCGGCGGCGGCAGCGAGGAAGGCCATGAGGATGGCCGTCAGCAGCCAGGCGGAGGCTCTGGGTGATAAACCAGACGCGCTTTTCGATTGGGTGTATGCCATGATTCAGCTCGCAAAGGCTAAGATTTTGCTTTTGCGAGATGCTGGACCCGTTTCTAGATAAAAGCAAATTCTTTGCTTTAAGGTGCTTATGGCAATCAATCAGGGTGTTCGACCGGGCGGCCGCAGCGCGCGGGTGCAGGCTTCGGTGCACAAGGCCGTGGCAGAGCTGCTGGAGGAGCGCGACCGTTCCGAATTGACGGTGCCGATGATCGCCGCGCGTGCCGGCGTCACGCCGTCGACCATCTATCGGCGGTGGGGCGACCTGAGCGAACTGCTCGGCGACGTCGCGCTGCAGCGCATCCGCCCTGACGCAGAGCCGGCGGATACCGGAACCCTGCGCGGCGATCTGCTGGCCTGGGGCGTGCAGTACATGGAGGAAACCGCCTCGGTGCCCGGCCGCGCGGTGGTGCTCGACCTGCTGGCTGCCGGTGGCGGCTGCTCCGGGCGCTGCATGGCGATCGCCTGCGGCCAGTTCGACATCATCCTGCTGCGCGCCAGGGAACGTGGCGAAAAGCTGCCGGAGGTCGACCGCATCGTCGATCGGTTGATGGCGCCGCTGGTGTACCGCATCCTGTTTTCCGGCGAGGAGCTGGAGGTGGCGTATGTCGAGCGCCTGGTCGATCTGACACTGGACGGGTTGTAACCCTCGGTTGGATTACCTGTAGGAGCGAGCTTGCTCGCGAACCGCCCAGCATCAGCGCTGCCGGCTGACTCGATTCGCGAGCAAGCTCGCTCCTACAACTGCGCGCTCCGCACTGCATCTGCCCACGCCTGAAGAGCGCCGCAAGCCGCGACGGCAATCTCCTCATCACTGCGTCCGGCAAACACCCGCTCCAATGCATCCGCCGCAATCAGCCCGGCAACCGTCGGTGTGCCCACTGCGTCGGTGAGATCCAGCCACTCGCCGAAGCTGGCCGGCGTGTCGTACCAGCGCAGGTAACCCGACGGCGACATCGGCCACCAGCGCTCGTCGAACTGCAGCACGACCTTTTCCAGCTGGCCCATGCCCAGGTGCTCCAGCGCATCCTGCTGCGCGGCCGGCAGCGGTGGGGCGAAGCGGATTTCGCGTAGCACGCCGATGGGCACGGTGCAGATGCAGAAGTCGGCGCTTTCGGCTCCCGCTCGCACCTGCTCGCCGGACCAGTCGATGGCGGTCACCGGCTGGTTCAGGCGGATATCCAACCCTTCGGCGAGATGCGCGGCCAGCTGTGAATAACCCTGTGGCAGGAAGCGGTCGCCGGCCCCGACGCCTTCTTCGTCGAGGGCATCGACCGAGAGTGACTCCAGCGGCAGGCAGGCTTCCAGGATCAGGTTGGCGTCCAGGGCGAAGCGGGTGGCGCGGCGGGTTTCTTCATCGCGATCTTCGAGATAGCGCGCGACACCTTCGGCCAGCGGCAGGCTGCGGTCGATCCCCGCGCGCAGGGCTTCCCAGGCTGAATCGATGTCGGGCACCGGGCCATCCGCCGTGGCAGCCAGGGGCTGCCCGAAATCGGTTTCCTGCAGCGGCAGGCCGAGCTGCCGGGCGTGGGCGGCCAGGGGATTTTCGTCGAAGTGCTGCAGCCAGGCGGCACCTTCGTCTACCCGTACCGGCCCCAGGGAAATGCTGTGGACGCGGCCACCGATTCGCTCGCGGGCTTCCAGCACCACGCAGTCGATTCCGGCTTCCCGCAGACGTCGCGTGGCGGAAATCCCGGCGAAGCCCGCACCGATCACCAGCACTCGGCGGGCTCCGCTTTCGATGGCGATTTCGGCGGCGCGCAGGCCATCGTTCCAGGCGCCGTGGGTCATGGCCGGTGCGTCGGGATTGCAGGCCTCGCCGGCCAGCACCAGCCTGCCACCCAGCGCTTCACCCAAACGCCGCCGATGCTCCGGCGTGGCACCGGGCAGCAGGGTGCTGTAGGCGCCACGGCTGAACGGGTCGTCACTCCAGTGGGTAACGTGGAAGGCAGTGGGGCGGTGGCGAAGGCTGTCCATGTCGTGCTCGCTCAGTGAAAGAGCGGTGACCTTAGAGGCGGGGCGGGCAGCAGTACAAGACTCAGACGCAGCGTTTTTTGTAGGAGCGGGCCACGCCCGCGATCGCGCGCATGGCGCGCTCCTGCAGGTTATGGCGCGGTGTCAGGCGCGGCTCAGGCGGATCACCGTGCGCGCGACGGAAACCCCGGTGAAGAGCACCACGAACAACCGCAGCGTCTGCATCGCCAGCACGAGGCCGACGTCGGAGTGGGTGTCCACCGCGATGATCGCCATGGCGTCCAGGCCGCCGGGGCTGGTGGCGAGATAGAGGGAGAGGAAGTCCATCCCGGTGATGGCCGCCAGCGCCCAGGCGAACAGCGCGCAGCTGGCGATGAGGGCCAGTGCGCTGACCAGCATGGCCGGTAAGTGGCGGCCGACGTAGGCGAGGCTTTCGCGGTCGAAGCGCAGGCCAATGTAGCAGCCGATCACGCCGTAGGCGGTGGCCAGCAACCAGTGCGGCAGGGTGATGTGCAGCACGCCGGTCAGCTGCAGCACGGCACCGGCCACCAGGGGTACCAGCAGCGGGCCGGCCGGCAGTTTCGCGCCGGCGGTGGTGCAGACGAAGATCAGCAGCAGGCAGTTGATCAGGTCGGGCAGGGTGGCGGTGTCGATGATCGGCGTGCTGTGCGTCGCCGAGCCGCCGCCTTCGATGCCCAGCAAGCGGCCGACCAGGGCGCCGGCCATGACCACGCAGACCACCCGCACGTACTGCATGGTGGCGACCACTCGTGGGTCGGCGCCGTTGGCTTCGGCCATCGACACCATGGCCGCGGCGCCGCCCGGCGCGGTGCCCCAGGCGGCGGTGCTGCCGGGGATGCCGCCGAAGCGGACCATGGCGTAGCTGACCACGGCCGAGAGCAACAGGGTGAGCAGGGTGGCGCTGAGCATCAGCGGCCAGGAAGCGACCATCGCCTGCAGCACCGACCAACTCATGGCGTGGGCGACCAGCAGGCCGATGCAGCCCTGGCTCAAGCGGAAAGCCTGGCGCGGCAGACGGATTTGCGCGCCGCTGACGCCGAAGGCGATGGCCACCAGCATGGGGCCGAGAAACAAGGCGGCGGGGATGCCGAGCCAGGTCAGCAATTGCCCGGCGCCTCCGGCTCCGAGCGCCAGGGCCAGCCATTGCAGACTGACGGGAATTTGGGCGACGGACTGGGCAGGGCGGCTGGACACGGACGGCTCCGGGCGGGGAAGACGGAGGAATTATCGGTAGCCGGATTGATCAAGTCTATTTTCTAATAGTCATGAATTCATTCCTGAAATTTATCGGTATGCCGCCATGGACCTGCGCGATCTCGCCTACTTCGAAACCATCGCCGAACTTGGCCACCTGGGCCGCGCCGCCGAGCGCCTGGGGCGCAGCCAGCCGGCGCTGACCAAGAGCATCCAGCGCCTGGAGGAGTCCCTCGGCACGCGGTTGTTCCAGCGCGATGGCCGCCGCATTCGTCTGACGCCAGCCGGCGAACTCATGCTGCAACGCGCTCGGCAATTGCGTCAGGACATCGAAGAAACCCGCCGCGAGGTGAGAGATTTTGCCAGCGGCGTGGTCGGCAATATCCGTCTCGGCTGCGCCGCGACCATGGCCGAGTACCTGTTGCCGCGGCTGACCGAGGACCTGCTGGCACGCGCGCCGGAAATCACCATGAGCCTGGTGCTGGGACAGGACGACGTGCTGCGCGAGGCGCTGCGCAGCGGTCGGCTGGACATGGCGATCTGCTCGCGGATTGTCGACGACCCGCAACTGAGCAGCGAGCCGCTGTTGCAGGATCAGGTGGTGGTGGTGGCCAGCCGCGACCATCCGATCTTCGACGGCCCCGTCACGATGGCCGACCTTTGTCGTTACCGCTGGGTTCTGCCGGCCACCGGCGTGTCGTCGCGGCGCTGGATGGATTCCACCTTCCAGGCCCACCAGTTGCCCATGCCGCAGGTGCAGATCGAGACCAACGCGATTCCCATGCTGCCCAACCTGATCGCCCGCACCCGCCTGCTCAGCTTCATTGCCCGCGAGGCGCTGGCCGGCGGCCACGGCATGGACCAGCTGCGCGAGGTGCAACTGGCTGAGACGACGCTGACGCGGACCATCGGCCTGGCGGTGCGGGAGGGCGCCTATCTGTCGCCCGCTGCGCAGTTGCTGCGCGGCATGTTGCGCGAGCATGCGCAGCGGTTTGGCGCAGAGCTGTAACCGCCGGCTGAGCACCTGCAGTTGGGCACGGCTTCGTAGGGCGAATAACGAGGCAGCGTTATCCGCCGCGACACATCCGGCGGATAACCTGTTCCAGGTTATGCGCCCTACGATCACTCCGCGTGTTCAGCGACTGGGCACCTCGCCCACCACCGTGGTGCGGTACATCTCCCGCCGCATGCCGTGGTAATCCGACACCGGGTAGTGCCAGGTACTGCGGTTGTCCCAGATCGCCAGGGTGCCGGCGCTCCAGCGCATGCGGCAGGTGAATGCCGGTTGGGTAGCGATGCTGAACAGGTAATCCAGCAGCGGCTGCGATTCTGCCGGGCGCATGCCCTTGATGCCGCTGGTGTAGGCGGGGTTGATGTAGAGGATTTTCTTGCCGGTTTCCGGGTGCTTCGTTACCAGCGGATGCGAGCGCACCTCGCCCTCGTGGCTGCCATAGCGCACCGCCATGTTTTCCATCAGGTCGTTGTGCTTGGCCTCGGCGCCGTAGGCGCGCTCGGGGCTGTGGATGGCGTCGAGAGTTTCCAGCTGCGCGCGCAGTTTCGGCGACAGCCATTCGTAAGCCAGCGCCAGGTTCGCGTAGAGGGTGTCGCCGCCGAACGGCGGGATGTCGTGGCCATAGAGCAGGGTGAAGGCCGGCGGGCGCTCCTGGAAGGACCAGTCGCTGTGCCAGGCGCCGCCGAACACCACCGGCGTCTTCTCGTTGGCTTCCTTCACCACCCGCACCACGTGCGGATGAGCGTCCATGCCGACCACATAGGGCTCACGGCCGAATTCGCCGAAGCGCAGGGTCACGGCTTCGAGGTTCTCCACACTGAGGTTCTGCCCGCGGATGAACAGCACCTTGTGCGCCAGTAGCGCCTGGCGCAGCTCGGCGTAGCCTTCCTCGCCCAGGGTGGTGAGGTCGAGGTCGCTGACATCCGCGCCGATCGCGCCGGTGGCGGGGACGATGCGGAAGTGGCGGTAGTCGGCCGCGCGGTTCTGGCTCGGCAGCGCGTAGAAGAACTCGAACATGGGGAAGCCTCTTGTGAGTGTTATTGGCACTTCCAGCATGGTCAGCGCTGGCGCTTTCTTCCATGATGAAGTCCGCCAAAAAATGATGATTCCCGCCACGGCGTACTTTGCCGCCACAGGAGCCCGCGATGGACTGGCGCCAGACCCGCGAGATCACCGGAGTGCGTTACCTGCTCGACAGCGCCCGCGACGAGAGCCTGGGCGCGGACGATTGCCTGGTGGGCAGCGCGATCTCGCTGGCCGACCTGCAGGCGCGCGCCGGGCGCATCCAGGCCTGGCAGGAGCTGGCGGTGATCCGCAACCTGCTGCAGCGTGTCGGGCGGCCCGGCCTGGGGTTGGCGACCGGGCGGCGATACCACCTCACCTCGCTGGGCCTGCTCGGCTTCACCATGCTCGCCAGCCGCACGCTGCAGGAAGCCTTCGAGACTTTCGGGCGTTTCCAGAGCCTGGCGCTGACGCTCTGCCCGGTGAGCAGCGAAGTGGAGTCGCGGGGTTTGTGGCTGGTGTTCGATGACCGGGTGCTGCCCGAGGATGCCCGCGCTTTCGTGGTGGAACGCGGCATCGCCGGTTGCTGGCAGCTTTCCGGCGAACTCCTGCAGCGGCCGCTGCAACCTTTGGCCATCGAACTGCGCTGCCCGGCGCCGGGCGATGCCAGCGCGTTCCGCGAGACCTTCGGCATCGAGCCGGTGTTCGCGGCGCCACGCAACGCCATGCTCTTCGCCCTGGAGGACCTGCAGGCGCCGCTGCCGCAGGCGCAGATCAGTGCGCGCGACAGCGGCGAGCAACTCTGCGAGCGCCTGTGTGGCGAACTGGCGCTGACCCTGGCCTCGACACCCACCGCGCGGCGGGTGCAGCAACTGCTGTTGCGTGAGTCTGCCAGCTTGCTCGGCGCGGCCGCGGTGGCCGAACGCATGGGCCTTTCCGAACGCACGCTGCAACGGCGTCTGGCGGAGGAAGGGCAAAACCTGCAGGGGCTGAACGACGGTATCAAGCAGCGACTCGCCGAACGCCTGCTGCGCGAATCGCGGATGGACCTGCACGGCATCGCCCAGTGCCTGGGCTATGCCGAGGCGGCGAGTTTTTCCCGCGCATTCCAGCGCTGGACGGGGCAGTCACCCGGACGTTGGAAACGTCAGTCCGGAACCCTCCCGGCGCACTGAAGTCGAACCGCCCGCAACGCCTCTGCAATGGGTGAAAGCCGCGAGATAGAGCCTTCTGGTGTGGCTGATTGCCATCGGTCGCGGGCTAATTTCGCGTGCTTCCCATCCGTTGCCCTCAAGAGGCGCATCGCAATTTTTCGTGCGGCGTCCAACAAGAAAAGGAGAATCCATGTCCTGTGCAACCTGCCTGCGCGCGTGCCTCGGAAGGCGCGGCGCGATCACCTTCAGCGCACTGCATTGGCGGGCTTGAGCCGCCATCCACTCTTTGCACCGGCACCGCGCGAGCGGCGCGGCCGCGTGCCCCTGGCCGGGCATCCGGCCGTTATCCGAGCATTGAGGGAATCAATGAGCAAGACCTTCCGTCTGGCCGCCGTGGCCGGCAGCCTGCTGGCTTCCGGGCTGCCCGCGCTGGCCTATGGTGCCGAACTCGAGGCACAGATTCGCTGGACCCGCTACGGCATCCCGCACATCCAGGCCAGGAACGAACTGGGCCTGGGCTACGGCATTGGCTATGCCTATGCCCGCGACAACGCCTGCCTGCTCGCAGAAGAAGTACTCACCGCGCGGGGCGAGCGTTCGCGCTACTTCGGCGAGGATGGCAAGACTTCCGCCGGCGTCGGCAACCTGCCCTCGGACTTCTTCTACACCTGGCTCAACGACAACGAGTCTCTGCGCCGCTTGCGCAGCGCCCAGCCGCAGCCGATCCGCGACCTCCTCGATGGCTACGCCGCGGGCTATAACCGCTGGCTCTGGGACACCCAGGCCGCTGGCACACAGTGCGCAGGCAAGGCCTGGCTGCGCCCGCTGGAGGCCGACGACTTGCTGCGCCTGACCCGCCGCCTGCTGGTGCAGGCCGGTGCCGGGCAGTTCGCCGAGGCCATGATGGCGGCCACGCCGCCGGGGCAGGCGAGCACTTCGGTAGTCAGTGACAGCGAGGTGCTGGCGGCGATGCAGCGTCGCGAAAACTTCCACCGTGACCACGGCAGCAACGCCGTCGCCGTGGGCAGCGAGCGCTCGGTAGACGGCAACGGGCTGCTGCTGGCCAACCCGCACTTCCCCTGGTTCGGCGCGCTGCGTTTCTACCAGATGCACCTGACCATTCCCGGCCAGCTCGACGTGATGGGCGCCTCCCTGCCGGGCATGCCGCTGGTGAACATCGGCTTCAGCAAGGACGTGGCCTGGAGCCACACGGTGGACACCTCCAGCCACTTCACGCTGTACCGTCTCGACCTCGATCCACAGGACCCGCGCAACTACCGCGTCGATGGCCAGTCGCGGCCGCTAAAGGAAATCACCCTGCGCGTTCGCGTGCTGGAGCAAAACGGTCGCGTGGGCACGCGCAGCCATACGCTGTACGAGTCCGAGTACGGCCCGCTGCTCAGCGTGCCCGGCAAATTCCCCTGGAACGCCAGCGAAGCCTTTGCGTTGCGCGATGCCAACCTGGGCAACGATCGCGTGCTGCAGCAGTGGTACGCCATCGATCACGCGCGCAGCCTGGATGAGCTGCGTGACAGCATCGAGCACGTGCAGGGCATTCCCTGGGTCAACACCCTGGCGACCAACGCCGAGGGCAAGGTGCTTTACCTCAACCAGTCGGTGGTGCCGCACCTGAGTCAGCAGCAACTGGCCGACTGCGCCATCGCCGAGTACCAGAAGCAGGGCTTGCCGGTGTTGCAGGGCGGGCGCCGCGCCTGCAACTGGTCGAGCGCGCCGGGCACCCGTCACGCCGGGCTGACGCCGCCGGAGCAGATGCCGGCTCTGGAGCGCGAGGACTTCGTGCAGAACTCCAATGACAGCGCCTGGATGAGCAACCCGGCGCAGCCGCTGACCGGGTTCTCGCCGCTGGTGAGCCGCGATTCGGTGCCGGTCAGCGCCCGCGCGCGCTTCGCCCTCGACCGGCTGAAGGGCGACGGCAAGATCGGCCCGGATGACTTGCAGAAAATGGTCACCGACAACCGCGTCTATGTGGCCGACATGCTCCTCGACGACCTACTGCAACTGTGCAAACCGGCCCCGGCGGGCACCGAGGCGGCTTGCGCGGCTCTGGGTTCGTGGGACCGCCACGTCAACCTCGACAGCAATCCGGGCTTCGCCTACTTCCAGGCCTTCGTCGCGCGCTTCCTGAAGATCGACGGCGGCTGGCGCCTGCCCTTCGATCCCAAGCTGCCGCTGGCGACGCCCTCGGGCGTCGCCCTGGACAAGCCGGAGGTTCGCCAGCAGGCGCAGCACGCGTTGCTGGCAGCCGCGCAGGAGATCGACGGCCGCAAGATCCGCGCGGACGAAAAGTGGGGCGAGCTGCAACTGACCGGCGATGCCGCCAATCCGCTGGGCATTCCCGGGGGCACGGGCAACGAGGGCGTGTACAACGCCATCACCTCGGAGTGGCAGGGCGACCATTACCGCGTGCTCAGCGGCAGCAGCTACATCCAGCTGGTGGACTTCACCGCCGACGGACCGAAGGCGCGCGGGCTGCTGGCGTTCTCGCAGTCCAGCGAACCGGGCTCCCCGCATCACCGCGACCAGACCGAGCTGTTCGCCCGCCAGCAATGGCCGGAGCTGCCGTTTACCGACGAGCAGATCAAGGCCGATCCGGAGCTGAAGGTGATGGAGTTGCGCGAGCAGTAACGCGTGCATTTACGGCGGGCACGCTTTTCGTAGGACCGAGGGGGACGCCTAGTCCTTGCTCGCGAACCGCTCAACTCCGAGTCACCGGGGAGCACCGTTCGCGAGCAAGCTCGCTCCTACAGGTCTGCCGCCAGTTGTCACCAGCCTGACACCCGGCGCCCCTAGTCTGGCGGCAAAGCCCCCGACGCGTAGGCCGCCGCCATGCCCCTGACCAATGAATCCGTGATCCGCCGCATCCACCGCGAACTGCTCGACCACAGCGACGAAGAGCTGGAGCTGGAGCTGCTGGAAGATGTGCGCAACCTCGACGAGCTTTTCGACGAGCACGCCGACGTCGACGAGGAAAAGCTCGCCCGCCGTCGCTACTTCAGCGAGCTATTCCGCCTGCAGGGCGAGCTGGTGAAGCTGCAGAGCTGGGTGGTGAAGACCGGCCACAAGGTGGTGATCCTCTTCGAAGGCCGCGATGCGGCGGGCAAGGGCGGCGTGATCAAACGCATTACCCAGCGCCTCAATCCGCGCGTCTGCCGGGTCGCCGCGCTGCCTGCGCCGAACGACCGCGAGCAGACCCAGTGGTACTTCCAGCGCTATGTCTCGCACCTGCCGGCGGCGGGGGAGATCGTCCTGTTCGATCGCAGCTGGTACAACCGTGCCGGCGTCGAGCGGGTAATGGGCTTCTGCTCGGACGACCAGTACGAGGAGTTCTTCCGCAGCGTGCCGGAGTTCGAGCGCATGCTGGCGCGCTCGGGCATCCAGCTGATCAAGTACTGGTTCTCCATCTCCGACGACGAGCAGCACCTGCGCTTCCTCAGCCGCATCCACGACCCGCTCAAGCAGTGGAAGCTCAGCCCCATGGACCTGGAGTCGCGGCGTCGCTGGGAGGCCTACACCAAGGCCAAGGAAATCATGCTCGAGCGCACCCACATCCCCGAGGCGCCCTGGTGGGTGGTGCAGGCCGATGACAAGAAGCGTGCGCGGCTCAACTGCATCAGCCACCTGCTGAACCTGATTCCCTACGAGGATGTGGAGCACCCGGCGGTGATCCTGCCGCAGCGCCAGCGCCACGAGGACTACGCGCGTACGCCGACGCCGCAGGAGATCGTGGTGCCGGAGGTTTACTGAGAACGCTGCTCTTCGTAGGAGTGAGCTCGCTCGCGAAACGACTGATGCCGTTGAACCCGGTCCCGTTCGCGAGCAAGCTCGCGGCGACAATGCTCGGACAATGAATGGAGACACAACCTGTAACATTCCCCGCTGATCATGACCGGGACACCCCTCCAAGCGGACTCCCAGCATGACCACCGATACCCTGGCCGCCGGCGACCTTCCTGTCGTCGAAGACCGGCCCCATCTGGAACACAAGCCCGGCCGCATTACCGCCTTCGTTTTCTTCTCCGTGCTCGCCGTCGGCCTGCTGTTCTCGGCCTGGAGCCTGGTGCGCGACGTCGACGACGTTACCACCGCGGTTACCACCTGGACGCCGTTCCTGCTGCTCGGGGTCGCCCTGTTCATCGCCCTGGGCTTCGAGTTCGTCAACGGCTTCCATGACACCGCCAATGCAGTGGCCACCGTCATCTATACCCACTCGCTGCCGCCGCACTTCGCGGTGGTCTGGTCGGGCTGCTTCAACTTTCTCGGCGTGCTGCTCTCCAGCGGCGCGGTGGCCTTCGGCATCATCGCCCTTCTGCCGGTGGAACTGATCCTGCAGGTCGGCTCCTCTGCCGGCTTCGCCATGGTCTTCGCCCTGCTGATCGCTGCCATCCTGTGGAACCTCGGTACCTGGTGGCTGGGCCTGCCTGCATCGTCCTCGCACACCCTGATCGGCTCGATCATCGGTGTCGGCGTGGCCAACGCGCTGATGCACGGCCGCGACGGCACCAGCGGTGTGGACTGGGCGCAGGCGACCAAGGTCGGCTACTCGCTGCTGCTCTCGCCGCTGATCGGCTTCGTCTGCGCCGCGCTCCTGCTGCTGGCGCTGCGCCTGCTGGTGCGCAACCGCGCGCTGTACAAGGCGCCCAAGGGCAAGACGCCGCCGCCCTGGTGGATTCGCGGTCTGCTGATCCTCACCTGCACCGGCGTGTCGTTCGCCCACGGCTCCAACGACGGGCAGAAGGGCATGGGCCTGATCATGCTGATCTTGGTCGGGACCCTGCCGATGGCCTACGCGCTGAATCGCACCATGCCGGCGGACCAGACCGTGCAGTTCGTCGCCGTCGCCGAAGTCACCCAGCAGGCGCTGCTGCGCGCCGCGCCGCAGCCGGCCCCGGCCGACCCGCGCGTGGTGCTGTCGGAGTATGTGCGCACCAAGGAGGCCAAGCCGGAACTGATCCCGTCCCTGGCGGCGCTGACCGGCGCCATCGGCACGGAAGTGAAGGGCTACGGCAGCCTGGCCCGCGTGCCGGCGGAAGCCATGGGCAACGTGCGTAACGACATGTACCTGACCAGCGAGGCGATCCGCCTGATGGACAAGGACAAGGTCGGCAACTTCGACGCCGATACCACCAGCAAGCTGGCCGCGTTCAAGGGCAAGATCGACGAGTCGACCCGCTTCATCCCGCTGTGGGTGAAGGTCGCCGTGGCCATCGCCCTCGGCCTGGGCACCATGGTCGGCTGGAAGCGCATCGTGGTCACCGTCGGCGAGAAGATCGGCAAGACTCACCTGACCTACGCCCAGGGCGCCTCGGCGGAGATGGTAGCGATGCTGACCATCGGCGCGGCGGACATGTACGGGTTGCCGGTGTCTACGACCCACGTGTTGTCGTCCGGCGTCGCCGGCACCATGGCGGCCAACGGCTCGGGCCTGCAGATGCGCACCATCCGCAACCTGCTGATGGCCTGGGTGTTGACCCTGCCGGCGGCCATCGTGCTCTCTGCTTCGTTGTATTGGCTGTTTACTCACCTGTTCTGACATCGGGCACACAATGAAAACGCCGCTCTTCGTAGCGGCGTTTTCATTGGTGCGGCAGAGGGCGTTTGACGTTCAACCATTCATGAGTGGGATGTCTCTACGATCGTTCGAGCAACAGATATCAAGTCAACTGCGCTTGGCTCCGTGCTTCTTGCAGTGTCCTTCCTGCCTGTCGGTAACATTTCCCCGCAATAAAATGAGGCGTCAGGAAACATTTTGCGCGGCCCTGGTGCACTTTTCTGTCCGTGCAGAATGAGTCAATATCGCGCCCCCCGCGCAGGGACTGAGGCCAGGTATTTATGGCCCAATTACTGCAAGTAATTTGGGTTTTACTCCGCGCTTTCAGATCACGTAAAATCCGCGCCGTCAAGCTGTCGGGCCCCCGCCCCCAGCGCTTCTATAATTACTTGTCGCATTGAAGAAATAACCGCTCAGGGGCTGTCGCTAGAATGCCGCTCACCCCGGTAGGCGCGCTTTTCACGAGAATCGCGCCGGCAATGCGCAGACGAACAATAACCTTCACTTCTGCACGGGCAGCCTGGGCCAACCCCTTTCTCCTGCCAATCGAAGTCCTACCCTCGAAGGAGTTACTGATGAAGAAGTTTGCACTTCTCGGTGCGCTGGCCCTGTCCGCGCTTTCCCTGGTTGCCCACGCTGACGACAAGCCGGTCCGCATCGGCATCGAAGCCGGCTATCCGCCTTTCTCCTTCAAGACTCCCGACGGCAAGCTCGCCGGTTTCGACGTGGATATCGGCAACGCCCTGTGCGAAGAGATGAAGGTCAAATGTACCTGGGTCGAGCAGGAGTTCGACGGCCTGATCCCGGCACTGAAGGTTCGTAAGATCGACGCGATCCTCTCGTCCATGACCATCACTGAGGAGCGCAAGAAGTCCGTCGACTTCACCAACAAGTACTACCACACCCCCGCGCGCTTCGTGATGAAGGAAGGTGTGACCCTGAACGATCCGCTGGCGGACCTGAAGGGCAAGAAGGTGGGTGTGCTGCGCGCTTCCACCCATGACCGCTACGCCACCGACGTCCTGGCCCCGGCCGGTATCGAAGTCGTGCGCTACAACTCCCAGAACGAAGCCAACATGGACCTGGTCTCCGGCCGCATCGACGCGACCATGGCCGATTCGGTCAACCTCGACGACGGCTTCCTGAAAACCGACGCCGGCAAGGGCTACGCCTTTGTGGGTCCGGAATACAATGATCCGAAGTACTTCGGTGGTGGCGCCGGCATCGCCGTGCGCAAGGGCGATACCGCCCTGGCCGAGAAATTCAACACGGCCATCGCCGGCATTCGTGCCAACGGCAAGTACAAGGAAGTACAGGACAAGTACTTCAAGTTCGACGTCTACGGCGAGAACTGATCCAAGTCCAGAAGTGGCACAGACCCAGGCCTGATCCTGAAGTTTGTGCCACTTTTTTATTGGGGGTGAGCCAGCAGTCGCGCTTGCCCTGAGCGTCCGCGTCGTTGCGGGCGGCGTCCGGTTTCACGAGGTGCGAAATTATGCTCAATGGCTACGGAGCCACCATCGTCGATGGTGCCTGGCTGACGCTTCAGCTGTCCCTGCTGTCGATGGCCCTGGCAATCGCGCTGGGTCTGCTCGGCGCGGCCATCCGCCTGTCGCCGGTGAAGTGGCTGGCCTGGTGTGGCGACCTCTACTCCACAGTGATCCGTGGCGTGCCGGACCTCGTGCTGATCCTGCTGATCTTCTACGGCGGCCAGGCCGTGGTGAACTGGATCGCGCCCATGGTCGGCTATGACGACTACATCGACCTCAACCCCTTCGCCTCCGGCGTCGGCACCTTGGGCTTCATCTTCGGCGCGTACCTGTCCGAGACCTTCCGTGGTGCCTTCATGGCCATCCCGAAAGGGCAGGGCGAGGCCGGCTTCGCCTATGGCATGAGCCCGCTCCAGGTGTTCTTCCGCATCCAGGTGCCGCAGATGATCCGCCTGGCCATTCCCGGCTTCACCAACAACTGGCTGGTGCTGGTGAAGGCCACCGCGCTGATCTCCGTGGTCGGCCTGCAGGACATGATGTTCAAGGCCAAGCAGGCCTCGGACGCGACCCGCGAACCCTTCACCTACTTCCTCGCCGTGGCGGCGCTGTACCTGGTGGTCACCAGCGTTTCCCTGGTGCTGCTGCGCATGCTCGAACGCCGCTATTCGGTCGGCGTGAAAGTCGCCGAGCTTTGAGACCGGGAGCCTGATCATGATTTTCGACTTCTCCGTCATCTGGGACAGCCTGCCGCTCTATTTCAGCGGCCTGCTGGTGACCCTCAAGCTGCTGGCGATCTCGCTGTTCTTCGGCCTGCTGGCGGCGGTGCCGCTGGCACTGATGCGCTGCTCGAAGAACCCCGCGGTAAACTTGCCGGCCTGGCTCTACACCTACGTGATCCGCGGCACCCCGATGCTGGTGCAGCTGTTCCTCATCTACTACGGCTTGGCACAGTTCGAGTTCGTGCGTGAAAGCGCAATGTGGCCACTGCTGTCCAACGCCACCTTCTGCGCCTGCGCCGCGTTCGCCATCAACACCAGCGCCTACACCGCCGAGATTCTCGCCGGCAGCATCCGCGCCACTCCCCACGGCGAGATCGAGGCCGCCAAGGCCATGGGCATGTCGCGGATCAAGCTCTACCGCCGCATCCTGCTGCCCTCGGCCCTGCGCCGCGCGCTGCCGCAATACAGCAATGAAGTGATCATGATGCTGCAAACCACGAGCCTGGCGTCCATCGTGACCCTGGTGGACATCACCGGCGCCGCGCGCACCGTGTACTCGCAGTACTACCTGCCGTTCGAAGCGTTCATCACCGCCGGCATCTTCTACCTGATCATGACCTTCACCCTGGTGCGCCTGTTCAAGCTGGCTGAACGCCGCTGGCTGGCCTATCTCGCGCCGCGTAAGCACTGAGGAATACACCGTGGAACGTATCGATCATCTGCTGCCGTGGAGTAGCCTGGGTAGCGAGCGCCGCCTGAGCGTATTCCGCTACGGCAAGGGCTCGCGCAAGGTCTACATCCAGTCCAGCCTGCACGCCGACGAGCTGCCGGGCATGCGCACCGCCTGGGAGCTCAAGCAGCGCCTGGCCGATCTCGAGTCGCGCGGGCAACTGAACTGCGTCGTCGAACTGGTGCCGGTGGCCAACCCCATCGGCCTGGGCCAGACCCTGCAGGCCAGCCACCTGGGGCGTTTCGAGTTCGGCAGCGGGAAGAACTTCAACCGCGATTTCGTCGAGCTGAGCGCTCTGGTTGCCGAGCGTGTCGGCGACCAGCTGGGCGCCGATGAAGCTGCCAACGTCGAGCTGATCCGCCAGGCCATGCGTGATGGTCTCGACGCGCTGCCGCCGGCCTCGTCCGAGCTGCAGGGCATGCAGCGCATCCTGCTGCGCCACGCCTGCGATGCCGAAGTGGTGCTCGACTTGCACTGCGACTTCGACGCTGCCATCCATGTCTACGCGATCCCGCAGCACTGGCCGCGCTGGAAGTCGCTGGCTGCGCGTCTGCAAGCCGGCGTCGCTCTGCTTGCCGAAGACTCCGGCGGCAGCTCCTTCGACGAATCCTGCTCACTGCCCTGGCTGCGCCTGGCGCAGGCCTTCCCGCAGGCAGCGATTCCGCTGGCGTGCCTGGCGACCACCGTCGAGCTGGGCGGCGTGGGCGACACCCGCGTCGACCAAGGGCAGGCCAATGCTGAAGCCATCCTCGGTTTCCTCGCCGAGCAGGGCCTGATCGCCGGCGACTGGCCGGCGGCACCGGCCGAATGTTGCGAAGGCATGCCGTTCGAAGGTACCGAATACCTCTACGCACCTCATGCCGGCGTGGTCAGTTTCCTGCGCCGGGCGGGGGAGTGGGTGGAGAAGGGCGACGTGCTGTTCGAGGTCGTCGACCCGCTGAACGACCAGGTCAGCACTGTTCGCGCCGGGACTTCCGGCGTGCTGTTCGCCATCGAGCGTGGGCGCTATGCCCAGCCAGGGCTTTGGCTGGCCAAGGTGGCCGGGCGTGAGCCGTTCCGCAAGGGCCGGCTGATCAACGACTGAATTCGAGAACCGACACCATGTACAAACTGGAAATCCAGGACCTGCACAAACGCTACGGCAGTCACGAGGTGCTCAAGGGCGTCTCCCTGGCGGCGAAAGCGGGCGACGTGATCAGCATCATCGGCTCCTCCGGCTCGGGCAAGAGCACCTTCCTGCGCTGCATCAATCTGCTGGAGCAGCCCCACGCCGGCAAGATCCTGCTCAACGGCGAAGAGCTCAAGCTCGTGCCGAACAAGGACGGCGCGCTCAAGGCAGCCGACGCCAAGCAACTGCAGCGCATGCGCTCGCGCCTGTCGATGGTGTTCCAGCACTTCAACCTGTGGTCGCACATGAGCGCCCTGGAGAACGTCATCGAGGCGCCGGTCCACGTGCTGGGCGTATCGAAGAAAGAGGCACTGGAAAAGGCCGAGCACTACCTGGCGAAAGTCGGCGTGGCACACCGCAAGGATGCCTACCCGGCCCACATGTCCGGCGGCGAACAGCAGCGCGTGGCCATCGCCCGTGCCCTGGCGGTCGAGCCGGAGGTCATGCTTTTTGACGAGCCGACCTCGGCGCTCGACCCCGAGCTGGTCGGCGAAGTCCTGCGTGTGATGCAGGACCTGGCCCAGGAAGGCCGCACCATGGTGGTGGTGACCCACGAGATGGGCTTCGCCCGCGAGGTGTCGAACCAACTGGTGTTCCTGCACAAGGGTCTGGTGGAAGAGGCGGGCTGCCCGAAGGAAGTCCTGGCCAATCCGCAATCGGACCGCCTGAAGCAGTTCCTTTCCGGCAGCTTGAAGTAAGCTGTCTGTTACCGTCGCCTGGTGATCTAGTCGAATGACCGCACAACGCATCGGATTCCTCCTCTGGCCGCACACGCGGGCGCTGACCCTCGGTCTGGCCGAGGAGGCCTTGCGGGTCGCCCGCCGGCTGCACCCCGAGGCGCTCTACGAACCGGTGTTCATGAGCGCCGAGACGGTCGCGGACTCTGATGGTTGGCGGTTGCCGGGGCAAGCCTGGAGCGGTGTGCTGGAGCAGTGCCAGCGCATCTTCCTGGTCGCCGACGAGATTCCGCAGACGGTCCCCGCGCCACTGGCCTCTGTGCTCAAGCAGCTGTCGCGTAGCGGTGTGAGCATCGGCGCGCTGTCCGCCGGTATCTATCCGCTGGCGCAGCTGGGCCTGCTCGACGGCTACCGCGCTGCGGTGCATTGGCGCTGGCACGACGACTTCACCGAGCGTTATCCCAAGGTCATTGCCACCAACCACCTGTTCGAGTGGGACCGTGATCGCCTGAGCGCCTGCGGCGGCATGGCGGTGCTCGACCTGCTGCTGGCCGTGCTGTCCCGCGACCATGGTGCAGAGCTGGCGGGCGCGGTGTCCGAAGAGCTGGTGGTGGAGCGCATCCGCGAAGGCTCCGAGCGCCAGCGCATCCCGCTGAAGAACCGCCTTGGCTCCAGCCACCCGAAGCTCACCCAGGCGGTGCTGCTGATGGAGGCGAACATCGAGGAGCCGCTGACCACCGACGAGATCGCCCAGCACGTTTGCGTCTCGCGTCGCCAGC
Source organism: Pseudomonas sp. NPDC086581 (assembly GCF_044746165.1). NCBI lineage: Bacteria > Pseudomonadati > Pseudomonadota > Gammaproteobacteria > Pseudomonadales > Pseudomonadaceae > Pseudomonas > Pseudomonas sp. NPDC086581. Next base: position 127,583 of record NZ_JBIVBR010000001.1, on the reverse strand, counting down.
TGGAGCGTATCTTCAAGCAGTACCTGACCCGCGTGCCGAGCCAGTACTACTTGGAACTGCGCCTGAACCGCGCGCGGCAGATGCTCATGCAGACCAGCAAGTCGATCATCCAGATCGGCCTGTCCTGCGGCTTCTCCAGCGGCCCGCACTTCTCCAGCGCGTACCGCAATTTCTTCGGCGTGACCCCGCGCGAAGACCGCAACCAGCGCCGCGGCCAGAGCGTTGCCGAAGCTGCCCCGGTGGTCGCCGAGCGCGGTTGACGCCGCGCTTTTCGTAAGGCGAATAACCTGGAACAGGTTATCCGCCTCTCCGGGTACGGCGGATAACGCTGGCGCGTTATTCGCCCTACGAGTCTGAACGGCCCTTGGTAGGAGCGAGCTTGCTCGCGAACGATCCTGCCGGATGCACCGGCGTAAAGCGGTTCGCGAGCAAGCTCGCTCCTACGAAAAGCATCTCTCCGCCCTAGCACCCTGCTCGCTGCTGCTCAAAAGCCCCTTCCTTCCTTATTCCGATTTCCCCCGTTCGCGCAGCGAACAAATTCCACGCCCGCTTGTACCCGCAGCAGGCCCCAGGCCTTACACTGCGCCTTCCCGACGCTTTCTGTCGCATTTCCGTAAGCCTCGGCAATTCGCGGGTTGGCGCTATAACAAGTTGTCGCATGGCGGCAATGCCGGCCCGCGTATCGTCCCTACAATCCATCCATCGATAGCCGCCTCAACCAGGCAGGAGAACACCGATGTCCGCTCCGCAAGCTCAGGTCCAACGCTCCGACTTCGACCAGGTCATGGTTCCCAACTATTCGCCGGCTGCCTTCATTCCGGTGCGTGGCGAGGGTTCCCGAGTCTGGGATCAGAGCGGCCGAGAGCTGGTGGACTTCGCCGGCGGCATCGCGGTCAGCTCCCTGGGCCACACTCATCCTGCGCTGATGCAGGCGCTGACTGAGCAGGCGAGTAAGATCTGGCACGTCTCCAACGTCTTCACCAACGAGCCGGCCCTGCGCCTGGCCAAGAAGCTGATCGACGCCACCTTCGCCGAGCGCGTGTTCTTCGCCAACTCCGGCGCCGAGGCCAACGAAGCTGCGCTGAAGCTGGCGCGCCGCTATGCCCACGACGTCTACGGCCCCGAGAAGTACGAGATCATCTCGATGGTCAACAGCTTCCACGGGCGTACCCTGTTCACCGTCAATGTCGGTGGCCAGGCCAAGTACTCCGATGGTTTCGGCCCGAAGGTCGAAGGCATCACCCACATCCCGTTCAACGACCTGGAAGCCCTGAAGGCGGCCATCTCCGACAAGACCTGCGCCGTGATCATCGAACCGGTGCAGGGCGAGAGCGGCGTGCTGCCGGCCGACCAGGCCTACCTGGAAGGCGTGCGCAAGCTGTGCGACGAGAACAACGCGCTGCTGATCTTCGATGAAGTGCAGAGCGGCTTCGGTCGTATCGGCTACCTCTACGCCCACCAGTACTACGGCGTGAACCCGGACATCCTCTCCAGCGCCAAGGGCCTGGGTGGCGGCTTCCCGATCGGCGCCATGCTGACCACCGCGAAGATCGCCGAGCACCTGGTCGTCGGCACCCACGGCACCACCTACGGCGGCAACCCGCTGGCGTGCGCGGTGGCCGGTGCGGCCTTCGACGTGATCAATACCCCGGAAGTGCTCGAAGGCGTGAAGGCCAAGCATGAGCGCTTCAAGGTCCGCCTGGAAAAGATCGCCGCCGAGTACGGCATCTTCACCCAGGTCCGCGGCATGGGCATGCTGATCGGCGCGGTGCTCAACGATGCCTTCAAGGGCAAGGCCAAGGACGTACTAAACGCTGCCGAGAAGGAAGGCGTGATGGTCCTGCAGGCCGGCCCGGACGTGGTGCGCTTCGCCCCCAGCCTGGTGATCCCGGACGCGGACATCGACGAAGGCCTGGATCGCCTCGAGCGCGCCATCGCCAAGCTGACCCGCGGCTGATCCCCCGGCTACGCTGAACCGGCGGGGCCCGCGCCTCGCCGCTCAACCGGTCGGCTCGTCCCGGCCGGTTCTTCGAATGCCCCTATGTGCGCGGCACAGGCCGTGTCGCGCCCATGATTCATCAACCAAGAATCACAATTTTTGTCTGGTTAGAGGAGTGACGCCATGCTGGTGATGCGCCCCGCCCAAGTGGCCGACCTGCAGCAAGTGCAGCGTCTCGCCGCGGACAGCCCGGTCGGCGTCACGTCGCTGCCGGACGACGCGGAACGCCTGCGCGAGAAGATACTTGCCTCGGAGGCTTCGTTTACCGCCGAAGTGAGCTTCAACGGTGAAGAGAGCTACTTCTTCGTGCTCGAGGACAGTGAGACCGGCCGCCTCGTCGGCTGCTCGGCCATTGTCGCCTCGGCCGGTTTCTCCGAGCCGTTCTACAGCTTCCGCAACGAGACCTTCGTGCACGCTTCCCGCGAGCTGAAGATCCACAACAAGATCCACGTCCTCTCGCTGTGCCATGACCTCACCGGCAACAGCCTGCTGACCAGCTTCTACGTCGAGCGCGACCTGGTGAACACGCCGATCGCCGAGCTCAACTCCCGTGGCCGCCTGCTGTTCATGGCCAGCCATCCGGAGCGCTTCGCCGATGCGGTGGTGGTGGAGATCGTCGGCTACAGCGACGAGCAGGGTCAGTCGCCGTTCTGGAACGCCATCGGTCGCAACTTCTTCGACCTCGACTACACCGAGGCCGAGAAGCTTTCCGGGCTGAAGAGCCGCACCTTCCTCGCCGAGCTGATGCCGCACTACCCGATCTATGTGCCGCTGCTGCCAGACGAGGCGCAGGAGGCGATGGGCCAGGTGCATCCGCGTGCGCAGATCACCTTCGACATCCTGATGCGCGACGGCTTCGAGTCCGAGAACTACGTGGACATCTTCGATGGCGGCCCGGCGCTGCATGCGCGCACCTCGAACATCCGCTCCATCGCCCAGAGCCGCCAGGTGCCGGTACGCATCGGCGCGTCGGGGCATGGCAGCCGCAGTTATCTGGTCACCAACGGCCAGTTGCAGGATTTCCGCGCCATCGTCGCCGAACTCGACTGGGTACCGGGCAAGCCCGTCACCCTGAACCAGGAAACCGCCGATGCCCTGGGCATTGGTGAGGGCGCCAGCGTGCGCCTGGTTGCGATCTGAGGGGAGAGAGCATGATCGTCCGTCCCGTAACCAGCGCCGACCTGCCGGCTCTGTTTGACCTGGCGCGCAGCACCGGCACCGGTCTGACCACCTTGCCGGCCAACGAGCAGCGCCTGCAGCACCGTGTGAGCTGGGCCGAAAAGGCCTTCCGTGGCGAGGCCGAGCGCGCCGACGCCGACTACCTGTTCGTGCTGGAAAACGACGAAGGCAAGGTCGTCGGTATCTCCGCCGTGGCCGGCGCCGTCGGCCTGCGCGAGCCCTGGTACAACTACCGCGTCGGCCTGACCGTCAGCGCCTCCCAGGAGCTGGGCATCCACCGCGAGATTCCCACGCTGTTCCTGGCCAACGACCTCACCGGCCAGTCCGAGCTGTGCTCGCTGTTCCTGCATGCCGATCACCGCGCCGGCCTGAACGGTCGCCTGCTGTCCAAGGCGCGCTTCCTGTTCATCGCCGAGTTCCGCGAACTGTTCGGTGACAAGGTGATCGCCGAGATGCGCGGCATGTCCGATGCCGCCGGGCGCTCGCCGTTCTGGGAAAGCCTGGGCCGGCACTTCTTCAAGATGGAGTTCAGCCAGGCCGACTACCTGACCGGCGTGGGCAACAAGGCCTTCATCGCCGAATTGATGCCCAAGTTCCCGCTCTACACCTGCTTCCTCTCGGAAGAGGCACGCTCGGTGATCGGCCGCGTGCACTCCGATACCGAGCCGGCGCTGGCCATGCTCAAGGCCGAGGGCTTCAGCTATCAGGGCTACGTCGACATCTTCGACGCCGGCCCGGCCATCGAGGCGCCGACCGAGAAGGTCCGCGCCATTGCCGACAGCCAGAACCTGGTGCTGGCGATCGGCACGCCGGGCGACGACGCCGAGCCCTACCTGATCCACAACCGCAAGCGTGAGGAGTGCCGCATCACCGCGGCCCCGGCGCGCGTGGCCGCCGGCTCGCTGGTGGTCGATGCGCAGACCGCCAAACGCTTGCGCCTGTCCGCCGGGGCTTCGGTCCGCGCGGTGCCCCTCTCCGGAAAACGCAACTGACGCCGCCCGGCGTCAGGGGAGCCTGATGATGAATACCCACTACATTGCCGGCCAGTGGCTGGCGGGCGAAGGCGAGCCTCTGCAATCGCTTTGCCCGGTCAGCCAGGCCGTGGTCTGGTCCGGCCGTGCCGCTTCGCAGCCGCAGGTTGCCGCCGCCGTCGCCGCCGCGCGCCAAGCCTTCCCGGCCTGGGCCCGTCGCCCGGTGGAAGAGCGCATCGCCGTACTGGAGCGCTTTGCCGCAGCCCTCAAGAGCCGTTCCGAGGAAATGGCCCGCGCCATTGGCGAGGAGACCGGCAAGCCGCTGTGGGAAGCCGCCACCGAAGTGACCAGCATGGTCAACAAGGTTGCCATCTCGGTTCAGGCCTTCCGTGAACGTACCGGTGAGAAGAGCGGTCCGCTGGCCGACGCCACTGCGGTGCTGCGTCACAAGCCCCATGGCGTGGTTGCCGTGTTCGGCCCATACAACTTCCCCGGCCACCTGCCTAACGGCCACATCGTGCCGGCCCTGCTGGCAGGCAATGCCGTGGTGTTCAAACCCAGCGAGCTGACCCCGAAGGTCGCCGAGCTGACCCTGCAGGCCTGGATCGAGTCGGGCATTCCCGCTGGCGTGATCAATCTGGTGCAGGGCGCCCGCGATACCGGCGTGGCCCTGGCTGGCAATGACGATATCGACGGTCTGTTCTTCACCGGTTCCAGCCGCACCGGCAACCTGCTGCACAGCCAGTTCGGCGGTCGCCCACAGAAAATCCTGGCGCTGGAGATGGGCGGCAATAACCCGTTGATCGTCGACGAAGTGAAGGACGTAGACGCCGCCGTCTACACCATCGTCCAGTCCGCGTTCATTTCCGCCGGCCAGCGCTGCACCTGCGCCCGCCGCCTGCTGGTTCCGCTGGGTGCCTGGGGCGATGCGCTGATCGAGCGCCTGGTGGCCGTGGCCTCGACCATCAAGGTCGGCCGTTTCGACGAGCAACCGGCGCCGTTCATGGGCTCGGTGATCTCGCTGGCCGCTGCCGAACACCTGATCAAGGCCCAGGAACAACTGCTGGCCAAGGGCGCCAAGCCGCTGCTGGCGATGACCCAGCCGCTGGCCACCGCCGCGCTGCTGACGCCTGGCATCCTCGACGTGACCGCCGTCAGCGAGCGCCCGGACGAAGAGTTCTTCGGCCCGCTGCTGCAAGTGATTCGCTATGCCGATTTCGACGCCGCTGTGCGTGAAGCCAACGCCACCCAGTACGGCCTCGCCGCCGGCCTGCTGTCGGATTCCCGCGACCGCTACGAGGACTTCCTCATCGAGAGCCGCGCCGGCATCGTCAACTGGAACAAGCAACTGACCGGCGCCGCCAGCAGCGCGCCGTTCGGCGGCATCGGCGCCTCCGGCAACCATCGCCCGAGCGCCTACTACGCCGCCGACTACTGCGCGTACCCGGTGGCTTCGCTGGAAAGCGACAGCCTGAGCCTGCCTGCAACCCTGACTCCGGGAGTGAGCCTGTGATGACCGCCTATGAAATGAACTTCGATGGTCTGGTCGGGCCGACGCACAACTACGGCGGGCTGTCCTACGGCAACGTGGCCTCGCAGAGCAACAGCCAGGCGGCCTCCAACCCGCGCGAGGCGGCGAAGCAGGGCCTGTCGAAGATGAAGGCACTGATGGAGATGGGCTTCAAGCAGGGCGTGTTCGCCCCGCAGGAACGTCCGGCCGTTGCCTCGCTGCGCGCCCTGGGCTTCTCCGGCAGCGACGCCGAAGTGATCGCCAAGGCGGCGAAAGAGGCCATGCCGCTGCTGGCCGCCGTCAGCTCGGCGTCCTGCATGTGGACCGCCAACGCTGCCACCGTCAGCCCAGGTGCGGACACCGCCGATGGCCGCGTGCACTTCACCGCCGCCAACCTGAACTGCAAGTTCCATCGTTCCATCGAGCATCCGCAGACCAGCCGCATCCTCGCCGCGATGTTCAACGACGAGAAACACTTCGCCCACCACGCCGCTCTGCCGGCAGTCGCCCAGTTCGGCGATGAGGGCGCGGCCAACCACACGCGCTTCTGCAAGTCCTATGGCGAAGCCGGCGTGGAATTCTTCGTGTTCGGTCGCAGCGCCTTCGACAGCCGCTACCCGGCGCCGCAGCGCTACCCGGCGCGGCAGACCCTGGAAGCCTGCCAGGCGGTCGCCCGCCTGCACGGCCTGAGCGATGACGGCGTGGTCTACGCCCAGCAGAACCCGGCGGTGATCGACCAGGGCGTGTTCCATAACGACGTGATTGCGGTCGGCAATGGCGAAGTGCTGTTCCACCACGAAGACGCCTTCCTCGACACCGAGCGCGTGCTCGCCGAGTTGCACGACAAGCTCGGTCGCCGTGGCGGCCGGTTCCGCGCCGTGTGCGTGCCGCGCGACCAGGTCACCGTCGAGGACGCGGTGAAGTCCTACCTGTTCAACAGCCAACTGCTCACCCGTGCCGACGGCAACATGTTGCTGATCGTCCCGGAGGAGTGCCGCAAGAACGAGCGCGTCTGGAGCTACCTGTCGCGCCTGACCGCCGAGGATGGCCCGATCCGCGAGGTTAAGGTGTTCGACCTCAAGCAGAGCATGCAGAACGGTGGCGGCCCCGCCTGCCTGCGCCTGCGCGTGGCGTTGACCGACAAGGAGCTGGCAGCGGTCAATCCGGGCGTCATCATGACCCCGACCCTGCACGACACCCTGGTCACCTGGGTCGACAAGCACTACCGCGATCGCCTGGCCGAAACCGACCTGGCCGATCCGCAACTGCTCGTCGAGTGCCGGACGGCGTTGGATGAATTGAGCCAGATCCTTAAACTGGGCTCGGTTTATCCCTTCCAGCAGATTTGAGTAACTGACATGACCGAAAGCCTCCCGCTGATTCTCGAAGACAACAAGGGCGAGCGCCGCGAGACCCATACCGCGCGCCTGGCCATCCGCCTGGAAGGGCGCGAGCTGTGGCTGGAGGCCGACGGCAAGGGCGGCCTGGTGATCTACGCCGACTCCCATGAGGACGACGCCGAGATCCCGCTGCTGGTGGTGCGCCCGCAGGCGGTGAACCAGTTGGGTCTGAGCCTTGAGCTGGAAGCCGCCGAAGTCCACGAACATGGTCCAGACTGTGGATGTGACCATCACCACTGATCGCGGAGCCCGCGGCCGTTCCGGTCGCGGGGAATGATGGAGGCGTCCGCATGCTAGCTCTGGGCAAACTGCTCGAACTGACCCTCGCCGGCCGTGAGCCGACGGAAAAGATTCAGCTCACCGCAGACGGCACCCGCCTGCACTGGCTGGCTGAAGGCGCCCTCGAAGTCACTCCGCCGGTGGCGCGCGACAATGGCCGCGACCTGCTGCTCTCGGCAGGTATCCACGGCAACGAGACGGCCCCCATCGAACTGCTCGACCGACTGGTGCACGGCATCGCCCGTGGCGAGCTGAAGCCGGCGTCGCGGGTGCTGTTCCTGCTCGGCAATCCCGAGGCCATGCGCCGGGGCGAGCGTTACCTGGAACAGGACATCAACCGCCTGTTCTGTGGTCGCCACGAAGAGGGCAGCGGCAACGAGGCCCTGCGTGCGTCGGAGCTGGAGCGCCTGGCTGCCGCGTTCTTTGCCCGCGAGGGCCGTTCGCGTCTGCACTACGACCTGCACACCGCCATCCGGGGTTCGAAGATCGAGCAGTTCGCGCTCTACCCCTGGGCCAGCGGCCGCGAGCATTCCCGCGAGGAATTGGCGCGCCTGCGCAGCGCCGGCATCGATGCGGTGCTGCTGCAAAGCAAGCCGGGCATCACGTTCAGCGCCTACACCTACAGCCAGCTCGGCGCCGAGGCATTCACCCTGGAGCTGGGCAAGGCCCGGCCGTTCGGACAGAACCAGGCCGTGAACCTGGATCGCCTGGAAGCCATGCTGCAGGACGTGATCAGCGGCCAGGAAGCGGACGGGGCGCAAATGGACGGCCTGCAGCTGTTCGCCGTCTCCCGCGAGGTGATCAAGCACAGCGACCACTTCCGCCTGCACCTGGACGATGCGGTGGACAACTTCACCGAGCTGGACCACGGCTTCCTGCTCGCCGAGGACATCGGCGGCACCCGCTGGATCGTGGAGGAGCAGGGCGCGCGGATCATCTTCCCCAACCCGCGGGTGAAGAACGGTCTGCGCGCCGGCATCCTGGTGGTCCCAACCGAGCTCTGACCGGCTTTTCGTAGGCTCGCGAACCCCGTGCGCGGAACGTTCGCGAGCAAGCTCGCTCCTACTGTTGCTCCAAGCCTTGTTCCGTCTCTGGCGAGCGCTTAGCATCGGCCTTTCCGCCTGATTGCCCAAGGAGCTCCGCCATGCCCATCATCGACCTTCGCAGCGACACCGTGACCCTGCCCACCGCCGGCATGCGCGAGGCGATGGCGCGGGCCGAACTGGGCGATGACGTCTACGGCGAAGACCCGACGGTGAACCGCCTGGAAGCGACCCTGGCCGAGCGCCTGGGTTTTGCCGCCGCGCTGTTCGTGCCCACTGGCACCATGAGCAACCTGCTCGGCCTGATGGCCCATTGCGGCCGGGGCGACGAGTACATCGTCGGCCAGCAGGCCCACACCTATAAATATGAAGGCGGCGGCGCCGCGGTACTGGGCTCGATCCAGCCGCAGCCCATCGATGGCGAAGCCGACGGCTCGCTGGACCTGGCCAAGGTCGAGGCGGCGATCAAGCAGGACGATTTCCACTTCGCCCGCACTCGCCTGCTGGCGCTGGAAAACACCATGCAGGGCAAGGTCCTGCCGCTGACCTACCTGGCCGCCGCACGGGAGCTGACCCGCCGCCGTGGCCTGGCGCTGCACCTGGACGGCGCGCGCCTGTACAACGCGGCGGTGAAGCTGGGCGTGGATGCCCGCGAGATCACCCGTCACTTCGACTCCGTCTCGGTGTGCCTGTCCAAGGGGCTCGGCGCGCCGGTGGGGTCGGTGCTCTGCGGCGATGCCGAGCTGATCGGCCGCGCGCGCCGGCTGCGCAAGATGGTCGGCGGCGGCATGCGCCAGGCCGGTGGTCTCGCGGCTGCGGCGCTGTATGCGCTGGACCATCAGGTCGAGCGCCTGGCCGAGGACCACGCCAACGCCGAAGCGCTGGGCCGTGGCCTGGCGGAACTGGGCTACGCCATCGAGCCGGTGCAGACCAACATGGTCTACGTCGGCATCGGCGAGCAGGCCTGCGCGCTGGGCGAGCACCTGGTCGAACGCGGCATTCGTGTCAGCCCGGCGGCGCGCCTGCGGCTGGTCACCCACCTGGATGTGAAAAACGCCGATATCCCGCGTATCGTCGAAGCTTTTGCCGCCTTTCGTCGTTCCTGACAGAAATTATTGCGCGATAGGGGTTAACTATCGCGCAAAGACACTACAACCTTGATGCGGGGCCGATATAATGCGGCCCTTTGCCGGCGATTCGTGGCCGCATTTTTCCGTGGAAGAACCTATGAAAAGCGCTGAAATCCGTGAAGCCTTCCTCCGCTTCTTCGAAGAGAAGGGGCACACCCGCGTAGCGTCCAGTTCGCTGATCCCCGCGAACGACCCGACCCTGCTGTTCACCAACGCAGGCATGAACCAGTTCAAGGACTGCTTCCTGGGCCTGGAAAAGCGCGCCTACACCCGCGCTACCACCAGCCAGAAGTGCGTGCGTGCCGGCGGCAAGCACAACGACCTGGAAAACGTCGGTTATACCGCGCGCCACCACACCTTCTTCGAAATGCTGGGTAACTTCAGCTTCGGCGACTATTTCAAGCGCGACGCGATCACCTACGCCTGGGAATTCCTGACCTCGGACAAGTGGCTGAACCTGCCCAAGGAAAAGCTCTGGGTGACCGTCTATGCCAGCGATGACGAGGCGTACGACATCTGGACCCAGGAAGTCGGCATTCCCGCCGAGCGCATGGTCCGCATCGGCGACAACAAGGGCGCCCCTTACGCTTCGGACAACTTCTGGGCAATGGGCGACACCGGTCCGTGCGGCCCGTGCACCGAGATCTTCTTCGACCACGGCGCCGACATCTGGGGCGGCCCGCCCGGCTCGCCGGAAGAAGACGGCGATCGCTACATCGAGATCTGGAACAACGTGTTCATGCAGTTCAACCGCACCGCGGACGGCGTCATGCACCCGCTGCCGGCGCCGAGTGTTGACACCGGCATGGGCCTTGAGCGCATCAGCGCCGTGCTGCAGCACGTCCACTCGAACTACGAGATCGACCTGTTCCAGAGCCTGCTGAAAGCTTCGGCCGAGGCCATCGGTTGCGCCAACGACGACGCACCGTCGCTGAAAGTGGTTGCCGACCACATCCGTTCCTGCGGCTTCCTGATCGCCGACGGCGTGCTGCCGTCCAACGAAGGCCGCGGCTACGTGCTGCGCCGCATCATCCGTCGCGCCTGCCGCCACGGTAACAAGCTGGGCGCCAAGGGCACCTTCTTCCACAAGATCGTCGCCGCCCTGGTTGGCGAGATGGGCGAAGCCTTCGTCGAGCTCAAGCAGCAGCAGGCGCACATCGAGCGCGTGCTGAAGACCGAGGAAGAGCAGTTCGCCAAGACCCTGGAGCAGGGCCTGAAGATCCTCGAGCAGGACCTGTCCGAGCTCAAGGGCAGCGTCATCCCCGGCAACGTGGTGTTCAAGCTGTACGACACCTACGGCTTTCCGGTGGACCTGACCAACGACATCGCCCGCGAGCGCAGCCTGACCCTCGACGAGGAAGGCTTCGAGCGCGAGATGGAGGCCCAGCGCGAGCGTGCCCGCTCCGCCAGCGCCTTCGGCATGGACTACAACAGCCTGGTGAAAGTGGATGGCGACACCCGCTTCCTCGGCTACCAGGGCGTTTCCGGCGCCGGCCAGATCATCGCCCTGTTCAAGGACGGCAAGGCCGTCGAGCAGCTGGGTGAAGGCGAGGAAGGCGTGGTCGTCCTCGACCAGACTCCGTTCTACGCCGAATCCGGCGGCCAGGTTGGCGACAGCGGCTACCTTGAAGCTGCCGGCGTGCGCTTCGATGTGCGCGATACCACCAAGGCTGGCGGCGCTCACCTGCACCACGGTGTGGTTGCCCAGGGCAGCCTGACCGTTGGCGCTGCCGTGAAGGCCGAGGTCGATGCCTCGGTGCGCCAGGCCACCGCGCTGAACCACTCCGCTACCCACCTGCTGCACGCTGCGCTGCGCCAGGTACTGGGCGATCACGTCCAGCAGAAGGGCTCGCTGGTCGATAGCCAGCGCCTGCGCTTCGACTTCAGCCACTTCGAGGCGATCAAGCCCGAGCAACTGAAGCAGCTGGAAGACATCGTCAACACCGAGATTCGCAAGAACTCCGAGGTCGAGACCGAAGAGACTGACATCGAGTCCGCCAAGAACAAGGGCGCCATGGCGCTGTTTGGCGAGAAGTATGGCGATCAGGTGCGCGTGCTGAGCATGGGCGGCAAGTTCTCCGTCGAGCTGTGCGGCGGCACCCACGTTTCCCGTACCGGTGACATCGGCCTGTTCAAGATCACCAGCGAAGGCGGTGTGGCTTCCGGCGTGCGCCGTATCGAAGCAGTCACCGGCGGCGCTGCACTGGCCTACCTCAATGGCGCGGAAGAGCAGCTCAAGGAAGCGGCCGGCCTGGTCAAGGGCAGCCGCGACAACCTGCTGGACAAGCTCTCCGGCCTGATCGAGCGCAACCGTCAGCTGGAAAAGGAGCTGGAACAGCTCAAGGCCAAGGCTGCCAGCGCAGCCGGCGACGACCTGGCGGGTTCCGCCATGGAAGTCGGTGGTGTGAAGGTGCTGTCCTCTCGTCTCGATGGCCTCGACGGCAAGGCGCTGCTGGCGCTGGTCGACCAGTTGAAGAACAAGCTGGGCAGCGGCGTGATCCTGCTGGGCGGCGTGTTCGAGGAGAAGGTCGTGCTGGTCGCCGGTGTGACCCAGGACCTGACCGCCAAGCTGAAAGCGGGCGATCTGATGAAGCAGGCCGCTGCGGCCGTGGGCGGGAAGGGTGGTGGTCGCCCGGACATGGCCCAGGGCGGTGGCGTCGATGCCGGCAAGTTGGACGAGGCTCTGGCGCTGGCAGTGAAATTTGTCGAACAGGGCCTCTAAAGGCCCTGAAATACGGGGCCCGCAGCGCGTCCGGCGGGCCTTGGCAGCATGCGGTGATGCATGTTTAATGGGCGCCCTTCAGGAATCAGGCGGCTTTTGAAATGGCTTTGATCGTACAGAAGTTTGGAGGGACCTCCGTCGGCACCGTCGAGAGAATCGAGCAGGTAGCCGAGAAGGTGAAGAAATTCCGTGAAGCGGGTGACGACATCGTCGTGGTGGTGTCCGCCATGAGCGGTGAGACCAACCGCCTGATTGGTCTGGCGAAACAGATCATGGACCAGCCGGTTCCGCGCGAGCTGGATGTGATGGTCTCCACCGGCGAGCAGGTGACCATCGCCCTGCTGAGCATGGCGCTGATGAAGCGCGGCGTGCCGGCGGTTTCCTACACCGGTAATCAGGTCCGTATCCTGACCGACAGTTCCCACACCAAGGCGCGTATCCTGAGCATCGACGATGCGAACATTCGCGCAGATCTGAAGGCCGGCCGTGTGGTTGTTGTCGCTGGTTTCCAGGGGGTGGACGAGCAGGGGAACATCACTACCCTCGGTCGTGGCGGTTCCGACACCACCGGCGTAGCCCTGGCGGCGGCACTGAAGGCCGACGAGTGCCAGATCTACACCGACGTCGATGGCGTCTACACCACCGACCCGCGCGTCGTGCCGCAGGCGCGTCGCCTGGACAAGATTACCTTCGAAGAGATGCTGGAAATGGCCAGCCTCGGTTCCAAGGTGCTGCAGATCCGCTCGGTGGAATTCGCCGGCAAGTACAACGTCCCGCTGCGCGTGCTGCACAGCTTCCAGGAGGGTCCGGGCACCCTCATTACCCTTGATGAAGAGGAATCCATGGAACAGCCGATCATCTCCGGCATCGCCTTCAATCGCGACGAAGCCAAGCTGACCATCCGTGGCGTACCGGATACTCCCGGCGTTGCTTTCAAGATTCTCGGCCCGATCAGTGCCGCCAATGTAGAAGTCGACATGATCGTGCAGAACGTTGCGCACGATAATACCACCGACTTCACCTTCACCGTGCACCGCAACGACTACCAGGCCGCCCTGGAAATCCTCAAGCAGACCGCCGTCACCATCGGTGCGCGTGAAGCTACCGGCGACACCAACATCGCCAAGGTTTCCATCGTCGGCGTCGGCATGCGGTCCCACGCTGGTGTCGCCAGCCGAATGTTCGAAGCCCTGGCCAAGGAAACCATCAACATCCAGATGATCTCCACCTCGGAAATCAAGGTTTCCGTGGTCATCGAAGAGAAGTACCTCGAGTTGGCGGTCCGTGCCCTGCACACCGCTTTCGAACTCGACGCCCCGGCCCGACAGGGCGAGTAAGGCGAGATATACCGAAAGGCGCGGCTACCCCGCGCCTTTTGTCGTTTTTGACTGTCTGACAGGAACTTTCTTTCCGGCAGGACTGGTCAATACTTGGGTGAAGGATTCGCGCACTTGATCTATACGAATCTGCCACCATTTCTTTTTTTGCAGACTGCTTATCCCGTAACACGTAAGGAGAAAGGAATGCTGATTCTGACACGCCGGGTCGGAGAGACCCTGATGGTCGGTGATGACGTCACCGTGACTGTATTGGGCGTCAAAGGCAATCAGGTGCGTATCGGTGTGAATGCGCCGAAGGAAGTTGCTGTGCACCGTGAGGAAATCTACCAGCGCATCCAGAAAGAGAAAGACCAAGAACCAAACCATTAATTTTTCTAAAATTTTTCTTTGCAAACGGGGAAAACATGGATATCATGCGCCCCGTGTTGCGGAGAGGTGGCCGAGTGGCCGAAGGCGCTCCCCTGCTAAGGGAGTACACCTCAAAAGGGTGTCGGGGGTTCGAATCCCCCCCTCTCCGCCATTGCATCCTCTGGTGCGATGAGTTGTCCGGTTACGTAAGTGACTGAAAAGATTAAAAAATCTTGTTGACAGGTCAGGAAAATCGCCCTAGAATTTGCGCCCTCATCAGCGCACTCATAGCTCAGCTGGATAGAGTACTCGGCTACGAACCGAGCGGTCGGAGGTTCGAATCCTCCTGAGTGCGCCATATAAGAGGCAACGCGAAAGCGGGGCTTCAGTGGCGAAAGGGCTGAAAAGCCATTAGCTGCAACCAGTTGGTGAATCTGGTTAAACTTTACCAACGACGCACTCATAGCTCAGCTGGATAGAGTACTCGGCTACGAACCGAGCGGTCGGAGGTTCGAATCCTCCTGAGTGCGCCATATACGAAAGGGCCTGCAGAAATGCAGGCCCTTTTTCTTTGCCTTCCAAAAAGAGTGGGCAAGTTGGTCAGCGCTTCGACTTGCCCGTCACGCAACCATCCTCGTCGAAGGTCACGGTACGTGCACCGCGCTTCTTGTCCGCCTCATAGTGATAGCGCAGTGTCTCGTTGTGCTGGCTGGTCCTGTCCGGCCTTCCCAGGGCGCTCTCCACGTCGCGGCGGGTCATTCCCGTCTTCACACGGCCCTCGATGATTGCCTTGCGCCGCGCGCTGCCCGTGACGCGGTTGCCGCAGCCATTCTGCTGTTCGCCAACGACCACGACCGCCTCTCGCTCGGCTTCCTTGCGCTGGCCCCTGCTACGCGCCGCAGGCTTCTGGGGAGCGGATTCCTGCGGAGTCGCCATTGGCACCGGCTCGCCGCTACCGGGGGTGGGGTTGTTCGCTTCTTGGATTTCCTGTTGTCGCTCCACCGGGCAGCCATACTGACTGAACAGCACGTGGCCATCGGCCGCCGTGCAGCGGAACACTGAGGCCGCCTCGCAGGTCGGTACCAGTGGAATCAGGATTGAGCAGAGCAGGGCAGGCAGGCGCATGGTGTCCTCCGTGATGGCGGGCCTGCGTGCAGCCTAGGAGTGGAAATTGTCAGTCGGGGCCGGGTGTCCTGTGGGAGCTTTCGGGCGTCGAACCGAGCAGTGATTCGCCAATGAACTTTCGCCTGCAAGCGATTGTTCTGGCCGCCATTTTGTAACGCCTAATACACCCCGGAGTGTTATCATTTCCCGCATCTGCCCTCGATGGGCGCATGGGACACCACCATGGACTTACCCAGTAGTTACTCAGAACCCCGATTGCGTACACACGACCTGATGTATTGATCCCCTCTGGCCCGTTCTGCCACTGGGGGTGGAGCGTGCTATGACCGAAGTAGAAGCCAAGAAGCCGCAGGAAAGCCTGCAGGACCGCCTCAACCAGGTGGTCGACCTGCTGCACAAGCACAAGCTGGTGGAAGACCTGACGCACCGTCAGGAAGGCCAGCACCAAGACCTCGTCGAAAACCTCGTGCACCGCCAGAACCTGGCGGAACTCCAGCGCAAGCTGGAAGAACTGCACCCGGCCGACATCGCCCACATCCTCGAATCCCTTCCACTGGATGACCGCCTGACGGTCTGGCAACTGGTCAAGGCCGAGCGCGACGGCGACATCCTCCTCGAAGTGTCCGACTCCGTGCGGGAAACCCTGATCGCCGACATGGACGATCACGAGATCCTCGCCGCGGCCAGGGACATGGACGCCGACGAACTCGCGGACCTCGCGCCGGAACTGCCGCGCGATGTGGTCCACGAGCTGATGGAAAGCCTCGACCAGCAGCAGCGCGAGCGTGTGCGTTCTGCGCTGTCCTACGAGGAAGACCAGGTCGGCGCGCTGATGGACTTCGAGATGGTCACCATCCGCGATGACGTCAGCCTTGAAGTGGTGCTGCGCTACCTGCGTCGCCTGAAGGAGCTGCCGGGCCATACCGACAAGCTTTTCGTGGTCGACTACGACGGCGTGCTCAAGGGCGTGCTGCCGATCAAGCGCCTGCTGGTGAACGATCCGGACAAGGACGTGGCTGAAGTCATGGCCACCGATCCGGTGACTTTCACACCCGATGAGGACGGTTACGACGCCGCCCAGGCGTTCGAGCGTTACGACCTGATTTCTGCCCCTGTGGTGGACAAGAATGGCAAGCTCATCGGCCGTCTGACCATCGACGAGATGGTCGACCTGATCCGTGAGGAAAGCGAAAGCGAAGTCCTGAACATGGCCGGTCTGCGTGAAGAGGAAGATATCTTCGCCTCGGTCTGGAAGTCGGTCGGCAACCGTTGGGCCTGGCTGGCCACCAACCTGGTCACCGCCTTCATCGCCTCGCGGGTGATCGGCCTGTTCGAAGGCTCCATCGAGAAGCTGGTGGCGCTGGCAGCGTTGATGCCCATCGTGGCCGGCATCGGTGGCAACTCCGGCAACCAGACCATCACCATGATCGTCCGCGCCATGGCGCTGGACCAGATCCAGACCAGCAGCGCCAACCGTCTGCTGCGCAAGGAATTGGGCGTGGCGCTGGTGAACGGCCTGGTATGGGGTGGGGTGATCGGCCTGGTCGCCTTCTACCTGTACGGCAACTGGGAGCTGGGTGCGGTAATGACCGGCGCCATGACGCTGAACCTGCTGCTTGCCGCGCTGATGGGCGTGCTGATCCCGATGACGCTGCTGCGCCTGGGGCGCGATCCGGCGATGGGCTCCAGCGTAATGATTACCGCCATGACCGACAGCGGCGGCTTCTTCATCTTCCTCGGATTGGCCACGCTATTCCTGATGTAGCGCCAGTTCCGCCGAAAAGGCCGCCCGCGAGGCGGCTTTTTTGCCTCTCGTTATGCGCCACCCGTAAATCGTGGACATGAAAAAGCCGGCTCGGGGCCGGCTGTTTCGGGTGTCGCGAACGAATCAGGCGTCGTTCTGTGCCATCTCGGCATCGTGCGCGATCAAAGCGATCAGCGCGTTCTGCTGACGATGGGTCAGCTGGCGGAAGCGCTGCAGCAGTTCGCGTTCGTGCAGGCTGAGTTCCGGGCTGTCGAGGCGGATGCCCAGATTGTCCTGCAGCGCACCTTCCTGCAGCAGGCTCTGTTCGAGACGCGCGATGATCTCGGAGTTCATGCTGCGGTGGTGGCTGCGAGCGACGTCGGCGATACGCTCACGCATGCCTTCGGGCAGACGTACGACGAACTTGTCAGCGGTACGGCTGGAGTAGGTGGGGGTTGCCTGTTTCAATGGGCGCATACTTTAAACCTGTAAGTCAGGGAGGCCGATGCCATGGGTCAGCGTTCGTTCAGGCCCTTTGACAGCGATTTCCAGTGGCCGTTCAGCGCGTCGTCAAAGCTTTTGAAAAAATATCCAATAACTTGACGTCAAACCTTCGGCATATTGTGTCTCGGGTGAAGGCTAAATGCCAGCACCAATCGTCCGAAATGAGACCGCCTAGGCAGACCCCTCTTTGGATTGGAGTTGAAGGGAAAGCTGGTGATGTGCCCGTCTCAGTCAGCGTAGTCGATATGTACCGTGCGCCTGCCTGCCGTTAGGCAGCCTGATGGGGGCACTTCGTCGCGGATGGCCATGATGGCACAGCGTTTGGTGGTGAGTCAGGGGTGGTGGGTTCGAGCGGGCGTCGATATCGGGTTTTCACTGATATCGCACAAGGCTCGGAGTATTATCCGCCCCGCGGATCAGAATTGAAGTAGCGCCGAGCCGCCGGCGTACCGAGAGACTCATGACCCCAGGCAGATTGATTTTCCTGATGGGCCCTTCGGGTTCCGGAAAGGACAGCGTGTTGCAGGCCGCCAGCGCTCCGTTGGCCGCGATGGATTGCCGGATCGTCCGGCGCGTCATCACTCGTTCCGCCGAGGCGCAGGGTGAAGAAGCGCACTCGGTAAGCGTCGACGAATTCACCGCGCTGGAGCGCTCCGGCGCCTTCGCCATGAGCTGGCATGCCAATGGCCTGCATTACGGCATACCCCGCGAGATAGATGACTGGCTCGCTGCCGGCCACGACGTGCTGGTCAATGGTTCGCGCAAGTACCTGCCCGAGGCCCGCCGTCGTTATCCGCGGCTGATCGCGGTGCTGCTGAAGGTCGATGCCGACGTGCTGCGCCAGCGTCTGCTCAAGCGCGGGCGGGAGACGCTGGCGGAAATCGAGGAGCGCTTGGCGCGCAACGCGCATTTCGCCGATGGCCTGCCCGGGCCGCTGGTGGAGCTGGACAATTCGGTGTCCCTGGATGTGACGGTCAGCCACCTTCTGGACCTGCTCGATCCTTCGGATGCCCAGGCCAGCTGAGGTCAGTCCAGGCTCAGCGACAGGCTGACGCCGTGAGGCGCGAAGCCCATCGCCGCATAGAAGCGGTGCGCCATTTCCCTGTCCTGGTGACTGGAGAGCGCCAGTTTGTAGCACTTCCAGTCCCGAGCCCATTCCACGGCCCGGCCAATCAGCGCCTGGCCTATGCCCTGTCCGCGTGCGCGGCTGTCCACCACCATGTCCTCGAGGATTGCCGAGCGGGCGAATCCATGGGCGATGTGTTCGATCAGGTGCAGGGTGCAGGTGCCGAGCAAGACACCATCGCGCTCGGCGATCAGCGTCACTCGCGAGGGTTGCTGGTCGCTCAGGGCGAGGGCGAGCAGCGCGGTGTCGGGCAGCGGGTCACGCGCCCCCAGTTGCTGCAGCAGCGGAGCAAGCGCCGCCGCATCATCGGCCGTGGCGACGCGCACATCGAAGGTAGCGAAAGGGGAATCGGGCAGGGCGCCGTCGTCTGTGGTCATGGTGATTCTCCGGCTGACGGCGAAATTATGGACCGCGACGGTGGCGGCGGCATGACAAATCGCTTGTCGGTGGTTAACATGCCGACCCGATTGTCCCGGTAGCTCAATTGGATAGAGCGTCCCCCTCCTAAGGGGAAGGTTGGAGGTTCGACCCCTCTCCGGGACACCAGTACGCCAAGGCCCGCATCTGCGGGCCTTTTTCGTTTCTACCCGGGGTGGCCATCAAGGCGAATAGGTCATCCGGTTGCGCCCGTTGTGCTTGGCGTCGTACAGCGCCTGGTCGGCCTTGATCAGCGCCTGGCTCAAGGTTCCGTCCGCCGTGAGATGGGCCAGGCCCAGGCTGATGGTGACGCTGGGCGTGCCGGGCAACTCGGCGGTCACGCGGCGTAGCTGCTCGACCCGCGACTGGGCCTCCTCAACGCTGATCCCCCACAGGTACAGGCCGAACTCCTCGCCGCCCAGACGGGCGAATTCGAAGTCCTGCATTTCATGCTGGATGGCGCGCGCGACGCGGGTCAGCACTTCGTCGCCGATGTCATGCCCGTAGGTGTCGTTGACCCGCTTGAAGTGATCGATGTCGATCATCACCAGGTAGCGCTGTTCGCCGTCGTTGCTCAGGCGTTGGCCGACGCGGGTCATGAAGGAGCGGCGGTTGGGGATGCCGGTGAGCGCGTCGAGGTAGGCCTGGTCCAGCAACAGGCGCGCCATGGCGTAGTTGTACAGCTTTGACTTGCTCAGGTGGTGGAAGATGTAGACCGACAGCGCACTGATGAACAGCGGGTAGCTGACCAGCATGCTTCGCCGAGCGTCCAGGGCCGGCACATCGCCCAGCAGCGGGTTGAGGAAGGTCCAGGTCACTGCCAGCACTGAATAAAAGGCGAGATTGTTCAGCGGCATCGCGGTGGCGCTGTAGAGCACCGTGGCGGCGGCGATCACCAGCCAGGCCGGGCGCAGTGGCTCCGGCAAGCCATCGATCACCAGGCGCGCGCCGAGGCTGAAGGTGATCACGAAGGCCAGGTTCAGCCAGTAGAAGTGCACCGCCTTGCGCACGAAGCTGGCCAGCACGGTGATGAGGAAGAATACGCCGAGAAAGAGTACCGAGACGTAGGTGAAACCCTGGCCGGCCTGGAAGCTGACGATGAGGTCGAAGAGCAGCCACATCGCGGCGCTCACGGCAAAGATCAGCAGGCTGAGGCCGTGGAGTCGCTCGAAATCGTGCTGGAGGAATTCGGCCCTGATCCCGGCCGGGACGCTTTGCTTGAGTATCTCGGACTCGATGGTCTTGAACATGAACCGCCCTGTGCGCGTGTGGGATCGCTCGCGCGAGAATAGCCGAACCCGCTGCCCACTGCGCTAGCGTGCGGCGGGCATCGGGCGAGGGATCTCAGGGCGTTGCGGATATGCTGGGGTGCGCGCGCTGGTTGTCCAGCAGCACCTTGCCCCAGGGCCGGTAGCGCACCTCGAAGACGGCGCTGGCGTGGCAGCCCGTGGGCGCGCTGGAAGGCGCGGCAGCTTCTGCATGGAAGGGCTGGCCGGCGGCACTGGTCTGGCGGAAGGCTTCGCGGACGATGCCGACCGGGCAGGGCAGGGCCGCGGCATAAGCCTGGCGCACGCGCTCGGGCAGCGCGCCGGTGCCGGCGCCGTCCTGCCACCAGACCTGCACGCCGAGCCCGGCTATCTGCCCCAGCCAGTCGCCGTAAACCTGCGGCGCCAGCTTGCCGCCGGAGAAGGCGCTCAGTTGCAATGGCGCCTTCAGCTGGCCGGCGAAGTCCTTGAGCTGATGCTGCAGGGCCTGGCGGCGTTCGACGGCCTGGAAGTTCCAGTCATCCAGTTCCATCGGCAGGTACCAGGCGGCGACCGGCAGTTTCCACTGTTCGCTGATCTTCCGTTGCTGCGCCAGGGAGCGGCCCAGCTGGTGCTGCCAGTAGGCTTCGAGGCCGGGTGTGTCCATTTCGCTCTGGCGCTGGTAGTAGGCCGGGTCCATGTAGAGGCCCAGGACCAGTTGCAGGCCGCTGTCATGAGCGCTTTTCAGTGAGCGGGCGAGCCAGCCGCTGGCACCGCCAAAGTCGGAGTCGCCATAGGCGGTCCATTGCACGATCAGAGTCTTCGCGCCCTGGGCCGCGCTCGCGCGCCAGATCTGCTGCCACTGCGCGTCGGTCAGGGAGGCATCGACATTCAGCGGCTGGTAGAACAGGCGGTCATCGGCGTGCGCCGTGGCGGCGGAGCACAGCAGGGCCAGGGCGAAAATCAGGCGTCGCATCAGAAGTTCACCTCGAGTCCCACCAGCCAGCCGTTGGCCTGTTCATAGAGATTGCCCGCCATGCCCAGCTGGTACTCGGTACGCACGGTGACGTGGGCGCGGTAGGCGTTGTAGCGGTCTTCGCCGTACCAGTACTGCCAGCGCAGGCCGACGCCGCTGCGCAGGTCCTGACGCCAGTCGTTGCTCGGGTCCTGCGCGGAGAACTCGGCAAAGCCGTACGGCATGATCGTCTGCGGCGAGTCCACTGGCAGCTTCCAGGTGTGGCCCTGCTGGTAGCGCGAGACCCACTGGTGGTCGCCGGCGTGAGTCCACCAGGCGAAATCGGTGTAGAGGAAGCGCTCATCCCAATCGCTTTCGTCCACGCGCCAGTCGTTGCGGTAGTCGCCCTGGTCGAGGAAGGAGGCGGTGGCGCGCAGCAGGAAGTCGGTGGAGGTCTGGCCGTACTTGTCGCGCTGGCGCACGTAGCGCTCGAACTTCTCGGGTGTGCCGATCTCGTGCAGGCGGATGCCGTCGAAGGCGTAGTCGGAATCGCCGTCGTTCTTCACCGTGTTCTGCTTGTACAGCTCGCTGTAGAGGTTGAGGTTGTAGTCGCCGAAGGGCTTGTAGCGCAGGCCGAAACCGGCGGCGAGGGTCTGGGTGTACTGCTTGCGTCCTTCATTGCCGGCGATCGCCCGGCCGTACACCGAGAGGGTGCTGCCGTTGCGAGTCGGTTCCTCGCCCAGGGCGTGGTCCCAGATGAAGGTCTGCAGGTTCTGCGATTGCGCACGGCGGCGGTTGCCGGTCTGCCTGTCGTCATTGAGGATCGGCACCGTGGTGACGCCGGCCGGCGACCAGGTACTGGCGATGGTCAGGTTGTCGCGCTGGGACAGCACCTGATGCGCGCGGCGCTGGCGGAAACGGCGGGCTTCGAGGCTGCCGTACTCGTCGTCGGCGGCGACCGGGTCCTGTTCCAGGTCGATCACCCGGCGCAGCTCGCGGCGGGCGGCGAAGCTGTCCTCGGCCTCGTCGTAGCGCCAGGCGAGGGTTTCGCCCAGGCGGAAGTCCTCGGGGTAATCGCGGGTGGCACGCTCCAGGTAGGGGATCGCGGTGCGGCGCTCTTCCGGGGTGTCGGTGCCGGCCAGGCGCATGCCGTAATCGGCGCGGAAGCGCGGATTGTTGGGTTCTCGGCGTACCGCCTCGGCTAGCCAGAGCTTGCTCTGCTGCGTGTCCCCGGCCTTCTGTGCACTGCCTGCGGCGTTGTAGAAGTGCTGGCCGTTGGGTTCGTGCTGCAGGGCCTCGCGGTGCCGCGAAAGGGCGTCGGGGTAATCGCCGCGGGCGTCGGCGATGTTGGCACCCAGTGCCCAGTCGTCCGCGCTGGCTTTCTTCGCCTGCTGCCAGTAGCGCTCGGCGCCGGCATTGTCATTGGTGAGCAGCGCGGCGCGGCTTGCGGTGAGGCGGGCGTTGTCATTGAGTTCGCTGGCGGGCAGGGCGTTGAAGATGCGCAATGCACCGGCGGGATCGCCGGCGGCTTCCAGCGCATAGGCCAGCGGCAGCTGGCTTTGCTTGTCGCCGTGGGCGATCGCGGCCTGGTAGTAGACCACGGCTTCGCCGGGGCGCGCGGGCATGGCACAACGGCCGAGGGCGCGCAGTTCGCCGGGGGTGTTGGAGTTCGGGTTCAGGTAGCGCTGTAGGGCGTCGCAGCGCCCGGCCTCGGCGAGGCGGCCGAGCAGGTAGCCGCGCGACACCGGGTCGGCCTTGGGCAGCAGGGCTTCGATCCGAGCGACGTCCAGCGGTGTGTCGCTGCGTGCGTGGATGCCGGCCAGACGTTGCAGCAGGGCGGGCGGCAAATTGCCGCCGCGGCGGTCGTAGGCGCTTTCCAGCAGCTGTTTGGCGCGTTCGGTGCGCCCGGCGTTGAGGGCGAGGTAGCTGGCCTGATCCAGCGCCTTGAGGTCACCGGTCTGGCGATAGCGCTGCTCCCACAGTGCTGCGGCTTCGCCAGTGCGGCCACGGGCCTGCAGTAGCTCGGCGCGCTGGCGCACGGTGTCAGGCGTCTGCGGCTGGCGCGATAGCCAGGCCAGAGCCTGGTCTGTGCGCCCCTGGCGTCGCCAGGAGTCCACCAACTGGTCACGCCGGGCGGTGTCCCAGGGTTCGGGCAGCCGGGTGTTTTCCAGCAGGTCGGTGGCGTCCAGGCGCTGGGCCAGCACCAGCCAGGTCTTCGGATCGTCAGCGGGCTTGCACTGCTGCAGTTTCGCAAGTGCGGCAGCCTGATCGTGGCGCGACAGCCATTCGGTGGTTTCCAGGCACGGCCGATTCTGCTGGTCACTGAGTTTGGTCACCAGCGAGGTGTCGGCGCTGTCGCGGGCGACCTCCAGTAGTTGCGCCTGGCGCGTGGGGTCGTTGCGGTCCTGCTCCGGCAGGGTGAGCAACCAGCGCTTGGCCACTTCAGTCTGCTCGACGGCGATAGCGCGGTCGATGATCGCCAGTCTTGCCTGGCGCGCGGCGTTGGCATCGGGCGCCTGCTGGATCAGTTGCTCCAGCGGCTTCTCTTCCAGGCGTTGGGCGTAGGCGTTGGCCAGGCGTCGCCAGTCGTCGGCGGAGAGCTGGTGAGCGGCGGCCAGCGGCGCCAGCTGGGCGATGGTGGTGTCCCAGTCGCGCAGTTGTTCGGCCCAGTTGGCGCGGGCTTCGCGCAGCACGCGGCCGTCGTTGCCCGGCGGCAGGGTGCTCAGCCATTCCAGTGCCTTTGCCGGCCCCTGGGTCTGCCCGAGGCGAAGGCTGTAGGCCTGCCACAGACGCACACGCTCGTTGGCGTTGCTGGTGTGGGCCAGCCACTGGTTGATCTGGGCTTCGGGCGGCGGGCCGTTCTCGATCAGGTCCAGGCGCAGTTCGGTCAGGGCTTGCGCGCCGGCATCGGTGCCCGCCAGCGCCTGGGCTTCCTTTTCGGCTTCGTCGAAACGCTGCTGCTTGGCCAGGGACTGGATCAGCAGGGAGCGTGCCTCGGTGTTATTCGGCACGCGGCCCAGCAGGTGGCGCATCAGGCGTTCGACTTCCGCCCAGTTGTTCTTCTTCGCTTCCTTGTAGCCCTTGTCGAGGTAGGGGAAGCTGCGGAAACGCTGGAACTCGCTGAGCTGGTCGTCGGCGGCCTGCGCCAGTGGGGCGGCGATGCTCGCCAGGATCAGGCCGTAAAGCAGGGTTTGTTGCGGTTTCACACGGCCTCCCGGGCGATGCGATAGGCCTCGTGCTGTTCGCTGGCCTGTTCCTGGAGAGCTTCTTCGAGCACCTGCTGGGTGATCATGCCGCGCTTGATCAGGTGTTCGCCGAGGGAGTCCTGCTCGGGATCGAAATCGATCAGCGCCTGGTTGAACAGGCTGGGCGGGACCATGCCGCGCACCTGCAGCAGGGCGCCGAACATCACCACGTGCCCGCTGAGTCGTTCCATCAGGGCTTCGTCGCCTTGGCGTTGCCTGAGCACCTCCACAATGGCGCGGGTTTCGTCGGTCTGGTTGCGGCCGCCATACCAGTGCCGCAAACCAAGGGTGACGCGTCCCTGGGGAGCCAGTCGACCGCGCACCGGGCGCTTGAGCTGACGGCTGATGGCGCCGAGGGAGACCTGGCTTATCTGCTGTTCGCTGGCCAACACCAGGGTGTTGCCCTCGATGGCTACCGGCAGCACCGCGTAGCGCAGTGCGAGCTTGCGCGGCAGTGCTTCGATCAGCTTCTCGTCCAGAGTGAAGGGATTGAGCGGCGCCCATTCCTCACCCAGTTCCTCGGCCAGTGTTTCGACCAACTGGGTGCTGGTGATCAGCTCGCGCAGCAGTAGCTCGCGGCCTAGGCGGCGACGGACCGGGCTGGTCAGCGCCGACTGCAGCTGCTCTTCGGTGATCAAGCCCTTCTCCTTCAGGCGCTGGCCCAGCGGCGTGCGCTGCGGGCCGGCGAGGGCGGGGAATTCGTGGGTGGTCTTGTCCCAGGCGACCCGGCGCGAATCGCCCATCTCCATCACCTGCTTGAGCGCGCGCAGGTTGGCGAAGAAGTTGACGAAGTTGCTCCACATCATCCGCGGCGCCGACAGCAGCCCCTCGAAGATGCCGTAGAAGCGAGTGACGAACCAGAAACGCTGGAACAGTCGGTTGAGCAGCATCAGGCCGTTGAGGAACAAGAGCACGACCAGCAACTGGCTGCCTTCGAGGATCGACGGGAAGCGCCAGGCGTTGGGCGACAGGCTGGTGATCAGCCACATGGTGATCAGCACCAGGAACAGCAGGTTGACCAGGAAGCTCAGCAGGTAGGCGATCAACCCCCGGCGGTCACGCCAGAGGAAGTAGTTGAGCATGGTCTTGCTGCTCCAGCCCAGGTTGCGCGTGCCTTGGAAAACGATCCCGGTGATCCACCTGGACTTCTGCCGGATGGCGTGCTGCCAGGTGCGCGGGAAGTGTTCGCGCACGCAGATGACCTGTGAGAAGCGCCGGTCCATGCCCGGCACCCATTCGTTCTTCAATGCCAGCTGCGGGTCGGTGATGGAGTAGCGGGCGAAGATGCACTTCATGCCTTTCTGCTTCAGGCGGAAGCCGATGTCGTAGTCCTCGGTGAGACTCTGTACATCGAAGGCGATGCCGTCGCCGTCCTCCAGCAGCGCTGCGATGGCGCGGCGGCTGAAGCAGGTACCGACGCCGGCGCTGGGCACCTGGCCGGTCAGTGCTTCGCGTACCGGCACGTCCTTGCCGTGGTTCTCGGCAAACTCGTCGACGTAGTGGCCGGCGGTGAAGCCGGTCCATTCCGGGGCGTAGGGGTAGACCGGGATCTGGATCAGGTCCTTGGCCGGCAGCAGGTAGTTGAACAGGCGCAGTTCCAAAGGCGAGATGACGTCTTCGGCGTCGTGCAGGATGAAGCCGGAGAATTCGATGCGCGCGTCGGCCTCGAAGCGCAGGATGGCGTCGATGATGTTGTTCAGGCAGTCGGCCTTGCTGGTGGGGCCGGGGCGCGCGCAGACCACCTTGTGCACGTTGGGGTAGTGCAGGCACACCGCGTCCACGTCCGCCTGGGTCTGCGGGTCGTTCGGGTAGGTGCCGACGAAGATCTGGTAGTTCTCGTAGTCCAGGGTGGAAGCCGCCAGGCGGGCCATCTCGCCCACCACGCCGACCTCGTTCCAGGCCGGCACCATGATCGCCAACGGCTTCTCCGGAGCGGCGAACAGGCGTTCCTCGTCGGCCCGGTCGAAGCGGTTGTAGATTCGGAAGCGGCGCACCAGTACGCGGCCCCAGTACACCAGGTCGATGAACAGGTCATCCAGTCCGAGCAGGAACATCAGCGCGGCGAGGATGATCGCCAGGTACTTCAGGGCATAGAGAACGTAGGTGAGGATATCGACCAGTTCGAGGCTCATTCGAACTCGCTTGGCTTGCGTGATTCACCGAACCAGGACAGCAGCCGGGCGACGATCTTCTCGCTGGCATGGCCGTCGCCGTAGGGGCTGAATACTCGGCTCATCTGTTCGTAGACTTCTTCGTCGCGCAGCAGATGGCTGGCTTCGCTGACGATGCGGCTGGTGTTGGTGCCCACCAGCACCACGGTGCCACCTTCCAGTACGGCGGGGCGCTCGGTGACGCGGCGCAGCACCAGCAGCGGCTTGCCCAGCGCCGGCGCTTCCTCCTGGATGCCGCCTGAATCGGTGAGGATGATGTACGCGCGGTCCATCAGCCAGACGAAGTGCTGATAGTCCTGCGGGGCGATAAGGTGGATGTTGGGCTTGTCCGAGAGCAGGCCGTACACGGCTTTCTGCACCTGCGGGTTCAGGTGCACCGGGTAGACGAAGTCCACGTCGGGGAAGCGCTGGGCCAGCTCCGCCAGGGCCTGGCAGATGCGCTCGAAACCCTTGCCGAAGTTTTCCCGGCGGTGGCCGGTGATCAGTACCACGCGGCGGTCCCCGGTAAATTTGGCCAGGGGCGAGTCGATAGCGGGTTTCCAGTTGGTTTCGTGTAGGTGCTCGCGCATCCACAGCAGGGCGTCGATCACCGTGTTGCCGGTGACCTCGATCTGGTCGATGTTCACCCCTTCGCGCAGCAGGTTGTCGCGCGAGGCCTTGGTCGGCGGGAAGTGCAGGTCGGCGATCACCGCGGTGAGGCGGCGGTTGGCTTCCTCCGGCCAGGGCTGGTGGATGTTGCCGGTGCGCAGGCCAGCCTCGACGTGGCCCACCGGGATCTGCCGGTGGAATGCGGTGAGGGCGGCGATGAAGCTGGTGGTGGTATCACCGTGGACCAGCACGATGTCCGGACGATGGCGGTCGTAGCTGTCGTCCAGCTTGCCCATCATCTGCAGGGACAGACTGTTCAGCGTCTGGCCCTGGGTCATGACGTCGAGGTCTTCGTCCACCTCGAGTTCGAAGGAGTCCAGCACTTGCTGTAGCATCTCGCGATGCTGGCCGGTGGAGCAGATACGCAGCTCGATTTCCGGGGTACGGCGGAGGACGCGGGCGAGGGGGGCCATCTTGATGGCTTCCGGACGGGTTCCGAAAACCATGGTGACTTTGTACTTCATCAATTGCTCCTTGGGCGCACCCTTGTGAGGCCGCCTTCGGTTTCCGTGTGGGATTTTTCCAAGGGCAATGAAAGTCGCTCAAGTCCGGGCTGTCCAGCTACAACTGGCATTGCCAGTGATACAGGTCAGGTATGTTGACCTTTTCGGGTGTTTTGTCGCCTGGCTGCAGGCCGCGTCGTCAGTGGGCTGGCGCCGGTTTGCCGGCAGCGCCGAGAAAAAATGTTGATGGATTTTTCGAATAGGCGGATCGGTCGATGCTGAGCGCGGAATTGAAGGCGTTCTACCGGGTGGCGAAGCTGGGCAGCATCACCCAGGCGGCGAAGAAACTCGGCCTCAGCCAGCCGACCGTGACCACGCAGATCCGCAACCTGGAGAGCCAGTATGCGGTGGAGTTGTTCTATCGCGGCGGCCGTCGCCTGACCCTGAGCGACGAGGGCGCGCGTCTGCTGCCGATGGTCGAGGCGCTGTTGCAGCAGGAGGCTGATATCGAGTTCTACCTGCGCAACTGCGGGCAGATGCAGGGCGCGCTGCGCATCGGCGCCACCTCTCCTTATTACGTGCTCGGGCTGATCAAGAGCTTCCGCGAGCGCTTCCCGCAGATCGAAGTGTCGGTGGAGATCGGCAATTCTCAGCAGGTGCTCGAATCGCTGATCGAATGCCGGGTGGACCTTGCGGCCTCCTCGCAGCAGGTGGACGATGCGCGCCTGACCCGCGTGGTGCTGGGCAGTGATCCGCTGGTGCTGGCGGTGCACCGCAGCCACCCGCTGGCGGCGCTACAGTCGGTGAGCCTGGGCGACTTGCGTAGCCATTGCCTGCTGATGCGCGAGGCGGGTTCGACCACCCGCCAACTGACCGAGGCGATGTTGCAGCAGGCAGGGGTGACGCCGGCCTCGATGCTGGAGATCGGCAGCCGCGAATCGATTCGCGAGGCGGTGATCCGCAACCTGGGCGTGAGCATCATCGCCCGCCAGGAAGTGCCGGATAACCCGCAGTTGTGCGTGCTTGAGATCAAGGGCGCGAGTTTGATCGACGAGTACCTGTATTGCCTGAAGGACCGGCGGCAGGCGCGCCTGCCGAGCGCTTTCCTGGCGTTGGCGCAGGGGTAGAGATCGCTCCTTGTATGAATGGACTTCGCGATCCGTTGGCAGGGCGGTGGTGTTGCAGGTTTCCTGCTTTGGCTTGGGTGTTTCAGCGCCGCCATGGAGTGCGCGCAAACTCTGTGTTTCGCCCCCTCGGGCGAGTCCCTTTTGGCAAACGTCGGATAGCCGCCCTCCCAAAAGGAACCAAAAGGTCTTGCCCCGGACATCCGGTTTTTCGCCTAGGCGAAAAATTCCCTCGTTGAATTGAAGTTTCAGGGGCACGCCGCGAAGGGCCGTCCCTGGCCCATCGCGGCTCTCGCGGCATCCATGCCGCTCAACCCCTGAAACTCCAATTCAACGAGGCCTCCTGAACGGGGCAGTTCGGCGCCTGCGGATGTTTCTCTGGAAGTCTTTACGAGCCAGAGCCAGAGCCAGAGCCAGAGCGGCGCGGAGTGGCTCTTCGTAGGACCGAGGGGGACGCCTAGTTCTTGCTCGCGAACAACCTGGCACCGCTACCTACCTGTACAAGCGGAACTTGTCCGCGATTGGAGTTCCCATTTCCACCGAAATCACGGCGAAGCACGACCGTAGGATGTGTGGAGCGAAGCGATACCCATCGATCTCGCGCACCGTCAGCTTCGTAGGGCGAACAACGCGCCAACGTTATCCGCCGCTGTGGTATCGGCGGAGAACCCGTTCCGGGTTATGCGCCCTACGTTTGCCCGCTCAATACCGCTACTTCCAAAAATTTTTCGCCCCCCTACCCAAATCTGCCTATGGATCTATCGGCGCACTTGGCCCTTCAGCAATAGTCCCGTCGCAATCCGTCCCTAGCATGGACCTCGTTCCTTCACGTCACGGCTCACGCGGCGTGGACCACAAGAAAACGAGGTACCGCCATGCATCCCACCGTCGCCGGCACGCCGCTCAGCGTGCGCCACATCCGCAAGCGCTTCGGCCAGTTCGTCGCCCTCGACGGCGTGTCGCTGGACGTCAAGGCCGGTGAGCTGGTTTGCCTGCTCGGCCCTTCCGGCTGCGGCAAGACCACGCTGCTGCGCTGTATCGCGGGCCTGGAGCGACAGGACGATGGCAGCCTGCACCTGGGTGATCGCGATGTGTCGAACCTGCCGCCGCAGGCGCGGGACTACGGCATCCTGTTCCAGTCCTACGCGCTGTTCCCCAACCTCACGGTCGAGCAGAACATCTCCTACGGCCTGACTAACGCCTCGAAGGATGAAGCGCGCCGCCGCGTCGCCGAGATGCTCGAACTGGTCGGCCTCACCGGCAGCGAGAAGAAGTATCCCGGCCAGCTCTCCGGTGGCCAGCAGCAGCGCATCGCCATGGCCCGCGCGCTGGCGCCAAGCCCGTCGCTGCTGCTGCTCGACGAGCCGATGTCGGCGCTGGACGCCCGCGTCCGCGAGCATCTGTGCGGCGAGCTGCGCCAACTGCAGAAGAGCTTGGGCATCACCACCGTGATGGTCACCCACAATCAGGACGAGGCCATGTTGATGGCCGACCGCATTGCGGTGATGAACCACGGGCGCATCGAGCAGTACGGCACCGCCCAGGAGATCTACAGCAACCCGAGCACGCCCTTCGTCGCCGAGTTCGTCGGCCAGGGCAACTGGCT
The DNA here is from genome assembly GCF_044746165.1 of Pseudomonas sp. NPDC086581. NCBI lineage: Bacteria > Pseudomonadati > Pseudomonadota > Gammaproteobacteria > Pseudomonadales > Pseudomonadaceae > Pseudomonas > Pseudomonas sp. NPDC086581. The sequence continues at coordinate 97,310 of NZ_JBIVBR010000001.1, read as the reverse complement.
GCCGTTCGAGCGAGGCAGCGATGGTCATGCGCGGGTCGGCAGCCTCAACCTGCGCCTGCACTGCCAGGCACCGAGCGCCTCGGGCCGGCTGTTCTGCCGCCCGGAAGCGATCAGCGTGAACCCTGCCGTGCACCAGGAGAACCTGTTCCGCGCGCAGATTCGCGAGATCACCTTCCTCGGCAACCGCTGCCGCATGAGTTTCGAGCTGGAACAGTTGCCGGGCCACGCGCTGCTGGCCGAGCTGGCGCCCGAGGACATGCCGCGCCTGGGCACCCCGGACATCTGGGTGTCGCTGCCGCCGCGCAGCCTGCAGGTGTTCGCCTGAGATGGAAGCCGTGGTGAAACACAACCTGGCGCTGTCCGCCGGCAGGATTCGCGGCGATCTGGGTGATCGCCTGTTCGTCCGTGGCGGCAAATACCTGCTGCTGGTCCTGCTCACCCTGGCGGTGCTGATGCCGTTGCTGGCCATCTTCTGGCGCGGCTTCAGCGGCGAAGCAGGGCAGGGCGGCGGCCTCGCGGCCATGGGCGAGCTGCTGCGCAGCGACAACTTCCACTGGCTGCTGGGCAACAGCCTGAAGGTCTCGGTCAGCGTGGCCTGCATCGTCGTGCCGGCGGCCTACCTGTTCGCCTACGCGCTGCAACGCACGCTGATCCCGGCCAAGGGCCTGTGGCGCGGGATTTCCCTGCTGCCGCTGCTGGCGCCGTCGATGCTGCCGGGCATCGCGCTGATTTACCTGTTCGGCAACCAGGGCCTGCTGCGCCACCTGCTGCCGGACAACATCTACGGCTTCTGGGGCATCGTCCTCGGCGAGGCCATCTACACCTTCCCCCATGCGCTGATGATCCTGCTGTCGGCGCTGTCGCTGGCCGATGCGCGCCTGTTCGACGCCGCCTCGAGCATGGGCGCCGGGCCCTGGAAGGCCTTCCGCAGCATTACCTGGCCGGCCTCGCGGCAGGGCGTGTTCGCTGCCTTCTGCCTGGTGTTCACCCTGACCATCACCGACTTCGGCGTGCCGGTCGTGGTGGGCGGCGACTACCAGGTGCTGGCGCTGGAAGCGTACAAGGCGGTGGTCGGCCAGCAGCAGTTCGGCCGTGGCGCGCAGATCGGCATGATCCTGCTGCTGCCGGCGCTGCTCAGCTTCGCCGTCGACACCTGGCTGCGCCGTCGCCGGGGCGACGCCATGAGCGGCCGGGCGCAGGTCTACCACCCCAAGACGTCACGCCGCCGAGATGCCGCCTTCCTCGCCATCGTCGTGCTGATCAGCGCGGTGTTGCTGGGCGTGCTCGGTATGGCCGTGTACTCCTCGCTGGTGAAGTTCTGGCCGTACAACCTGTCGCTGTCGCTACACCACTACGACTTCAACACTACCGCCGGTGGCGGCTGGCTGGCCTACCGCAACAGCCTGACGATGGCCGCGTGCACCGCAATCATCGGCAGCGCGCTGATCTTCACCGGCGCCTACCTGATCGAGAAGACCCGCGAGCAGCGCTGGCTGAGCCAACTGCTGCGCATGCTGTGCTTCGTGCCGATGGCCGTGCCGGGCCTCGTGCTGGGCCTGGGCTACGTGTTCTTCTTCAACCTGCCGGGCAACCCGCTGCATGTGCTCTACGGCAGCATGGCGCTGTTGGTGGTGTGCACCATTTCCCACTACCTGACCACCGCGCAGATGACCGCCACCGCCGCGCTGCGCCAGCTCGACGGCGAGTTCGAGGCGGCTGCGCTGTCGCTGAAGATGTCGCTGTGGCGCCACTACCTGCGCGTCACCGTGCCGATCTGCCTGCCGGCGCTGCTGGATATCACCCGCTACCTGTTCGTCTCGGCGATGACCACGGTGTCGGCGGCGATCTTCCTCTACAACCCGGACACCATCCTCGCCGCCGTCGCCGTGCTGAACATGGACGACTCCGGCAACGTCGGCGGCGCGGCCGCCATGTCGACCCTGATCCTGCTCACTTCCGCAGCCGTGTCGCTGCTGCTGGCCGGCGCCTCGCGCGGCCTGCTGCGCCGCTCGCAGGCCTGGAGGAAGGGCGCGAACCCGTAACCCCGCTGGACGCTGTCGCCCGGTGCTTGCGTGCCGGGCTCAACCCCTGACAAACCCGCCCCGCGCGGGAGACCAACACTGCCAAGGAGCTCCACATGTTCAAACGTCTTGCCCTCGCCGCCGCCGTGGTTGCCGGTTTCGCTGCACAGGTCCACGCCGCCGACACCGAGCTGACCGTCTACACCGCCCTGGAACCGGAACAGCTGACCGCCTACAAGCAGGCCTTCGAAGCCGAGAACCCGGATATCAAAATCAAGTGGGTGCGCGACTCCACCGGCATCGTCACCGCCAAGCTGCTGGCCGAGAAGGATCGCCCGCAGGCCGACGCCGTCTGGGGCCTGGCCGCTTCCAGCCTGGCGATCCTCGACCAGCAGGGCATGCTGGAGAAGTACGCGCCCAAACACCTGGACGCCATCGGCAAGAACTACCGCGACCCGGCCAACCCGCCGGCTTGGGTCGGCATGGACGTCTGGGCCGCGACCATCTGCTTCAACACCGTCGAGGCCGAGAAGCTGGGCCTGGAGAAGCCGGTGAGCTGGCAGGACCTGACCAAGCCCGAGTACAAGGGCAAGATCGTCATGCCGAACCCGGCTTCCTCGGGCACCGGCTTCCTCGACGTCTCCGCCTGGCTGCAGACCTTCGGCGAGAAGCAGGGCTGGGCCTACATGGACGCGCTGCACGAGAACATCGGCCAGTACGTCCACTCCGGGTCCAAGCCGTGCAAGCTGGCCGCCGCCGGCGAATTCCCGATCGGCATCTCTTTCGAATACCCGGCCGTACAGCTCAAGCGCCAGGGCGCGCCGCTGGACATCGTCCTGCCCAAGGAAGGCCTGGGCTGGGAAATCGAAGCCACCGGCATCGTCAAGGGCACCCAGCATGAAGCCGCGGCGAAGAAACTCGCCGACTTCTCCGCCAGCCCGAAAGCCATGGAGCTGTACAAGGAAAACTTCGCCGTGCTGGCACAGCCGGGCATCGCCAAGCCGCAGACCGAACTGCCGGCCGACTACGAACAGCGCCTGATCAAGAACGACTTCGCCTGGGCCTCGAAGAACCGCGACGAGATCCTTGCCGAATGGCGCAAGCGCTATGACGGCAAGTCGGAGAAGGTCGCGCAGAAGTAATTTTCCGAGCGAGGATTCCCTCTCCCTAGCCCTCTCCCTTCAGGGAGAGGGTTGGGGAGAGGGGCTCTTCACCACGCAGGACATACCCCCATGACCCACACCCACTGCGACGTCGCCATCGTCGGCGCCGGCATCCTCGGCCTTTCCCACGCCTACGCCGCTGCCCGCCGCGGCCTCTCCGTGCGCGTCTTCGAACGCACCGCCACGCCCCTGGGCGCCTCCGTACGCAACTTCGGCCAGGCGCTGGTCACCGGCCAGCCGCCGGGCGTGATGTCGGACCTGGCCCGTGCCAGCCGGCCGATCTGGGCGCAGTGGGCAGAGGGCGCGGGGTTCTCCCTGCGGCGCAACGGCTCGTTGCTGTTCGCCCGCAGCGAAGCTGAGGAGCATCTGCTGGAAGCCTTCTGCGCCGGCCGCGCCAAGGAGCTGGAGTATCGCGTGGGCCTGCTGCGCGGCAGTGAACTGAACGACCTCTACCAGGGCCACTTCCGCCATCATCGCGCGGCGCTGCTGGGCTTCGACGACCAGCAGCTGTATTCCCGCGAGGCGCTGCCGAGCCTGATCGACTACCTGCACCGCGAGCACGGTGTTGAGTTCCACTTCTCCACCCTGGTGCGTGACGTCGACACCGGCGTGCTGTGCACCACCGCGGGCACCTTCACCGTCGGACAGGTGATCGTCTGCTCCGGCCACGACTACCAGACGCTGCTGGCCGAGGTCATCGCTCCGCTGCAGCCGCAGGTGTGCCGCCTGCAGATGCTGCGTGCCCGCCCGCAGGTCGACATCGGCCTCGCCCATTCGATCCTTACCGGCCTGAGCTGCGTGCATTACGGCGCCTTCTCCGACCTGCCCGAGACCGAGGCGGTGCGCGAGCAGATTCGCCGCGAGACACCGGAGCTGGAAGAGCAGGGCATCCACCTGCTGGTCAGCCCGACGCCCCATGGCGAGCTGATCATCGGCGACTCCCACCACTACGGCAGCGATGCCGCGCCGTTCAATGCCGAGTTCGTCGACCGGCTGATGCTGCAACTGGCCGAGGACACGCTAGGCATGCGCGTGGAAGTGGTCGAGCGCTGGCAGGGTGTCTATGGCTCGCGCGGGCCGGGGCCGTTCTCGGTGCTGCAGGCCGGCGATGGCATCACCGCCGTGCTGATGCATACCGGGGTGGGCATGAGCATCGGCCCGGCGCTGGGCGAGCGCACTGTGGCGACCCTGTTCGGCTGACACGTGGCTGTCATCTGACTTTCATGGGTGTCTGGTAACACCAAGGGGCGGGCGCAATCTGCTCTTCGTAGGAGCGAGCTTGCTCGCGAATAGCCCGTGCCGTGCGGGTTCGCGAGCAAGCTCGCTCCTACACGCACCTCCCACCTGCGTGCACGGAGTCCCATGAACCACAGCATCGTCCAGAGCCATCAGGATTCCGATCTGTTCGGCCTGCTTTATGGCTTCAGCTTTCGCCCCGACCAGCCGGGGCTGGAGATCGATTCGCCTACCGCCCTGCAACGCCTGCGGGAGCCGCGCGCCACGGATGAATTCCTCTGGTTGCACCTGAACCTGGCGCACGCAGCGTGCGAGCGCTGGATGAAGTCGCACCTGGAGCTGCCCGACTACTTCTTCGAAACCCTGCGCGAAGGCTCGCGCTCCACCCGCATCGAGCATGTGGACGGTGCGCTGCTGGCGGTGGTCAACGACGTGGTATTCGATTTCGGCAGCCGCATGTCTTCGGACGTCGCCACCCTCTGGGTCTGCGCCCGTGGCCGCGTACTGGTCACCGCCCGTGCGCAGCCGCTGCGCTCGGTGGACACGCTGCGTTCTTCGGTGAAGCACGGTGAGAGCTTCAATTCGCCGCTGGAACTGCTGGTGCACCTGCTGCGCGACCAGGGCGAAATCCTCACCCGCATCGTCCGCGAGACCAGCATCAGCGTGGATCGCATCGAGGACCAATTGCTGTCCTCGCGCCTCTCCGCCAGCCGCGCCGACCTGGGCGCCATGCGCCGTGTGCTGGTTCGCCTGCAACGCCTGCTGGCGCTGGAGCCGGGCTCGCTGATGCGCCTGCTGAATCGCCCACCGGTTTGGCTGACCGAGGACGACGTGCGCGTGCTGCGCGAGGCCACCGAGGAGTTCTCCCTGGTGATCAACGACCTCACGGCGCTGGGCGAACGCATCAAGCTGCTGCAGGAAGAGATCGCCGCGAAGATCAACGAGCAGAGCAACCGCACGCTGTTCACCCTCACCGTTGTCACTGTCCTGGCGCTGCCGATCAACATCATCGCCGGCTTCTTCGGCATGAACGTCGGCGGCATTCCGTTCTCCGGCGACCCGGAAGGCTTCTGGATCCTGGTGGTGCTGGTGGCCAGCTTCACCGGGCTGGCCGGGCGCTGGGCGTTTCGCAAGCGTGACGATTACTGACCAACCTCGCTCCTACAGGTTTTCGCCGGCGCAACCAGCCTGCTCCTACGCTCATGCGCCCCCTCAGCCAAGGCAAAAAAAGACCGGCTCAAAGGCCGGTCGAGGGGGAAGAAATCGTCGTCAGCGGCAGACGCGGGCGATGGCCGCCGCCAGGTGGTCGAGGCGCTCGCCGTCGAGCCCGGCGATGTTCGCGCGACCGCTGCTCACCAGGTAGATGCTGTGCTCCTCACGCAGGATGCGCACCTGTTCGGCCTGCAGGCCGGTGTAGGAGAACATGCCGCGCTGGATAGCGATGTGCGCGAAGCGATCCGCCAGCCCGTGGGGGCGCAGGGCTTCCACCAGGCCTATACGCAGTTCGGCGATGCGGCCGCGCATGCCGTCCAGTTCGTCCAGCCAGAGGTTCTTCAGCTCCGGGTCGCCCAGGATGGTGGCGACCACTTCCGCGCCGTGGGCCGGCGGGGTGGACCACAGGTTGCGGGCGAACAGCGCCAGCTGGCTGCGGATGTCGGTGAGCTTGTCGGCGTTCTCGGCGCAGACGATCAGCGCGCCGACGCGGTCGCGGTAGAGGCCGAAGTTCTTCGAGCAGGAGCTGGTGATCAGCACTTCCGGCAGGCTTTCCGCCAGCAGGCGCACCGAGTAGGCGTCCTCTTCCAGCCCATCGCCCAGGCCCTGGTAGGCGAAGTCCAGCAGCGGCAGCAGTTCGCGCCGGCGGACGATCTCCAGCACGCGTTGCCATTGCGCATGATCCAGGTCGAAGCCGGACGGGTTGTGGCAGCAGGCGTGCAGCAGCACCACGTCGCCCTGGGGGATTTTCTCCAGCATGGCGAACATGGCTTCGGCGTCGAGGCAGTTGTCCGCGCCGACGTAGGGGTAGTGCTTGATCGGCACGCCGGCGGCGGCGAACAGGGTTTCGTGGATCGGCCAGGTCGGGTCGCTCAGCCAGATGTTCTTGCCCGGCAGGCAGTGGGCGATGAACTCCGCCGCCAGGCGCAACGCGCCGGTGCCGCCGGGCGTCTGGGTGGCGTCGGCGCGGGAGTCGGCCAGCAGCGGCGAGGTGACGCCCAGCACCAGCTCGCACAGGCGCGCGGCGAACAGCGCGTCACCGTGGCTGCCGACGTAGCTCTTGGTGGTCTCGGTATCCACCAGGCGCTGTTCGGCGAGCTTCACCGCGCGCGGGATCGGCGTGAGGCCCTGGGCGTCCTTGTAGACGCCCACGCCAAGGTCGAGCCGCGCGGGATTGGGGTCCGCCCGGTAGGCTTCGAGCAGGCCCAGGATCGGGTCGCCCGGCACGCGGGTGACCTTGGCGAAATGGCTCATTTGCGTCCCTCTGCTGTGGCGGCCAGCTCGTCGGTGCGCGCGGCCATGATGAAGTCGTTGCGGTGCAGGCCCTTCAGCTCGTGGCTCCACCAGGTGACGGTGACCTTGCCCCACTGGGTCAGCAGGTCGGGGTGGTGGCCTTCTTCCTCTGCAATGGCGCCTACCGCGTTGGTGAAGGCCAGGGCGTGCCTGAAGTTCTTGAACAGGAAGACCCGCTCCAGTTCCATGTGATTGTCACGGACCTCGATATTCCAGTCCGGAATCTGCTTGATCAGCACCGCCAGTTCTTCGTCGGACACCTTCGGGGCGTCGGCGCGGCAGGCTTCACAATGGGCTTGGGTGAGTGCGGTCATCAAAGGTTCTCCTTGTCGTGGGTGGCATAGGAGTGCGCTCGCGAACCATCTTAGGCTCGCGAGCACGTCTCATCCTAGGCACAGATGGGATCGATTGCAGCGGATCAGGCGGCCTGTTTCGGCGGAAACTTCGGCGCATGCAGGCCCAGGCGCATGGCTTCGCGCACCAGCGCCATGATGTCCTCATGGGCCAGCTCGAACAGGCGCTTGAGCTCGGGAAGCACGAAATACAGGGGCTGCAGGATGTCGATGCGGTACGGCGTGCGCATGCATTCCAGCGGGCTGAAGGCCTGGTGCTCGGGCGCGTCGGAGAGGCTGTAGACCGTCTCCCTGGGCGACGAGAGGATGCCGCCGCCGTAGATGCGCAGGCCCTGCGAGGTATCCAGCAGGCCGAACTCGATGGTCATCCAGTACAGGCGGGCGAGGTACACGCGCTCTTCCTTGCTGGCGGCCAGGCCGAGCTTGCCGTAGGTGTGGGTGAACTCGGCGAACCAGGGGTTGGTGAGCAGCGGGCAGTGGCCGAAGATCTCGTGGAAGATGTCCGGCTCCTGCAGGTAGTCCAGCTCTTCTGGGGTGCGGATGAAGGTGGCGACGGGGAACTGCTGGCTGGCCAGCAGCTCGAAGAAGGTCTGGAACGGGATCAGCGCCGGCACCCGCGCCACACGCCAGCCGGTGGCGGCCTGGAGCACCTGATTGACCTCGGCCAGCTGCGGGATGCGCTCATGGGGCAGGCCGAGCTGCTCGATGCCGTCCAGGTATTCCTGACAAGCGCGGCCCTCGATCACTTTCAACTGGCGGGTGATCAGGGTGTTCCAGACCTGGTGCTCGGTTTCCGGGTAGTGGATGAAACCGTCTTCATCAGGTTGGCGGGCCACGTACTGCGTTGTCTTCATGGAGCCTCCGGCGTCGAGCTGCCTGTTCTTGTGATGACTCATCAATAGCGCGATGCGCGCCGGCGATCAGCCCCCTGGCGCAGCGCTGGCCAGCGCCCTGAGCGGCAATCCGTAAAGAAATAATTACGCTTGGCGGCGCAAGCATCCCGCCATGGCTTGAAGGTGCGCTGATCTGTCACATATTCTTGACGGTAATTTCCGGCCGCCTTGCGAAAACCCGTGCCGGAGTGCCCATCACAACGACAACCACGGGCCCGCCATGCGCATCAAAGTGCACTGCCAGAACCGCGTCGGCATCCTGCGCGACATCCTCAACCTGCTGGTCGACTACGGCATCAACGTCAACCGCGGCGAAGTCGGCGGCGAGCAGGGCAACGCCATCTACCTGCTCTGCCCGAACCTCATCAACCTGCAGTTCCAGTCACTCAAGCCCAAGCTTGAAGCGGTGCCCGGCGTGTTCGGCGTCAAGCGCGTCGGCCTGATGCCCAGCGAGCGCCGCCACCTCGAGCTAAACGCACTGCTGGCGGCGCTGGAGTTCCCGGTGCTGTCCATCGACATGGCCGGGCAGATAGTCGCGGGCAACCGCGCCGCCGCCCAGCTGCTGGGCGTGCGCGTCGACGAAGTGCCGGGTATCCCCCTGTCGCGCTACGTCGAAGACCTGGACCTGCCCGAACTGGTGCGGGCCAACAAGGCGCGCATCAATGGCTTGCGAGTTAAGGTAAAGGGCGACGTGTTCCTCGCCGACATCGCGCCGCTGCAGACCGAGCACGACGAAAGCGAAGCACTGGCTGGCGCCGTACTCACATTGCACCGCGCTGACCGGGTCGGCGAGCGCATCTACAACGTGCGTCGCCTGGAGCTGCGCGGCTTCGACAGCATCTTCCAGAGCTCGCGGGTGATGGCGGCCGTGGTCCGCGAGGCAAGGCGCATGGCGCCGCTGGACGCGCCGCTGCTGATCGAAGGCGAGACCGGCACCGGCAAGGAGCTGCTGGCCCGCGCCTGCCACCTCGCCAGCCCGCGCGGGCAGTCGCCGTTCATGGCGCTGAATTGCGCCGGCCTGCCCGAATCCATGGCCGAGACCGAGCTGTTCGGCTACGGCCCCGGCGCCTTCGAAGGTGCGCGCCCGGAAGGCAAGCTCGGCCTGCTGGAGCTGACTGCCGGGGGCACGCTGTTCCTCGATGGCGTCGGAGAAATGAGCCCGCGTCTACAGGCCAAACTGCTGCGCTTCCTGCAGGACGGCTGCTTCCGCCGCGTCGGCAGCGACGAGGAGGTGTACCTGGACGTGCGGGTGATCTGCGCGACCCAGGTGGACCTGTCCGAGCTGTGCACCAAGGGCGAATTCCGCCAGGACCTCTACCACCGCCTCAACGTGCTGTCGCTGCACATCCCGCCGCTGCGCGAATGCCTGGACGGCCTGGAGCCGCTGGTGGAGCACTTCCTCGACCAGGCCAGCCGGCAGATCGGCTGCCCGCTGCCCAGGCTCTCGCCGCAGGCGCTGGACCGCCTCGGCCGCTACCACTGGCCGGGCAACGTGCGGCAGTTGGAGAACGCGCTGTTCCAGGCGGTTTCGTTGTGCGAAGGCGGCACCATCCGCCCCGAGCACATCCGCCTGCCGGACTACGGTGCGCCGCACCCGCTGGGGGATTTTTCCCTGGAAGGCGGGCTGGACGCCATCGTCGGCCGCTTCGAACGCGCGGTGCTGGAGCGGCTCTACCGCGAGCACCCGAGCAGCCGGCAACTGGGCAAGCGGCTGGGGGTGTCGCACACCACCATCGCCAACAAGCTGCGGATGCACGGGCTGGGGCAGAGCGAGGAGTCCTGAGGCGCTGGTCACCAGGTCTTCGGCTGATATCCCTTCACGCACGCCCGCACTTCATCGTCGATCACATTGCCCGGTTTGATGCAGTCGGACAGCTTGCGCGGGCTGTCGCTGTAGGGCGAGGCCGCGGGCGTCGTCTGCAGACCGTCAGGAGTCACGCCCAGACGAATCTGCAGCAGTACCCAGCGTTCGTGCAGCCAGAATTGGCTGGCCGGGTTGCGCCACAGGGCGGTGCCGGCGGCGAGGATCAGCAAGGGAATCAGGAACCACAGCAGCGGCTTCACCAGCATCCGCCAGTTGCGCTTCGGGTCTTCGGGCGGCTTCTGCTTGTTCTGCTGCCTGACCTGCTCCCAGTAATAGTCGCGATCACGCTCGCTCATCGATGTACTTCCGCCGGGTGGGTGAATGAAGAGTAACGGCTGGTGCGGCCTGCGGCGAGGCGCGATCAGTGGTCCTTGTGACGGGCTTCGCGCGCCACCATATTAGTCTGCATGAGCGCTCCCCGAACCTCCCCCCGCGCCAAGCGAGCCGATGTGCTGTCTGCCTTCCACCCGGCGGTGGCCGGCTGGTTCCGTGCGCATTTTCCGGCTCCGACCCAAGCCCAGGTGCAGGCGTGGCCGGCGATCCAGGCCGGAGAATCGACCCTGGTGGCGGCGCCCACCGGTTCGGGCAAGACGCTCACGGCCTTCCTCTCGGCCATCGATGCGCTGGTCCGCGAGGGGCTGGCGAACGGCGACGCGCTGCCCGATCGCACCACCGTGGTCTATGTCTCGCCGCTCAAGGCGCTGTCCAACGACATCCGCATCAACCTCGAAGAGCCCCTGGCCGGCATCCGCGCGGCGCTGGTCGAAATGGGCCTGCCGGAAGTGGATATCCGCACGGCGGTACGCACCGGCGACACCACCTCCAGCGAGCGCGAGGCCATGCGTCGGCAGGTGCCGCATATCCTCGTCACCACACCTGAATCGCTCTACGTGCTGCTCGGCTCGGACTCCGGCCGCGCCATGCTGGCCGGCGCGCGCAGCGTGATAGTCGATGAAATCCACGCACTGGCCGCAAGCAAGCGTGGCAGCCATCTGGCGCTGTCACTGGAGCGCCTGCAGGCATTGTGCGAAGCGCCGCTGGTGCGCATCGGCCTGTCCGCCACGCAGAAACCCATCGAGGCGGTGGCGGGTTTTCTCGTCGGCCGCCACCAGGCCTGTCGCATCGTCGACATCGGCTACAGCCGCGAGCGCGACCTGAACCTGGAAGTGCCGGCGGCGCCGCTGGAGGCGGTGATGTCCCACGATGTCTGGGACAAGGTCTACGATCGCCTCGCCGAACTGGCCAGCGAGCACCGCACCACGCTGGTCTTCGTCAACACTCGGCGGCTGTCCGAGCGCATCACCCGGCACCTGGCCGAGCGCATCGGTGCCGGCTGGGTGGCGGCGCACCACGGCAGTCTGTCCAAGGAACTGCGCCTGGGCGCCGAGCGGCGACTCAAGGCTGGCCAGTTGAAGGTGCTGGTGGCCACTGCCTCGCTGGAACTGGGCATCGACATCGGCGACGTCGAACTGGTTTGCCAGATCGGCTCGCCGCGCTCGATCGCCGCCTTCCTGCAGCGCGTCGGCCGCTCCGGCCACAGCGTCGGTGGCACGCCCAAGGGGCGGTTGTTCCCGACCTCGCGGGACGACCTGATCGAGTGCGTGGCGCTGCTCGACAGCGTGCGGCAGAACGAGTTGGACGCCCTGAGCATTCCCCACGCGCCGCTGGATGTCCTGGCCCAGCAGATAGTCGCTGAAGTGGCCTGCCAGGAATGGCGCGAGGACGCGCTTTTCGAACTGTTCACCGCCGCGCAGCCCTATGCCGACCTCAGTCGCGAGCACTTCGACGCGATGCTGCGCACTCTCGCCGAGGGTTACACCAGCCGCAACGGCCAGCGTGGCGCGTACCTGCACCGTGACGCCGTGCACCAACGCCTGCGCGGCCGACGCGGCGCCAAGCTCACCGCCGTGACCTCCGGCGGCACCATCCCCGATACCGGCGACTACGCCGTTCTGCTGGAGCCGCAAGGCCTCACCGTGGGCACGGTGAACGAGGACTTTGCGGTGGAGAGCCTGGCCGGCGATGTGTTCCAGCTGGGCAATATTTCCTACCGCATCCTGCGCGTGGAGCCGGGACGCGTGCGCGTCGAAGACGCCCAGGGCCAGCCGCCGAACATCCCTTTCTGGCTCGGCGAGGCGCCGGGGCGTACCGACGAGCTGTCCACCAGCGTCGCGCGCCTGCGCGGCCAACTGGACGAATTGCTCGCCCAGGGTGCGAATGACCCCGAACCGCTGACACAGGCCATCGACTGGCTGCAGGGGCTGCTTGGCTTGAGCGACGCCGCGGCGCGGCAGCTGGTGGAATACCTGGCCCGCGCGCGCCACGCCCTCGGCGCGCTGCCGACGCAGAAGACGCTGATCCTCGAGCGCTTCTTCGATGAATCCGGCGGCATGCAGCTGGTCATCCATTCGCCCTACGGCAGCCGCATCAATCGCGCCTGGGGACTGGCGTTGCGCAAGCGCTTCTGTCGTACCTTCAACTTTGAGCTGCAGGCCGCCGCCACCGAGGACGCGATCATCCTCTCGCTGTCCACCAGCCACAGCTTCCCGCTGGATGAGGTGTGGCGCTACCTGCACTCCAACAGCGCCGAGCATGTGCTGATCCAGGCGCTGCTCGACGCGCCGCTGTTCGGTGTGCGCTGGCGCTGGAACGCGACTACCGCGCTAGCCTTGCCGCGCTATAGCGGCGGGCGCAAGGTCGCCCCGCAGTTGCAGCGCATGCGCAGCGAAGACCTGCTGGCCTCGGTGTTCCCCGATCAGGTGGCGTGCCTGGAGAACATCGTCGGCGAGCGCGAGATTCCCGATCATCCGTTGGTGGCGCAGACCCTCGACGACTGCCTGCACGAGGCGATGGACTGTGAAGGCTGGCTCAACCTGCTGCGGCGCATGGAAAGCGGTGCGGTGACCCTGCTGGCGCGCGACCTGCCGGCGCCGTCACCGCTGGCGGCGGAGGTATTGTCCGCCAGTCCGTACGCCTTCCTCGACGACGCGCCGCTGGAAGAACGCCGTACCCAGGCCGTGCAGAGCCGCCGCTGGACCGACCCGGAAAGCGCCGATGACCTCGGTGCGCTGGATGCCGATGCCATCGACGCGGTGCGTGCCGAGACCTGGCCCGAAGCCCGCGACGCCGATGAAATGCACGAGGCGCTGACCGGTCTGGGCGGCATTCGCGACAGCGAGGCGCAGGCCACCGAGGGCTGGCCCTTCCTGCTCCACGCGCTGGCCAAGGCGGGGAGGGCGACGCGCCTGGAACTGCCCGTGGGCGCCGTCTGGGTGGCGGCGGAACGGCTCAGCCAATGGCTTGCGCTGCATCCGCAGCTCGCGATGAAGCACTCGCTTGATCTACCGGCGGCGCTGTGTGAGCCCTGTGCGGTGGACGAAGCGCAGGTCGAACTGGTGCGGGCGCGCCTGACCGGTTTCGGCCCGCGCCTGCTGCGTGAACTGGCGGATGACCTGGGCATTGCCACCGGTGATACCGGCTTCGCCCTCGCCAGCCTGGAGCGTGAGGGCTACGTGCTGCGAGGTCGCTTTACCCCCGGCGCGAGCGAGGACGAGTGGTGCGAACGCCATCTGCTGGCGCGCATCCACCGCTACACGGTCAAGCGCCTGCGCCGGGAGATCGAGCCGGTGGCGCGGGCGGACTTCATGCGCTTCCTGTTCGACTGGCAGCGCGTCTCCAGCGCAGCGCGGGTGCGCGGTGCGGAATCACTGGCCGGCGTGCTCAGCCAGCTGGAAGGCTTCCAGGCGGCCGCTGCTGCCTGGGAAAGCGACATCCTGCCCAGCCGCGTGGCCGACTACGGAATCAACTGGCTGGACGACCTGTGCCGCGCCGGTCGCATCGTCTGGGCGCGCCTGCCGGGTCGAACCGCTGCAAAGGGGCGTGGCGGCCCGCTGAAGAGCACGCCCATCGTGCTGCTGCCCCGCGCACAGATGGCGCAGTGGAGCGCGTTGAGCGCGGGGCAGGCGGATGCCGAGCTGTCCGCCAAGGCCAGCAAGGTGCTGGAGGTGCTCAAGGAGCAAGGCGCGTCTTTCTTCGAGGAACTGGCCAGCGACAGCCACCTGCTGCGCACCGAGCTGGAAACCGTGCTGGGCGAACTGGTAGCGGCGGGGCGGGTGAATGCCGACAGCTTCGCCGGCCTGCGCGCGCTGCTGATGCCGGCGGCGCGGCGGCACCCGCAGCGTCGCTCGCGCACGCCACTGTTCGGCATGGCCGATGCCGGGCGCTGGGCGCTGCTGCGTCGCTCCACGCTGGAGCCGGGCGCGCGGTTGCCGGCGGAAGTGCTCGAACATGTCGCCATGACCCTGCTGCGCCGCTACGGCGTGGTCTGCTGGCGCCTGCTCGACCGCGAAGCCGACTGGCTGCCGCCGTGGCGCGATCTGCTGCGGGTCTATCACCGCCTGGAGGCGCGCGGGGAAATCCGTGGCGGGCGCTTCGTCGCCGGGCTGACCGGCGAGCAGTTCGCCCTGCCCGAAGCCGTCGGCCTGTTGCGCGAAGTGCGCCGCCGTGAAGCGAGCGGCGAATGGGTGGTGGTGTCTGCAGTCGATCCGCTGAACCTGGCCGGCACCCTGTTGCCGGGGCGCAAGGTACCGGCGGTGAGCGGCAACCGCGTGCTTTATCGCGATGGTGTGCCGGTGGGCGCGTTGATCGCCAGCGAGGTGGAGCTGCTCGCGGAGCTGGCGCCGGAAGACCAGGCCCGCGCGCGGGAACTGCTGATCCGCCGGTAAGCCGGGCGCGGCTGACGTACACTCAGCGGCACGGCAGTTTCTCCCTGCGAGGCTGTGATGTCTTCCCGCGAGTCCCCGAGTCTGTTTGCCTTGTTGCGCCAGTGGTGGTTCCTGCCGCTGCTGGCGCTAGCTCTGTGTCTGCGCCTGTATGAGCTGACCGGTTCGGCCATCTGGGGCGACGAAAGCTCCAGCCTGTTCCTCGCCCGCTATTCGCCGCTGCAACTCTGGCAGCACGCCGCCCGCGACGTGCATCCGCCGCTGTACTTCTATCTGCTGCACCTGTGGACCGGGCTGCTGGGCGAGGGCGTGTTCTCGCTGCGCCTGTTCAGTGCGGTATTCGGCACGCTCGCGGTATTCCTCGGTGGCTGGCTGGCCTGGCGCCTCGCCAGTCGCCGCGCGGCCTGGCTCGCCGTTCTGCTGCTGGTGGTGCTGCCGACGGCGGTGCGCTATAGCCAGGAAGTGCGCATGTATTCGCTGCTCGGCTGCTGGTTGCTGGCGGCGACTCTGGCCTTGCTCTACTGGCTGGAGGAGGGCAAGCGTCGTCATCTGCTGGTCTACGTGCTGCTGATGACGGCGGCTTTTTACACCCACTACTTCAGCCTGTTCGGCCTGCTCGTGCATTGGGCCTGGCTGGCGTCGCTGCCGAACACTCCGCTGCGCCGCCGCGACTGGTGGCTGGCCAACCTGGCCATCGCCGTGCTGTTCCTGCCCTGGTTGCCCGGCCTGCTGGACCTGGTTCGGCATATGGCGGTGCTGGTCGCCGGTGGCGACGTGGGCTGGGAGCCGCCGGTGGATGGCCGTTCCGTTCCCTCCATGCTCTGGCAATGGCTGGCGCAATCCGATGGCAACGAGCTGTCCTGGCCCCTGCTGGCGGGCGTGCCGTTGCTGGTGGTGGGGGCGATGTTGCTGGTACTGCGTCACGATCGCAGCCGCCAGCGCGCTGGCGTGTTGGTCTCGCTGTACGTCGGCCTGCCGCTGCTGGGGCTGTATGGTGTGTCCTTCGTTTCGCCGGTGTTCGTCGAGCGCTACCTGACGGCCTTTGCCCTCGGCCTGCCGCTGCTGTTCGCGCTGGCGCTGGACCGCCTGCTGGAGGCGCGGCGCGTTCTCGGCGCAGTGATGCTGGCCACGCTGCTCGGCCTGCAGGGCATGGGCCTGGAACGCGCCCTCGAAACGGACCCGGATGAGCAGTTCGACGGCATGGTCGACTTCGTCAACGCCCATTACCGCGCCGGCGACCGGGTGGTGGTCGACGACATCCTCTGGTACCTGGCATTCCGTTACTACAACCGCACCGGCATCGAGCCGCTGCTCTATACCGCGCCAGCGGACGACGGCTCTTCCGGGCGACCTGGCGAGTATGGCTTCGGTTCGCTGATCGACGACCGCCAGCACAGCTTCGTCGATCGCCTGGCCGACCTGCCGCCAGGCGATGGCCGCGTGTGGCTGGTGATGAGTCGCTACAACGACCAGGAGATTCCCGACGTTCCCTCGAGCTGGCGGCGCGTTGCCCAGCATGCCGGCGGGGAAGTACAGGCGCTGTTGTTCGAGCGCGCGTCGCTGCGTAACGCCGCGCGCTGATCGCTCAGTGACTCAGAAGCGGATGCGCCCGGTGAAGGCGTCCTTGAGCATTACCCAGTCGCCCATCAGCGACCACAGCGGGTACTTGAAGGTGGCTGGGCGGTTCTTCTCGAACACGAAGTGGCCGACCCAGGCGAAGCCGTAGCCGGCCAGCGGCATGGCCAGCAGCCACAGCAGGTGGCCGCTAAAAATGGCGTAGGCGAGGATCGACAGCACCAGCAGGCTGCCCACGTAGTGCAGGCGGCGGCACACGGCGTTGCTGTGTTCCTGCAGGTAGTACGGGTAGAACTCGGCGAAGCTCTGGAATCGATCGGCGGTCTGGGTGCTCATGGCGCACCTCCTGTTGTTGTGATGGCGCCAGTGTAGGCTGGTGCCTTCAGACTTGCGGATGACATAGGGGGCCAGTTTAGTATCCCCCTGTGCCGCCGGCTTCTCCGGCCGATCGGCGCGGATCACCACCATAACCAGAAGAAATTGCATGCCTGAGCGTACGACCCTGTCGAGCTGGGTGCGGGGGATCGTCCAGTCGCTGGAGCTGGAAGGCCTCGACTGCCGCGCGCTGTTCGCCGAACTGGGGCTTGATTTCGCCGCCCTCGACGACCCCGATGCGCGCTTCCCGCAAGACGCCATGAGCCGCCTGTGGAACCGCGCCGTGGAGCTGTCCGGCAACCCGGCCATCGGCCTGAACATCGCTCGCGTGCATACGCCGGCGTTCCCCGTGGTGGGCTATGCGCTGATGTCCAGCCGCAACCTGGGCGAGGGTTTCGAGCGCCTGGAGCGCTACCAGCGGATCATCGCCGAGGGTGCCGACCTGACCTTCCGCCGCCTGCCTGAGGGCTGCCTGTACCGCATCGTCGTCCATGGTGATCTCCTGCCCGTGCCGCGGCAGAGCGCGGAGTGCTCGCTGGCGAGCCTGATCGCCATGCTGCGCTGGATCACCGGGCGGGCGATCAAGCCGTTGGAGGTGCGCCTGGCTGGTGAGGCGCCGCCGGATGTCGAACCCTACTGCGAGCTGTTTCAGGCGCCGCTGAGCTTCGGCCATGCGGACTGCGCGATGCTGTTCTCCCACGAGGACATGAGCGCGCCGCTGCCCACCGCCAACGAGGAGCTGGCGCGGCTGCACGACCGTTTCGCCGGGGAGTACCTGGCGCGCTTCGTCAGCAGCCGCTTCAGCCACCAGACGCGTCAGGTGCTGTGTCGCCTGTTGCCGCAAGGCGAACCCAAGCGCGAGAGCGTGGCGCAGGCGCTGCACCTGTCCGAGCGCACGCTGCAGCGTCGCCTGCAGGAAGAGGGCACCAGCTACCAGCAACTGCTCGACGATACGCGTCGCGAACTGGCCCAGCAGTACCTCGCCACGCCGCGCATGACGCTGCTGGAGATTGCCTACCTGCTGGGGTTCTCGGAGCCGAGCAACTTCTTCCGCGCCTTCCGCCGCTGGTTCGGCAAGACGCCGGGGGAGTATCGCGAGGACTTGTGAATCAGGCACTGCCTGTCGACGCTGATCGCGGGCATGGCCCGCTCCTAGGGAAGCTCCGACGCACAATCGTGGACGGTCGTGCGCGGGGCGTGATCAATCCACCCCGACAAACCCGCCGGTCTGGTGTCGCCACAGCCGCGCATAGAGCCCGCCATGGGCGAGCAGCTCGGCATGGCTGCCGCTCTCGACCACGCGACCGTGCTCCAGCACCACCAGGCGATCCATGCGCGCAATGGTCGAGAGACGGTGGGCAATGGCGATCACTGTCTTGCCCTGCATCAGGGTCTCCAGGCTTTCCTGGATCGCCGCTTCCACTTCCGAATCCAGCGCCGAGGTGGCCTCGTCGAGGATCAGGATCGGCGCGTCCTTGAGTAGCACACGGGTGATCGCGATGCGCTGGCGTTGGCCGCCGGAGAGCTTGACGCCGCGCTCGCCGACGTGAGCGTCGAGGCCAGTGCGCCCTTCTGCGTCGCTCAGCTGCGGGATGAACTCCGAGGCGCGGGCCTTCTGGATCGCGTCCTGCAACTCGGCCTCGCCGGCATCCGGGCGGCCGTAGAGCAGGTTGGAGCGGATCGAGCGGTGTAGCAGCGAGGTGTCCTGGGTGACCATGCCGATCTGCGCGCGCAGGCTTTCCTGGGTCACGTGGGCGATGTCCTGGCCGTCGATCAGGATGCGTCCGCCCTCCAGGTCATACAGGCGCAGCAGCAGGTTAACCAGGGTCGACTTGCCGGCACCGGAAGGACCGACCAGGCCGATCTTCTCGCCGGGGCGCACGGTCAGGTCGAGGCCGCTGATCAGGCCGCCGCCCTTGCCGTAGCTGAAGTTCACCTGGTCGAAGCGCACTTCGCCGTGCTTCACCACCAGCGGTTTGGCGTCGGGCGCATCGGTCACCTGGCGGGGCAGGGCGATGGTCTGCATGCCGTCCTGCACCTGTCCGACGTTCTCGAAGATGCCGCCGACCACCCACATGATCCAGCCGGACATGTTGTTGATGCGGATGACCAGGCCGGTGGCCAGGGCGATGGCGCCGACCGAGATCAGCGATTGGGTCCACAGCCACAGGGCGAGGCCCGTAGTGCCGGCGATCAGCAGGCCATTGAAGATGGTGATGGTGACGTCCATCGAGGTCACCACGCGCCCGGCGCGCTGGGCCTTGCGGGTCTGGTCGTCGATGGCTTCGCGGGCGTAGTCCTCTTCCTGGCGCGTGTGGGCGAACAGCTTGAGGGTGGTGATGTTGGTGTAGCCGTCGACGATCCGCCCCATGAGCTTGGAGCGCGAGTCCGAGGCTGCCACCGAGCGGCTCTTCACCTGGGGCACGAAGTAAGCCAGCGCGCCGACGTAGCCGAACACCCAGAGCGCCAGCGGAATCATCAGGCGCCAGTCAGCCTCGGCGAACAGCACCAGGGCGCTGACGGTGTAGATCACCACGTGCCAGATGGCGTCGACTACCTGCACGGCGGAATCGCGCAGGGAATTGCCGGTCTGCATGATGCGCTGGGCGATGCGCCCGGCGAAGTCGTTCTGGAAGAAGCCCAGGCTCTGCTTGAGCACGTAGCGGTGGTTCTGCCAGCGGATCAGGTTGGTCATGCTGGGGTTGATGCTCTGGTGCACCAGCATGTCGTGCAGGCCGTTGAATACCGGGCGCAGGACCAGCGCGACCACCGCCATCCAGATCAGCTCGCGGCCGTGCACGGTGAAGAAGTTGGCAGGCGCGGTGCCTTGCGCGAGGTCGACGATGCGCCCCAGGTAGCTGAACAGCGCGACTTCGATCAGTGCGACGATCAGCCCGACGAAGAGCAGGGCGAGGAAGACCGGCCAGACCTGGCGCAGGTAGTAGACGTAGAAGCGGACGACGTCGGAAGGCGGCATGCGCTCGGGGGTGTCGCGGAAGGGATCGATCAGACGTTCGAAACGACGGTAAAGCATGATGGCTCTCGGGTTGTGTCGGCGAGCCCGTCCTGGGCTCGTCTTGATTGGCCTCCGTCAGCCGTAATTGTGGAAACTTACAGACGCTTGGCGGAGAGGATGACCACCGGGGTGGTCGGTACGTCCTGGAACATGCCTTTGTTGCCGGTCTTCACACCGGCGATCTGGTCGACCACGCCCATGCCGCGCACGACCTTGCCGAACACCGCGTAGCCGAAATCGCGGGCGCCGTGGTTGAGGAAGTCGTTGCCGGTCAGGTTGATGAAGAACTGGCTGGTGGCGGAATTCACATCGCTGGTGCGTGCCATGGCCAGGGTGCCGCGCTCGTTGAGCAGGCCGTTGTCGGCCTCGTTCTTGATCGGCGCCTGGGTGTCCTTCTCCTTCATGGCTTCGGTGAATCCGCCGCCCTGGATCATGAAGTTGGGAATCACGCGATGGAAGATGGTGCCGTTGTAGAAGCCACTGTCGACGTAGGACAGGTAGTTCTTCACGGAAATCGGTGCCTTGTCGGCGTACAGCTCGATTTCGATTTCACCCGAGGTGGTGGACAGCAGCACGTGGGGCTTGTTGGCGTCGGCGGCGATTGCCGAGCCGGCCAGGACCAGGGAGCAGGCGGCGAGCAGGATGCGTTTGAACAGGGTCATTTGGCGGATGTTTCCTGAGGGTTCTAGGGATGGTCGACCTGCTCGAGGAAGTCGAGCAGGGTGGTATTGAATCTTTCCGGCTGGTCCAGCGGCGTGGCGTGGCGCGAGTCCTCGATCACCACCAGACGTGCGTTGGGCATGCGTCCGACATAGGCCTGCTTGAGCGAGACCGGGGTGTAGTCGCGGTCGGCGCTGATCACCAGGGTTGGACAGGTTATGCGCGCCAGGCGTTCCTGCACACCCCAGCCGATGATAGCGTGGAGGCTGGAGAGGTAGGCGCGCTTGTCGTTCTGCGGCCAGCGTTGCTGGATCTTGCGGCGCAGGTCGCTCTGTTCGGGCTTGGGGAAGAGCATCTTGCCCAGCGCCTTGCCTACCGTATCCAGGCCCAACACGTGGGCGAGGAACAGCCGGCGCGCCACTTCCAGGTACTCGCGCAGGCTGTGCGGTTTCACTTCCGGGGCGCTGTTGACGATGGTCAGGCTGTTCAGCCGCTCCGGCCAGCGGGTGGCGAGTTCGAAGCCGATCATGCCGCCCATGCTGATGCCCACCAGGTGCACACGTCCCAGGCTCAGGTGATCGAGCAGGGCGATCACGTCCTCGGCGAAGGCGGCGATGCTGTAACGCTGGCGCGGTTTGTCCGACTGGCCGTGGCCGCGTACGTCGAGGGCGATCACCCGATGACGTTTCTCCAGCTCCGGCACCTGGTATTCCCAGTCGCGGGTGCTGGAACCGAGCCCATGCACCAGCAGCACCGGCGTGCCGAAACCGCTTTCCTCGTAGTGCAGGCGATGACCGGCGTGGTCGAAGAACGGCATGACGGGCTCCTTGTTCGGGCGGCTGTGGGCTCAGGCCGGGCTTTCCGGGGCGGCGAAATGGGCGTCGAGGGGCACGTTGGCGAAGGTGGTCAGCAGTTCCACGAGTATCTGCGTGGCCGGGCCCAGGGGCTTTTC
The DNA here is from genome assembly GCF_044746165.1 of Pseudomonas sp. NPDC086581. Classification (NCBI taxonomy): domain Bacteria; kingdom Pseudomonadati; phylum Pseudomonadota; class Gammaproteobacteria; order Pseudomonadales; family Pseudomonadaceae; genus Pseudomonas; species Pseudomonas sp. NPDC086581. Next base: position 75,976 of record NZ_JBIVBR010000001.1, on the reverse strand, counting down.
CTTGTTCGGATAAAGATAGAAGCGGCTCTCGCGCACGCCGCCCTGTTTCATCAACAAGGGCTTGAGCTGGCCGTCGCGCAGTTCGCGCTCGATCATGTGTCGCGGCAGCCAGGCGAAGCCCAGGCCGTTGCTGACGAAGGTGGCGGCAGTGGCGAGGCTGCCGACGGTCCAGCGTTGCTCGGCGCCGAGCCAGCCGACGTCGCGCGGTTGCAGGCGGCCGGAGTCGCGGATCACTACCTGCATCTGGGTTTCCAGATCCTGGTGGGTGACCTCGCGTTGCAGGCGATGCAGCGGATGATCGGGGTGGGCGACAGCGACGAAGTCGACGATGGATAGGTCTGCGCCCAAGTGGCCGGGAATGTTCAGGCCGCTGATGGCGAGATCCGCATGGCCCTGCACCAGCGCTTCCTCTACGCCCGACAGCACTTCCTCGCGCAGCAGCACGCGACAGCCGCGACTCTGCGGCATGAAGGCCGACAGCGAGCGCACCAGACGCACGGTGGGATAGGCGGCGTCGACAACCAGGCGCACTTCCGGCTCCCAGCCCTGCTCCATATGGTGGGCCAGCTCTTCCAGCTGGCCGGCGGATTTCACCAGTTGCCGTGAGCGGCGCAGGAGTACCTCGCCGGCTTCGGTGAGCACGGCCTTGCGCCCGTCGATGCGCAACAGCGGCACGCCGAGCTGCTCCTGCATGCGCGCCACGGTGTAGCTGATCGACGACTGCGAACGGTGCAGGGCTTCCGCCGCCTGGGCGAAGCCGCCATGGTCGACCACGGCCTGCAGGGTTCTCCACTGATCCAGGGTAACGCGGGGCGCTTTCATCCTCGCTTCCTCTTGTCTACTCTGGCGGTCCGCAGAAGACCTACAAGAGACCGCCATGAAAAAATTCTGTTGTGCCGTTCTGGCCATGCTTCCGCTGACCGCCCTGGCCTATCCCATCGAAGTGCAGAAGAGCCTCAATGGCACCGAGGTGGATATCGAGACCCAGGACATCGGTGACCAGATGGGGGCGATCCTCCTGCGCAACGGCGGCCAGCAGCCGGTGACCTGCACTGCGGTCTTCGTCAACGGTCCCGAGACGCCGCATGTGCGCAAGGCGACCATTGCACCGGGCAAGGAGGCCAACCTGACTTCCAGCTTCAGCCGCGCAGTGATCAAGCTGCGCATCAAGCTGACCTGCAACCCTTCCTGAGTTCCCCCAAGACTAGAAGCAGTCAGGTAAGAAATCAATTTATTCGATAATTAGAAGCGACTATTTACGCTTTTTTATCGATTTGTTCATCTTTAGGATGACCTCCATCGACACATTCAACGACCGATGGAGGTCCAGTCCATGTCCCGCGTCCTGGTTATCGAAAGCAGTGCCCGTCAGGAAGGTTCCGTTTCCCGCCAACTGACCCGCGATTTCATCGCCCAGTGGCAGGCCGCTCACCCGGCCGACGAGATCCAGGTGCGCGACCTGGTCGTCGAGCAGGTGCCGCACCTGGACGCCAATCTGCTAGGCGGCTGGATGAAGCCGGCTCAGGAGCACAGCGAGATCGAACGCGCCGCGCTTGAACGCTCCAACCAACTGACCGCCGAACTGCAGGCTGCCGACGTGCTGGTCCTGGCTGCGCCGATGTACAACTTCGCCATCCCCAGCACCCTGAAGTCCTGGCTGGACCACGTGCTGCGCGCCGGCGTCACCTTCAAGTACACCGAGACCGGCCCGCAGGGTCTGCTCACCGGCAAGCGCGCCTTCGTCCTGACCAGCCGTGGCGGCGTCTACGCCGGCGGTGCGCTGGATCACCAGGAACCCTACCTGCGCCAGGCGCTGGGTTTTGTCGGCATCCACGACGTGACCTTCATCCATGCCGAAGGCCTGAACATGGGTGGTGAATTCGCCGAGAAGGGCCTGGCCAAGGCCAAGGCGCAGGTCGCCGCCATCGCTTGATCCGTTTCCTGTTTGCGCGTCCTCCCGCTCCTGGGCGCGACCGTGGCCGATTCCTTCCCCAGGAATCGGCCATTTTTTATTTGCCAACTACTTGACCGGATGAAAACACATCCTTCCCGTTCGGGCTGTTCAAAGCATGACCAGCATGCTAAAAGAACCTAGAGCTGATCTAGCCGCTTGAAAAAGAAGGGAAAACCATGACCAAGTCGGAGTTGATCGAGAGAATCGTCACCCATCAGGGGCAGCTTTCCGCAAAGGATGTGGAGCTGGCGATCAAGACCATGCTTGAGCAAATGTCCCAGGCTCTGGCCACTGGGGATCGCATCGAAATCCGGGGTTTCGGTAGCTTCTCGCTGCATTACCGTGCGCCGCGCACCGGCCGCAACCCGAAGACCGGCGAGTCCGTGCGCCTGGATGGCAAGTTCGTCCCGCACTTCAAGCCTGGCAAGGAGTTGCGCGACCGCGTCAACGAACCCGAATGAACCCGGGGTATCCGTCTTCAAGAAGGAGTGTCCATGCTTCGGGCAAAACGTTTCCTGCTGATTCTGGCACTGGTCGTCCTGGCTGCCGTCGTCGTGGTTTTCGTCCTTGAAAACCTGCAGCCCGCGCAGCTGACCTTCCTCGGCTGGCAGTCGCCGCAGTGGCCGCTGGTAGTCTTCATCTCCCTTGCCTTCATCGTCGGCGGCGTGATCGGCCTGCTGCTGAGCATTCCCTTCCGCGCTAAGACGCACGTCCGCATGACCGGGCTGCGTTCAGAAGTCACCCGTTTCCGCAAGGAGAATGACGCGCTGCGTGAAAAGTCGCTGACGGACCATGCCTAGCGTCATCGCCACGCTGTTCTTCTTCTGTGCCCTGGCCATCGGCTGGTGGATGGGGCGTCGCTCTCTTTCCCGAACCCAGCCAGCGTCCGAGTCGAACCTCCGGGCGCGCGTCCACAGCATGCACAATCTGCTGGAGCGACATTCCGACGACGCGCTGGAAAGCCTTTCCCAGGGCCTGGTCGTCAGCCCGGAAACGCTCGAAAGCCACCTTCACGTTGGCAACCTGTTCCGCCGCCGTGGCGATATCGAGAAAGCCATTCACATCCACCAGGACCTGCTGGGACGCGCCGGCGAAGATGGTTCGCTGGTGGCGCAAGTGCGCCTGGAGCTGGCTCGAGACTATATTGCCGGCGGCTTGCTCGGCAGCGCCGAGGAGTTGCTGGACGAGCTGACCCAGCAGCGTGATGAGCCTATCTCGCTTGAGGCGCTGGATGAACAGCGCCTCATCTGCGAGCGCGAGAAGAATTGGTCCCGCGCGATCGAACTGGCCGCCCGGCTGGTGTCGAGCCGGCCCGAGTTGAGCGCGGCGCTGGCCAACTACTACTGCGAGCTCGCTCAGGAAAAAGGCAAGACTGGGGATCGCAGTGCCATGCAGGAGCTGCTGCGCGAGGCTCGTCGCGTCGACAAGCGCTGTGTACGCGCTCTGCTGATGCGGCTGGACTGCGAGTTGTGGCGCAAGGATCCGGCCGCTGCCGTCGCCACCATCGGCGAACTGGCGAGCGATGCCAAGGCCTTCCTGGGCGAGATCGTTCCGCTGTTGCGTCGCCACGACGGCCTTGCCCGGCCTGAGGTGCTGGCTTGTTTGCGCGAGCTGGCAGGGGGCGAGGAAGTACCGCCGGCGATCCTCGCGCTGTTGGCCGACAGCGAGCAGCCGGGGCGTTCTTCCAGCTGGCGCGAAAGAATGCTGGAGCGGGTGGAACGCCATCCCTCCTGGCAAGGTGTGGGCGAATACCTGGAAGTAGTGGGGAGCGACACGGAAAAAGACTCGGCGACGGGAAAAATCGCTCCAATAATCATCGGGTTGTATAAGACAATGCCGCGCTATCGATGCGGCAAGTGCGGTTTTGCCGGCCGCGAACTGCACTGGCAATGTCCCAGTTGCCACGCTTGGAATGCGCTGCGGCCGGTCATTTCGCCGCTCTGACGCGCTCGCTCAAACATGGAAGACGCCGCTGGCGTCAGGTTCTGCAGGTACTGTATTGAAGGTTCTTCTCACGGGTGCGAGCGGTTTTGTCGGCCGAGGCGTACTGGCGCGCTTGTGCCAGGAAGATAACGTGCAGGTTCGCGTCGCCCAGCGTGGCGCCATCGCACAGTACCCCGAAGGTGTCGAGGTGGCGCTCATCGACGGGTTGAGCGTGGCGCAATCCTGGACGCAGGCCCTGCAAGGGGTGGACGTGGTGATTCACTGCGCTGCCCGCGTTCATGTCATGGACGAGCAGGCGGCGGATCCGCTTGCCGAGTTTCGCGCGGTGAACGTCGAGGCGACCCGGCATCTGGCGCAGCAGACCGCGGCAGCTGGTGCGAAGCGCTTCGTCTTTGTCAGTTCGATCAAGGTCAATGGCGAGGAGACTGCGCCGGGTCATCCCTTTACTGCCGACGCCGAGCCGCAACCGCAGGACCCTTACGGGCAATCCAAGCTCGAAGCCGAACAGGCTTTGTTCGACGTGGCCCGCCAGACCGGGCTCGAAGTTGCTGTGGTGCGCCCGCCGCTGGTCTATGGTCCGGGTGTGAAGGCCAATTTCGCCAGCCTGATGCGCGCCTTGCAGCGTCGCCTGCCGTTGCCCTTTGGCTCTATCGATAATCGTCGAAGCCTGGTGGCGCGGGATAACCTGGTGGACCTACTGGTGCTTTGCACGCGTCATCCGGCAGCCGCCGGGCAGGTATTTCTGGTTAGCGACGGCGAAGATTTGTCGACGGCACAGCTGTGCCGTGGCCTGAGCAGAGCTTTGGAGGTTCGCCCGCGGTTGCTGCCGGTTCCCGCCGCGCTGCTGCGCCTGCTCGGGCTGCTGACCGGGCGGAGCCGGCAGGTCCAGCGCTTGCTGGGATCGCTGCAGGTGGATATTTCCGCGACGCGCAGTCGACTGGGTTGGACTCCGCCGGTCAGCGTCGAGCAAGCCCTGAGGGAAGCGGCGCAGGGGCGTGATCAGGAGCAGGGACGATGAGCATGGGTATTCTGCTGGTGGTCGTATTCATAGCATCCTGGGTGATGACTGCTGGCGTGCGCCGCTACGCACTGGCGCGCAGCATCATGGATATTCCCAACGCTCGCAGTTCGCATCAGATTCCCACGCCCCGCGGCGGCGGAGTTGCCATAGTGTTGGGCTTCCTGGGCTGCCTACCGCTGGCCGCTGTTCTCGGCGCCGTGGATGGCCGCAGTCTGTTGGCCCTATTGCCGGCCGGCTCTCTGGTTGCGGTCATAGGTTTCCTGGACGATCACCGTCATATTCCGGCGCGTTGGCGGCTGCTCGGGCATTTTGTCGCCGCGTTCTGGCTGCTTGGCTGGCTCGGTGGGCTGCCTGCGCTGACTATGCCGTGGGGACCTTTGGACCTGGGTTTGGCCGGCGACCTGCTGGGCGTGGTGTTCCTGGTCTGGCTGCTCAACCTGTACAACTTCATGGACGGCATCGACGGGATTGCCGGCCTGGAAGCTATCAGCGTCTGCTTGGGCGGAGCCCTCTGCGGGTGGTTCGTCGGCGAGTCGCAACTGGTGTGGTTGCCCTTGATCCTGGGCATGGCGGCGGCGGGGTTCCTGGTCTGGAACTTTCCCCCGGCGCGGATCTTCATGGGGGATGCGGGCAGTGGATTCCTGGGGTTGATCCTCGGCGGCCTGGCATTGCAGGCGGCGTCGGTAGCGCAGCCGCTGGTCTGGAGCTGGTTGATCCTGCTTGGCGCATTCATCGTCGATGCGACCTTCACTCTGGTGCATCGCCTGATGCGTGGCGAGCGCGTCTACGAAGCACATCGCAGCCACGCATACCAGCGCATATCACGGCGCTTTGGCAGTCATCTGCGGGTATCGCTGTGGGTCACCTTGATCAACCTGCTGTGGCTGTTACCGCTGGCGTTGCTGGCTGCACTGGGGCATGTTTCGGGTTTGCTGGCGCTGATTGTGGCCTATGCTCCGTTGGTGCTTGTCGTAGCTCATCTGGGTGCGGGACGCCCGGATGAACAGGATGTGAGCTGAACTCCGCCGGATTTGGTGGTCAATGTAGCGAGTGGATGATTTTCTCCGCTCGGGATTAAGGACAAGCGCTGATGCTCCGAGAACGCCTGCTGAGGCTTCCGAGACGACATAAACGGCTATTGCAGGTCGCCACAGATATCTGTCTGGTGTGGTTCTCGCTGTGGCTGGCGTTCATCGTGCGACTGGGTACGGATGATCTGGAGTATCCGTTGCGCGTTCATGGCTGGCTGTTCGTGGCGGCGCCGACAGTGGCGATCCCGTTGTTCATCCGCTTCGGCATGTACCGTGCGGTGATGCGTTATCTGGGCAATGACGCGCTGATCGCCATCTGGAAGGCGGTGACCATCTCGGCGCTGCTGCTCTCGCTAGTGGTCTACTGGAACCGCTCAGTGACCGAAATGGTTCCGCGCTCTCTGGTGCTGAACTACTGGTGGCTAAGCCTGTTGATGATCGGCGGCCTACGCCTGGCCATGCGCCAGTATTTCATGGGGGACTGGTACAGCACCGTCCAGGCGGTACCCTTCCTCAAGCAACAGGATGGCCTGCCCAAGGTGGCGGTGTATGGTGCCGGTTCTGCCGGCAACCAACTGGTGGCGGCGTTGCGCCTGGGACGTGCGATGCGCCCGGTGGCCTTCATCGATGACGATGACGAGATCGCCAACCGCGTTATCGCGGGTCTGCGCGTCTACAAGCCCAAGCACATCCAGCAGATGATCGACGAGACCGGGGTCCAGGAAGTGCTGCTGGCGATCCCTTCTGCTACCCGCGCCCGGCGCCGTGAAATCCTCGGCCTGCTCGAGCCCTACCCGGTTCACGTACGAAGCGTGCCGGGATTCATCGAGCTGGCTAACGGTCGGGTTCGGGTGGACGACATTCAGGAAGTGGACATCGCCGACCTGCTTGGGCGTGACCCGGTCGAGCCGCGCAAGGAGTTGTTCGAGCACTGCATTCGTGGCGAAGTTGTGATGGTCACGGGTGCGGGCGGCTCCATCGGATCGGAGCTCTGCCGCCAGATCCTCGGCTCATCGCCCACCGTGCTGGTGCTGTTCGAGCACAGCGAATACAACCTCTACCGCGTGCACCAGGAGCTGGAAAACCGCATCAAGCGCGAGTCTCTCGCGGTGCAACTGGTGCCGATCCTGGGGTCCGTGCGCAGCGCCGAGCGCCTGCTGGATGTGATGCGCACCTGGAAGGTCGTCACCGTTTACCACGCCGCTGCCTACAAGCACGTGCCGATCGTCGAGCACAACATTTCCGAGGGCGTGCTGAACAATGTGATAGGGACCCTGCATACCGCGCAAGTGGCGGTGCAGGCTGGTGTCGAGCACTTCGTGCTGATTTCCACTGACAAGGCTGTGCGCCCGACCAATGTGATGGGGAGTACCAAGCGCCTGGCGGAGATGATCCTCCAGGCCCTGAGCCAGGAATCGGCGCCAGTGCTGTTCGGCGATAAATCCGGGGTGCACCAGGTCAATAAGACCCGTTTCACCATGGTGCGCTTCGGCAATGTGCTCGGCTCGTCCGGCTCGGTCATCCCACTGTTCCGCGAGCAGATCAAGCGCGGCGGGCCGGTCACCGTGACCCATCCGGGCATCACCCGGTACTTCATGACCATCCCGGAGGCGGCCCAGTTGGTGATCCAGGCCGGCTCCATGGGGCGCGGTGGCGACGTCTTCGTGCTGGACATGGGGCAGCCGGTAAAGATCCTCGAACTGGCCGAGCGGATGATCCACCTGTCGGGCCTGAGCGTTCGTTCCGAGCGAACTCCCCACGGCGACATCTCCATCGAGTTCAGCGGTCTGCGGCCTGGCGAGAAGCTCTATGAGGAGCTGCTGATTGGCGACAACGTCAGCGCCACCGAGCATCCGATGATCATGAAGGCCAACGAGGAGCTGATGCACTGGGAGGGCTTCAAGCTCGTCCTGGCGGACCTGCTCAGGGCGGTGGACCAGGGCAACTACGCGCGGGTGCGGCAACTGTTGCGGGAAACCGTCAGCGGCTATTGCCCCGAGGGAGAGATCGTCGATCTGATCCACCAGCAACGGCGGATGGAGCCCTGATACCGGGCTCCTAGCAGACGCTTTGATCGCCGCGTCTGCAAGCATCGTCAGCTCTTTCCTGGCGATCTGTCGGCGGCGCCGGAAACTGGCGTCGACTCTCTAAACCAAGGTTCTCACGAGTACTCCTGGCGATATGGTCACTGGGCGGCGCCTTCGCGCCCGCCTAGAAGCCTCTCATTTCAAGGAATGACTCATGAAAAAGAACCTGCTCTCCATCGCCAGCTTGATCTTGTTCACCAGCCTGTCTTTTGGTGGTGTCGTCCAGGCTGCCACCAGCACTCAACCTGTCAGCAAGCCAGCGGTCGAAGTATCGGCGCCGATTGCCAAGGCGCCTGTCGCCCAAGTCGAGGCGGTAAACATCAACACGGCATCCGTCGAAGAATTGCAGAAGTCCTTGAAGGGCATCGGCAAGGTGAAGGCCCAGGCCATCATCGACTATCGGACCAGCAGCGGGCCGTTCACCACGGTCGATCAACTGCTGGAAGTGAAGGGTATCGGCAAGGGCACTTTGGACAAGAACCGGGACAGGATCTCGCTCTGAACCTTTGCCTGGTGAAATGAAAAAGCCGGTCACTGGCCGGCTTTTTTCAATGGGGCGCATTTCTCCGGCTCAATAAAAAAGCCCCCGGCGTGTGCCGAGGGCTTTGAATTTTGGCTCCGCGACCTGGACTCGAACCAGGGACCCAATGATTAACAGTCATTTGCTCTACCGACTGAGCTATCGCGGAACAACGAGGCGTATCTTACTGATTAAAAAGGGGAAGTCAACATAGTGCCGACGACTTCCCCTGATTTTTTTACAGCACCTGGACGATGGCGCGGGTGACGGTGTCCAGGTTGCCGTTGTTCAGCGCGGCGACGCAGATGCGGCCGGTGCCGACAGCGTAGATGCCGAATTCGTTCTTCAGGCGCTCAACCTGCTCGGCGGTCAGGCCGGAGTAGGAGAACATACCGCGCTGCTCGGCAACGAAGCTGAAGTCGCGCTTGGCGCCCAGGGCGGCCAGTTGCTCGACCATGGCCACGCGCATGGCGCGGATGCGGGTGCGCATTTCGCCCAGCTCTTCTTCCCAGACTGCACGCAGTTCCGGGCTGTTCAGCACAGCAGCGACGACGCTGGCGCCGTGGGTCGGCGGGTTGGAGTAGTTGGTGCGGATCACGCGCTTGACCTGGGACAGGACGCGGGTGGACTCCTCGCGGCTGTCGGTCACCACCGACAGGGCGCCAACACGCTCGCCGTACAGCGAGAACGATTTGGAGAAGGAGCTGGACACGAAGAAGTTCAGGCCCGACTTGGCGAACAGGCGCACGGCGGAAGCATCTTCGTCGATGCCGTCACCGAAGCCCTGGTAAGCGATGTCGAGGAACGGCACGTGGCCCTTGGCCTTGAGCACGTCCAGGACCTGCTTCCAGTCGTCCATGGTCAGGTCGACGCCCGTCGGGTTGTGGCAACAGGCATGCAGAACCACGATCGATTGAGAAGGCAGGGCGTTCAGGTCTTCGAGCAGGCCGGCACGGTTAACGCCATGGGTGGCGGCGTCGTAGTAGCGGTAGTTCTGCACCGGGAAGCCGGCGGCTTCGAACAGCGCGCGGTGGTTTTCCCAGCTCGGGTCGCTGATGGCGACGGTCGCGTTGGGCAGCAGGCGCTTGAGGAAGTCGGCACCGGTCTTGAGCGCGCCGGTACCGCCGACGGCCTGGGTGGTGACCACACGGCCTTCGGCCAGCAGCTCGGAATCAGCGCCGAACAGCAGCTTCTGCACGCCGGAATCATAGGCGGCGATGCCTTCGATCGGCAGGTAGCCGCGCGGTGCGTGGGCCTCGATGCGGGCTTTCTCCGCGGCCTGCACGGCACGCAGCAACGGGAGACGGCCTTCCTCGTTGTAATAAACGCCTACGCCCAGGTTGATCTTGCCCGGACGGGTATCGGCGTTGAAAGCTTCGTTCAGGCCCAGGATCGGGTCACGGGGGGCCATTTCGACAGCGGAGAACAGACTCATGTTGGCAGCAGCTCTAAGGCGGGAGTGAAGTGCAATTGCAACCCACCCGCACACGGCGCTGGGGGTTGCGTCGACGGGCCGGTATTATATAGGCCTCTACAGCAGGCGGCGAGTTGTCGCGCGTGCTTTTCGACTGGTATGACGCTTTGGCGACCGAAGCGTCACACGCCATAGCGAGGTTCCCATGTCGATTTTTCAGCTGGATTCGCGATTCGAGCCCGCCGGCGACCAGCCCGAAGCCATCCGACAGATGGTGGAAGGACTGGAAGCGGGGCTGTCGCACCAGACGCTGTTGGGGGTGACCGGCTCCGGCAAGACCTTCAGCATCGCCAACGTCATTTCCCAGGTGCAGCGCCCGACCATGGTGCTGGCGCCGAACAAGACGCTGGCCGCGCAGCTCTACGGCGAGTTCAAGACCTTCTTCCCGAACAATGCCGTCGAGTACTTCGTCTCCTACTACGACTATTACCAGCCCGAGGCCTATGTGCCGTCCTCGGACACCTACATCGAGAAGGATTCCTCGATCAACGACCACATCGAGCAGATGCGGCTGTCGGCGACCAAGGCGCTGCTGGAGCGCAAGGATGCCATCATCGTCTGCACCGTGTCGTCGATCTACGGCCTGGGTGACCCGGCGTCCTACCTGAAGATGGTTCTGCACCTGGACCGTGGCGACAAGATGGACCAGCGCGAGCTGCTGCGCCGCCTGACCAGCCTGCAATACACCCGCAACGACATGGATTTCGCCCGCGCGACCTTCCGCGTGCGCGGCGACGTGATCGACATCTTCCCGGCGGAATCCGACCTCGAGGCCATCCGCGTCGAGCTGTTCGACGACGAAGTGGAAAATATCGCCGCCTTCGATCCGCTGACCGGCGAGGTGCTGACCAAGCTGCCGCGCTTTACCTTCTACCCCAAGAGCCACTACGTCACCCCGCGGGAGACGCTGCTCGAGGCGGTGGAGCACATCAAGGCCGAGCTGAAGCAGCGCCTGGACTACCTGCGCACCAACAACAAGCTGGTCGAAGCCCAGCGCCTGGAGCAGCGCACCCGCTTCGACCTGGAGATGATCCTCGAGCTGGGCTACTGCAACGGCATCGAGAACTACTCGCGCTACCTCTCCGGACGCGGTCCCGGCGAGCCACCGCCGACCCTCTACGACTACCTGCCGGACAACGCCCTGCTGGTGATCGACGAATCCCACGTCAGCGTTCCCCAGGTCGGCGCCATGTACAAGGGCGACCGCTCACGCAAGGAAACCCTGGTGGAGTACGGCTTCCGTCTGCCCTCGGCGCTGGACAACCGCCCGCTGCGCTTCGAAGAGTGGGAGGCGATCAGCCCGCAGACCATCTTCGTCTCCGCAACGCCCGGCCCTTATGAGGACCAGCATGCTGGCCGCGTGGTCGAGCAGGTCGTGCGCCCCACCGGTCTGGTTGATCCGGAAGTGGAAATCCGCCCGGCAACCACCCAGGTGGATGACTTGCTTTCGGAGATCGGCAAACGTGTGGCAGTCGATCAGCGCGTGCTGGTCACCACCCTGACCAAGCGCATGGCCGAGGACCTTACCGACTACCTGGGCGACCACGACGTGCGCGTGCGTTACCTGCACTCGGACATCGACACCGTGGAACGGGTGGAAATCATCCGCGACCTGCGCCTGGGCAAGTTCGACGTGCTGGTGGGCATCAACCTGCTGCGTGAGGGCCTGGACATGCCTGAGGTGGCGCTGGTGGCGATCCTCGATGCGGACAAGGAAGGCTTCCTGCGTTCCGAGCGCTCGCTGATCCAGACTATCGGGCGCGCCGCGCGGAACCTGCACGGCAAGGCGATCCTCTACGCCGACAAGATCACCGGCTCGATGGAGCGAGCGATCAACGAGACAGAGCGCCGCCGCACCAAGCAGCTGGAGTTCAACGCCAAGCACGGCATCGTGCCCAAGGGTGTGAAGAAGGACATCAAGGACATCCTCGAAGGGGCCGTGGTGCCGGGCGCCAAGGGCAAGCGCCGCAGCTTGGCGAAAGTGGCGGAGGAGAGCGGGAAGTACGAGAACGAGCTGCGTACGCCCGACGAGATCGGCAAGCGCATCAAACAGCTGGAGGAGCGCATGTACCAGCTGGCCCGCGACCTGGAGTTCGAGGCCGCGGCTGGGGTGCGCGACGAGATCGGCAAGTTGCGCGATCGCATGGTGTCGATGGGGTAAGAGGAGGGCGGGGGCTCAGTGCGCCCCGGCTCCCGCGCCAGCCCCCATTCCAGCCGGCAGCGGCCGGGTCAGCAGCACCGCCACCATGCTGATCGCCAGCACGATGCCGATGGCGTGGAAGGCATCGTTGTAGGCCATGATCGCCGCCTGCTGGTGGACGATCTCGCTGATCTTGCCCAGCGCCGCCTGCTGCGTGCCTAGCTGCGAGGTCAGTTGCGCCAGGCGCTCGTCCACCGCGCCATTCACCGGCACCACCGCTTCGCGCAGGTAGTCGTAATAGACCTTCGCGCGGCTATCCAGCAGGGTCGCCAGCAGGGCGATGCCGATAGCGCCGCCGAGGTTGCGCAGGATGTTGAACAGGCTGGACGCCGAGCCTGCATCCTGCGGCTGCAGGTAGACGGTGGCGATCAGCGAGATGGTAACCATCACCATCGGCTGGCCGAGGGCGCGCAACAGTTGGATTTGGTTGAACTGCGGGCCGGCGAAGTCCGGGTTGAGCACGCCGGAGAAGAAGCTCGCCATGCCGAACAGGCCGAAGCCCAGGGCGCAGAGCAGGCGTGGCGCGATGATCTTCATCAGCTTGGGAATCAGCGGGATAAGGAACAGCTGCGGCACGCCCATCCACATGATCACCTCGCCGATCTGCATGGCGTTGTAACCCTGGATCTGCGCGAGATACAGCGGCAGCACATAGATCGAACCATACAGCCCCATGCCAAGGCCAATGCTGGAAATGCTCGACAGCCCGAAGTTGCGGTTACGCAGGATGCCTAAGTTGATCAGCGGGTTCGGCCGCGAGGTCTGCAGGATCACGAAGAGGATCAGACTGATCAGGGCAATGCTGCCCAGGCTGACGATCAGGTTCGATTCCAGCCAGTCCTTGCGGTGGCCCTCTTCGAGGAATACCTGCAGACAGCCAAGGCCGATCGCCATGGTGATGATGCCGGCGTAGTCGGTGCTTTTCAGCAGCTCCCAGTGCGCTTCCTTCTTCTCCAGGCCGTAGAGCAGGCCGGCAATCATCAGCAGGCCCGGCGGGATGTTGATGTAGAAGATGTATTCCCAGCCGAAGTTCTCCGTCAGCCAGCCGCCCAGGGTCGGGCCGATGGAGGGCGCGAACGTGGCGGTGATGGCGAACAGCGCCATGCCCTTGGGACGGTGGTGTTCCGGCAGCTTGATCAGCGCCAGGGTGAAGGCGAGGGGAATCAGCGCGCCGCCGGTGAAGCCCTGCATGGCGCGGAACACGATCATGCTCTCCAGGTTCCAGGCGAACGAGCAGAGCAGGGACGAGAACAGGAAGCCAACCGAAATCATCCAGGCCAGCCGGCGCGCCGAGAGCAACTGCACCAGCCACGCGGTGAGCGGGATCATGATGATTTCGGCCACCAGGTAAGAGGTGGAAATCCACGAGCCTTCTTCCAGGGTGGCCGCCAGCGCGCCCTGGATGTCCTTCAGCGAAGAGTTGGTGATCTGGATGTCGAGCACCGCCATGAACGCGCCGAGCATGGCGCTGAACACGGCGATCCAGTCGCGGCGGGTCGGTTCGCCGACCGGCCGGACCAGTTGATCACCGGCCACGCAGCTCGACCTCGGCCTCGACGGACATGCCTGGGCGGATCAGCCCCTTGAGCGGGTTGTCGTCGGCGAAGGTGATCTTGACCGGAATGCGCTGCACCACCTTGGTGAAGTTGCCGGTGGCGTTGTCCGGCGGCAGCAGGCTGAATTGCGCACCGGAGGCGGCGAACAGGCTCTGGACCTGGCCTTCGATGGGCTGGTCGGGGAAGGAGTCGAACACCAGTTTGGCAGTCTGGCCGGGGCGCATCTTGCCGATCTGGGTTTCCTTGAAGTTGGCCTGGACCCAGATGCCGTCGTCCGGCACCAGCGACAGCAACTGGCTGCCGACCTGCACGTACTGGCCGACGCGGGCGCCGCGCTGGCCGACCAGGCCGCTGACCGGCGCGTGGATTTCGGTACGGGCGAGGTTGATCTCGGCCTGGGTAAGGTCGGCGCGGGCGCTTTCGATCTGCGCCTGCAGGCGCTGCACGTCAGTGCCCAGGGTTTCGCGCTGCACGCGCTGGGCCTGGAGGTCGGCCTGGGCCTTGGCCACCTGGGAGCGGGCGACGTTGGAGTCGGCGGCCAGGGTGGTCACGCGCTCTTCCGACACATAGCCGGGCTTGCGCAGGGCCTGGGCGCGGCCGAGGTCGACTTCGGTGCGGCCGAGGGTGGCCTGGCTGGCGTTCACGTCAGCCGCGCTGGCGGCGATCATGCTGGTCTGGCCCTTGAGCTTGCTGCGCGCCTGTTCCAGTTCCGCCTCGCGGGTAGCCAGGGTGGCCTTGGCGCGGTCCAGGGCGAGCTGGAAGTCGGCAGCCTCCAGTTTCACCAGCAACTGGCCTTTCTCGACGTGCTGGTTGTCCTGCACCAGCACCTCGTCGACACGTGCGCCAAGCTGGCTGGCGATGCGGGTGATCTCACCCTGCACGTAGGCGTTGTCGGTGCTCTCGACGAAGCGGCCGATGAAGTACCAGCGCGCCAGGAAGGCGAGGGCGACCACGGCGAGGATGACGAAGAACACGGACAGGCGGCGTTTCAATTGTGCGGGCATAGGTAAACGAGCGTTTGGTTGGCCAAAAAATGTTTGCCAATGTAACAGTGTTCCGTGGCGGCACGTAGCCGCTACACTTCGGAAACTTTGTTGCTTATAGGGAACAATCATGGGGCTGGATGATGCGCTGATCTTCACTCGCGTGGTGGAACTGCACAGCTTCACCCAGGCAGCGCAGAGCATGGGCATGCAGAAGTCCACGGTGAGCCGGCGTATCGCGCTGCTCGAAGAGCGTTTGGGCGTGCGCCTGATCAACCGCACCACGCGCAAACTGCGCTTGACCGAAGTGGGGCAGGCCTACTACGACCGCTGCCGGCAGATCATGCATGACTTCGCCGAGGCGGAGCAGGCGGTTATGCAGTTGCAGCAGGCACCGTCGGGATTGTTGCGCATCAGCGCGCCCATCGAGTTCGGCCAGATGTACCTGGCCAAGGTGGTGGGCGATTTCATGAACCTTTATCCACAGATCACCGCCGAGGTCGAACTGACCTCGCGCACCGTCGATCCGTTGGAGGAGGGCGTGGACATCGTCATCATGGTTGGCCAGCCGGAGGATTCGACCCTGATCGCCCGGCGCATGCTGACCACCAACCGCTGCCTGTGCGCCAGCCCGGAGTACCTGGAGCTGCACGGCCGCCCGGAGACCGTCGAGGAGCTTGCCGGCCACCGCGCCGTGCTGCTGCAGGCCGACTCCCAGCGTTACTGGCCGCTGCGTGGGGAAACCGTGCCGTGCCACCGCGTGCTGTCCTGCAACAACATCACGTTTGCCCGTGAAGCCGTGCTGGCCGGGGTGGGAATCGCTTCCTTGCCGGAGCTGATCGTCGACGAACAGTTGGCCGGCGGCCGTCTGGTGCGCGTGTTGCCGCATGTACAGCTGCCGGTCGGCGAGCTGTACGCTGTGTATCCGTCGCGACGTTTCCAGGCAATGAAAGTGAAGGCTTTCCTCGACTTCCTGATTCATAACCTGCCCATCGATCCCGGTCGCTGGCTGGAGCCGAAGGCGGCCCGCCTGATACCATCGCACCCATGAGCGCGTGCGCTGTCGCGCGCTGTCCGCTTCACACGAAGAATTGCTGCACACGAGAGCCTTCATGACCACAGTCCGCACCCGTATCGCGCCGTCTCCCACCGGCGACCCGCACGTCGGCACCGCGTATATCGCGCTGTTCAACCTCTGCTTCGCCCGCCAGCACGGCGGTCAGTTCATTCTGCGCATCGAGGACACCGACCAGGTGCGTTCGACCCGCGAATCGGAACAGCAGATCTTCGACGCGCTGCGCTGGCTGGGTATCGAGTGGGACGAGGGCCCGGACGTCGGCGGCCCGCACGGCCCGTACCGGCAGAGCGAGCGTGGCGCTATCTATAAGCAGTACAGCGACGAGCTGGTCGAGAAAGGCCACGCCTTCCCCTGCTTCTGCTCCTCCGAACGCCTCGACGCACTGCGCGCTGAGCAGCAGGCGCGCAAGGAAACCCCGCGCTACGACGGTCACTGCATGCATATCCCGAAAGAGGATTCGGCCAAGCGCATCGCCGCCGGCGAATCCCACGTGGTGCGCATGAAGGTGCCGACCGAGGGCGTCTGCGTGGTGCCGGACATGCTCCGTGGCGACGTGGAAATCCCGTGGGACCGCATGGACATGCAGGTGCTGATGAAGGCCGACGGCCTGCCCACCTACTTCCTGGCCAACGTGGTCGACGACCACCTGATGGGCATCACCCACGTCCTGCGCGGCGAAGAGTGGCTGCCCTCGGCACCGAAGTTGATCAAGCTGTACGAGTACTTCGGCTGGGAACAGCCGGTGCTCTGCTACATGCCGCTGCTGCGCAACCCGGACAAGAGCAAGCTGTCCAAGCGCAAGAACCCCACCTCCATCACCTTCTACGAGCGCATGGGTCTGCTGCCCCAGGCGCTGCTGAACTACCTCGGTCGCATGGGCTGGTCCATGCCCGACGAGCGCGAGAAGTTCAGCCTGGCGGAGATGATTGAACACTTTGACCTGTCCCGCGTGTCGCTGGGCGGCCCTATCTTCGACATCGAGAAGCTCTCCTGGCTGAACGGCCAGTGGATTCGCGAGCTGTCCGTCGAGGACTTTGCGAAAGAAGTGCAGAAGTGGGCGCTGAACCCCGAGTACCTGATGAAGATCGCCCCGCACGTACAAGGTCGCGTGGAGAACTTCAGCCAGATCGCCCCGCTGGCCGGCTTCTTCTTCAGCGGCGGCGTGCCACTGGACGCCAAGCTGTTCGAACACAAGAAACTCGACGCCACCCAGGTTCGCCAGGTGCTGCAACTGGTGCTGTGGAAGCTCGAATCGCTGCGCCAGTGGGAGAAGGACCGTATCACCGCGACCATCCAGGCCGTGGCCGAGCACCTGGGCCTCAAGCTGCGGGACGTGATGCCGCTGATGTTCCCGGCCATCACCGGGCAAGCGAGCTCGGTATCGGTGCTCGATGCCATGGAGATCCTCGGCGCCGATCTGTCACGCTATCGTCTGCGCCAGGCCCTGGAGCTGCTGGGCGGTGCGTCGAAGAAAGAAGCCAAGGAGTGGGAAAAGATTCGCGACGCCATCGGCTCCTGAGTTCTTTCCTACACTGAAAAAGGCCGGACGCTACGAAGCGCCCGGCCTTTTTCATGCTGGCGCCAGTGATTGCGGGCGAGCCGGAGGAGGGCAGGAGGGCCGTGGATTTCACCGTGCGGAAATCAGGGTGGTCACATAAGTGATTGTTCTTTGGGAGAAAAAAATAAGAAATCTGAAAAAATTTTGTTGACAGGGGTTCGCCCCGCCCCTAAGATGCGCCCCGTTCCAGCGACGAACTGAATTGACAGGGAGAAGCGGAACGGTAGATCCAGCGGTACTTTGGGGCTATAGCTCAGCTGGGAGAGCGCTTGCATGGCATGCAAGAGGTCGACGGTTCGATCCCGTCTAGCTCCACCAAATTACCAGTAAGCTTCGTTTGTCCGAACGAAGCCGAAATCGAAGGTTTTGCGTCCCCTTCGTCTAGTGGCCTAGGACACCGCCCTTTCACGGCGGTAACAGGGGTTCGAGTCCCCTAGGGGACGCCACTTATCCAGCGACGATGCGTCCGCATCGTCAGCCAGAGTCATCTGGGGCTATAGCTCAGCTGGGAGAGCGCTTGCATGGCATGCAAGAGGTCGACGGTTCGATCCCGTCTAGCTCCACCAAATTCCCAAACGGGATGAAGCCAGAATCCACCGCGTGGTGGGTTTCTTCGAAGGATATGTCCCCTTCGTCTAGTGGCCTAGGACACCGCCCTTTCACGGCGGTAACAGGGGTTCGAGTCCCCTAGGGGACGCCATTTTTATCGCTCTGCGATGCCTATAGGGCCACTGAGACTTTCAGTGGCCCTTTTGTTTTTTCTCCCTCCAGAAAATTTTCCTCCGACCAGCGGTCACGTTTTCTACTTGTCGATTTTATTATGATAATAATATTCTATCCATAATATTTCCCGAGGGAGACGTCAGCCATGAGCGACAAGAAAGCCCAGACCCGCGAACGCATCCTGTCCGCCGCTACCAGTGCATTGCTCCAGCACGGTCCGGTCAGCCCCAGCGTGGGAGAGGTGATGTCGGCGGCGGGGCTTACAGTAGGTGGCTTCTACTCGCACTTCGAGAGCAAGGACGCGCTGATGCTGGAAGCCTTCCGGCAATTGCTCGCCAAGCGCCGCGAAGGGCTCAAGCGTTTCGACCCGCGATTGAGCTTTGCCGAGCGCCGGGCGCTGACGGCGCAGTTCTACCTGTCGCGCAAGCATCGCGATACCGAGGATGAGGGCTGCCCGATTCCCAGTTCGCTGAACGAAGTGGCCAATCTGCCGGAAGAGTTCCGTCAGACCCTGGAAGAGCATGTTGAGCTGATGGTCGCAGCGCTGGCCGGCCGTCCCGAGGAAATCGACAGCGTGCTCAGCGACATGGCCCTGATGATTGGTGGATTGGCGCTGGCTCGTGCTTTGGGTAATGGCGACCTGTCCGATCGCGTCCTGCGTGCCGCGAAAAAAGCGGTGATCTGAGGAGATACGGCAAATGAACAGTCTGAGCTGGGTTCGAGGAGTCAACGCCACCCTGGGCCGCGTCGCGCCGAAATGGGCAGCGCAGCGCATGCGTCAGCTGTTCGTGACGCCCAACGAATATGCCCCGCGTGACTGGGAGCTGCCGCTGCTGGCCAGTTCCGAGCGCGTCACCCTGCGCTTCGGCCTGTCCGCGCTGCGCTGGGGTGAAGGGCCGGCTGTGCTGCTAATGCATGGCTGGGAAGGACGTCCCACCCAGTTCGCCACGCTGATCGAGAAGCTGGTGGGCGCCGGCTATGGCGTGATTGCCCTCGACGGGCCGGGGCATGGTCGCTCTCCCGGCCAGGAAGCGGACATCGTGCTGTTCGCCCGAGCACTTCTGGAAGCGGCCAGCGAGTTGCCACCGCTGCGTGCCGTGATCGGCCATTCCATGGGCGGCGCCAGCGCGCTGCTGGCGACCCAGATGGGGTTGCGCACCGAAACGCTGGTGACTATCGGTGCGCCGAGTAACGTGCTGGGCGTTCTGCGCGGCTTCTCTCGAATGGTCGGGCTGCCGCCTCTGGCGCGCTCGCGCTTCATCCGCCTGATGGAAGGGCGCACCGGCATCGCGGCCAAACAGTTGGACGTCGCGCGTTATGAGCTGGACTTCCCCGGCCTGGTGGTGCATGCCGAGGACGACAAGTACGTGCGCGTAGACGAGGCCTCAGCCATCCACGAGGCCTGGCCGCGCAGTCGGCTGCTGCGCCTGAAGGATGGCGGGCATCACCGCGTACTGGCGGATGCGACGGTTACCGAAGCCATTCTGGAGCTGCTGGAAGAGGTCGAGATGCCGTTGCCCCTGGCGCTGGCTTCCTGAACCATTCACCAACCTGATGACGGCGGCTACAGGCCGCCGTTTTCATTGCATGATGGCCCGTTTGCGGGTCGTCAGGCCCGGCGCGCTGGCGTAGACTTTCGGGCATTTCCGGTTGCCCCGGCCTGGGCGCGAGGTCTTGCGCACGCGGGTGGCCGATTGGGGGGATGCATGAATCTGTCGCTGGATTGGGTGCTGCAGCAGGCGCGCCCGGTCATGCCGGTATTGGTGATCGATGACGTGGCGTTGGCGGGTGACCTGGCTCACGCCCTTTACGACGGTGGCGTGCGGGTGCTCGAAGTGACCCTGCGCACGCCGCAGGCGCTCGATGCGGTGGCCGAAATCCGCCGCGAGCTGCCGGACATGGTCATCGGCGCCGGTACGCTGATCCACACCGAGCAGTTCCAGGAGGCCCGCGACGCCGGCGCGCAGTTCGCTGTCAGTCCCGGCTGCACGCCGCGCCTGGTCGCCGCCGCCGACGACGCGAAACTGCCGTTCCTGCCCGGAGTGATGACGCCTTCCGAGGTGCTGGTGGCGCTGGAATACGGTTACCGCTCGTTGAAACTCTTCCCGGCTGACGGCAACGCGGCGATCAAGATGCTCAAGAGCCTGAAGGCGCCTTTCTCCGGTATCCGCTTCTGCCCGACCGGCGGCATCACCCAGGAAAACCTGCTCAACGTGCTGCGCCTGCCCAACGTCGCCTGCGTCGGCGGAACCTGGATCGCGCCGCCCAGCCTGGTCCGCGCCCGCGCCTGGGACCAGATCACCCAACTGGCCGCCGAAGCGATCGCGCTGGCCGCAAGCCTGGAGCACGCTTCATGAGTTGGCAGTTGCCTGATCCGTTCGTCATCGACATCGAGGTCAAGTCCGAGGACATCGACGGCCTCGGCCACGCCAACAACGCCGTCTACGTCAGTTGGCTGGAACGCTGCGCCTGGCGCCACTCCCAGAGCCTGGGGTTGGATCTGGCCGAGTACCGCCGGCTGGATCGTGCCATGGCCGTGGTGCGCCATGAAGTGGACTACCTTGCCGCTGCTTATGAAGGCGAGCAACTGCAACTGGCGACCTGGATCGTCCAGTCCGACCAGCGACTGAAGATGACCCGTCACTTCCAGCTGGTGCGTCCGGCGGATGCGCTGACCCTGCTGCGCGCACAGACCACCTTCGTCTGCATCGAGCTGTCCAGCGGCAGGCCCAAGCGCATGCCGGTGGAGTTCATCGAAGGCTACGGCCGCGCGCTGCTCGCCCCGGAAACTGTGGCTGCCGGCGCGTGATCCGTCGCGCCGCGCTTTTCCCGGCGCGGCGCATTCCCTACAATCCGCGGCCTTCGCCATAGCCCGAGATTCCCCCGTGCAGATCGCCCTGGCCCCGATGGAGGGGCTGGTAGATGACATCCTCCGCGATGTGCTGACCCGCGTCGGCGGCATCGACTGGTGCGTCACCGAATTCATCCGCATCAATGACCGGCTGCTGCCGCCGTCGTCGTTCCTGGCGCTCGCTCCGGAACTGGCGCATGGCAGCCGCACCCGCGCCGGCGTGCCGATGCGCTTACAGCTGCTCGGCTCCGACCCGCAACTGCTGGCAGAAAACGCCGTGCAGGCCTGCGAGCTGGGCGCCCCGGTGATCGACCTTAACTTCGGCTGCCCGGCCAAGACGGTGAACCGGTCCCGTGGCGGAGCGGTTTTGCTCAAGGAACCCGAGCTGATGTTCAGCATCATCGAGGCGGTGCGCCGCGCGGTGCCGGCTCACATTCCGGTGACCTCGAAGATGCGCCTGGGTTATGACAGCCCGGACGGCGCCATCGACTGCGCCCGCGCTCTGGCTGATGCTGGCTCCGCCCATGTGGTGGTGCATGCGCGGACCAAGGCCGACGGCTACAAGCCGCCAGCGCATTGGGAGTGGGTGGCGAAAGTGGCGGAGGCGGTGAAGGTGCCGGTGTTCGCCAACGGCGAAGTCTGGACCCTCGAAGATTACCACCGTTGCCGCTCCATCAGCGGCGTGGCGGACATCATGCTCGGCCGCGGGCTGGTTTCCCGCCCCGATCTCGCCCGGCAGATCGCCGCGTGGCGCGATGGCCGCGAAGTGGTGCCGATGCCCTGGTCGGAAGTGCGCGTGCTGCTCGACGACTTCTGGCGCCAGGCCCGGCGCAAGCTGGCGCCGCGGTACGCACCGGGGCGCCTGAAGCAGTGGCTGGGGATGCTCACCCGCAGTTATCCCGAAGCTGTGGAGCTGTTCGCCCAGGTGCGCCGCGAGCACGACTGCGAAGTGCTGGATCGGATGCTGCAGGTCCAGATCGAAGTCGCCGCCTGATCTGCTCTTCGTAGGAGCGAGCTTGCTCGCGAATGCAGTTGCCCCCGATACGCCGTCGGTGGGGCGGTTCGCGAGCAAGCTCGCTCCTACAAAAGCGTGGTCCGGGACAACGCCGGATCAGCGCCCACCGCTGACATCGACGAAACCGCCGGTGCTGTAGCTGGACTCGTCCGAGGTGAGGAACAGGATCGCCCGCGCCACCTCTTCCGCCTCACCGCCCCGACCCAGGGGAATCGCCGACTGCAGACGCTCCACGCGCCCTGGCTCGCCGCCGCTGGCGTGGATTTCGGTCCGGATCAGCCCAGGTCGCACGGCGTTCACGCGGATGCCTTCGGCTGCCACTTCCTTGGCCAGGCCGATGGTCAGGCTGTCCACTGCGCCCTTGGCGGCGGCGTAGTCGATGTACTCATTGGGCGAGCCCAGGCGCGAGGCCATGGACGAGACATTGACGATGCTTCCGCCTTCGCCACCTTGCTTGCGCGCCATGCGTTTCACCGCTTCGCGGCAGCAGAGGAAGGTGCCGGTGACGTTCACCGCGAATACCCGCTGCAGGCGCGCCACGTCCATGTCCTCCAGGCGCATCTGGCGTTCCAGGATGCCGGCGTTGTTCACCAGCACATCGAGGCGGCCGAAAGCTTCGTCCACTTCGCGGAACAGCCGCAGGACGTCGTCTTCATTCGCCACGTCGGCGGCAAACGCGCGCGCCTTGCCGCCGAGTGCAGTGATTTGCGCGACGAGCGCCTCGGCCGCCTCGCGCTTACGGTGATAGTTGATCGCCACGGCGAAGCCGCGCTCGGCGGCGAGCCGCGCGGTAGCGGCGCCAATGCCGCGGCTGGCGCCGGTGATCAGCATGACCTTTTTCACGATGAAATCCTTTTTTCGAAAACGGGCTTGAAACGGATTTGGCCGTCCCTATCTATGTCCCTGCGGGAGGCCGAAGACGGGTCCCGCAGCGGAGTTCTGACCTCAGGCTCCAGATCATACCTTGCTGAAATATTCAGGAGATTCGCCATGAGCAACGTCCTTTCCCTCGCCCCGCTGTTCCGCCAGTCCGTTGGCTTCGATCGTTTCAACGATCTGTTCGAGTCCGCCCTGCGCAGTGAAAGCGGCAGTTCCTACCCGCCCTACAACGTCGAGAAGCACGGTGACGACAGCTACCGCATCGTCATCGCCGCCGCCGGCCTGCAGGAAGAAGACCTGGAACTGCAAGTGGAGCGCGGCGTGCTGACCGTCAACGGCGGCAAGCGCGAAAAGGCTTCCGAGAGCGTCACCTACCTGCACCAGGGCATCGCCCAGCGCGCCTTCAAGCTGTCGTTCCGCCTCGCCGACCACATCGAGGTCCAGGGCGCATCGCTGAAGAACGGCCTGCTCAGCGTCGAGCTGGTGCGCATCGTTCCGGAAGAAGCCAAGCCCAAGCGGATCGCCATCAACGGCCAGCAACCGGCCATCGAAGGCTAAGCAATCGCGCGGCGCCGGCCGACCGGTAGCTGCAAAGCAAAACGCCCGTCTCGCAAGAGACGGGCGTTTTCGTTCGTGCCTCGATCAGGCCTTCTGCTGATCCGGCAGCGGCGCCGAGCGATTGCGCCACCAGGCGAAGACGATGGCTGCCATCAACACGAAGCCCAGGTAACCCATGGCCGGATAGACCAGGCCCACCAGCTTGACGAAGCCGACCTGGCTGGCGATGAAGGCGAGCACCACCGCGACCACGGTCGCCACGCGGAACGGCACGCCGTAGGCGGCGCAGCGTGCGGC
Organism: Pseudomonas sp. NPDC086581; assembly: GCF_044746165.1. Taxonomy (NCBI): domain Bacteria; kingdom Pseudomonadati; phylum Pseudomonadota; class Gammaproteobacteria; order Pseudomonadales; family Pseudomonadaceae; genus Pseudomonas; species Pseudomonas sp. NPDC086581. Next base: position 52,247 of record NZ_JBIVBR010000001.1, on the reverse strand, counting down.
CAGGGTGTAGGCGAAGCCGCTGGTGGTGCAGTAAAGCTTCACCAGCAGCAGCGCCAGCATCACGTCGCCGAACCAGGGCGCGATGTTGTTGCTCAGCAGCAGGGTCGGTATGGCGCTGCCGCCGAACACCCCACCCATCGCGGCGGTGCGCAGGTTGGCCACGCTACCGCCCATCACCACCACGGCCGCCGCGGTGGCGGCGACGTTGTACGAGACATAGAGCAGCGCGCCGAGCAGCCAGTTGGGCGCCGGGTGCGGCACTGCCAGGGCGATCTGTTCCAGCTCCACCAGCGGCTTTTGAACGTGCGTCAGCGCGTAGACGGCGATGATCGCCACGATGATCATCAGCACCGGGGTGATCAGGCTCATCAGGGTGATCAACCGCTTCAGGCCCAGGCACACGGTGATGACCGTCAGCACGCCGAGGACGATGCCGCCGATGGAGTGTCCGATCCCCAGTTGTTGCTCGAACGACGAGTTGGCGCCGGCGAACATGACCACCATGGTGCCGAACAGGAAGAAGGTCAGCATCAGGTCGACGACGCGGCCCAGCGGCTTGCCACAGATGTACTCCATGGCTTCCTTGTGCGACTGGGTCTGCAGACGGCTGCCGATCTGGTAGAGGTTCATCAGCAGGAAGGCGAACAGCGCCAGCGCCACCAGCGCGCCGGCCAGGCCCATGAGGCCGAAGCCGCCGAAGAACTGGAGGATTTCCTGGCCCGAGGCGAAGCCGACGCCCACCACCAGGCCGATGTAGGCACCGCCGAGCTTGAGACTGGTTTTCATGATCGAGACTCTGTTGTTGTTATGAGAGCGGCCCGCCCGCGGCGGGGTCGAAAAGGGTCACGCCTGGCCGACGTAGGCCTGGACTTCCACCTCGACGTCCACGCCCAGCGCCAGCGCCGAAGCGACGCAGGAGCGCACCGGCAGGCCCTGGTCGAAGTAGCGCTTGTACACCTCGTTGAAGCCGGCGAAGTGCGCCATGTCGGACAGCCACACCGTGGCCTTCACCACCTGGGAGTAGTTGGCACCGCAGGCTTCCAGGCTCTCGGCGATGCGGGTCATCACCGCTTCGGTCTGGGTCTGGATGTCGCCCTTCACGACCTGGCCATCGGCGGTCATCGGAATCTGTCCGGACAGGAACAGGAAGCCGCCGGCCTTCACGGCGCGGGAGAAGGGGAAGGGCAGGGTGCTGGGGTAACGCTGGATATCGCTCATGGATTTCTCTCCGGAGAATTCAACGCAGGCGCGCCGGGCTCAGGCGCTGGGGATCGACGCCTTCCTGGCGCAGGGATTCGGGCAATGGCTGGCCGAGCAGCAGTGACTGGGCCAGGCGCGACACACCATCGGCGGACTGGATGCCGTAGCCGCCCTGGGCGGCCAGCCAGAAGAACGCCGGGTTCTGCGCGTCCTGGCCGATCACCAGGTCACCATCGGCGACGAACGAGCGCAGCCCGGCCCAGCTATGGCTCGGCCGGCGGATCGCCAGGGTGGTGTGCTCTTCGATGTGGTACACGCCAAGGGCGATATCGAGTTCCTCAGGCTGCACGTCCTGCGCTTCCACTGGGTCGGCATTGGCGGGGGAACCGAGCAACTGGCCGGCGTCCGGCTTGAAGTAGAAGCTTTCGTCGATGCCGATCACCGTCGGCCAGCGGCTGATGTCCATGCCTTCGGGCGCTGGGAAGGTGAAGGCGGTGCGGCGGCAAGGCTGCAGGCCGACCGGGCGGATGCCGCAGCGCTCGGCGACGTGATCGGCCCAGGCGCCAGCGGCGTTGACCAGTTGTGCGGCCTGGAGGGTTTCGCCCTGGCTGAGTTCGAGCGTCCACGCTTCTTCAGCGTATTCCGCCGACAGCAGCTCACGGTTGTTCCGCAGCTCGCCGCCGCGCTGGCGCAGCGCGCGCAGGTAACCCTGATGCAGGGCGTGTACGTCGAGGTCGCGGGCGTCCGGCTCGTAGAGCGCGCCGATAATGGCGTCGGCGCGCAGGACAGGGAGGAATTCCAGCGCCTGTTCGGTGCTGATGCGCTCGACGCCGGGCGTGCTTTCGGCCTGCTTGAGCAGCTCGACGTGCTCTGGGCCGCCCACGTACAGGCAGCCGCGCGGAGTGAGGATCGGGTGCTCGCTGAAACCGGCCGGCGGGTTCTCGTAGAAGGCCCGGCTGGCGCGGGTCAGCGCCTGGATCTGCGGCGTGCCGTAGGCCGCCATGAACATGGCGGCGGAGCGCCCGGTGGAGTGATAGCCGGGCTGCTCTTCGCGCTCCAGCACCAGCACTTTGTGCGTCTCGCTCAGGCGGTAGGCGAGGGAGGCGCCGGCAATGCCGGCACCGATGATGACGAAATCGAAATGGCTCACTGCATGGGCCTTCTGCAGGTTTTCTCTTATGTGAGAAATCTAAGATATGAGAATTTTTGCGCCAAAGGCAAGGCCCGGTAAACTTTCGTCGGCCCCCTCACGAGATATCCCATGAGCGAAACCGCCCAGGCACTACCCAAGCCCCAGCAACTGGATCGAGACGAAGTCGGTGCGCGCCTGCGGGCGGTTCGCAAACAGCAGAAACTGACCCTGAAACAGCTCTCCGACTTGTCTGGCGTGGCGGTTTCCACCCTGTCGAAGATGGAGCTGGCGCAGGTGGCGGTGAGCTACGACAAACTGGCCGCAGCCGCCCGGGCGCTGCAGGTGGATATTGCCCAGCTGTTCCGCCCATTGCCGTCCGTCGGCGGGCTGATAGGGCTGAAGACTTTCGTCAAGACCGGAATCGACGACGCGGCGGGCTACGACACCGGCGGCTACGAGTACTACCCCATCGCCGGCGATTTCCCGCAACGCAGCATGACGCCGCTCTACGCACGCATCTTCGCCCGCGAGATTGGCGAGTTCGATGATTACGTCCGACACCCGGGCCAGGAGTTCGCCATGGTGGTGACCGGCCGGGTGCGCATCCAGTTCGAGACGGGCGAGTCGGTCAGCATCGGGCCTCGCGAGACAGCCTATTTCGACAGCAGCGTCGGCCACCTCTATCTGAACGACGGCGAAGCCGACGAGGCGCAGGTGATGGTGGTGATGTCGGAGTTGCGGCCCGCGCAATAGCAGGCCTCAGGTCGCCTGCCGGGTATCGTTGCCGGGCAGCAGGGCGATGAAATCCTCCAGCGGCACCGGGCGGCCGAACAGGTAGCCCTGGTACAGGTGACAACCCTGGTCGGTCAGCAGCGCCAACTGTTCCGGGGTTTCCACCCCTTCGGCCACCAGTTCCAGCCCGAGGCTATGCCCCATGGCAATGATGGCGCGGACGATTTCCGCGTCGTTGCTGTTGCTGGGTGCGTCGCGCACGAAGCTCTGGTCGATCTTCAGACTATCCACCGGCAGGCGCTTGAGGTAGGTCAGCGAGGAATAGCCGGTGCCGAAGTCGTCCATGGCGAACTGCACGCCGGCTTCACGCAGGCGCTCCATGCGTGCAATGGTGTCGTCCAGTTGCTGGATCACGATGCCCTCGGTGATCTCGAGTTTCAGCAGGCTGGGCGGCAGTTTGGTCTTGTGCAGCAGGGTAAGCAGGCGCTCGACGAAGTCGCTCTGGCGGAACTGCCGGGGGCTGATGTTCACGCTGAGACTGAAGTTCTCGACATTGATGTGGCCCTCGGAGAGCAGTCGCGCGCCGGTGCGGCAGGCTTCCTCTAGTACCCACTGGCCGACCTCGACGATCAGCCCGCTGTCCTCCAGTACACGGATGAAGCTGGCCGGCGATTGCGGCCCGCGAGTCGGGTGGCGCCAGCGCAGCAGTGCCTCGGCGCCGACGATGCGCGAATCGCGGGCGTCCACCTGCGGCTGGTAGTGCAGGTTGAATTCACGGCGGGCCAGCGCCATGCGCAGGCCGTTCTCCAGGCGCAGGCGCTCGATGGCTGCCTGCTGCATGGACTCGTGGAACAGCTGCACGGTATTGCGGCCGGCGTCCTTGGCGCGGTACATGGCGATGTCAGCGCGCTTGAGCAGGTCGTCCGGGGTCGCGCCGTCATCGGGGATCAGCGCGATGCCGATGCTCGGCGTGATCTGCAAGCGGTGGCCGTCCAGCAGCATCGGCTCGGCCAGCAGGTCACGGAGTTTTTCCGCCAGCTGACGTACCTGCTGGGCGGTTTCCAGACGGCTACCCTCGATGCCCGTCAGCAGCACCACGAACTCGTCGCCGCCCAGGCGCGCTACGGTGTCTTCCTGGCGCACGCTGGCCTCCAGGCGCGCGGTGACCATCTGCAGGATGGAGTCGCCGACCGAGTGCCCGAGGGAATCGTTGATGTGCTTGAAATGGTCCAGATCCAGGAACATCAGCGCGCCGCGCAGGCTATGGCGCTGCAGTAGGGAAATCTGCTGTTTCAGGCGGTCCATCAGCAGCGCGCGGTTGGGCAGGTCGGTCAGGGCGTCGTGGTAGGCCAGGTGCTGGATGCGCGCCTCGGCCTCGCGCAGCTCGCTGGTGTCGCGGGCAGTGAGCAGCAGGCAGTCCACGCCTCCCAGTTCGATCGGCTCCACCGACACGTCCACCGTCTTGATCGTGCCGTCGCGGTGGCGGCCGCGCATTTCCAGGTGGTGGACGAAGCCGTCGCGGTTCAGCGCGGCGATCATGTTCAGGCGCTCGTCCGGGTCTGCCCAGATATTCATGCCCAGCGAGGTCTGTCCCAGGACCTCGTCCGGAGGGTAGCCGGTGAGGCGGAAGAAACCTTCGTTGACCTCTATATAACGGCCGGTCTCGCGTTCGGTGATGGTGATGGCGTCGGGGCTGGAGTGGAACGCCTTGGCGAACTTCTCCTGGCTGGCCTTGAGCGCGGCTTCGGCCTGCAGCCGGCGGGTGACGTCGCGGAAGCTGGAAAGGATGCACAGCTGGCGGTCGACCCAGATCAGCCGGCTGGCCACCATGCAGGTGATGGTCTGGCCTTCACGGGTGAGGAACTGCACCTCGACGTTCTGCAGCGAGTGGTCGCGCATGAGTTGCTCGAACAGCCGCGAGCGCTGGTGGTGGTCGGCCCAGAAAGTCACCTGGTGGGACGAGCGACCGATGATCTCCTCGGCGAGCCAGCCGAAGGTGCTGCAGAAGCTCGGGTTTACTTCGACGAACTCGCCGTCGCGCACCCGCGATACGCAGATCGGGTCCGGGCTACCCTGGAACAGGCTGGCGAACTTCTCTTCCGAGGCTTGCAGGCTGCGTTCGCGCAGGACGCGGTCGGTGATGTCGAGCAGGGTGCCGGCCATGCGCAGCGGTTTGCCATCGGCATCGCGGTACAGCCGCGCGCGGCTTTCCAGGTAGCGCACTTCGCCGGAGTCGAGCTGGGCGCGGTAGGTGAACTGGTAGTCGTTCTCCGGCCCGCGAGCGAGCCGGGCGTAGGCCTGGCGCATGCGCTGGCGGTCGGTCTTGTCGACGCAGGCGAAGAATTCGCCGAAGGGCCCGTGGAAATCCCGGTCAGGCAATTCGTGCAGAACGGCGGCGCGGGCCGAGCCGTAGAGGAGGCCGCTGGGGATGTGCCAGTCCCAGATGCCCAGCTGCGCGGAGTCCAGCGCCAGGTCCAGGCGCTCCTGGCTGTCGCGCAGGGCGCGTTCCTGGGCGCGCATGCGGGTGATGTCACGAACGGTCAGGACCAGGCAGGGGCGGCCGTCCTGTTCGATCTGGCAGCCGTAGACGCGGGCGCTGCGGACTTCGCCGGTACGGGTGATAAGGGTGACGTCGAAGCCGTCGACCTGGCGCTCGGCGGTGATCTTGTCGAGCATCCGCTGGCGTTCGTCCAGGCTGCGCCAGAGGCCGAGTTGCAGGGAGGTGCGGCCGAGGGCTTCTTCGCGGCTCCAGCCGAAGTGGTCGACGAAACTGGCATTGAGTTCGAGGAGTTTTCCGCTGTCCCGGTCGGTGATGACCATGGCATCGGGCGCGGTATGAAAGGCTTTGGCGAACTTGTCCTGTCCGTGGGAGGCGTGCGGGGGCGTGTGCGGATCGCGGCTCATGCGGCGCTCCCCCTGTGTCTGGCAGCGCCGGCCAAGGGGGGCCGGCTAACGCGAACGGGTGTGCGGACGGGCATTCGGGCCCCTTCTTCTAGTTCTGTCAGAACAATAGAGGTTAGGCCGCGACAGGCGCAAGCCCGGCCGCCTGGGCGTCGAGTAGGCGCATGAAGGCCCGTGCGGCGTTGGACAGCGTGCGCTCGGTATGCAGGATGTAGCCCAGCTGGCGGCTGAGCTGGATGTCCTGCAGTGGCAGGCGGACGACGCTGTCATCGAGCATGGTGCGCGGCAGCACGCTCCAGGCCAGGCCGATGGAGACCATCATCTTGATGGTCTCCATGTAGTTAGTGCTCATGCCGATGTTCGGCGTCAGGCCCTCGGCCTCGAACATGCGCCGCACGATGTGATGGGTGAAGGTGTTGCCGCCAGGGAATACTGCCGGGTGCCGCGCCACATCGGCGAGGAACACCGGGCCCTGCACCGACAGCGGGTGCTCGGGGGCGGCGACGAAGTCCAGCGGGTCGTCCCACACCGGCACGGCGCGCACAGGTTCGGCGGTTTCCGGAGCGAGGGTGATCACGGCCAGTTCGGCGCGGCCATGGAGAATTTCTTCGTAGGCCACTTCCGAGTCGCAGAACTGGATGTCCAGCGCCACCTGCGGGTGCGCCTTGGTGAAGGCGCGCAGCAGCGGCGGCAGGCGGTGCAGGCCGATGTGGTGGCTGGTGGCCAGGACCAGCCGGCCGCTCACTTCGCCATTCAGGTTGGTCAGGGCGCGGCGGGTATCGTCCAGCACATTGAGGATCTGGTAGGCGCGCGGCAACAGGGCGCGGCCGGATTCGGTAAGGGTCACCTCGCGTCCAACGCGGTCGAACAGACGTACTCCCAGCTGGTTCTCCAGGGCGGCTATGCGCTTGCTGATGGCCGGCTGGGTCAGGTGCAGGCGCTCGCCGGCCTCGGAAAAACTGCCGGATTCGGCGATGGCCAGGAAGGTGTTCAGGCTGGTCAGATCCATGTCGACTCCCCGCGCTCTGGAAGCGGCGCCCGACTTTTATAACGCACCGTATTCCTTGTGGGAATCCTTTGGATAAAAAATATGAATTTGAGTTATTTGACGTCTGGCCATAGCATCATCCCCACAAGCCCAAGGGGCATAGAAAGACGCTGATGAGGACTCTCTGATGGCCGGCAAGACGCTCTACGACAAACTCTGGGAAATGCACGAGGTGAAGCGCCGTGACGATGGTTCGTCGCTCATCTACATCGACCGCCATATCCTCCACGAAGTGACCTCGCCGCAGGCCTTCGAAGGCCTGCGCCTGGCCGGCCGCAAGCCGTGGCGCATCGACGCGAACATCGCTACCCCGGACCACAACGTGCCGACCACCCAGGTCGAGCGCAAGGGCGGCCTCGCGGCCATCGCCGACGAAGTGTCGCGCATCCAGGTCCAGACCCTGGACGAGAACTGCGATGACTTCGGTATCCTCGAATTCAAGATGAACGACGTCCGCCAGGGCATCGTCCATGTGGTCGGCCCGGAGCAGGGCGCGACCCTGCCGGGCATGACCGTGGTCTGCGGCGACTCGCACACCTCGACCCACGGCGCCTTCGGCGCGCTGGCCCACGGCATTGGCACTTCCGAGGTAGAGCACGTGCTCGCGACCCAGTGCCTGGTCGCCAAGAAGATGAAGAACATGCAGGTTCGCGTGGAAGGCAAATTGCCCTTCGGCGTGACCGCTAAGGACATCGTCCTCGCGGTGATCGGCAAGATCGGTACTGCGGGCGGCAACGGTCATGCCCTTGAATTCGCCGGCAGCGCCATCCGCGACCTGTCCATGGAAGGCCGCATGACCATCTGTAACATGTCCATCGAGGCGGGCGCTCGCGTCGGCATGGTGGCGTGCGACGAGAAGACCGTCGAATACGTGAAGGGCCGCCCGTTCTCGCCGCAAGGCAGCGACTGGGACAAGGCCGTGGAAGCCTGGAGCGACCTGATTTCCGACGCCGATGCGCACTTCGACACCATCGTCGAGCTGCGTGCCGAGGACATCAAGCCGCAGGTCAGCTGGGGCACTTCCCCGGAGATGGTCCTCGCGGTAGACCAGAACGTGCCGGACCCGGCGGCCGAAGCCGATGCGGTCAAGCGCGACTCCATCGTCCGCGCTCTGAAGTACATGGGGCTGAACGCCAACCAGGCGATCACCGATATTCAGCTGGACCGCGTATTCATCGGCTCCTGCACCAACTCGCGCATCGAAGACCTGCGCGCCGCCGCCGCCGTGGCCAAGGGCCGCAAGGTCGCTGCCACCGTGAAGCAGGCGCTGGTCGTGCCGGGTTCGGGCCTGGTGAAGGCCCAGGCTGAACAGGAAGGCCTGGACAAGATCTTCATCGAAGCCGGCTTCGAATGGCGTGAACCGGGCTGCTCCATGTGCCTGGCGATGAACCCGGACCGCCTGGAGAGCGGCGAGCACTGCGCCTCCACCTCCAACCGCAACTTCGAAGGCCGCCAGGGCGCCGGTGGTCGTACCCACCTGGTGAGTCCGGCGATGGCCGCCGCGGCTGCCGTGACCGGTCGTTTCATCGACGTTCGTGAATTGATGCAGGCCTGAGGAGACCGAACATGAAAGCCTTTACCCAGCACACCGGTCTCGTCGCGCCGCTCGACCGCGCCAACGTCGACACCGATCAGATCATTCCCAAGCAATTCCTCAAGTCGATCAAGCGCACCGGCTTCGGCCCGAACCTGTTCGACGAGTGGCGCTACCTCGACGTGGGCCAGCCGAACCAGGACAACTCCAAGCGTCCGGTGAACAAGGACTTCGTCCTCAACTTCCCGCGCTTCCAGGGCGCCAGCGTGCTGCTGGCCCGCGAGAACTTCGGTTGCGGCTCCTCCCGCGAGCACGCGCCGTGGGCGCTGGACGAGTACGGCTTCCGCACCGTGATCGCGCCGAGCTTCGCCGACATCTTCTTCAACAACAGCTTCAAGAACGGCCTGCTGCCGATCATCCTGAAGGACGAAGAAGTCGACGAGCTGTTCCAGCAGTGCGAAGCCACCGAGGGCTACCAGCTGACCGTCGACCTCGCCGCGCAGACCGTGACGCGCCCGGACGGCAAGCAGTACAGCTTCGAAGTGGACGCGTTCCGCAAGCACTGCCTGCTCAACGGCCTGGACGACATCGGCCTGACCCTGCAGGACGCCGAGGCCATCCGCCGTTTCGAAACCGGCTACAAGCAGAACCAGCCCTGGTTGTTCCGCGACGCCTGAGCGGCGTCGCACCATCGCGTCAAGGAGAGCAGCATGACCGAGAGTCGTCACGAGCAAGTGGTCCAGCGCCAGTTCGGCGCTCAGGCCAACGCTTACCTGACCAGTGCCGTACACGCGCAGGGTGAGGAGTTCGCGCTGCTGCGCGAGGCCGTGGCGGCTGACGCCGGTTCGCGCGTGCTCGACCTTGGTTGTGGTGCCGGGCATGTGAGCTTCCAGATCGCCGAGTTTTGCGGGGAAGTGATCGCTTACGACCTCTCCCAGCAGATGCTGGACGTAGTGGCTTCGTCTGCCGCCGAGCGTGGCCTCGACAATATTCGTACGCGGCAGGGCGTTGCCGAGCGTTTGCCGTTCGGGGATGGCGAGTTCGACTTCGTCTTCAGCCGTTATTCCGCGCACCACTGGCGGGATGTCGGCCAGGCGCTGCGCGAAGTGCGCCGCGTGCTCAAGCCGGGCGGCGTGGCCTGCTTCATCGATGTCGCGGCGCCGGGCTTGCCTCTGCTGGACACCTATCTGCAGACTGTCGAGGTCCTGCGCGACACCAGCCACGTGCGTGACTACTCCCCGTCGGAGTGGGCACGTCTGGTCGGCGAAGCCGGCCTGGCGGTGACTGCGCAGAAACGTCAGCGCCTGCGCCTGGAGTTCACTTCCTGGGTCGAGCGCATGCGTACTCCCGAGGTGATGCGCCAGGCCATTCGTGCCCTGCAGCTTTCGATGGGCGACGAGGTGCGTGAGTATTTCGAGATCGATGCCGAGGGTTCCTTCAGCACCGACGTGCTGGTGCTCTGGGCCGAGCGCTGATTTCAGTTTTTTGATCGCTCCGGGTGGCCTGCGCCGCCCGGGGCGTTACGTTTTTTGCCAAGCGACTTTCTAAAGTGAGCAGAGAGATGAGCAAACAGATTCTGGTTCTCCCCGGCGACGGTATCGGCCCGGAAATCATGGCCGAGGCGGTCAAGGTACTGGAGCTGGCCAACGACAAGTTCGCCCTGGGCTTCGAGCTGACCGAAGACGTGATCGGCGGCGCCGCTATCGACAAGCACGGCGTACCGCTGGCTGACGAGACCCTGGAGCGCGCGCGCAACTCCGACGCTGTACTGCTGGGCGCCGTGGGCGGCCCGAAGTGGGACAAGATCGAGCGTGACATCCGCCCCGAGCGCGGCCTGCTGAAGATCCGCTCCCAACTGGGTCTGTTCGGCAACCTGCGCCCGGCCATCCTCTACCCGCAACTGGCCGATGCCTCCAGCCTGAAGCCCGAAGTGGTCGCCGGCCTGGACATCCTCATCGTCCGCGAGCTGACCGGCGGCATCTATTTCGGCCAACCGCGCGAGCAGCGCGTGCTTGAGAACGGCGAGCGCCAGGCGTACGACACCCTGCCGTACAGCGAAAGCGAAATCCGTCGCATCGCTCGCGTCGGCTTCGACATGGCCCGCGTGCGCAACAAGAAGCTGTGCTCGGTGGACAAGGCCAACGTCCTGGCCTCCAGCCAGCTGTGGCGCGAAGTGGTCGAGGAAGTCGCCAAGGACTACCCGGACATCGAGCTGTCGCACATGTACGTCGACAACGCCGCCATGCAGCTGGTCCGCGCGCCGAAGCAGTTCGACGTGATGGTCACCGACAACATGTTCGGCGACATCCTGTCGGATGAGGCTTCCATGCTCACCGGCTCCATCGGCATGCTGCCTTCTGCCTCGTTGGATTCGAACAATAAGGGCATGTACGAGCCTTGCCACGGTTCCGCGCCGGATATCGCCGGCAAGGGCATCGCCAACCCGCTGGCGACCATCCTCTCGGTCTCGATGATGCTGCGTTACACCTTCAACGAAGGCGCCGCCGCTGACGCCATCGAGAAGGCCGTGAGCCTGGTACTCGACCAGGGCCTGCGTACCGGTGACATCTGGTCCGAAGGCTGCACCAAGGTCGGTACCCGCGAAATGGGCGACGCGGTAGTCGCAGCACTGCGGAATCTGTAATCTGTCCGGCTCGCTCGTTCCCGCGCCCCTGTAGGAAAGCGGGAACGACGGCCCTCTAAATATTTGAAGGTGTAGTAGCGATGAAGCGTGTAGGTCTGATCGGTTGGCGTGGCATGGTGGGTTCGGTGCTCATGCAGCGGATGCTGGAAGAGCGGGACTTCGACCTGATCGAGCCGGTGTTCTTCACCACCTCCAACGTGGGTGGCGAAGGTCCGTCCATTGGCAAGGACATTGCCCCCCTGAAGGACGCCTACAGCATCGAGGAACTGAAAACCCTCGACGTCATCCTGACCTGCCAGGGCGGCGACTACACCAGCGAAGTCTTCCCCAAGCTGCGCGAAGCGGGCTGGCAGGGCTACTGGATCGACGCTGCCTCCAGCCTGCGCATGCAGGATGACGCAGTGATCGTCCTCGACCCGGTGAACCGCAAGGTCATCGACAACTCGCTGGACGCCGGCACCAAGAACTACATCGGCGGCAACTGCACCGTCAGCCTGATGCTGATGGCCTTGGGCGGCCTGTTCGAAGCCGGCCTGGTCGAGTGGATGAGCGCCATGACCTATCAGGCGGCCTCGGGCGCCGGCGCGCAGAACATGCGCGAGCTGATCAAGCAGATGGGCGCCATCAACGCTTCCGTCGCCGATGACCTGGCCAACCCGTCCAGCGCCATCCTCGACATCGACCGCAAGGTCGCCGAAGCCATTCGCAGCGACGCCATGCCCACCGAAAACTTCGGTGCGCCGCTGGCTGGCAGCCTGATCCCGTGGATCGACAAGGAACTGCCCAACGGCCAGAGCCGCGAAGAGTGGAAAGGCCAGGCAGAGACCAACAAGATCCTCGGCCGCTTCAAGAACCCGATCCCGGTGGATGGCATCTGCGTACGCATTGGCGCCATGCGCTGCCACAGCCAGGCGCTGACCATCAAGCTGAACAAGGATGTACCCATCGCGGACATCGAAGGCCTGATCAGCCAGCACAATCCCTGGGTCAAGCTGATCCCCAACCAGCGCGAGATCAGCATGCGCGAACTGACTCCGGCGGCCGTCACCGGCACCCTGAGCGTTCCGGTCGGCCGTCTGCGCAAGCTCAACATGGGCACTCAGTTCCTGGGCGCCTTCACCGTGGGCGACCAGCTGCTGTGGGGCGCCGCCGAACCGCTGCGCCGCATGCTGCGTATCCTGCTCGAGCGTTGATTCGCTCCTGAGTGTGAATCCCACGACGCCGGCCTGAGCCGGCGTCGTGCTTTGTGGCGCACGAGAAGTTCCCAGCGTGTAGGTGAACCGCCGCACAAAAACGCCAGTCCGTTTGACTGCCGGCTCTTTGGCGCCAGTTTCTGTGACGCACCCGCAAATGCCACCGGGAACCAGTCGCTATCCTCGCAGCCCGTCCATGGGGACAGGTTTCGGCGCGCCTTTTCGCGCCGGCCGACGGCAAGCAAGCAGCGGGGGAGACAATGGCTCGGTTACACAAATTGTGGTTGGCGACGGCAGTCGCCGCGGCGTTCATGCCGGGCATGGCAGGCGCCCTGGAGCTGGGCGACATCTCCTCGCGGGCAGCGCTGGGGCAGACCCTCTCGGCCAATATCGACCTGCGCGGCGTGGCTGACCTGAGTTCTGAAGAAGTCGTGGTGAGTCTTGCCTCGGCAGATGACTTCGAGCGTCTGGGTGTGGACCGCAATGTGGTCGCCAGCGGGCTGAAATTCACGCCCGACGTCGGCAAGAACGGCCGTGGCGTCATTCACGTCAGCTCGTCCAAGCCGATTCGCGAGCCCTACGTGAACTTCGTCCTCCAGGTGGTCTGGCCGCAGGGTCGCCTGGTGCGCGAATTCACCTTGCTGCTGGACCCGCCGACCTACTTGGCCAGCCCGGTCACGCCGCCGGCCATCGCGCCGGTGGCTGCGGTCCGCGCGCCGCAAGTGCAACCGCTGGCGCCGTCGGTAGCGCCATCGGTTGCCAATTCGCCGGCTGACAGCTATCGCATCCAGCGCAACGACGCGCTGTGGGACATCGCGTCGCGCAATCGGCCTTCCAGCAGCGTCTCGGTCATGCAGACCATGGTGGCGATCCAGCGCATGAACCCCGATGCCTTCGTCGACGGCAACGTCAATCGCCTGAAAGCCGGCCAGGTCCTGCGCCTGCCCAGCGAACAGCAGATTCGCGAGCAGAGCCACGCCCAGGCCGTGGCTCACGTAGAAACCCAGAATTCCGAGTGGAAAGCCAAGCGCAATCCGCAACTGGCCCAGCAGGGTCGCCAGTTGGACGCGACCCACAAGGCCGAAGCGGGCAGCGCGCCGGCAAAGGCCGAAGAGCGCGACAACCTGCGCCTGATCTCCGGTCAGCCGGGCAAGGACAAGGGCAAGGTCGAGGCCGAGCAACTGGCGGTGGCTCAGGAGGGCCTGGACAGCGCGCGTCGCGAGGGCGATGAATTGCGCAGCCGGATATCCGACCTGGAAAGCCAGACCCAGAAACTGAACAAGCTGATCGAGCTGAAGGATTCGCAGATCGCCGGTCTCATCGCGCGTCTGGCCGAGCAGGACCGCGCCAGGACCCAGGCGGCTCCGCAAGCCGGCAATCCCCAGGCTGCAGCCGGTGCGGTTGCCCAGGCCGGCGCGCCGCTGACCGCCCAGGCGGCGGAGGGTGCGCCGCGCCCCTGAGCTGCGGCGATAGGCGGCGGGGCCCTCGATTGCTTCGCCGCTGGTGGGGGCAGTAAAGTGCTGCGCTACTTTACCCACCGATTGTGAGACCCCGGATGCCTGAAACACTCGACATCGCCGTAGTAGGCGCCACTGGACTCGTTGGCGAGGCTTTGGTCGAACTGCTGGAAGAGCGCGACTTCCCTGTCGCCAACCTATACCTGCTGGCCAGCGGCGAATCCGCCGGCAAGTCGATCGCTTTCCGCGGGCGCAACATCCGGGTCGGCAAGCTCGATGATTTCGACTTCGCCAAGGTGCGCCTGGCCTTCCTCTCCGTGGGCGCCGAAGCTGCTGCCGACTGCGCCGCCCGCGCCCGTGCGGCCGGTTGCAGCGTGATCGATCTCAGTGGGGCGTCGCTGAGCAATGCCGCCGCGCTGCTGGCCCAGGCCAGCGTGAATGGCGAGGCCGTCGAAACCCTGCAGCTTCCCGCCTTGATTGCTGCCCCGGCAGCGCCGGCCGCCGAGGTTGCCGAAGTGCTTGCCGTGCTGCGCGGCGTGCTGGAGCTTCGCCAGGTCACTGTGAGCGCCTGCCTGTCCGCTTCCGCGCTAGGGCGCGAGGGTGTGCAGGAGTTGGCGCGGCAGACCGCCGAGCTGCTCAATGCCCGTCCGCTGGAGCCGCGGCTGGTGGATCGCCAGTTCGCCTTCAACATGCTGGCGCAGTTGGGCGGCGTCGACGAGCAGGGCTATTCCGTGGTGGAGCGCCGCATCGGGGAAGAGCTCGCCGTGCTGTTCCCCGAGCTGAAGAATGGTCTGAGCGTGACCTGCAGCCTGGCGCCGGTATTCTTTGGCGATACCCTGATGCTTTCCATCAAGGCGGCAGCGCCGGTTTCCCTGGCGGCTGTCAGCGGTGCCCTGGACGCGGCCGAAGGTATCGAGCTGGTGCAAGACGATTACCCGACTGTCATCGGTGATGCACAGGGACAGGATAGTGTTTACGTCGGTCGCCTACGGACCGGTCTGGCAGATTCATGCGAACTGAATTTGTGGATTGCGTCAGATAATGTGAGAAAAGGCGCAGCCCTAAATGCTGTGAACTTGGGCGAATTGTTGATAAAACACTATCTGTAAAAGATACTTACCGAATATTTGAAGAAGTATTCTAGCTTGGCAATACTGGCCGGGAACGTCGCTGACAGGGGAGAACACCGCCGTAAAAACGGAAGGTGTAGTGGGCAGCGGCGCCCGTTAGACGTTGTTCTAATCCAGAAAAAAGCTATTAAAACAAGGGATTAATATATGGTCCGGCTTCGCAAACTGGTGCAGGCAATCGCAGCTGCTTCGGCACTGACCTCGGGCATGGCGCATGCGCTGGGGTTGGGGGATATCCACCTGCGTTCGGCGCTGAACCAGCCGCTGGATGCCGAAATCGAGCTGGTCGAAGTTCGTGACCTGTCCGCGGCCGAGGTAATCCCGAAGCTGGCTTCGCCAGAAGACTTCAACAAGGCCGGCGTCGACCGCCAGTACTTCCTGACCGGGCTGAAATTCACGCCCATCGTCAAGCCGAACGGCAAGAGCGTCATTCGCGTGACCTCCGACCGGCCAGTGCAGGAACCCTACCTGAACTTCCTCGTGGAAGTGCTCTGGCCCAATGGCCGGCTGCTGCGCGAGTACACCGTGCTGCTGGACCCGCCGCTGTATTCGCCGCAGACCGCTGCCGCCGTGCCGCGTGCGCCGATGGCCGTTCCCGCTCCGGTGGTGCGCCCGTCCGCCACTGCCGCGCCGCGCGCAACCCCCGCGCCAAGCGCCACTCCTGCCGCCCCGGCTCGGCGCCTGGAAGGCAACGAGTACCGCACCGGCAAGAATGACACCCTCTGGGAAATCGCCGCCCGTGCGCGCCCGGATGGCAGCGTTTCCGTCCAGCAGACCATGCTGGCGATCCAGGACCTCAACCCCGATGCCTTCCTCGGCGGCAATATCAACCGGCTGAAGAGCGGCCAAGTGCTGCGCCTGCCCGATGCCGAGCAGATCAAGGCTCGCACCCAGCCGGCAGCCGTTACCGAGGTCAACCAGCAGTACACCGCCTGGCGTGAAGGTCGCAGCCTGCCCACTGGCGGCGCCCGTCAGCTGGATGCCACACCGCGCGCCAACGCCGGCAACGCCCCGGCCCAGGCCGAGGCCAAGGACAGCCTGCGCCTGCTTTCCGGCGAGAACGGCAAGGCAAAGGGGGGCGACAAGGGCAGCAAGGACGGCCAGGCCGTCGCTGACAAGCTGGCCGTCACCAAGGAAAGCCTGGACAGTACCCGTCGCGAGAACGACGAGCTGACCAGCCGCATGACCGACCTGCAGAGCCAGATGGATAAGCTGCAGAAGCTTATCGCGCTGAAGGATGCCCAACTGGCCAAGCTGCAGAGCGAACTGGGCAACGACAAGGCTGGTGCTGCTAACGGCGCCGCTGCTGTTCCGGCTCCTGTGCCGGGCGCCGATTCGGCTGCCCAGCCCGCCACTGCACCGGCTCCGGCGGTCGCAGAGCAACCGGCCGCACCGACTCCGGGGGGCGCTGCAGGCACCCCTCCGGCTCCTGCCGCCGAGGCGCAACCGCAGCCGGCCCCGGCTCCCGCACCAGCTCCTGTCGCAGCGGCCCCCGCGCCGGAAGCGCAGAAGCCAAAACCGGCTCCCGTTGTCGCACCGGTCGAGCAGGCTGAAACCAGCATCGTCGACGAGATTCTCGCCAACCCGATCTGGCTGGGTGCGATTGCTGGTAGCGCGTTGCTGGCATTGCTGGTCCTGCTGATGATCATTTCCCGCCGTCGCGCCGCCAAGGAGCAGGAAAGCCTCGCTGCCTACGCCGGTGATGACGAGCCGCATCTCGATGACGACCTGACCCTTGCCGGCAGCGAACTGGACACCCTGGACGTGCCGCAAGCCGCCGAGGTTGCTGCCCCGGCTCAGACTGCTCCCGAGCGTGTGGCTGCGCAGACCAGCGATGCGCTGGGCGAGGCGGATATCTACATCGCCTATGGTCGTTTCAACCAGGCCGCCGAATTGCTGCAGGGCGCCATCTACGACGAGCCGCAGCGCACCGACCTGCGCCTGAAGCTGATGGAGGTCTATGCCGAGATCGGTGATCGCGAAGGTTTCGCCCGTCAGGAAAACGAGCTGCGCGAAATTGGTGGTGCCGAGCCGCAGGTCGAGCAACTGAAGTCCCGCTACCCGGGGATGGTCACTCTGGCTGCCGTGGGTGGTGGCCTGGCTGCTGCCGCAGCTTCTGCCGACGACCTTGATGGGTTCAGCCTGGACGACTTCGAGGTGGAGCCGACCCCGCCGGCCGTCGAGCCCGTCGCCCAGCCGCAAAATGGCCTGGATGACGCCTTCGACCTGGCGCTGGACGACCTTGATCTGGGGGACGACAAGCCCGCCGCTCCCGTCGTGCAACAGGACGACGAGCTGTCCTTCGGCAGCTTCGACCTGGACGATGACCTGAGTCTGGGTGGTTCGCCGGCCGCAGCGCCGAGCGCCAAGGCCGAGGATGATTTCGCCTTTGATCTGGACCTGCCGGAAGAGCCGGTTGCCAAGGTCGAGGCCCCGTCGCTGGTCGACGACCTTAGCGACTTCTCCCTGGACCTGGACAAGGATCTGGAGAAAGACACCCACTCCACCCTGACTTCGGCGGAAGACGACTTCCTGCTCGGCCTGGATGACGACACTGCTTCGCTGTCCGGTGTGAGCCCCGAGGAGTTCACTCTGGATATCGAGAGCAAGGCGCCGCAAGCCGACGACCTGCCGGACGATTTCGACCTGTCCCTGGCGGATGACGAGCCTGCACCGGCCAAGGCTGACGACAGCTTCTCCGCCCAGCTGGATGAAGTCAGCGCCGAGTTGGACCGTCTCTCCGCGCAGAACGACGAGCCGCAGGCTCCGGTCGAGTTGCTGGCAGAAGAAAGCTTCGCTGCCAGCGATTTGGGTCTGCCGGGCGAAGGTGCCGACGATGAAGACGATTTCGACTTCCTCTCCGGTGCCGACGAAGCGGCCACCAAGCTCGACCTGGCGCGTGCCTACATCGACATGGGCGATACCGAAGGCGCCCGCGACATCCTCGATGAAGTCCTCACCGAGGGTAACGACAACCAGCAGCAGGAAGCTCGCGAACTGCTCGGGCGTATCGCCTGAGCCGGAAGGCTCCAGATAGATGATTGAAGCAGTACCCTCAGCGGCGGCCGAATCGGCCGCCGTTGGCGTTTCCAGGATTGCCCTGGGCGTCGAATTCAAAGGCTCGCGCTATCGCGGCTGGCAGCGCCAGGAAAATGGTGTGCCGACCGTGCAGGGTGCGCTGGAAAAAGCTCTGTCCCGGGTGGCTGACCATCCGGTTTCGCTGATGTGCGCGGGTCGTACCGACGCGCTGGTGCACGCGAGCGGGCAGGTGGTGCATTTCGACACCACCGCCGAGCGCTCGCTCATCGCCTGGGTCATGGGCACCAATGCCAACCTGCCCAACGACATCAGCGTGACCTGGGCCAAGGTGATGCCGGCGCATTTCCATGCGCGCTTCACCGCCATGGCGCGGCGCTATCGCTACGTGATCTACAACGACCAGATCCGCCCGGCGCACATGGCCGAGGAAGTCACCTGGAACCACCGTCCGCTGGATGTCTCGCGCATGCGCGAGGCGGCCCGCGCACTGGTCGGCACCCACGACTTCACCTCGTTCCGCGCGGTGCAATGCCAGGCCAAGTCGGCGATCAAGACGGTGCACCATCTCGAGGTGATCGAGCACGGGCGCTTCATCGTGCTGGATGTTCGCGCCAACGCCTTCCTGCATCACATGGTGCGCAATTTCGCCGGGATGCTGATGACCATCGGTGCCGGCGAGCGCCCGGTGGAGTGGGCGGCCGAGGCGCTGGCGGCCCGCGATCGGCGTGCCAGCGGCATCACCGCTCATCCCTACGGGCTGTACCTGGTCAGCGTCGAATACCCGGAGGAGTTCGTGTTGCCCGAGCGGTATCTGGGGCCACATTTCCTTTCAAGTTTGCCGGATACCTTTGGCTGACGATGCCAGGGTCATTTGCTACCATCGATCGATCACTTGCCTGAAGGTTGCTGCATCTTGTCCGCCGTTCGCATCAAAATCTGCGGTATTACCCGAGTCGAGGATGCCCTGGCCGCCGCCGAGGCGGGCGCCGACGCCATCGGCCTGGTGTTCTACGCCAAGAGCCCGCGCGCGGTGAGCATCCAGCAGGCGCGGGCGATCGTTGCCGCGCTGCCGCCCTTCGTCAGTACCGTCGGCCTGTTCGTCGATGCCAGTCGCTGCGAGCTGGGGGAAATCCTCGATGCGGTGCCGCTGGACGTCCTGCAGTTTCACGGTGACGAGACCCCCGAGGTCTGCTCCGGCTGGCACAAGCGCTACATCAAGGCCCTGCGCGTGAAGCCGGGCGACGATGTGGCGGCGCAGATCGCGAAGTATCCTCAGGCCAGCGGCTTCCTCCTCGATACCTATGTGGAAGGCATTCCCGGCGGAACCGGGCGGGCCTTCGACTGGTCGCTGGTACCCAGGGATGTGCAGCGTCCGCTGATCCTGGCCGGCGGCCTGACGGTCGGCAACGTGGCCGACGCCATAGCCCAGGTGCGCCCCTATGCCGTGGATGTGAGCGGCGGGGTGGAGGCGAGCAAGGGCATCAAGGACGCGCAGAAGATCGGCGACTTCATCGCGCAGTGCCGGTCGGTGGCGTGACGCGGAATCTTCATGTGACGACGAGCGGCCTGCCGCCGTCCACTACCCAATCGCTACCCGTGGGTGGCGCTGGGAGTCGTCGCAATGGGCAAGCTTGCCCGCCGGCGACCCGCATCGAGTGCTGTATCCGTGGCGACGCCCCAGGCGGCGCCTTTGTTTGCGAGGGGTTCCGGCCTTGAGGTCGGAACCGCGACGATGAATTTGCTCAGAGGCACGCGCAACCCACCGCGCCGCGCCCCTGCACTGGAGACGAGAGCATGAGCAACTGGCTGGTAGACAAGCTGATCCCTTCCATCATGCGTTCCGAGGCGAAGAAGAGCTCGGTACCGGAAGGCCTGTGGCACAAGTGCCCGTCCTGCGAGGCGGTGCTGTACCGTCCGGAGCTGGAAAAGACCCTCGACGTCTGCCCCAAGTGCGATCACCACATGCGTATCGGCGCCCGCGCACGCATCGATATCTTCCTCGATGAGGAAGGCCGCGAAGAGCTGGGCGCCGAGCTGGAGCCGGTGGACCGTCTGAAGTTCCGCGACAGCAAGAAATACAAGGACCGCCTGACCGCCGCGCAGAAAGACACCGGCGAGAAAGACGCCCTGATCTCCATGAGCGGCAAGCTGATGGGCCTGCCGGTCGTGGTCAGCGCCTTCGAGTTTTCCTTCATGGGTGGCTCCATGGGGTCCATCGTCGGCGAGCGCTTCGTGCGCGCCGCCAACTACGCCCTGGAAAACCGTTGCCCGATGATCTGCTTCTCCGCCTCGGGTGGCGCGCGCATGCAGGAGGCGCTGATCTCCCTGATGCAGATGGCCAAGACCTCCGCCGCGCTGGCCCGCCTGCGCGAAGAGGGCATCCCGTTCATCTCCGTGCTGACCGACCCGGTCTACGGCGGCGTATCCGCCAGCCTGGCGATGCTCGGCGACGTGATTGTCGGCGAGCCGCGCGCCCTGATCGGCTTTGCCGGTCCGCGAGTGATCGAGCAGACCGTGCGCGAGAAGCTGCCGGAAGGCTTCCAGCGCAGCGAGTTTCTGCTGGAGCACGGCGCCATCGACATGATCGTCCACCGTTCGGAAATGCGTCAGCGGCTCGCCAGCCTGCTGGCCAAATTCACCCACACTCCAAGTACCGCACTCGCAGGATGACCCAACGTACCCTTGCCGACTGGCTCAGCTATCTCGAACAACTCCACCCCACGGCAATCGACATGGGGCTGGATCGCTCCCGTGAAGTGGCTGGCCGACTTGGCCTGGGGCGCCCCGCGCCCCGCGTGGTGACCGTCACCGGCACCAATGGCAAGGGTTCCACCTGCGCCTTTCTCGCCGCCCTGCTCGGCGAGCAGGGCCAGCGCGTCGGCGTCTACAGCTCTCCGCACCTGCTGCGCTACAACGAGCGGGTGCTCATCGATGGCGTCGAAGCCAGCGATGAGGCTCTCTGCGAAGCCTTCGCCGCCGTCGAGGCGGCTCGCGGCGAAATCTCCCTGACCTACTTCGAGATGGGCACCCTTGCAGCCCTCTGGCTGTTCGAGCGCGCAGGCCTTGATGCGGTGGTGCTGGAAGTTGGCCTGGGCGGTCGCCTGGATGCGGTCAATCTGATCGATTCCGACGTCGCCGCGGTGACCAGCATCGGTATCGATCACGCCGACTGGCTGGGCGACACTCGCGAAAGCGTGGCCTTCGAGAAGGCCGGCATCTTCCGCGCCGGCAAGCCTGCGGTCTGCGGTGATCTGGAGCCTCCGGCGCCGATCATGGAGCAGGCGCGCAAGCTCGGCTCGCCGCTGGTCCTGCGCGGGCGCGATTTCGACCTGGCGATTGGCGAGGGCGACTGGCACTGGCGCGGCCGTTCCGCCACCGGCGAGGCGCTGAGCCTGCACAACCTGCCGCTGCTCGACCTACCAATGGAGAATGCGGCGCTGGCCTTGCAGGTGTATGCCTTGCTGGACCTGCCGTGGCAGTCCGAGCAACTGGTCGCCGCACTGCAGCGCACCCGCGTGACCGGGCGCCTGGATCGCCGCACCGTGCAATGGCATGGCGAAGAGCGCCACTTGCTGCTCGACGTCGGGCATAATCCGCACGCAGCGCAATACCTTGCCAGCCGCCTGCGTGCAGCGCCGCCCAGGGGGGCGCGCCACGCGGTGTTCGGCCTGCTCGCGGACAAGGATCTCGACGGCGTACTGGAACCCTTGCTCGGCTTGGTGCAGGATTGGGCCGTCGCGCCGCTGCCCACCGGTCGCAGTCGTCCTGCCGCAGAGCTGGAGGCCGCGCTGCAGGCGCGTGGAGCGCAGGTCAGCTGCCATGGCGATATCGCCGCGGCACTGGTGGCGCAGTGTGATGCAGCGGGCACCGATGACGAGATACTGGTGTTCGGTTCGTTCTACAGCGTGGCGGATGCCCTGGAGTGGCTCGCCAAGGCTGCTCAATAAGTGGACCTAAGGGGAGTTGTGCATGGCGTTGCTCGATAAGGGGCTCAAGCAGCGGGTAGTCGGAGCGCTGGTGCTGCTGGCGCTGGCCGTGATCTTCCTGCCGATGCTGTTCTCCCGCGAGGATGATGTACGCCAGGTGGTGGTCGAAGCGCCGGTGATGCCCAAGCCACCGGCAATGCCCACCGTAGAGGTGCAACCCACCGAAGTTCCCGAACCTCAGGCTGAGGATGCGGAGAATGCCGTGCCCCCGGCCGAAGCGGCTTCGGCGCAGGCGCCTTCCGTTCCCATTGCCAGCCTGCCAACCCAGCAGGCCCAGCCGACGCAGCCCAAGGCTCCTGCACCGCAGCCGGCTGCTCCCAAGCCTGCACAGCAGCCTGCTCAGGTCCAGACCACTATTGCTCCTGCCGCTCCGGCGCAACAGCCGGCCCAGCGCCTGGACAGCAATAACCTCCCCGTGAGCTGGTCGGTGCAACTGGCCAGCCTGTCCAATCGCGCCCGCGCCGACGAGCTGCAGAAGTCCTTGCGCAGCCAGGGCTATAACGCCTACGTGCGTAGCTTCGACGGAATGAACCGCGTCTTTGTTGGTCCGGTGGTCGAGCGCGCCGAGGCGGATCGTCTGCGTGACCAGCTTGGTAAACAGCAGAAACTCAACGGTTTCGTGGTGCGTTTCCAGCCTGAGCGTGGCTGAGTTCGTTCGTTAGCTTCTCTCAATCAGCCCCATGTAAAACTGGGGCTCTTCTAAATCGAAGGCCTCTGCTAAAATGCGGGGCCTTTCCGTTTCTGGGCCGCAACGTGGCATTTACCTGGGTCGATTGGACGATGATCGGCATCATCGTCATTTCCAGCCTGATCAGCTTGAGCCGTGGTTTCGTCAAGGAAGCCCTGTCGCTGGTCACCTGGATCGTAGCCGGTGCGGTCGCCTGGATGTTCGGCGGCGCCCTGGCCGAGCATCTCGCACCCTACATCCAGCTGCCCTCGGGGCGTGTCATCGCCGCCTGCGCTCTTCTTTTCGTCGTCACGCTGCTGCTGGGCGCACTCGTCAATTTCCTCATCAGCGAGCTGGTGCGGGTAACCGGCATGTCCGGCACCGACCGTGTGCTCGGCATGGTATTCGGCGGCGCCCGTGGCGTGCTGCTGGTGGTTTTGCTGGTCGGCCTGCTAAGCCTGGCGCCGGTGCAACAGGACCCGTGGTGGCAGCAATCGGTGCTGATGCCGCATTTCCTGATGGTCGCCGACTGGTCGAAGAACTTCATCCTGACTTTTGCCGGGCAGTGGATGTCCGGCGTGACCATCACTCCGCCGTCCGGAGTGGGTGGTTTGCTGCCGGCCCAGTGACGGGCGGGCGGAGGCGACGGGTAGCCGTCGCCGCTACGGCAGGTCCGGTGGATACTGCCGAATACGGAATTGTTTTAGCCTGAACACCAACTAGGGGTTGCGTCGCATGTGTGGCATCGTCGGTATCGTGGGCAAGTCGAACGTGAATCAGGCGCTCTATGACGCGCTTACCGTTCTCCAGCATCGTGGCCAGGACGCTGCGGGGATTGTCACCTGTCAGGACGACCGTCTTTACCTGCGCAAGGACAACGGCCTGGTCCGTGACGTCTTCCAGCAGCGCCACATGCAGCGCCTGGTCGGCAAGATCGGCATCGGACACGTGCGCTACCCGACCGCGGGCAGCTCCAGCTCCGCCGAGGCGCAGCCGTTCTACGTCAACTCGCCCTACGGCATCACCCTGGCGCACAACGGCAACCTGACCAACGTCGAGCAGTTGGCCAAGGAAATCTACGAATCTGACTTGCGCCATGTGAACACCAACTCCGACTCGGAAGTGCTGCTCAACGTGTTCGCCCATGAGCTGGCGGTGCGCAACAAGCTGCAGCCCACCGAGGAAGACGTGTTCGCCGCCGTTGCCGGCGTGCATGCCCGTTGTGTCGGCGGCTACGCCGTGGTGGCGATGATCACCGGCTACGGCATCGTCGGCTTCCGCGATCCCCATGCTATCCGCCCGATCGTCTTCGGCCAGCGTCACACCGAGAATGGTGTGGAGTACATGATTGCCTCGGAAAGCGTGGCACTGGACGTCCTCGGCTTCACCCTGATCCGCGACCTGGCTCCGGGCGAAGCGGTGTACATCACCGAAGACGGCAAGCTCTACACCCGCCAGTGTGCGGCCAACCCGCAGTACGCGCCGTGCATCTTCGAGCACGTCTACCTGGCCCGTCCGGATTCCATCATCGACGGCATCTCGGTCTACAAGGCGCGCCTGCGCATGGGCGAGAAGCTGGCCGACAAGATCCTTCGCGAGCGTCCGGACCACGACATCGACGTGGTCATCCCGATCCCGGACACCAGCCGCACCGCCGCGCTGGAACTGGCCAACCGCCTGGGCGTGAAGTTCCGCGAAGGCTTCGTGAAGAATCGCTACATCGGCCGTACCTTCATCATGCCCGGCCAGGCCGCGCGGAAGAAATCGGTACGCCAGAAGCTCAACGCCATCGAGCTGGAATTCCGCGGCAAGAACGTGATGCTGGTGGACGACTCCATCGTTCGCGGCACTACCTGCAAGCAGATCATCCAGATGGCCCGCGAGGCCGGTGCGAAGAACGTCTACTTCTGCTCCGCCGCCCCGGCGGTGCGCTACCCCAACGTCTACGGCATCGACATGCCGAGCGCCCACGAGCTGATCGCGCACAATCGCAGCACCGAGGAAGTCGGCGAGCTGATCGGTGCCGACTGGCTGATCTATCAGGACCTGCAGGACCTGATCGAATCTACCGAGGGCGGCAAGATCAAGATCGATCACTTCGACTGCGCCGTGTTCAACGGTGAGTACGTCACCGGCGACGTCGACGAAGCCTATCTGAACAAGATCGACCAGGCGCGCAATGACGTGACCAAGACCAAGGGTGCCGCGGTCAGCGCCATCATCGATCTCTATAACGACTAAGGAGAGCAGGCATGGCTCAGGAATGGGAAGCCGGCCGGCTGGACAGCGACCTGGAGGGCGTCGGTTTCGACACCCTCGCAGTGCGCGCCGGGCAACGCCGCACCCCGGAGGCTGAACATGGCGAAGGCCTGTTCACTACCTCCAGCTATGTGTTCCGCAGCGCCGCCGATGCGGCCGCGCGTTTTGCCGGTGAAGTGCCGGGCAACGTCTACTCGCGCTACACCAACCCCACGGTACGCACCTTCGAGGAGCGCATCGCCGCGCTGGAAGGCGCCGAGCAGGCGGTGGCCACGTCCACCGGCATGTCGGCCATCCTCTCGCTGGTGATGAGCCTGTGCAGTGCTGGCGACCATGTACTGGTCTCGCGCAGTGTGTTCGGCTCGACCATCAGCCTGTTCGAGAAGTACTTCAAGCGTTTCGGTATCGAGGTGGACTACCCGCCGCTGAGCGACCTGAAAGCCTGGGAAGCGGCCTGCAAGCCGAACACCAAGCTGTTCTTCGTCGAATCGCCGTCCAACCCGCTGGCCGAGTTGGTGGATATCGCCGCGCTGGCCGAGATCGCCCATGCCAAGGGCGCGCTGCTGGCGGTGGACAACTGCTTCTGCACCCCGGCGCTGCAGCAACCGCTGAAGCTGGGCGCAGACGTGGTGATCCACTCGGCTACCAAGTACATCGACGGCCAGGGTCGCACCATGGGCGGCGTGGTTGCCGGTCGCCGTGCGCAGATGGAGCCCGTCGTCGGCTTCCTTCGTACCGCAGGCCCGACGCTCAGCCCGTTCAACGCCTGGATCTTCATCAAGGGCCTGGAAACCCTGCGCGTACGCATGCAGGCCCACAGCGCCTCGGCCCAGTTGGTCGCCGAGTGGCTCGAGCAGCAGCCGGGCGTGGAGCGCGTTTACTACGCTGGCCTGCCCAGTCACTCGCAGCACGAGCTGGCCAAGCGTCAGCAGAAGGGCTTCGGCGCGGTGGTGAGCTTCGAGGTGAAGGGTGACAAGGCGGCAGCCTGGCGCTGCATCGACGCCACCCGGATGATCTCCATCACCACCAACCTGGGTGACACCAAGACCACCATCGCCCACCCGGCCACCACCTCCCACGGTCGCCTGTCGCCGCTGGAGCGCGAGAACGCCGGCATCCGTGACAACTTGATCCGCGTCGCCGTGGGCCTGGAAGATGTCGATGACATCAAGGCCGACCTGGCGCGAGGCCTGGCGGCGCTGTGAGCGTAATGGACGCCCTGGGCAACGGCCAGGTGGTGCTGGTCACCGGTGCAGCACACGGCATCGGCCTGGGCGTCGCTGCCTGGCTGGTCGCCGAGGGCTGGCAGGTGGTGCTGGCGGACATCGACCGTGAGCGCGGCCCGAAAGTGGCAGCGGCGCTCGGTGAGCGCGCCAGCTTCATCGCGCTGGACGTGGCCAGTGAAGGGCAGGTCGCCGCGGCTGTGGCCGAGCTGATCGGTCAGTTCGGCCGCCTGGATGCGTTGGTGAGCAATGCCGCCATCGCCCGGCCGCATAACACGGCGCTGGAAAGCCTGGGCCTGAACGAGTGGAACCGCACCCTGGCGGTGAACCTCACCGGCCCGATGCTGCTGGCCAAGCACTGCGCGCCGTACCTGCGCGCGCACAACGGCGCCATCGTCAACATCGCTTCCACTCGCGCTCACCAGTCTGAGCCGAATTCCGAGGCTTACGCGGCGAGCAAGGGCGGGCTGCTGTCGCTGACCCACGCCCTGGCCAGCAGCCTTGGCCCGGACATTCGCGTCAACGCGATTTCCCCCGGCTGGATTGACGCCCGCGACCTCCGCGAGCGCGAGGCCGAGCCGCTGACCGAGCTGGACCATGACCAGCATTTGGTCGGCCGTGTCGGCACGGTCGAGGACATCGCCTCGGCAGTTGCCTGGCTCATCGGTGACAGCGCTGGTTTCGTCACTGGCCAGGAGCTGGTGATCGACGGTGGCATGACGCGCAAGATGATCTACCTCGACTGAGTGTCGGGTGTGGAAGAGGAGGGCGGCCCGAGGGTCGCCCTTTTTGTTTTCCGGATGAATTCGGAGCTCGCGAACGCGGCAGTGCACCGCTGTCGAAACGCGCGCCGAACTTTTTTCGCCGGAAATGAAAAAAATTTCAATCAGGGCATTGACTTAGGTTCTGCCGGCTGTAGAATGCGCCCCACTTCGAGACGAAGGGTGATTAGCTCAGCTGGGAGAGCATCTGCCTTACAAGCAGAGGGTCGGCGGTTCGATCCCGTCATCACCCACCACTCTCGCAAGTTACGCGCAGCGGTAGTTCAGTCGGTTAGAATACCGGCCTGTCACGCCGGGGGTCGCGGGTTCGAGTCCCGTCCGCTGCGCCATTTCCCCCTCCTTGGTTCTTACCCCGAGCCGGCTTGTCGAGTGATTCACTCCAGGCGCCAGGAGGCTGCTATACCGGACGAAAGTCCAACCGACACGCAGCGGTAGTTCAGTCGGTTAGAATACCGGCCTGTCACGCCGGGGGTCGCGGGTTCGAGTCCCGTCCGCTGCGCCATATTCGAAAGCCCTCAGGTAGCAATACCTGAGGGCTTTTTCGTTTCCGTCCGAAAATCCTACTGTTGTTCTGTAAGACGTTGTCACAGGTCGTTCACCTTTGGCGTCTAGCTTTTTTCCTGTGGTCTTTGCTAAAACCGGATCGAACGGTCAGGAGAAAAGCCAATGGACGACTATCAGGAAGAACTGCTGGAGCAGCACGCCGTGGAACAGGACCTGCCGGAGCCGGCCGACGACGCCACGGAGATGTGATCAGGCGCTGTGGCGCTGGGCGCGGCGGAATTCCCCGGGGGTCTGCCCGCTCCAGCGTTTGAAGGCACGCTGGAAGGCTTCCGCCGAAGCAAAGCCGAGCAGGTAGGCGATCTCGCCGAAGGCCAGGTCGGTGTCGCGGATGTAGATCATCGCCAGGTCGCGGCGGGTGTCGTTGAGGATGCTGCGGAACTGCGTGCCTTCCTCGGCCAGCTTGCGGCGTAGTGTCCAGGTCGGCAGCTTGAGTCGCGCCGCTACTTCCTCCAGGTCCGGTTCGCGACCGTTGAGCATCGGGCCGAGCAACTGGGCGACGCGCTCGCGCAGGCTGCGTGTGCGGGTCAGTTGCTCCAGCTCCTTCTCGCAGATATCCAGCAATTGCCGCCAAGTGCTCGGGCAGTGGTCCGGGTTGGCTCGCGCCAGCGTAGCCTGGTCCAGGCGCAGTTGGTTGTGCTCGGCGCCGAACTCCACCGGGCAGCCAAGCATTTCCTCGAAACGTGACGCCCAGGCAGGCGCCGGGTACTCGATCTCAACCCTCTCCGGGCTCAGCGGCTGCGCGCCGATGCTGCCGAGCATGTTCACCCAGCCGGCCAGCACCGAATCCACCACGAAGCGGTTGTAGGCGTTGTACGGGCTGATGGAGTAGAAGCGCAGCCAGGCCCCGCTGGCGTCTTCGATGAAGCTGCTCTGGCCGCGGTAGTTCTGCGCGTAGAGCGGCTCGAAGCGGATCAGTGCGCGGGCGGCGGCGCGCAGGTTGGGTGCCTGGGCGGCGGTGACGCCGGCCAGGCCGCTCTGGCTCGGTCGGCTCAGCTGACCCATGCGCAGGCCGAGGGCGGGGTCGCCGCTCTGCTGGATGGCTGCGTGGCCCAGGCGCATGTAGCGAGGGATCGACAGGCGCGCGCCGGGCTCACCCAGGCGTGCCGCGTCCAGTCCGTATTGCTGAAACAGGGGTTGCGGGGCGACGCCGCTTTCCGCCAGCGCGTCGGCGAGGCTGTGGACAAAACCCACCGAAAGGTCGCCGAGACGCATGGTCGGGCGATTCATAGCCAGAGGTTGATCAGGCGCGCGCCGGGGCCGTCGGGCGCCAGGGTATGGCTGTCGCCATTCACGACCAGGCTGCGACCGTCGCTGCCCAGGTCCCAGAGATGGCCACGGAAGAACACGGTGATGCCGGCGTGCGCGCCGCTCTCGCCGAGACGGCCGGCCAGCGCCAGGCGTTCCCAGGCTTCGCCTTCGGAGAGTTCGCCGGGCTTGAGGGTCACGTCGTTCGGCGTCGCGCCACCGTTGTAGCCCTTCCAAGGCTTGCTCCAGCTGCCGTTGCCGGTGAGGAAGGCGGGCACTGCAATGATGTCGGGCTTGTTCGTGGCCAGTGCGCTGTAGCTCGCCGGGTACCAGCTGTCGGCGCAGACCAGCACGCCCAGGCGCCCGGCCGGGGTCTGCAGGACCTGCAGGTCGTCGGCGTCGCCGCCGCGGGTGAAGCCTTGCTCATCGTCGATAGGGAACAGCTTGCGCTGCGGCTTACCCAGCGGCAGGCCGTCGCTGCCGAAGACCTGGCTGACGTTATAGAGACGGCCATTGCCGGTGCGGATCTGTCCTTCGACGATGCGCGGGTTGGGCAGCACGATGGAGCCGGCGACGATAGTCACGCCGAACTCCTTCGCCAGCGAGCCGAACAGCGTCTGGTAGTCGTGGGCCATGTCCACCGCCTTCATGCGGAACAGGGCGTCGGCCATGCGGTCCTCACCCTTGGCGCCGAGCCAGCCGCGCGCGAGTTTCAGCGGGTTGCTGGCGGCCATCCATTCCATGGCTTCGGCGATGTGCTCGGTCTGGTAGACCTCGGGCTTCTCGCCGGCGGCCACCAGCCAGGTGCCGATGTGCTCGGGGAAGACCACTACGGTGCGCGGGTTGATCAGGCCTTCGTCGCGGGCCTTGGCCAGGTAGGCGTGGAACTTCAGGCGCAGGCGCTCGACGCTCTGGTAGTCCTGGGTGAACAGCTCCGGCTGTACGCCCAGCAGGTTGCCGCGCTCGGACGGCTGGCCCTGGTTGAGCGAGACCTGGCTGCGCAGGTCGGACAGGTAGTGGCCCACCGGGCGACGCTCCGCCCAGCCGGCATAACCGGCAAAGAGGATGACCAGGACGAGGAAGATCAGCTTGCGCATATAGAAGAGGTACTCATGGGATGCACCACAGGGTAGGGGTTGGGCCGGGCCTTGCCAAGCTGGGGTGTCATCTTTGGTCAGTAACTTGTCATTTTCGATCATTGAGCGACGAGGGTGCGCTCCTTAGAGTCTGCCTCATACCGACCGCGCCCCATGCCTCGCCGTTCCGCGATCGCAGGCTGAGGGCGCGCATCATCGTGAATGCCGGAGGAACCATGACCGCCACTTACCCGCACCTGCTCGCACCGCTGGACTTGGGCTTTACCACCCTGCGCAACCGCACCCTGATGGGTTCCATGCACACCGGCCTGGAAGAGAAACCCCAGGGCTTCGAGCGTATGGCGGCCTACTTCGCCGAGCGCGCCCGTGGCGGCGTCGGCCTGATGGTCACCGGCGGCATTGGTCCGAACGAGGAAGGCGGCGTGTATTCCGGCGCGGCCAAGCTGAGCACCGCCGAAGAAGCCGAGAAGCACAAGATCGTCACCCAGGCGGTGCACGAGGCGGGCGGCAAGATCTGCATGCAGATCCTCCACGCCGGCCGCTACGCCTACAGCCCCAAGTCCGTCGCGCCCAGCGCCATCCAGGCGCCGATCAACCCGTTCAAGCCGCGCGAGCTGGATGAAGAGGGCATCGAGAAGCAGATCGCCGATTTCGTCAATTGCTCGAGCCTGGCCCAGGTGGCCGGCTATGACGGCGTCGAGATCATGGGGTCAGAAGGCTACTTCATCAACCAGTTCCTGGTCGCCCACACCAACCATCGTACCGACCGCTGGGGCGGCAGCTACGAGAACCGCATGCGCCTGCCGGTGGAAATCGTCCGCCGTGTGCGTGAGGCCGTAGGCCCGAACTTCATCATTATCTATCGCCTGTCGATGCTCGATCTGGTGGAAGGCGGCAGCACCTGGGACGAGATCGTCCTGCTGGCCAAGGCCATCGAGAAGGCTGGCGCGACCATCATCAATACCGGCATCGGCTGGCACGAAGCGCGCATCCCGACCATCGCCACTAAAGTGCCGCGCGCGGCCTTTACCAAGGTCACTGCCAAGCTGCGCGGCGAAGTCAGCATTCCGCTGTGCACCACAAACCGCATCAACACCCCGGAAATCGCCGAGCAGGTGCTGGCCGAAGGCGACGCCGACATGGTCTCCATGGCCCGTCCGTTCCTGGCTGACCCGGACTTCGTCAACAAGGCGGCCGAAGGCCGCGCGGATGAGATCAACACCTGCATCGGCTGCAACCAGGCCTGCCTGGACCACACCTTCGGCGGCAAGCTGACCAGTTGCCTGGTGAACCCGCGCGCCTGCCACGAGACCGAGCTGAACTACATACCGACCACCCGCGTGAAGAAGATCGCCGTGGTCGGCGCCGGCCCCGCCGGCCTGTCCGCCGCCACCGTAGCGGCCGAGCGTGGCCACGAGGTGACCCTGTTCGACGCCGCCGGCGAGATCGGCGGCCAGTTCAACGTCGCCAAGCGCGTGCCGGGCAAGGAAGAGTTCTACGAGACCCTGCGCTACTTCAAGCGCAAGGTGGAAACCACCGGCGTGAACCTGCAGCTCAATACCCGAGTCAGCGTCGACGACCTGGTCAAGGGCGGCTTCGACGAGATCATCCTGGCCACTGGCATCGTCCCGCGCACCCCGGCCATTCCAGGCATCGAGAACGCCAAGGTGATCAGCTATCTGGACGCGATTCTCGAGCGCAAGCCGGTCGGCAAGAGCGCGGCGGTGATCGGCGCCGGGGGCATCGGCTTTGACGTCTCCGAGTACATCACCCATGCCGGCGAATCCACCAGCCTGGACCGCCATGCCTTCTGGCAGGAGTGGGGCATCGACGAAAATCTGGAAGCCCGTGGCGGCATCGCCGGCATCCAGGCGCACCCTCACGCCGCGGCGCGCCAGGTGTTCCTGCTGCAGCGCAAGAAGTCCAAGGTCGGCGACGGCCTGGGCAAGACCACTGGCTGGATCCACCGCACAGGCCTGAAGAACAAGCAGGTACAGATGCTCAACAGCGTCGAGTACCTCAAGGTCGACAACGATGGTCTGCACATCAGCATCGCGGGTGGCGAGCCGCAGGTGCTGCCGGTGGACACCGTGGTCGTCTGCGCCGGCCAGGACCCGCTGCGCGAACTGCACGACGGCCTGGTAGCTGCCGGCCAGAGCGTGCACCTGATCGGCGGCGCCGACGTGGCTGCCGAGCTGGACGCCAAGCGCGCCATCAATCAGGGCTCGCGCCTGGCCGCTGAGATCTGATGCGCTTGAAAACTCAGCTGACTGAGAGCTGAGTCGCAAAGCCGGGCCCGGGAAAGTTCCCTTCCGGGCCCGGATATCCCTTCAGAAATCCAACCGCGTCACAGAATTATCCAGCCAGTTAACCGCCCGGCGAGACCGCCGGGGCGGGTGCCAACCGAGTCACATTGCCTGCGACATTAATTCCCCTAGACTTGCTCGGATGTCGGGATTTTCCCGCTGTCTGGGTGCTGCATTTCTGACAGACCCTTTTTTAGACTTCCTCCCGCACCAGCCCAGAGGTCAATCGATGAGCATGCAGAAGAAGCCTCAAATGGTGGAAGCCGTGGTCTTCTTCAACGACCGTGGCGTCTGCAGGGAAATGCTCTACCCCGAATTCGAGGCGCTGCTCGACAACGTCGTGCAGATGCCGGAATACGCCGATCAGCAGATGCAGCTCGCCTATGTGCTGATCAACCCGCGCCTGCTGGTCAAGGCGGTGGTGTTCTTCTATCTGGACTTCGACGAGAAGGGCGAAGCCGACAGAGGCTGGAACCTGCCGCTGCGCAACCTGGCCGATCGCGCCGGTCGCGGTCCCGACATGGGTGCCGGGCCTATCCGCCTGGCCTGTCGCAGCCAGTGCCCGGTGTCCTGGCACCAGATGCACCTGTGGGATCCCACCCTCGATGCTGCGCAGAACCATCTGGTGCAGCTGCGCGAAGCTATCAAGCGCAATAACCTCGGCGTACTGGTGGAAGAAGAACCTGCCGCCGTGGAGCTCGCGCGCCTGCAGATGGCCGACGAACACCGGTGGTATGCCCCCGCCGAGGAATCCCGCGAGGAGGCCGAAAAGCTGGCCCGAGCGATGCTCGAGGAGCACCAGCAGAAGACTGCCGAACTGCTCGGCCAGCATGAAGCCCGCTTGTCGCAGATCAGCCAGCAGCATGAACAGGAGCTCAGTCGCCTGAAGCTCGGCGCGCAGGAGCAGGTCAAGGTGCTGCAGGCTGAGCTCGCCGCGTTGCGCGAAGGCCTGAAGCGTGAGGAAGAGATCAATGCCGGCCTGCGCCGTGAACTGGATGGCCAGGCTAATGGTTTCCAGCGCGGACGCGAGGAGCTGACCGCACAGTTGCGCCATATCGAAGAAAGCGGCCGCGACGAGTTGGAGCAACTGCGCCAGCAGATCGAGGAAGAGTCCCGCACCCGCCTGGCCAGCCTGGAGGCTCGCTACAAGGAACAGATTTCCGTCCGTGACGTCGAGCTGGGCTACCGCAACGAACTGGACCAGCAGTTGCAGCAGGAGAATCGGCAATTGCGCACGGAAGCCGAGCAACTGCGCGAGGAAACCGCCCAGTTGCGCGAGCTCGCCGGGCAGTTGCAGCAGGGCGCCGAGGGTTTGCGCCTGGAACTGGATGCGCTGGCGGCCAAGGCGGCCGATGGTTCGATGCTGGAGCGCTTGGCCAGCATGGGGGTGATCTTCGTGGTGTACCATCCCGGCGCCGGTCATCTGACCCTGTCGCTGCAGGATGTCGCCCGTTACCAGGAAAACCCCATGGCCTACGCCGCGGCCAAGTGCTTCGTCGCCGAGGACCAGTACCGCAGCTGGCTCGCCCACTACCAGCAACCCGCCTGCGAAGGACGGCTGTCCAACGGCGAGCGCTGCGCCATGCCCATCGACCGCGTGGAAACACCCGGCCGCTTCGTCGAAGGCGACAGCAACTGCTGCTCCCGGCACAAGACGGCCGGTCGACTGCGCAGCGTCACCACCGGCTGATCGGGACGCCGTGCGGTTCCCCGACTGGCGCCCCTTAGCACCCCTGCAACGTGTCCACCTCGATTGGCTCGACTGCGCTGGCGTCGAGCTGGCGTTGCTGCGCCTGGACCTCGTGGACGCGCGGGTCTCCGGCAATAAGTGGTTCAAGCTCGCCCCTTATCTCCAGCAAGCCGCCGACCTGGGCCTGAACGGCGTGATGACCCTGGGCGGCGCCCATTCCAATCACCTGCACGCGGTAGCGGCAGCCGGTGCTCGGTTCGGCTTCGAGACGGTCGGATTGCTGCGCGGAGACGAGCAGGACAATCCCACGGTGGCAGACCTGCGCCAGCTCGGTATGCAGCTCCACTGGCTCGGCTACGGTGGTTATCGCCGACGTCATGAAGCGGATTTCTGGACACCCTGGCGCGAGCGCTATCCCCAGTTGCTGCCGGTAGGCGAAGGCGGTGGGGGCCTTGCCGGTGCGCAGGGCTGCTCACCATTGATTGCGCAGATTCGCGGGCAACTCGGGGCGCTTGGCTGGGAGGACTATCAGCAGCTCTGGGTGGCCTGTGGCACCGGTACGACCCTGGCCGGCCTGGTGCTCGGCGAGGGTGGCGCGCACCCGGTGGTCGGCGCCCTGGCGGTGCCGCCTGGGCACGGTGTCGAGGCGCAGGTGCCCGGGCTATTACGGGACAGTGGCGCAAGCGATAGCGGATACCGTTTGCTGGATGCCAGCCGTGGCGGCTTCGCGCGGATCGACCCGGCACTGGCGCGCTTTATCCTCACGACCGAAGCCGAGTGCGGCGTGCCGCTGGAGCCGCTGTACACCGGGAAGCTGCTGCTGGCGCTGCACGGTGAGATCGTGGGGGGGCGCATTGCGCGCGGTGCCCGCATCGTTGCCATCCACAGCGGCGGTCTGCAGGGGCGCCGGGCGCTTGATGAGCAATTGAAGGCGCTGGCTGCTCAGCGCGAATAGCCGCTGTGCACCCGTGGCCAGCGATCACCCACTAGGAACAGGCGTTCCTGCTCCCGCCAGCGCCCTTCGTGGAACTCCATGCGCACCAACATCTGCGGGAAGCCGTCTTCCGGCAGTTCGGCCAACCAGGTGGCGAAGCGCTGCGCGCTCCAACTTTCATCTTCGGCGGCCGGGGATAGCCAGCCCTTGCGCGACAGCGCCTGCCAGCCACCCGGCTGCTGCGCCTGGTAGGCGGGCCAGGCGCGCCGGTGCAGCCAGCGACCGCGCCGGTGGTTGTCGCTGGCCCCCGCGGGCGGCGGGCAGGGCGTCGGCCAGGAGTAGAACAGGTAGCCGCCGAGCCAGAGGCCGGGTGACGGTTCTGCGTCGCTGTGCTCGCGCACCACGGCAAGCCCCTCGACGGTGGAGGAGAGCGGCAACTGGTGCTGGTAGAAGTGCTCGATCTTGCGCAGCAGATGGTCTTCGGCTCCCGGCCCGAGCCAGGAGTCGGGGCCGTCGTCGCTGGGGCCGAGGTAGAGCTTGATGGCCAGTTCCAGGTGATGCAGGCCGTCGTCATCCTCCAGTAGCAGGTCCAGCTCGCCGAGGGTCTGGCCGTTGTCGCGCACAGGTAGGTTGGCGGCCAGCAGGTGCAGGTCCGGCGCCTGCTCCAGGGCGTATTGCCAGAGACGCTCGTAATAACGGCCCAGACGCTGGTGCGGCGCGGATTCGAGCTGCGCCAGCAGTTCGCCTGGCGAGCGCTCCTGTTCGCGCAGCCAGTCGGCCAGGAGTCGAGGCTGCGAGTACCAGCGACTGGCGCTCAGCGGGTGGCGCAGCGCGGGGCTGCCGGGTTGCAGCAGGGGCGGGGAGAGCAGCGTCCAGGCGAGGTCGCGCACCTGAGGCTGGCGCAGGTCGATCAGCAGCTCGTCGAGCAGGGCGGTGAAGTCGGTCATGCCCCAAGCCTAGCCGCTACACACCCGCTCCGGCCACGCTGCGGTTTGCCGCTGCTTCCGCCTTTCGCCCATAATTCCGCCATTCGAGTAGCGCAACGCCGTCCGGAGTCCCATGGAACCCTTTCGCAATATCGGCATCATCGGCCGCCTGGGCAGTACCCAGGTTCTGGAAACCATCCGTCGGCTGAAGAAATTTCTCACCGAGCGCCACCTCCACGTGATACTCGAGGACACCATCGCCGAGGTCCTGCCGGGCCACGGCCTGCAGACCTGCTCGCGAAAGATCATGGGCGAGATCTGCGACCTGGTGATCGTGGTCGGCGGCGATGGCAGCATGCTTGGCGCCGCCCGCGCCCTGGCGCGGCACAAGGTGCCGGTGTTGGGGATCAACCGCGGCAGCCTGGGCTTCCTCACCGATATCCGCCCTGATGAGCTGGAGACCAAGGTCGCCGAAGTGCTCGGCGGCCAGTACATCGTCGAAAGTCGCTTCCTGCTCGACGCGCTGGTGCGCCGCCACGGCGAATCCATCGGCCAGGGCGATGCGCTGAATGACGTTGTGCTGCACCCCGGCAAGTCCACGCGGATGATCGAGTTCGAGCTGTACATCGACGGCCAGTTCGTCTGCAGCCAGAAGGCCGACGGCCTGATCGTCGCCACCCCGACCGGCTCTACCGCCTACGCGTTGTCCGCTGGCGGGCCGATCATGCATCCCAAGCTGGATGCCATCGTGGTGGTGCCGATGTACCCGCACATGTTGTCCAGCCGGCCCATCGTGGTGGACGGCAACAGCGAGTTGAAGATCGTCGTCTCGCCGAACATGCAGATCTACCCGCAGATTTCCTGTGATGGGCAGAACCACTTCACCTGCGCGCCGGGCGACACCGTCACGGTGAGCAAGAAGCCGCAGAAGCTGCGCCTGATCCACCCCATCGACCACAACTACTACGAGGTCTGCAGGACCAAGCTGGGCTGGGGCAGCCGCCTCGGGAGCAGCGAGTGATGGAACTCGACCCCGCACGCGGCTATGACCTGATCGGTGATATCCACGGCTGCGCGCACACCCTCGACCACCTGCTGGAGCGTCTCGGCTACCGCTCGCAAGGCGGCGTGTGGCGACATGCGCGGCGTCAGGCGCTGTTCCTGGGCGACCTCATCGACCGTGGCCCGCGCATCCGCGAGGCGCTGCACCGGGTGCACGACATGGTCGCTGCCGGCGAGGCGCTGTGCATCATGGGTAACCATGAGTTCAACGCGCTCGGTTGGTCCACGCCCGCCGCGCCAGGCAGTGGCCGCCAGTACGTGCGCGAGCACACGCCGCGCCACGCCCGGCTGATCCGCGAGACGCTGGAGCAGTTCGAAGGTCACCCGGCGGACTGGCGCGACTTCCTCGGCTGGTTCCAGGAGATGCCGCTGTTTCTCGATTCCGGGCGTTTCCGCATGGTTCACGCCTGCTGGGACCACGACGTGATCGACGCGCTGCGCCAGCAGTTCCCTGACGGGCGCATCGACGAAGCCTTCCTCATGGCCACCGCCGAACCGGGCAGCTTTGCCCAGCAGGCCTGCGACCGCCTGCTGCGCGGCACTGACATGCGCCTGCCCAACGGCCTGACGCTGACCGGCAGCGACGGTTTCACCCGTGCCTTCTTCCGCACCAAGTTCTGGGAGGAGGACCGCGCGCCGGAAACCTACGGCGACATCGTGTTCCAGCCCGATGCGCTGCCCGACGAGGTGGCCAGCGAGCGCCTGAGCGAGGAGCAGAAGTCGCGCCTGCTGACCTACGGCGCCGACGAACCGCTGCTGTTCGTCGGCCACTACTGGCGGCGCGGCACCCCCGCGCCGATCCGCCCGAACCTCGCCTGCCTGGATTACAGCGCGGTGATGTATGGCAAGCTCGCGGCCTACCGGTTGGACGAGGAAACGCGGCTGGACCGCAACAAGTTCGTTTGGGTGGATGTGAAGCGTCCGGGGGGCGATGAGTGAGCGCGATTGAAGCAATGCGACTGCCCACGTCGGTCGACCTCGGGCAGTTCGTCACCCTGCTGCAGCGGCTGAACGTGCCGTTCCGGGTCAGCGAGGAATCCGGCGAACAAGTGCTCTGGGTGCCCAACGCGCAATTGGCGGAGCAGGTCCGCACGCTCTACGAGCGTTATCCGCAGGGCGATCCGCAGTTCGCCGTACAGGCCGAGCCCCAGCGCCGCGGGCCGGGATTCGTCCGGCAACTGAAGATGAGCCGCATGACGGCGGCGGTGCTGCTGGTGACCTTCGTGGTGGCGGCCATCACCCTGCTGGGCACCTCCCCGGAGACGCTGCGCTGGTTCACCTTCCAGAATTTCCAGATGGTCGGCGAGGACCGTGCGCTGTTCTATCCGCTGTCCGACTCGCTGGCGCAGGGGCAGTGGTGGCGCCTGTTCACGCCCATGCTGATCCACTTCGGCTGGCTGCACCTGGCAATGAACGCCATGTGGTACTGGGAGCTGGGCCGGCGCATCGAGTATCGCCAGGGCGCCTGGATGCTGCTGGGGCTGAGCCTGGGCTTCGGCCTGGTGTCGAACCTGGTGCAGTACGGCTTCAGCGGGCCGAGCCTGTTCGGCGGGCTGTCCGGCGTGCTTTATGGCCTGCTCGGCCACTGCTGGATCTTCCAGCGCATGGCGCCGACGCCGGCCTACCACCTGCCCAAGGGCGTGGTGGCGATGATGCTGATCTGGCTGCTGGTGTGCCTGTCGGGCGTGATCGACCTGCTCGGGTTCGGCTCCATCGCCAACGGCGCCCACGTTGGCGGACTGGTGGCGGGTTGCCTGAGCGGCCTGATTGGTGGGCTGCTGGCGCGGCGCCGCAGCGTCTGACGCCAAGCCCATAGGAGCGAGCTTGCTCGCGAACGAGCTCGCCGGGCACTGCGGAGCTGGGCGGTTCGCGAGCAAGCTCGCTCCTACAGGGATACCGCGGCGTTACCAATTGACCAGTGTTCGTGCGCGCGGGGCTTTCGCCCGGTAGAATGCCGGCTTCGTTTTTCCCCTGCAGGAGCCGGCCCATGTCGTCCTTCGCCGAAATGATCCAGAACATCACCCCCGAAATCTACGAGAGCCTCAAGCTGGCCGTGGAAATCGGCAAATGGCCCGACGGCCGCAAGCTGTCCGTGGAACAGAAGGAGCTGTCGCTGCAGGCCATGATCGCCTGGGAGATGGACAACCTGCCCGAGGACCAGCGCACCGGCTACATGGGCCCGCAGGAGTGCCAGTCCCACGCCGAGCCGATCCCGAACATCCTCTTCTCCTCCAATTCGCTGCACTGATGCAGGAGCTTGGACGCGGCGCCCTGAGCAAGATGTCGGCGCGCCTGGAAAGCCCCGTACAGTACGCCTTCCGCCTGGGCGACGTGCAGGTTCCGGTAAACCCGCTGATTGGCAAGACCGTGCGGCTGGAATACCTGGGTGAGATCTTCTGCAGTCATTGCTCGCGCAAGACGAAGAAAAGTTTTGCCCAAGGCTATTGCTACCCGTGCTTCACCAAACTGGCTCAATGCGACAGCTGCATCATGAGCCCGGAGAAGTGCCACTTCGAGGACGGCTCCTGCCGCGAGCCGGAGTGGGGCGAGCGCTTCTGCATGACCGACCACGTGGTCTACCTGGCCAACTCCTCGGGGGCCAAGGTGGGCATCACCCGCGCCACCCAGGTGCCGACCCGCTGGATCGACCAGGGCGCGCGCCAGGCGCTGCCGATCATGCGCGTGGCGACCCGCCAGCAGTCCGGCTTCGTCGAGGACCTGCTGCGCAGCCAGGTCACCGACCGCACCAACTGGCGCGCACTGCTCAAGGGCGAAGCCGAGCCGCTGGACCTGATAGCCATCCGCGAGCAGATATTCGACGCCTGCGCCGAGGGCATCGTCGCCCTGCAGCAGCGCTTCGGCCTGCAGGCGATCCAGCCGGTGATCGACGTGCAACCCATCGAGATCAGCTACCCGGTGGAGGCCTACCTGGCCAAGATCACCAGCTTCGATCTGGACAAGACGCCGGTGGTCGAGGGTACCCTGCAGGGTATCAAGGGCCAGTACCTGATATTCGATACCGGCGTGATCAACGTGCGCAAATTCACCGCGTACCAGCTGGCCATCAGCGCCTGATCGAACCTGCATTGAATTTTCGGCCCAGAGCTCGCATCTAGTGAGAGATGCATCTACGGATAGATGCGTCTTGCGACTCGCCCGCGCCGTTTCCAATCGCTAGAGTCAGTATTCCTCCGGCCGGCCCATCCTGCCTGCCGCCTTCCAAGGGGCCAAAAGCCATGCGTACCGAGCAACCGAAAGTCATCTACCTCAAGGATTATCAGGCGCCCGAGTACCTGATCGACGAGACCAACCTGACCTTCGAGCTGTACGAGGACCACACCCTGGTCCACGCCCAGCTGGTGATGCGCCGCAATCCGGAGCGCGGCGACGGCTTGCCGCCGCTGGTGCTCGACGGCCAGCAGCTGGAGCTGCTGTCGCTGGCGCTGGATGACCAGACCCTCGAAGCCGGCCAGTACCAGCAGGACGAGAACCACCTGACCCTGCAGCCGACGGCGAAGACCTTCACCGTCGACAGCACCGTGCGCATCCACCCGGAAAGCAACACCGCGCTGGAGGGCCTGTACAAGTCCGGCAAGATGTTCTGCACCCAGTGCGAGGCCGAGGGCTTCCGCAAGATCACCTACTACCTCGATCGCCCGGACGTGATGAGCAGCTTCACCACCACGCTGTCGGCCGAGCAGCACCAGTACCCGGTGCTGCTGTCCAACGGCAACCCGGTGGCCAGCGGCTCGGAAGAGGGCGGCCGCCACTGGGCGACCTGGCAGGACCCGTTCAAGAAGCCGGCCTACCTGTTCGCCCTGGTCGCCGGTGACCTCTGGTGCGTGGAAGACCAGTTCACCACCATGAGCGAGCGCGAAGTCACCCTGCGCATCTATGTCGAGCCGGAGAACATCGACAAGGTCCAGCACGCCATGGACAGCCTGAAGAACTCGATGCGCTGGGACGAGAAGGTCTACGGCCGCGAGTACGACCTGGACATCTTCATGATCGTCGCGGTCAACGACTTCAACATGGGCGCCATGGAGAACAAGGGCCTCAACATATTCAACTCCAGCTGCGTGTTGGCCAAAGCCGAGACCGCGACCGACGCCGCGCACCAGCGTGTTGAAGGCGTCGTCGCCCACGAGTACTTCCACAACTGGTCGGGCAACCGCGTGACCTGCCGCGACTGGTTCCAGCTGTCGCTCAAGGAAGGCTTCACCGTGTTCCGCGACAGCGAGTTCTCCGCCGACATGAACTCGCGCACCGTCAAGCGCGTCGAGGACGTGGCCTTCCTTCGCACCAACCAGTTCGCCGAGGACGCCGGCCCCATGGCGCACCCGGTGCGCCCGGATTCCTTCATCGAGATTTCCAACTTCTACACCCTGACCGTCTACGAGAAGGGTTCGGAAGTGGTGCGCATGATCCACACCCTGCTGGGCGCCGAGGGCTTCCGCAAGGGCACCGACCTGTACTTCGAGCGCCATGACGGCCAGGCCGTGACCTGCGACGACTTCGTCAAGGCCATGGAGGACGCCAACGGCGTTGACCTGACCCAGTTCAAGCGCTGGTACAGCCAGTCCGGCACCCCGCGCCTGGCGGTGGAGGAGAGCTTCGACGCGGCGGCGCAGAGCTACACCCTGACCTTCCGCCAGAGCTGCCCGGCCACGCCGGGGCAGAGCGAGAAGCAGCCTTTCGTCATCCCGGTGCAGATGGGCCTGATCGACAAGCTGGGCAATGCCCTTTCGCTGCGCCTGAAGGGCGAAGAACACGGCCACGGTAGCGATCGCGTGCTGCAGGTCACCGAGGCGGAACAGTCCTTCACCTTCGTCGGCCTCGCCGAGAAGCCGCTGCCGTCGCTGCTGCGGGGTTTCTCCGCGCCGGTGAAGCTGAGCTTCCCCTACGACCGCGACCAGCTGATGTTCCTCATGCAGCACGACGAGGATGGTTTCAATCGCTGGGAAGCCGGCCAGCAGCTGTCCGTGCAGGTCCTGCAGGAGCTGATTGGCCAGCACCAGCGTGGCGAGAAGCTTGTCCTGGATGATCGCCTGATCACCGCCTTCCGCACCTTGCTGCTGGACACCGGTCTGGACCAGGCCATGGTCGCCGAGATGCTCTCGCTGCCCAGCGAGGCGTACCTCACCGAGATCAGCGAAGTGGCGGACGTCGAGGCC
The DNA here is from genome assembly GCF_044746165.1 of Pseudomonas sp. NPDC086581. NCBI lineage: Bacteria > Pseudomonadati > Pseudomonadota > Gammaproteobacteria > Pseudomonadales > Pseudomonadaceae > Pseudomonas > Pseudomonas sp. NPDC086581. The sequence continues at coordinate 10,322 of NZ_JBIVBR010000001.1, read as the reverse complement.
ATCCACACCGCCCGCGAGTTCGCCCGCCAGCAGATCGGTGCGGCACTGCACGAGCAGCTGTGGGAGCGTTACCAAGCCAACCGCAAGCAGTCCCGCGACACCGCCTACGTCGCCGAGGCGAGCCACATCGCGCGCCGCAGCCTGCAGAACATTTCCCTGTCCTATCTCATGCAGAGCGGCAAGGCCGAAGTGCTCACCGCCTGCCAGGAGCAGTACAAGGATTGCGACAACATGACCGAGCGCCTGACCGCGCTGGCCGTGCTGGTCAATTCGTCCTTCGAGAAAGAGAAGACCGACGCACTGGCGATGTTCGCCGACTACTTCAAGGATGACCCGCTGGTGATGGACCAGTGGTTCAGCGTCCAGGCCGGCTGCACCCTGCCGGGCGGACTGGAGCGCGTGCAGGAGCTGACGAAGCATTCGGCCTTCACCCTGAAGAACCCGAACAAGATCCGCGCGCTGATCGGCGCCTTCGCCAACCAGAACGCGGTGAACTTCCACCGCGCGGACGGCGCCGGCTACCGCTTCCTGGCCGACCAGATCATCACCCTCAACGCGCTCAACCCGCAGATCGCCTCGCGCCTGCTGACTCCGCTGACCCGCTGGCGCAAGTACTCGCCGGCGCGCCAGGTGCAGATGAAAGCTGAGCTGGAACGCATCCTCGCGTCTGGCGAGCTGTCCAGCGATGTATACGAAGTGGTCAGCAAGAGCCTCGCTTAACACACCCGCCGCGCCCCGTTCCAGGGGCGCATTGCACTGACGAAAAGGTGTTACCAACTTTGATTGGTAACACCTTTTTGTTACCTATCGAAATTAATCGATATCATTCTTATCGCTTTGTGATATTGGGCAAAAAACGCCGATGTGTCTGCGTCGCGCCTTCAGGGGCCGATTGCGCCATCCTGGATCGCAAATGGCGCAATCGGCCACTTGATTTGATCAGTGAACGACCAGTCACAAAAAGTAGCGCGCAGATTCTTTATTTTTTGTAAGCAGAACCGGATACATCGGTGCTGTTGGCACTGGGGTTGCACCGCCGGACCCCGCTTAGCCTTTGCCCGTCCGATGGGGCGGGAGGCGTGTCGAGCACCTTGGGGGAGTTTCCTTCAGATCGACGACAACAAGGCCGTGGAATAACGGCTGAAAACGGTGAACCGCCCGCAGTGGCGGCACCGCCAAAGAATGATCAGTCCATGGAGTGAGTCCTAATGGAAATCCCAGTTCGCAAGCCTGTCTTGCGTTATGCGCCTGCTCGTGCGGGCTTCGCCCTGGCAGGCATCCTGCCTTTGCTGATGTCCGCCCCGGCGACCGCCGTCGAGTTCAGCTTCCTCGACAACGAGGTGACCGGCTCGCTGGACAGCACCGTTTCCTACGGCTCGCTGTGGCGCGTACAGGGTCAGGACAAGACCAACAACGACATCAACGGCAACGACGGCAACCGCAACTTCGACACCGGCCTGGTTTCCGAGGTGTACAAGATCACTTCCGATCTGGAAGCGACCTACAAGAACTACGGCCTGTTCGTACGTGGCTCGGCTTTCTATGACACCCAGATCATGGACAAGCGCAATGACTACTACGACAACAACCATCCGGCGCAGCCGAGCCAGACCTACCCCAACAGCGACCGCTTCACCAGCGAGACCCGCGACGCCGCCGGCAACCGCGCCGAGATCCTCGATGCCTACGTCTACGGCAACTGGGACGTGGCCGACCACCCGCTGACCGCGCGCCTGGGCCGCCAGGTGTTCAACTGGGGCGAGGGCATCTTCTACCGTGGTGGCGTCAACACCACCAATCCGGTGGATGCCGCCAAGTTCCGCCTGCCGGGCTCTGAGCTGAAGGAAGTACTGATGCCGGTTGAAGCCGCGAGCTTCAACATCGGCCTCACCGACAACCTGTCGATGGACGCTTTCTACCAGTGGAACTGGAAGGAGACCCGCATCGACCCGGTCGGCACCTTCTTCTCCGAGACCGACCTGTTCGCCGACGGCGGCAACACGGCCTATACCACCGTGGGCGCGCTCTCCAATCCGCTGTTCCAGACCCTCTACCCGCAGCTTTCCGCAGCCCATGTGGGCGGCCTGCAGGGCACCAGCTACCTGGACTCCAATGGCGTGTTCAAGGTCGCCAACGTCGGCAAGGACATCAACGCCAAGAACGATGGTCAGTTCGGCGTGGCCTTCCACTACGTGGCCGAAGAGTTGAACTCCACCGAGTTCGGCTTCTACTTCGTGAACTACCACTCGAAAGAGCCGACCATCTACGCCGACTTGAACAGCGATTACGCCGGCGTGAACCTCGACCAGTTGGCCGGCATCGGCGGCTTCAGCTCGTACGACCAACTGGTGAGCGCGGCCGGCGGCGGCAACGCCCTGGCCGGCCAGGTACTGAGCCTGGTCAATGGCGCGACCTCGGTGGACGTGGCCAACCAGGTCAATGCCCGTCGCGAGTACGTCGAGAACATCCGCATGTACGGCTTCAGCTTCAACACCACCGTGGGCGATGCCTCGGTGTTCGGTGAACTGGCCTACCGTCCGAATCTGCCGATTGGCATCGCCACCACCAACGACCTGCTCGGCGACCTGCTGGTCCAGGCTCCGGGGCTGGCCAGCGGCAAGTCCGTGAACATCGGTGGCGGCCAGGTCTCGATGAGCGACCAGATCCACAACTACGAGCGTGTCGAAGCCTTCAACACCTCGCTGGGCACCATCTACAACTTCGGCCCGTCCCTGTCCTTCGACTCGCTGATGGGCGTGGCGGAGCTGGCCTCCGAGCACCTGCGCGGCAGCGACCTGAAGTACACCGCGTACGACGGCAGCACCCGCTACTACTCCGGCCGCAGCAACGGCGCCTACATCTCCGGCTACGACCGCGACGATCAGGTGAACAAGAACGCCTACGGCTACACCCTGCTGCTGTCGGGTACCTGGAACGACGTCTTCGCCGGCGTGAACATCTCGCCCTACGCCGTCTACAAGGACGACTTCGAAGGCAACTCCTACCAGACCGGCAACTTCATCGAAGGCCGCAAGGCCTACACGCTGGGCGTCAAGGCGACCTACCTGAACGCCCTGGAAGCCGAGCTGCAATACACCGAGTTCTACGGCGCCGGGCAGAACAACGCCGCACGCGACCGCGACAACGTGGGCTTCAACGTCAAGTACTCGTTCTAACGCAAACAGATCCTACGAAAGCCGCGCGGCGGGGTCCGGAAGTACCCGCCGCGCACACCTCACGGAGAAGCAACATGCGCAACATGCGTACCCTGGTTGGCGCCGCAGTGGCCCTGGCCCTGTCGGCCGGCAGCGCCCTGGCAGCGGTTTCCCCGCAGGACGCGGCCAAGCTGCAGTCGAGCCTGACCCCGCTGGGCGCGGAAAAGGCCGGTAACGCCGCCGGCACCATCCCGGCATGGGCCGGTGGCATCACCCAGGCGCCGGCCGGCTACAAGCCGGGCCAGCACCACATCGACCCGTTCGCCGCCGACAAGCCGCTGTACACCATCACCAAGGCGAACCTGGACCAGTACAAGGCCAACCTGACCCCAGGCACCCTGGCGCTTTTCGCCACCTACCCGGACACCTTCCAGATGCCGGTTTACCCGAGCCGTCGCAGTGGTTCCGCGCCGCAGTGGGTCTATGACAACACCTTCAAGAACGCCACCAGCGCCAAGCTGGCCGAGGGCGGCAACGGTTTCGTCGATGCCTTCGGCGGCATCCCGTTCCCGATCCCGCAGAACGGCGTGGAAGCGGTGTGGAACCACATTGCCCGCTACCGCGGCACCTACGTCGTGCGTCGCGCCTCGGAAGTGGCGGTGCAGCGCAACGGTGACTACTCGCTGGTGACCTCGCAGCAGGAAGCACTGTTCAAGTACTACATCCAGGGCAAGAGCTTCTCGGACCTGAACAACCTGCTGTTCTACTACCTGTCGTTCACCAAGAGCCCGGCTCGCCTGGCAGGTGGTGCCGCGCTGGTCCATGAGACCCTGGACCAGGTGAAGGAGCCGCGTCAGGCCTGGGGCTACAACGCCGGCCAACGCCGCGTGCGCCGTGCGCCGAACCTGGCCTACGACACTCCGATTGCTGCCGCTGACGGCCTGCGTACCGCCGACGACACCGACATGTTCAATGGCTCGCCCGATCGCTACGACTGGAAACTGATCGGCAAGAAGGAAATGTACATCCCGTACAACAACTACAAGGTTTCCAGCCCTGAGGTTAAGTACAAGGATCTGCTGACCCCCAGCCACCTGAACCCCAAATACACCCGCTACGAACTGCACCGCGTGTGGATCGTCGAAGGCACCCTGAAACCGGGCTCGCGCCACATCTACTCCAAGCGCGTGCTGTTCCTGGACGAAGACAGCTGGGGCGCCGCAGAAGTCGACCAGTACGACGGTCGCGGCGAGCTGTGGCGTGTTTCGCTGGCCTACCTGAAGAACTACTACGAGCTGCCCACCACCTGGACCGCTCTGGATACCTTCCACGACCTGCAGGCCCGTCGCTACCACGTACAGAACCTGGACAACGAAGAGCCGAGCACCATCGACTTCGGCCAGGCCGTGCCGGACGACTCCTACTTCAGCCCGTCCGCCCTGCGTCGCCGCGGCACCCGCTGAGTCGGTTGCCTGAACGAAGAAGCCCCGCCTCGGCGGGGCTTTTTTATGGGCTTCCGGTAAGCCTGTAGGAGCGAGCTTGCTCGCGAACCCGCCCAACGGTGGAGCTACCGGTTGAGTTGTTCGCGAGCGAGCTCGCTCCTACAAAAGAGGTTCTGCGTCTCGGCGAGCTGCTTCATGGGTTATCGAAACTCTTGTCGGACGCGCTCTGACAGACTCTAGAAGTGTTACCACTTCACCCGCTGCGAGCCCCTGACGGCGCACCTTTCGGCTGAGATAGCAAAAAGCACTCATCCTTTCGAGTGAGGCGCCCAGGGCTTAACAAAAGATAACGTGCCGTTAATTGTCAGCCCCGGAAAAGGCTGGCTATATACCCCGAAACTACATACCGCCTGCATAAGAAAAAGAGGTAAAGGCATATGCGTGAGCCCCTGCGGCGCACTTCGAGCGAGCAGCCCGTGTCGGGAGTGCGAAGCTCCTTCCCGATGTCGCGCAAGACGGTTTCCCTGCTCGGCGCGTTTTCCTTCCTGATGATGTCCCTGGCTCCGCTGCATGCGGTTGCCGCAACGGACGCCGTCAGTGATTCCAACTCGATCATTTCCGCCAAGGCCTCCAGCAGCCTGCTGCTGAGCGTTGCCCATGCCGGCAAGCGCCTGGTCGCGGTGGGTGATCACGGGCACATCCTCTATTCCGATGACGCAGGCAAGAGCTGGACCCAGGCCACCGTGCCGACCCGCCAGCTGCTGACCTCGGTGTTCTTCATCAGCGACAAGAAGGGCTGGGCCGTTGGCCATGACGCCCAGGTCCTGGCCACCACCGATGGCGGAACCACCTGGGTGCGCCAGTTCGAGGACCTCAAGCGCGAAGCGCCGCTGCTGGACATCTGGTTCCAGGACGAGAACCACGGCATGGCTGTGGGCGCCTATGGCGCGCTGCTGGAAACCACCGACGGCGGCCAGCACTGGGAAGATGTCAGCGACCGCCTGGACAACGAAGACCAGTTCCACCTCAACGCCATCACGGCGGTGAAGGATTCCGGCCTGTTCGTGGTGGGGGAGGCGGGCAGCATGTTCCGCTCCAAGGACTGGGGCGAGACCTGGGAGAAACTCCAAGGCCCATACGAAGGCTCGCTGTTCGGCGCTACCGGCACTACCCAGGTCGGCACCGTCCTGGCCTACGGCCTGCGCGGCCACCTGTTCCGCTCCACCGATTTCGGCGACACCTGGCAGCAGGTCAGCCTGCCCACCGCCAATGGCGGCGAGTTGGAGTTCGGCCTCTCCGAAGGCAGCCTGCTGGATGACGGCACCATCGTCGTCGTTGGCCATGGCGGCAGCGTGCTGGAGAGCAAGGACGACGGCGTGAGCTTCAGCGTCGTCAACCGTCCGGACCGCCTGTCCCTCGCGGGCGTGAGCGCGGCCGGCAATGGCAACCTGGTCCTGGTCGGCCAGGGCGGTATCCACCTGGCTTCGGCGACCGGCGCCGAGCTGACAGAACAACAATAAGCCGGGGAGCCGCAATGAACGCTCTGAACAAGCATCAACAGGACAAGGCGACTTTCCTGGAACGCATCATCTTCACCCACCGGCCGTTCGTGATCATCGCGTGCCTGCTGGTGACAGTCTTCCTCGCCTGGTCGGCCACGCAGGTGCGCCCGTCCACCAGCTTCGAGAAGATGATTCCGCTGCAGCACCCGTTCATCCAGAACATGCTGGAGCACCGCAACGACCTGGCCAACCTCGGCAACACCGTGCGCATCTCGGTGGAAGCGGTGAATGGCGACATCTTCACCAAGGAATACATGGAGACGCTGCGGCAGATCCATGACGAGGTCTTCTACATCCCCGGCGTCGATCGCTCCGGCATGAAGTCGCTGTGGAGCCCCAGCGTGCGCTGGACCGAGGTGACCGAGGAAGGCTTCGCCGGTGGCGAGGTGATCCCGCAGACCTACGACGGTTCCGCCAAGGCCCTGGACCTGCTGCGCAACAACGTGCTCAAGTCCGGCCAGATCGGCCGCCTGGTGGCCAACAACTTCAAGTCGAGCATCGTCGACGTGCCGCTGCTGGAGGTCTACCCGGACCCGAAGGACCAGGGCAAGCTGATGAAGCTGGACTACCGCCAGTTCTCCCATGAGCTGGAAGAGAAGATCCGCGACAAGTACCAGCTGCAGAACCCCAACGTGAAGATCCACATCACCGGCTTCGCCAAGAAGGTCGGTGACCTGATCGATGGCCTGCTGATGGTGGTCGGCTTCTTCGGCATCTGCTTCGTCATCACCCTGGTGCTGCTGCTGTGGTTCACCAAGTGCGTGCGCTCCACCATTGCCGTACTGTCCACCACGCTGGTGGCGGTGATCTGGCAACTGGGCATCCTGCACCTGATCGGCTTCGGACTGGACCCGTACTCGATGCTGGTGCCATTCCTGATCTTCGCCATCGGTATTTCCCACGGCGTGCAGAAGATCAACGGTATCGCCCTGCAGTCCAGTGACGCGGAAACCCCGCTGCTGGCGGCCCGCCGTACCTTCCGCCAGCTGTTCCTGCCGGGCATGATCGCGATCCTCGCGGACGCCGTGGGCTTCATCACCCTGCTGGTGATCGACATCGGCGTGATCCGCGAACTGGCCATCGGCGCGTCCATCGGCGTGGCGGTGATCGTGTTCACCAACCTGATCCTGCTGCCGGTTGCCATTTCCTACATCGGCATCAGCAAGAAGGCGGTACAGCGCAGCAAGGAAGACGCCGTGCGCGACCATCCCTTCTGGCGTGCGCTGTCCAACTTCGCCAGCCCGTCGGTGGCGCCGATCTCCGTGGTCATTGCCCTGGCGATGTTCGCCGGCGGCATGTGGCAGGGCCATCACCTGAAGATCGGCGACCTCGACCAGGGAGCGCCGGAACTGCGTCCGGACTCGCGCTACAACCTGGACAACGACTTCATCATCCGCAACTACTCGACCAGCTCCGACGTGCTGGTGGTGATGGTGGCGTCCGAGGCCGAAGGCTGCTCCACTCACAAGACCCTGTCCGCCATCGACGAGCTGGCCTGGCGCCTGGAGAACACCCAGGGCGTGCAGTCGGCCATCTCCCTGGTCACCGTCTCCAAGCAGATGATCAAGGGCATGAACGAAGGCAACCTGAAGTGGGAGTCGCTGTCGCGCAACCAGGACGTGCTGAACAACTCCATCAGCCGCGCCGAAGGCCTGTTCAACAGCAACTGCTCGCTGGCGCCCCTGTTGGTGTTCCTCAACGACCACAAGGCCGAGACCCTCGACCGCGCCGTGGCCGTCGTGCAGGACTTCGCCAAGGCCAACGAGAAGGATGACCTGAAGTTCAAGCTCGCCGCCGGTAACGCCGGTATCGAGGCCGCCACCAACGACGTGATCAAGCACTCGGAACTGACCATCCTGATCCTGGTGTACATCTGCGTGGCGCTGATGTGCCTGATCACCTTCCGCTCCTTCGCCGCGACCCTGTGCATCGTGCTGCCGCTGATCCTCACCTCGGTGCTGGGCAACGCGTTGATGGCCACCCTGGGCATCGGCGTGAAGGTGGCAACCCTGCCGGTGATCGCGCTGGGCGTGGGTATCGGCGTGGACTACGGCATCTACATCTACACCCGCCTGGAGTCCTTCCTGCGCCAGGGCCTGTCCCTGCAGGAGGCCTACTACGAGACCCTGAAGTCCACCGGTAAAGCGGTGCTGTTCACCGGCCTCTGCCTGGCCATCGGCGTCGCCACCTGGATCTTCTCGGCGATCAAGTTCCAGGCCGACATGGGCCTGATGCTGACCTTCATGCTCCTCTGGAACATGTTCGGCGCCCTGTGGCTGCTGCCGGCGCTGGCGCGCTTCCTGATCAACCCGGAGAAGGTGCGTCAGAAGAAGGCTTCGATCCTGGTGCACTGATCGGCGCTTCAGCCATAAAAAACGCGGCCCTCGGGCCGCGTTTTTTTATGCTCTTCGTAGGAGCGAGCTTGCTCGCGAACAGCTTCGCAGCAGGGGCTGGTTCGCGATCAAGCTCGCTCCTACAGGTTCAAGTCAGGGCAGGATGGCAAACACCCGCGCCGGGAAGCCCGTACCCTGGGCAATCTTCGGGAAACTCACCACCGCCAGCGCGCCGGCTTCGGGCACCTTGTCGAGGTTGGCGAGCAGTTCGATCTGATAGTGGTTGGTGCCCAGGATGTAAGACTCCAGCGAATAGTCGTCCTTGCTGGTGGCGATACCCGGATCGGTGTCGGTGGTCTCGTGGCCCGATGCAGTGATCTTGCGCGTCTCGTAGAGATACACCAGCGCCTCCTTGCTCCAGCCCGGATAGTGCGCCACGCCCTTGGCGTCCTGGTTCTGCATCTTCGCCTGGTCCGGCCAGCGCTTGGACCAGTCAGTGCGCAGCGCCGCGAAGGAGCCTTCCGGCACTTTGCCGTGCTTCGCCTCCCAGGCCTTCACATCGGCCAGGGTGAGCACGTAGTCGGGGTTCTTCGTCACCTGCTCATGGATGTCGAACACCACCAGCGGCAGGAACTGCTCCTTCACGTCCAACTGGTCGACGCTGCGCAAGCCCTTGTGGAAGTGCACCGGCGGGTCGACGTGGGTGCCCCACTGGCCGACGTGGCTGTACAGCTCCACCTGGAAGCCGTCCTTGTCCACGGTGTAGAGCGTCTTGCGGCCCATGGGTTCGAAGCCTTTCCAGTGCGGCGTGTTGCTGTCGAACGAGTGGGTCAGGTCGACGAAAGTGTGTTGCTTGAGGCTGGCGTAGGTATCCCACAGGCCGGGCTGGGCAGCCTGGCTCGCAGCGGGCAACAGGGCGGCGGCGAAGAGCAGGGCGGGGAGGCGTTGCATGGGTCTGATTCCTTGACGGGGATGGGAGAAAGCGCCTTATCTTTCTCCATCGCTTGCCCCGCCTACCAATTCTGAATTCTGCTTTTCTTATTCCTTTCCGTTAGGAGACCCCATGTCCTTCCAGCTCATCGAGTACGCCGAAGCCAGCCCCGAGGTCCGTGCCGTCTACGACGACATCATGGCGACCCGCAAGATCGACTGGGTCAACAACTTCTGGAAGGCCCTCGCCAACCATCCGCAGACCCTCAAGCGCACATGGGAAAGCCTCAAGGAAGTCATGGGGCCGGGGCAACTCGACCCGCTGGTGAAGGAGTTGATCTACGTCGCGGTGAGCGTGACCAACAACTGCAATTACTGTATCGGTTCTCACGGCGCGGCGGCGCGCAAGGCGGGGATGGACGATGCCATGCTTGGCGAGCTGATGGCGGTGGTGGCCATGGCCAATGAGACCAATCGGTTGGCCATCGGCTACCAGGTGCCGCTGGATGATGTGTTCAAGGGGGCGGTGATGGAGAGCAGCGGTGGCTGAGATGGCTGGGGCGGGGCGCGCAGCCAGGGTTAGGGTTAGGGCACGCCCAAACGACGGAATTTCATCGTAGGAGCGGAGCTACTCCGCGATGCTCTTGCTTGGGGTTCGGTATTTCTGCGCCGCTTTGGTGTGCGCGTAGGCATAGTGTTTCGCCCCCTCGGGCGACCCACTTTGGCAAACGCCCCAAAGTGGGCAAAGGTCTTGCCCCGGACATCCGGTTTTTCGCTTAGGCGAAAAATTCCCTCGTTGAAGCGGAGTTTCAGGGGCCCGCTGCGAAGGGCCATCCCTGGCCCATCGCAGCTCTCGCGACATCCATGTCGCTCGACCCCTGAAACTCCGCTTCAACGAGG